>VRUI01000006.1 GCA_019456225.1 Planctomycetota bacterium | reverse complement strand
CACGCCGGTTTTAATGGCCAAGTGGTAGTTGACGAAAAAAACGGTTTAATAGTTAATTGCGATGTTGTCACCGAAAACAATGATTTAGGCCAACTGTCCAATCAAATGCAGCAGGCTAATGAGGTTGTTGATGGTAAATGTGAAATAGCATGCGGTGATGCCGGATATTGTAATTACGACAAAATGGCTGAGCTTGTTGAAGAGGGTATTGAGGTTATAGTTCCGTCAAAAAAACAGGCTAGAGAAGAGTCTTCTGATGAATGCACGGTCAAAGAATTTGACAAATCACGTTTTATCTATGATAAAGACAATGATGTTTACATCTGCCCTGAAAATAAAATACTGCCTTACCGAGGGATTAACAATACGAGAAAATACTTTTTTTATACGGCCGGCAGCCAGTGCCGTAAATGTCGCCATTTTGGAATATGCACCAAAAGCGTCAAGGGAGGCCGTCAGATAACCAGATATTTTAATCAGAAATTTCGCGAAGATATGGCCAGTCATTATGTCAAGCCTGCGTCTAAAGAGATTTATCGAAAACGTAAGGAACGTGCCGAACTTCCGTTTGGGCATATAAAACGAAACCTCAACTCAGGATACTTTTTACTGCGAGGCCTTGACGGAGTTCGAGCCGAGATGAGTTTATTGTCAACGTGCTTTAATATGGTTAGGCTGATAAATATCTTCGGCGTAAGTGCGCTCATTGCCAGACTAAAAGTGGCGTAGTGTACTAGTGATCGCTTCAAAAAGAGTAAATCAGAGCAAATCGAAGCAAAGTCAGGTCGAATTTTAAGCTGACAAAGAGAATTTACAAAAAACTAACAAAACATCTTCAAAGATGTTCGCTCAGCCTATAAAATAGTGTTGTACGGGATTGTTATGTAACAGTCTCAAAGCGAAGTCCCGAAGGGAGCCTGCCCGGCAGAAGTGACGGGCCAATACTGGCGGATGGCTAAACTTTTTTTGTTTTTTCTCCTTTTTAAAAATCCTTTCTCTTATCCCTCTCTTTTCCTCGTTTTCCTCTGTGGCAAAATAACCGCCAGAAACATAAATGCCATAACAAAAGTTGCAAGCAGTATCCCACAAAACACGCACCGCTGTTTTTATTTAGCTAATCGCTAATTGCTGATTGCTGAATAACATATTACCCGACATTAACAAAGAACAAAAGCCAAAAACACCCCCCAACTTAAATAATATCCCACAGCCAAGATTCTATTTTGTAAATCCGCGTAATCCGTGAAATCCGCGGATAAATTTTCACCTGTCACCTTCGCACTTGTCACCTGTCACAGAATACCCGCAAAGCGGGTATTCTACCGTTATTGAATTTAGTTTCCCTCTTTCTCGCACCCCTTTCTCCTTACGTTCAAAAAAATCACTTGATATAGTCGCCTTATGCTGTTAACTTACAGAAAAATCTGGAAAGGACTTTTGATGGAACTTACACTTTCAATGAAAATCAGGATCGCGGCGGTTTGCGTAGTCGGGATGTTAATAATTGGTTTTGGCGCTTTCGGCCTGGTCAGACCGGATACGCCGCTGGACGCGATCAGTCTTTCTTCTGTCGACATCGGCATTGTTGATATGATTATCTGCGCCGTTGCCGCATTTGCCGCCGGAGCTATCGCATACGTCGTCGCTTACCCCTACGGCAAGCAGATCGGCCCGCTAGCCGCAGCCGTCGGACTTGCCGTCTGGACGTTCCGCTCAGGGACAATGGCATCTCTGCTGCAGGTAAACACCACCGTCCAGCTCAGAAAACAAATCTACACAAAAACTCAGACCGAAAGTGTCTTATGGCTTGCAGTCCTGGCCGCCGGTTTTTTGGGAACTTACGCCGCTAGTAAGCTTTTAAAGCTCAAAGAAGCCCGGACACCGGACCCGCTTGCTCCTAAGTCCGGCAAAAATCAGAGCATAAACATTGCCATTGCAATGGTGCTGACAGTGGTCATAACGCAGTTCGCTATCACCATATTTGCACAGGAAGTAAGGATTTTCGACAGCAAACTGACCTCAGTCATCGGCCAGCCCGGAAACGGCCAGATCGCCTTCGCCGTAATACTCGCATTCGCCATCGCCTCCTTTGTCGCAAAAAAGTTCTTTTCGGTAAGCTACATATACACCACGATCTCAGCAGTATTGCTGATGGTCTGGACAGTAAAGGCCCACGCCAACAGAGAGACCCTCGAGCATATGACATCTATCTGGCCGGCTAATTTCTTCCCGAAAGCGGCATGTGCAATATTACCGCTTCAGATGATCTCCTTTGCAGCCATAGGTTCAATAGCCGGTTACTGGTTCGCGATCCAGTGGGCATATTCCAGAAAAGATGCCGTAGAAACTGCCGCGACAGTAGTTTAACCGAAAAAATCCCAACTTTTTTGCCCACGTTTTTTTAACATAACCACCTTTTCTACAAGCACTTAACCGCCTTTAGTCCTATAAGCTGCACGCAAAATCAAAAACTCACAAAAAAATGATTGTTTGAGGTCTTGATAAATACCGAAAGAATAAGTATGCCGGAAGTAATGGTAAGGAAATCAGCAGTTTTTTACATCCGGACGTTTATTTGGTTCGTATAGATTGTAATGGATTGATGAATATTACTGAGGTGATTTAACCTCATACTGCCTTAAGGAAGGCAAACAAGGAGCATGAAATGCTAGTGCTAAGCAGAACGAAGGATGAGTCGATTATGGTAGGTGACGAAGTTGAGATCACGATCGTCGATGTCAGGGGTGACAAGGTAAGGCTCGGAATAACGGCTCCGAGAAGCATTGCGGTGCATCGAAAAGAGGTCTACGAGGCTATACAACGCGAAAAAGAAGAAAAGGAGCAAGGGCAAGAGAATATTAAATCGAAGGCTTCCACCGAGTAAGCGGTACAGCCTACGTCATTAAATACAGCCTGCCCCGGCGGAAATATCCGTCGGGGCTGTTTTTTTGCGCACAGATACCCCGCTTTTTACAGTGCCGATTTGAGGGCTGAATATGCAATTCTGGACATTTTCGACATTTCCCACCTATGGTTTTGGGCGTTTTTTTTGCATTTTTTTTGAAATTAATTGAAATTAATTGCGATATTTTGACTTTTTTTGAATTATTTTGACTAAAATGGCGCGCTTTTGAACATTTTTTGAAGTATTTTTCAGAGGATATATAAATTCAACAACGGTAGAATACCCCTTTACAGGGGTATTCTCGTGCAGCGTTCGGCGGGCAGCGGGCAGCGAAAAAGAAAGTAGTGAGGAGTGCAGTGGCGTTACGGGGGCTATAGTATATGTTTACCCAAAATGTCGCTCGTCGACATAGTCAATATAAATGACAGGCTGGAAAGCAATACCGCCGGGCTAATTTACACTAATATTTTATGGGGTTTTTTCTTTACTTTATGCTGATTGGCGGATATTGTGGAGATATCGGAGTGAGTCCGTGAGGTCTTTTTTTCTGCTCGCGATTTAATTGAATCTTTAATTTTGATCCGCCAATGCTGGCCCGCCAGTACTGTCGGGTAGACTCCCTTCGGGATTTCGCTTTGCTCAATATTTGGGAGTTTGGAAATTGGGTTGCAAAATAAGGCAGTTAATGAAATGGACGGGATTGCAGCATGCCATTTTACCTAAGCCCCCGAAAAAGGTTCCGGGAACCTTTAATTCTCATTTTAATCTTGATTTTGGCGGTTGGGAATGATATAATTAGCTGTTGTGCGGATTTTGACGATGGTGCCGGTTTTGTGTTTTTTTCAGGATCTGCGATGGCCTGCTTTATTAAATTTTAGTATGCTAATGAGGATGGATATGATGAATCGTATTTTTATTTTGCTGGGATGGCTGGCGATGCTTTGTGGGGTTTGTTTTGCCGGAGAGATTCCTTTGGGGGCTTCTCCGATTTTGGGAGCGGTAGACGCTGAGGTTCAGGTGGTGGTTTTCTTTAATTTTCATTGCCCGCATTGTGTCAAAGAGCTGGGGGCTTTGGATTCTTTGCGGCGGTCGTTTCCTGATCGGACAGCTATTGTATATAAACATTTCCCTTTGACCAGTGCTCCAAAGTCACAACTTGCGCATGTGGTTGGCCAGATCGTTTATGATGAGCTTGGACCGGAGGGATGGGCGGGGTATCTTAAGGCCGTATCGGCTTTTATGCCGGCGACGGATGATAAGGTCATTGGGGCAGCGGTTACCCTTGGGGTGGATAAGAAATTGCTTTTGGAGTTGATTTCTTCTCTGGGGATGGTTAAAGCTTTATTAGAAGATGATGCTGCGCTAAGCCGGCGGCTTGGGATTCGCGGGGTGCCTGCGGTTTTTGTCAATGGGGTTCCGCATGAAGGTCATTTAGCTGTAGTATATCGGCGTTTGCTGGAATCGAAAACCGGCGGGCGATTTGCCGAAAGCGATAACCACCTGCTAGCTGAGCAGCAGACAGCTGCCCGGAGTTATAAAGCATCGTCTTCGCTGATCGATGATCTTACGGGCGATTGCCGGTTTGATTTGGAGGATTTTGCGGTTTTAGCTTCGGTGTGGCTTAGCGATCCGAACTGTGCGGGAAACCCGCTGTGCCCGGACCGCAACGGAGATAATATGGTGGACATAGCCGATCTCTACGATTTAGCAATGAAGTTTGCCAGCGGCACGACACGCGCCCCGGCACTGGTGTTTATCGGCAACGCGATCGATTTTGAAACGGGCCAATACAACCAACCCCGGGAAGTCTGCCTTGACAACCTTGGGAAATATGATCCGGAGACCGGTGCGTTAGTTGGAGATAATTATAATGCTGATCTAAATGGTTACACCTTGGATGGTTTTTTTGCTGAAACAGTGCAGGACAGCCTATGGCCATCATTACCACCACTAGCCGTGCTCGATAATGATTTTAGAATTCCTTTTGAAGGGAATGCAACAATTGACCCCAGCTACTCTCATATTTGGGCGGCAAAGGTAAATATGTATTACCATGTGAATAATTTTAGAAGTAATTTTCTCAATGCCGACTTTTTTAAATCTCTTAACTTAGATCCCGAAATTGAAAAGAACTTAACGACCCGTCAATTTAGAGCGGGAGGCTATCAAGACTACCCAGATTCGGAAGAATCGATACCTACGTTGCGAATGTCTGAAGGCCATTCACTAACCAATCCACGTGGGGGAGCCATCTTCCCTGTAGAAAATGTTGTTCAGTTTTATGCAAGACAACGCCGCGTGCCAGCAGAAGAAGCTACTATTATTAGCCATGGATTTGATGCCAGCTTTGTTATTGGAGAATTCTCAGGGCTTCTTCCTTTTTGGATCACAGGTACCAATAAATTATTTCCACCCGATGCAAGATGTATCACGGACTGGCAATTTAATGTTGCTGGATGTCTAAATGATGCCATCAATGCTTGGTCGGGCTACCGCTACTCTGGAGATTCCGAAGTTTACAAAACCTACCGCTATAATCTAAAAACCTGGGCCGCAAGAACTTGCGATGATGCTGGCGGCATTCCTTGTGGGCAAGGTATTAAAATTGATAATGTGATGATGCATGACGAATCCAATACGAGTGGAGATCAGATCTTTCCATTTAAAAATGAACTGCCTGCGGGAAGAACTTCGGATGACCTCCCTGTTGGCACCGATCGTGCCGGCCTATATTTTTCGGCAGTCTTTTATGATATTTCTAATGAAGTCGGCCTCGGCGATTATAAAGCTGATCAGCTTCTTTGGAAGACTATTTCTTTGATCACTGATGTTGACGGACTTTCGATGCGAGAGTTTGGCGATCTGATTTTAGATGCCGCCGCCGCGCTTTGGCCCAATGGCGCAGGTGGAAGTATTTATGACAGCGTTTTAGTGCAAGTGTTAAGCTCAAGAGGGATCGCGGTTAATGGGGTTGCAACGTTTCATGATAATTTACCGGCTCGGGTGGGCAGTGCGGGTACTTTAAATAAAGGCAACAGCTCTGCCTTTGGGACCACCCATCCTGACAAGCAAAATACTATGGCTTTAAATACTTATGCGTATAATTACAAAAAAATATTTTCAAACGGCTATACGGCCCCTGATTTAGATTACCAATATATGACCTATTCTTTCTATGAGCATTCTAAATACGGTCCTTGTGATAAAGTGCTGTTTACAGATGCAAATGGAACATTTAACGAGTCAGGGGCTTTTGAAACTTTTGGAGAGTACAATTATGATGGAGGCTATGTCGCAACGTTTGAAAATCGTGAGATTGCCAATAAATCTCTATTTGTTCCGGGAAACTATACCCACTGGATGAGGCACCGGAATCGCTGCGCCAATGAAGAAGAGGCCCCAAGTACGATCGATGTTCATTCGTTTGGTTTTATTGCGACTGGGGAGATGAAAAATGGTTTTTCTTTTGCGGCTGTTAAGACATCTGAGAGTGAATCTACAGTTAGTTATGATCTTACGATCTATGATCCTTCCGTTTCGATGAGTGGTCCTCGCAGCGGTGCGGCGAGTTATGTTTGGGAGGTTTCTGATTATCATGGTGCTGCGGTCGGCGGGAGCGGGGCAGAGCTGAGTGTCGAGCTTGCAAAGAACGAACCGATCACGATTACGATAACCCGTTCGCGGGCCGGTTATGACGATGATGTGCTGGTAAAGCATGAGCGTTCAAATGATCTGGATCGGCAGGGCGGACGCGCCTTCATAGTAGATTGCCTAAACGCCGACCCTGTAACGCATAAATGTAAATGATCCAACGAAATTGAATAAGGTTCAACTGCGATAAAGTTGGCGGGGCCTTGGTTAATTGTTGTGTTTTTTTTACCACCAAGGCACTAAGGCACTAAATTACACTAAGAAAGGCTAAAAGATAAAAATACAGTGATTTTGGTGGGCACGGCCCACTCTACCGGGCCTGTTTATGCTCGGTTTATTTCATCAATTAGGGGAAATTAAAAGTTGGCGGTTGGTTTGATGCAATTAATGAGTGGATTAAGATTGGAAATAGTAAGGATGATGTGAGATGTGAGGTTTTATGCGGGCCTTTGGGGCTTTTGATTTGATCTTTAGTGTTTCGGATAGGGATTTAGAGTTTGATTGTTTTTTCTATGCGGGCCTTTGGCCCTTACCCCCTACCGCAGGAGTAGGGGGTTAAATGGTTTGGAAACCGCCTTCGGCGGAGGCTATTTTATTTGGGGTAGTGCGGTAGTGTGGAGGTTCATTGTTTATGGGCTGTTTTATCCCTGTGTTTGCGCACTCGCGCTTCTGTGTGGGTGATTATTGTTTTTGTGCGTCTAGATTGACGCCTTGGCGGGAATGACGAGGTTTTGCGTTTGGGGAGTGGGGTATTGACAGTCGCACCCTTTGGGTGCTTATCCCTGCGCTTGCGCTTCGGGTTTCTGTTTGATGTGCGGTTTGTCAAGGATTATGCTTATGTTACGCCCTTTCAGGGCCGTTTCGATTTATTCCGTCAATACTGCCGGATGTTCCATATTTATTATAAATAGCGATTAGCAATCAGCAATTAGCAATTAGCTTTTTTGGGCGCCTTTGGCGGAGACTGATTTTATACTGGGTCCCGGTCAAGGGCGGGATGACATTTCGATTTATTCCCGACGTGAAGCCTGGATGTAAGCATATTTATTATTATTTTCTTGTTTTCAGGAGTTAAAAATGTTAAAATGGGTTGTTGTTTGTCAAGCCAAAGATTGTGAATTTGTGGAAATTTCGTATTGATGGGAAGTAATGGGCGTTTTGATTTATTCCGTCAATACTGCCGGATGTACCATATTGATTATTTTGTTGTTAAAGGTTTGAAAGGTAATTATTTTTGCCGGGTCTGGATTCCCGCCTTCGCGGGAATGACAAGGGTTTGCGGTTGGCGTCAAGGCTTGGAAGGTGTGAAAGGTGTGGAAGGTGTGAAAGGTGTGGAAGGTGTGGAAGGTGTGAAAGGTGTGGAAGGTGTGAAAGGTGTGAATAGCCAATATCCAACAAGGAATAACCAATTATGAATTAAAAGCCAAACAGCATGGGCACAGCCCATCCTACCGGTGGTTTTTATTACAGGAGAGAATGATGTTTAGAAAAATAGTACTTTCGATTTTTATCGGGTTGATCATTTTGACGTCAACGGTTTTTTGCGCCGGCGCTTCCATGGAAGTTATCTCTACCGATCCGGCATCGCCTGCGGTTCTTGAGGCGGGCTGGGTTGACGATCTGATCGCTAAAAAGTCTTCCGGCAAAAAAGGTAAAGCCTGCGATGAACATGCTAAAAATGTAAGCATTGTAGTATTACCCATAAAGGATGTTTTTATGTCCGATGAGCGAATCGGACTTGCCTTTGTCATCGCCAATCATGGCTTAAAGCCTTTTTATATTCCTAAAGGAAGATTCGAGGGATACGGTGCGTATTCGGCAGAGGACAAACGGGGCAGTCTTCCTTCGTCCGGTATCCCCATGCTTGATCCTCTTTCGCCGCCGCCCCATTACTATATGAAAAAGGATGACAAAAAGATTTTCGTAACTCCCGTAACCGAGATTAAACCTGGCAGCGTAATCGTGAAGATTATGCCGGATGTACTCAAGCACTTTGATACAGGATCAGTTGACGGTTTTTGTATTTTAGACATTCACTGGCTTGACATCCTGTGTAAACCGGAAATAATCATTCGTGAAGATACCAAGGAGCGTCTCTGGATCGACCCGTCTAAGAAACACGACAAGTGCAGATTTAACCTGAAGCCTGTTAAGATCGAAATTCGTTCGGATGAAAAGTTCAAGCAGAAGCGAAATGCTTATTATGCCGTATATGAACGGAAGCTTGCGGCGCTTGAGCAAAGATACAAAATGATAGCGAAGGAAAACGTCCATAAAGCAGCTTTGCTGTCAAATGCGGTCAGTGAATTGAAGGAAAAGCTTGCGACATCTGAGTCGCAAATAAAAACCCTTGCGAAGTTATATGAGGAGCTTAAAAACAGCTCTGAAAAAACAACAAAAGAGCTTGGAGAGGCCGAGTTCTTTATCAAGCTAATTGAAAAAAGGCAAACAGAGCGTGAATTGTGTTACCGAGTCATAAAACGGTTCCCTGATCATGCGGAATTTTGCAAAGTAAGTAACATTTATGGAAAGATATTCCGGAGAAACGGGGAATTAGACAAAGCGATAGACTTCTATCGATATGTCTCCAAAAACAGTTCAGACAGCAACCTGGCGATCAAAGGGCTGGCGATGACAGCTTGTTGTGAGGTGGAACTGGATAATGAAAGCGAGGCCGAGAAGGCGATTGACACTCTCAAGAAAGATTATTCTGGGCATAAAGAGCTATGTACAGAAATATTCAAAATTGCTGATGAATATTTTGCCCAGAAAAAGTACGTCAAAGCCAAAGCTTTATATCAATATGTCTTCCAAAACAGCTCCGATAGGATTCTGGCGGGCAAAGGCCTGGGATGGGTCGCAGTCTGTGAGAGCAAATTGGGTAATGACAGTGCCGGAGATCAGGTGATCGATGCGTTATTGACAATATATCGTTCTTCGGAAGATTTTGCAGACAATGTAAATGGAATCGCAGACAGTTACAGAAAGCATGGCTTTCATGAAAAAAACATTAAACTGTATCAAGGAGCATTTGACCGTGTTTCTGATAAGAAGCAGCGACTAATTTTCCTTGCCGCTATCACCCAGAGTTATTTTCGATTGGGTGATGACATCAAGGCAAAAGATCTGCTTGACAGAATATACGCAGACTTTGCAGGTCATAGAGAACTTGGCAAGGCATTGCTTAAGGTATATCACAGTGCTTCGAAAAGGCCGAATGAGACGGAACAAGAAGTTTTAAAGAACTCCCTGTCCATGCTGCAGCGGATAATGAAAGCCTGTACGGGAGATAAATATGCCGGAAAAGCTTTGGTAGAGATGTCGATCTGCCATTCAAAACTAGGGGATAAAGCTAATGCAGAGGCAGCGATAGATCAGCTTATTAAAGATGCTAAAGACATCCCGGACTTCATCCAAACAGCTTACTTAGCCTCTGAGCACTACTTTGGCGCAAAAAACTATGAATTCGCGAAGAAACTGGCACTCGCGGCTATTGAACATACCAAAGATCCGAAAGACTTTTATCATGCCGGCTCAAGTGCCTTCGTAGTAGCCAAATGCGCCAGAAAACTTGAAGATCTGGCAACGCAAATTAAGTATTGTCTTCTAATCATGGAAAAGTATCCAAAGAGCCTCTATGCTTATCGTGTTCCAAATGAATTGGGGGCACTTTACAGGAGGGAGAAGAATTTTGAACGGGCAGTATACTGGTATAAACAGCAGCGTAAGTTATATGACGATCGTCTTATGGCTTCTCGCTCAACTTTTGACCTCGGAGTAACGTATGCCAGAATGATTAAGGATGATGCTAAAGCAGTGGAGGTTTTTGAAAATTATCTAAAATGTAATCCTTCCAGGTCGGGTACTGGAGTTATTCCCATCTTCCTTGCTACCTGTTACGATAACTTAGGAAAGAAAACGGAGGCTATAGCCGTACTTAATAGGGCTTTAGAGAATTGTATATATAAAAGTTACGCTATCAGATATAGAGAGCTTTTGAAGAAAATAGAAGCTGGAGCTAAAGACGTTGTTAAGCCTGTCGTTATCGTTGATGAAAATACTAAAGGTACGAAAGAGCTGGAGGTTGTTGAACCGGGGCAGAAGCTTTTTGAGAGCATTTTCGAGCTTGCGGAAGAGCATTACGATTCGAAAAGGTTCGATAAAGCGAAAGAACTCTTTCAATATCTCTCCGACAGCAGTTCCGTAAGCGAGATAGCGGTCAAGGGGCATAGATGGGCGGTGTATTGTGAAATAATGCAGGGTAATAAGATTGCCGCCGATGAGGCGTTTGAGGCGTTCTGGACAAAGCACGGTTCGGCGGAGAGTTTCATTGTTCATGCGATGGGTGTCGCCCGTCAGTATGTCAATCATCATGAATGCAGGGACCTTGACAGGGCTTTGAAGATCCTTGACCGTCTGTTGAAGAAGTTTGACGGCCATGAGGAGGCTATCCGGCTTTTAAAAATCAAAGCTGACGCTTATGTGAAAATGGACAAAATCGAACAAGCCGACGCGATGGTTGATGAGATGCTCGGCAAGTATCCTGTCAACAAATATCTGCCGGAAATTCTAAACAGGATCGCTTACAATTACCTAAGGCACGGCTATCATAAAAGAAGCAATAAACTGTATCATAAAATGCTTGAGAGCAACTGCGACAAAGAACACCAGGCGCTTGCTCATTCCGGAATAGGAAGGTGTGCCGTATGGCTGCGGGATTACACTTTGGCCGATGCCAAGCTTGATCTGCTCCTTAAAGAATATAAAGGCAATGAAAAACTCGGTTTTGGGGTTTATGTTATCGGTGAGGAATATTACAGATTGGGAAAGAAGACATATCTCAAAGACCGGCAGCAAGGCAAAGCGTACTTTGATAAAGCGATCGCGATATGGCAGCATAATATCTATGAAATCCCCGATAAGCAACATGTGGGCTTTGCTTGTTATACTGCAGGCTTTGCTTATGTTACAATGCGCGATAATAAAAAAGCTAAAGAGCATTTTGAAATGGTGATTGAAAAGAGTCCTGGTTTTTATCAGGCCTGGAATGCTCAGCATCATATTACTCTTGCACTTGATAGGATGTATAGGAATAAGGAGATGTCGCTTGAGGAGGTTAAGCCTTTGATTTTAGAATCATGTGAGAAGTTCAGAAAGAACTATCCAAATTGTATGATTAGCGGCGCATGGAAGAAATATTTTGAAAAGTACAGCAATCTTTAAAAACAGGGGAAGTGCTTACATTTGGGTTATTTGTAGGGTGTTTTTTGTCGATATATGGTTTTGTTTCTGTTGATTATCGGGCAAAATCGGTTCATCGCGTCTTTTTTTGTTTTTGGGTTTGAAAAATTCATGAAAAACCACTATAATGAATGTTTTGACATGATATTCTGTAATACGACTATGAGATATATTTCTATCCTATTATTATTGGCTTTATCGTTTGGGGTATTCGGATGCGGTCCGGAGGAGAAAAGCGATGCGCCGCTTGCTGAGGAAGTTACTGCCGATCTGCCAGTTGTTCAACCGGTTGTCGACGAGGGGATGGAAACCGAGCCGGAAACGGCGATTACTAAAACAGCGGTAGAGATCGTCAAAGTTACGTATGAGAAACCGGCTGAGGAAATTGCGCCAAATACAGACGATAATACCGGCAGTAAACCAGATGCAGAGGCTGTCAATACTGATACCGAAAAACCGGAAGCGACCGAAAAACCAGAAACAACGGAAAAACCTAAAACCACACCACCGGCTGAAGTCAAAGATGATCCCAAAGAAAAGACCCCCAATAAAGACGCTAAACCATCCAGGCCAAAACTGGTCGATACGGAGTTCTTTAAGAAATGCGACTTTGTTTTTAAGAACTTCGTTGACAAAAAAGGTATGGTGAATTATCGAAAGCTTCGCAGAAAAAAACGAGAACTGCTTGCCGCGGTAAAAGAGCTTGGTAATCTTCCGACAGCGATACGAATTTTGTGGTCCAAGAATGACGAGAAGGCTTTTCTGCTAAACGCCCACAATATACTCATTCTAAAAGTAGTAATCGATAATTACCCGATCAAGCCTAACAAGTGGTTTTTCATGTATCCGGCAAACAGCATCAAACATATTCCCGGAGCAAGGGGGGAAAAGAAGTTTTTCCGTGTTAGCGGTTTGAATTACACGCTTGTTGAGATCGAAGATTTACTCCTTAAAACCGCAAAGGATCCAAAATACTGTTTTGCTTTGTCTAACGCGACTATGATGGGCGGCAAGCTTAGGAATGAAGCATATCATCCCGACAAACTCGACAAACAGATCGACGAACAGGTTAAGAAATATCTCCTGGACCCTAAGAATTTATCGATAGACACGCACGAGAAAAAGATATATCTTTCCAGCATGTTCAAACTTAAAGCCTATAAAACTTCGTTCCTGAATTCCAGGTACGCGAAGATCAAACGGTTCAGAGAAAAGAAACCGGATGTCAAGGCTTTTCTGAATTTCATATTCCTGAATATCGACGCTAAAAGGGCTAAGGAGCTTGAATCAGCGGGTTATGAGGTTAATCTCAGGAAATATGACTGGCTGCTCAATGAGCGTCCTTTGAGGTAATGGCCTGTCGTCCATCGCGGCGCGTAATACACCGGGGATAGGTGATTTTGCCAACATCTGCAAATATGCAATTATTGGGGGAAAATGATAAAACATGTTTCCGGGGCAATCGTACTGCTAATAAACTCAATAATTATCAAGGTTAAAGCTTGACTTAATGAAAAATAACCGCTAAATTTACTGTTTTAGGTAAATGTATATTTTCACAGGAGATAGTAATGGCAAAAAGAGTTGCTGCAAATAACGCAAACGGCAGAGGATACCTCTTTACGAGTGAATCCGTGACCAAGGGACATCCGGATAAGGTTTCGGACCAGATTTCGGATGCTATTCTCGATGCGATGCTGGCCAAGGACCCCAATAGCCGGGTTGCCTGCGAGACGTTGGTATCGACAGGTATGGTAGTTGTCGCCGGCGAGGTAACCACGAAATCGTATGTCGACATTCAGCAGGTTGTGCGCAATGAGATCAAAAGCATCGGCTACACCGACCCTCATATCGGTTTCGATTTTGAAAACTGCGCGGTACTGGTTGCGCTTGACCATCAGAGCCCGGATATATCCCAGGGCGTTACGGAAGGTACGGGACTGCACAAGGAACAAGGCGCCGGCGATCAGGGACTTATGTTCGGTTTCGCGTGCAAAGAGACTCCGGCGCTTATGCCGCTTCCGATATACCTTGCCCATCAGTTGACCGATAAACTCGCAAAGGTTCGCGAAAACGGCACTCTGAAATGGCTGCGTCCGGACGGCAAGAGCCAGGTGACCGTCGAATACGGTAAAAACGGAAAGCCGAAAAGGATCCATACCGTTGTAATTTCGACCCAGCACACAGAAGATGTTAAATACGCGACTCTGAAAAAAGAGATCATCAACAAGGTTATCATGCCTTGTCTTCCAAAGAAACTCGTTGACAATAAGATCATCCTTCACGTTAACCCGACCGGTCGATTTGTTATCGGCGGGCCCAAGGGCGACTGCGGATTGACCGGACGCAAGATCATCGTCGATACTTACGGCGGACGCGGAAGCCATGGCGGCGGAGCGTTCAGCGGCAAGGACCCGTCAAAGGTCGACCGCAGTGCAAGCTATATGGCACGCTACATCGCAAAGAATATCATAGCGGCCGACCTGGCTGACGCCTGCGAGGTTCAGCTTTCTTACGCTATCGGTGTTGCCCAGCCCATATCGGTTCTGGTTGACGCAGAGGGCACAGAGAAGGTCGACGAGAAGCTGATCGAAGATGCAGTAAAGAAAATCTTCCCGCTTACACCTAAGGGCATCATCAACCACCTTAAGCTTAGAAGGCCGATCTACACCGAGACTGCACGGAACGGTCATTTTGGCAGAAACGTCAAGACTATCACATGGGAAAAGACCGACATGGTCAACAAGCTGCGAAAAGCTGTAGGATTGAAACCCATACGAAAAAAGAAAACCGCGAAGAAGAAATAATCGCTTTTTCGACTTTTGAATAATCAAAAAAGCCGCATAGCTAAATTGCTACGCGGCTTTTTTTGTTGCCTCCATGCTCCAGGGTTCCACCTCACTCCTTGTTGTTGTTATTTTTTTTGGGTGCTGGTTTGGTTTTTTCGAATTTGAATTTTCTGGTTTCGGCTTGTTTTCTTACTGCTTTTATCATTGCAGAGCCCAGTGATTTGTCGGCGCCGGCGAGTTTCTTTCTCTCGGCTGCGATGTGTTTCTTACGGGCGTCGTTAAGCTTTTGTATCTGCTTTTGTATCTCCAGTCGCTTTTTGGCATTCTTTTCGACATAAGCCTTACGCTCTTTTTTGTTCATTTTTTGCATGACTTCGGGCAGTTCGGCTTCTTTGAATTCGTCCAGTTTCTTGCCGTCCTTCATCGCGTCTACAACATCCCAGGTATCGTTTTTGTAATATCTGGACGACTTTGTCAGTGCCCTGCCTGCAGCATTGGATGCGGAAAGCCTTCGCGAATTACCGTCCTGGGCTTTTTGATTTTCCGCGTACACCCTGCCCCGGCGGCCGTATACGATATAGGTATCGTTGAGTTGCCCGCTGAGTTTTACGATCTCTTCGTCCTGGGGGGCGGATATCTCGATGGCCTTCTGGTTTTGGTCTATCGAGAGATAAGTGCCGTCGGCGAGCAGTGCACCGTCTTTCCACTTGCCTGAAATGCCGGCACTCATCGAACCGCAATGGATCGTGTTTACGATGATGCCTTTTTCGATAGCTGCCCTGGTAGAGTCCTTATAATTGACGGGGCCTTGTGTAAACGGTTCGTTGCCAGCGATGAAGATAACCTTGAGGTCGTTAGCGGCCTTGCTCCACTGGAGTTGTTTAACGGCGTCATTTATGACCCATCCGCAATACTCGTCGCCGCCGTTGGTCTTCAGTGCGAACAGTTCCTCGGAGACCTTGTCGAGGTCGTTGGTAAAGGCGACGATCTGGCGTATATAGCCTTGTTTTTTGGAGAGTGCACTTTTGCCGTATTCATATAGAGCAACGTCGAGTTGGGGGGCCATGCCGTCTCTTTTTACGGTGATGAACTCGTTAACGACGGCCCATAGCTCGGTTCTGGCCTGGTTGATAAGGCCGGACATGCTGCCGCTGGTGTCGAGCAGGATCGCCATCTGTATTCGAGGCGGGACAGTCAAAGCAATCATTTTTTTCTCCTTCATCCTTTTTAGAACTTGCTCTGACCATCTTTGCGGGCCGTACCATTTAATGCCGCTGCCCTCTAAGGGATATATAACAGCCGCCTCACTTTCATCCATTGCCGATACTTTTTTCCACCACTGCTGGTATATCTTCAAAACCTCCTGATAAATCTCCACTGACGCCTCTGAGTGGCTTAGCGATGGGCGGTCACCTTTTATGCAGAAAGGATTTAACGGTCTGAACATCACATGACTTTTTGCTCTCGGCTCGATCTGTTCGCAACCTAGTGCAATATAAGCGGCCCGTTCACGAATCCCTTCGATATACCACAAAGCAACCATTCCCTTAATTGCCTTACTCTGGGCGTATGACGAGATCATACGGCTGGGAACCTTTTCTATGACATCATCGCTTTCGGCCAACTTAAGGAGTTTGGCAATATCGTTCCAGGTGAACTCAGGATATTCGTTATTCAGGCTGCGATTGAACTTGTCTTCGACGCTAACACTGATGCCGTCCTTAATGTCAGTCTCTGCTGGTACAATTTCTACCTGGGCTAATGTTTTGCTACAGATTAACGCAACTAAGGCCAGTAGTGTTAATAGGATATTTTTTAGCATTGTCTTTTTCCTTTGTTAAATTTGCAATTAGCTTTTTAATACATTGCTGAGTTTATATTTCATTGTTTAATACTATGCTGTGGGCTGGAAGCCCACAGTACGGGAACGGTTATCTGGGCATTTTTATTAGCCATGTTTTTCCGTCTACTAGCAGTACTACGTCGCCTCTTACCGCTATGCTTCCCTGGCGGTTTTGTTTTGCCAGGCGGTATGTGAACTTGAAGAATTCGTCGGTGCCGAACTCTATGACATTATCTGGTTTTATCTGCGACTGTTTCTTATTGACAAGCCTGCTGTCTATCCAACGGTTGTTCTTTCGGTAATAGGCACGGTCGTTTATCTGCTGGACGTTGGCGACCGAAACGCGGTTCATGTTGGCGTCATAAAAATCATTGCGATAATTAAGGCCTTCTGCTGATTTCATGGCTTTAAAGTTAACACTCTGATTGACGGCACTCCTGCCGGACCTGCTGCGCATGGCACGGCGTTCAAGATTTGCGCCTGTCTGCCTTCGTATAGCGTGGACATCGTGAAGCTCGGTGCCTTCTCTTGCCAGGAATGCCGTGTATTCTGTCAGGATGCCGAATTCGGTCGAGAGCCGGATAATTTCGTCGGTTAGCTCTTTTACCCTGGGATCATTTTTGCTGACTTTTGAATCGGCTCCCATCTGGCGGACTATCTCGATGAGTTCGGCTATTTTGCGGCTGGCCCACAAGCGCGGTACGAACCCGTTTTTCAGATTGGCTTTTGCGGAATTGAATTTGAACTTGAATTTCCTGTTCTTTACGCCGTCATTACCGGTTAGCCGAAACGCCATCTTCTCCGTACCGACATACTGGCCGAGTACGACAAGCTGGTCGCCGGCAAAGAGGTCGCCGAGGGTATCCGGGACAACATCCCGCGTGCGGCCGATGGCCGGTTTGCCGTCGGCGCCGAGGACTTCGAGTTTGGCATTTGCAAGGGCCGGGCCGTTGAGGCGTCTGAAAACCTTGCCGACCTTGACCTCGACATCCTCATCGGGCAAAATGAACTCGGACTTTGCCTTTGATTTTGCCGCGATCTTTTCCAGAAGCGGAGCGTTTACATCGACGCCTACGCCGAATGTAAACACCCGCCGCTCGTAAGGATTGGATTTTGTAATGATCTTGCCGATCTCGACTTCGGAGGTCTGGCCGACTGTGGGAATACCGTCTGTAAGGAACAGAACTATCGGCAAGGTGTTTTTTGTAGGCTTTTGGCCGAGAGCCTTTGAAAGTGCGGCGGCGATATTGGTTCCGCCCATCGCGGTTATTGACTCGATGTACCTTTCGGCTTTGGCTTCGGATTCTTTTGTTTTCTTAACGGGCCGCGGCGAAAAGGACTCGACGTTGTTGCTGTAAAGAATTACATTGAAACTCTCGCCCATCTTCAGTCCGGCGATAACCTGCATGGCGGCTTCTTTGACCTGGGCAAGTTTTTTACCCCGCATACTGCCGGAACGGTCTATAACCAGGGTAAGCTCGCGTTTGATGGCATTTTCGGTATCTTTGGATCTTTCCGGGACGGCCGCGAGCAAGAGAAAATATCCTCCTCCTACCTTAGAGTCCGGATACGAAAATATCGAAGCGGTAACGCCCTTTTTGGCCATCATATACGAAAGGCGAAACGCACCGGGCTTTTTTCCTTCTTCGGGCGCAACGGTTACCATTGCGAAATTCTTACCTGGATTTGGAGAATCATGAATTGAACGCAGATCAAGCCTGGTTGTCTTGATCTTATGGCTCGGCGAATATACGGTTGAAATCCCACGCTTTGATTTGATATTGGCGGTTATCTTCCAGGGAACAGAATAATTCAGCGACTCGCTTCGCGGCAGGATGTAATCGACCCGGCCGCCGTCTGTTTCCAGGAGGTGCTCATAGGTGATACGGATCTTCTGCTTGCCCCTGGCCTCGACTGGAAAGACGCTGGACTGGATGAGGTTGTAACCGATAAACTCTACGAGAGCAGGGTCTATTATCTTCGACACGAGCGAGCGGTAGATGCGCTTGGCCTCTTCCTTTTCGAGAATCTTCGCGGTAATATCCCCGTTGGGCCCGTCATAAGCAAAGCCCTTGACAACGGCACCGTCGGGGACGGGGATGATGAGCTCGGCTTCCTGGCGGCGGTTGGTTTTGTTTTGCAGGCGAATCTCGATGGTAGTTGTCGCGGTGGATTCGATAATATCGATCAGGGCCGACGCCTCTGTAATAACCACAGCCTGCCGCCTGTCATGGGCGAAAGCGATGCGGCGGCTTTGCGGCATGATAATATTGTCGGCGAGGGGCCGGGCGGTGATATGACTGACATGAGTGTCATGGGCAAAAAGATCAACTCCCAAAAATACAATACCTGCAAGAACAAGAAATGCGATCCTTCGGTAACTTTTAAACATCTTTTGTCTCCTTAATCGTTATTTTCCCATAAATTGATTTTTCTTTATTCTATTAGTAACATGAATACCCGGATTTGTTGCGTAAAATTCTTGTAAAACTTTGTCGGCTGCGTAGAAATCGCCGCTTAAAGCTGCAAAATTGCAAAAATACCGATTAGTTACCAGAAAAATGTCTTGCAGGCGGCAAAGGTAAGTGAGATTGTTTTGGGGCAATGTGCTGTCGGCATCTTGCCGACAGCTTCTGCGGGCAGGATGCCCGCAGCACGAAAAGAACAAATTGTACTCGTACCGGTACGCTCGTTATTTCACTTTCTGAGCGTCTTGTATCTTCTTGATAGCCTTTTTAGCTGAATTAGCCATTTCTTTGTCTTCGCCTTCAACGAGCTCTTGCAAAGCTTTAATAGCCGCCGGATCTTTAAGCCTGCCAAGCGACTCAATTGCCACAAACCGCACTATGCCCTCAGGGTCTTTGAACTGTTTGGTTATCCTCCATGACGCAATGGCAAGACTAATGCCCCAGCCACAGGACTGCCGGATTCATCTCGCACTACTCCACGAATATTTTTTACTTGAGATAAATTTAAGGTGTCTGAGGTTTTTGGTTTATCCGGCAGAACTTCTACCTCGACCGTGTTGCTTATCACTTGAAGATTTCGCCATTGTTTAATATCTTTCGTCAATGGCCCAAATGTCGAAAATGCCAGCCGGACTTTATGCCGGCCTGGGGCTATCTTCATAGCCTTACCCTTGTGATTCCATTTCGAATGTTCTTGCGGAGAGAACTCTATTCCCTTATGCATCTGGCCCGGAGCGAGTCGCAGTGTCGGCACGTCCCCGCTAAACGCCGCTGCGGCCTTGTACCACACCCCGTCAAGTTCTACTTGCCAGTGCTCCCATGCTAAAACCAGATCCCATTGGACCGTCCCTTTGTTCCGTATGTCCATAGTAAATTTCGGCACACTACCGTTAAACAATTTTTGCTGCGAGGGCCGTACCCGGATCTGAACTCCCTTAACCGCCTTGCCCCAGTTGGCTTTATCTGTCGGAATATCGTTTTTCTGTGCGGCCCGCATAGCTACACGAAATCTCACCACTTTGGAGATTTCGCTCAACCTGCCAAGTGATATTACAACCTGCTCTTTAGAATAGTCGGGCTTGCTTCCTGACACTATGTCTCTTGACGGCTTATCTGCTCTGGTAGCCAGTATCGTCTTTAGGTCTTTCACGACGTTGTTGTCGGCATCGACGAGCTCGATATGAACAAGCCATTTAGTTTCAGCAGTGTGCTCGACAAGTGCATTAAGTGTCACCTGGAGTTGATTGTTATCGAGCGATTCAAACTTGAGGGTTCTGAATTGAACAATGGCTTGGTGAGATATTTGGCCTTGATAAGCCAGCAGTCCGACATTGCGAAGACGATCAGGAACAAAGGGCAGATCGAGGCTGTCAACAGCGTCTTTTGCAGCACGTTGTATGGTTATCCTGAATCGCCGGGCGCCGGTTGCGTTTTTTGTTGGACCCAGAGAAACAGGGCCCATGCCTCCGGTGCAGGAGTCTCTCCGGCTATATGTCCTTTGGCCCCAGACAATTACGCGTTCGCTGCTGTCGAGAAGTTCAACTTTGACGAGCCATTTGGAACCGTCCATGGTGTATCGCCCGCCACTTAGAGAGGCGGTTAGTCCGGTGGCCCATGGGGGGGCGTCGCTGGCATAAAAGTGAATAGAATTTATTTCGAGATGATCCTCACCATCAGAAGCCTTTAGGCCAACATTCAGGCGTTTGCCAGGAGTAAAGTCCCCTTCGGTAACGGCGGGGCCATCGATTAACTGTTCTGTCATGACGGTCAGTCTGAATTCGGATATTTTGTCGGGGTGTGAATCGGAGAGGAAAATTTCAAGGATGCTTGGAGCATCACCGGTTTTGCGTACTGGTACAAGTGCTTTGCGTCGTGCGTAACAACGACCGTCTTTAAGCAGCGTTTCGATCTGAATATAGGATTTATAGTTGCGTTCATTATTTTTGCCTGCAACTGAAACTGTCGCTCTTATTTTGCTTGAGGGCTTATCAAACCGAATTGACAAAGGCTGGATCGAAATTCCAGGTACCGGTGAGGCTGGGGGCATTTTTATGGTCATTTCTTTTTTCAGCTTGAAGGACCCTTTGAAAGTTCCCACCTTGCGTTCTACTTCTCCAATTGAGGTAGTTGTTTTCTTTTCCGACTTGTCAGGATTGACAATCTCTATCTCGACAGGATTGCTGATCGCATAAACATGCTTGCTTGCCGCTTTGTCTGGAAATTTGAAGGCGGCACGGGCGGTGTGAGAACCGGAGGAAAGAACCAGCGGCTTTGCCGATGGGAGCCAATTCGATGAAAACATATCAGGCGGCGTATCTCCCGGCCAGCCGCCGTTCAATTGATTATTCTTACCAGCTTGCAGAAAAAACTTTCGAAACGCTTCGGCTGAACCGCCGGGCTTTATTTCTACAATAGGAATTCCACCCAGATTAATATTTGGACGATACCACTTCCCGTCAACTTGCAGCCACACGTTGTCGTAGTACCTCGAAGCCGGAAACATCCCGGACCTGTCGTTACGCAGATCGAGTCGAAGTTCACCCTTTTGCTTGTTTGCGATTATTTGTTTCCCGGGACGCAAACGCACAGCCAAACCCTCGACCGCCTTGCCCCATTCTTCTTTACCCTCAACCTCCACAGCGGGTTTTTCTTCTGAACGAGAATTTAAGGTGTCTGAGGGTTTTGGTTTGCCTACTTGGTATTCTAAACCTATCACTTGATCCACAACAGAAGTCCCGACAGGAAACTGTACTTTGAAGTCCTCTTTAGTATATTTAACATTGGGAACAAATTCTGTAGTTTTAAGTTGATATTTCAACACTTCACCATTACTTTTGGATAGAATCCTTGTTGCTTCAACAGGATACCAAATATTACCACTATCAGTTTCTACACTTTGCAACTTATCAAGTGTTATTTCAACTTCCACACGCCCATCGCTAATCCCTTGATATTTTACTGGCAACATTCCCTTTTCGTGAGAAATCCAAATCTTATTAATTACTTCGTCTGATTTATTTTTAATAATCAGAACATGACAGTTATCGTTGCCAATCCTTTCAAGTTTGCCGCTTACCTCGACTTGATTGCCCTTAAATAGTAAAAGCAATTTAGGAATATCAGCTAAGTACATCGCTTCTTTGTCTAGAAGTGATGTTGGTAGAGTATCCATGAGCATGTATATCTTGACTGAATTAAACTGATAATTCCCACCCATGTCGCCTTTTATAATGGTACCATACTTTGCATTACCATCTAAGTGCATAGAATTTGTACCATCAAAGGATCCCTCCATGAAATAATCCTTTTCTTCGGGACCGGACGACCTCTTTTGATAAAACATATCATCTTGCTCAAATCTATCGATATACGATCTTTTCGCATATCGCTCCAACTTCTCTTTGGAACCATTGAAGTCGACAATGCCCTCGGAATAAGAAACTTTCAAACTATTAATCGCACCATACTTACTTTTCCACCCCGCAACAATTGCCTTTGACGACAAAAATGCCTTCTTGCCGCTGCCTATTCGCATGGATTTATGGGTGTCTGGCCTCAGAGATTTTGCCCAGACAATAGCAGGCGCTGAGGTCCCATCGCTTTTTATCGGCGACATCCTTTTGGTTGACTTGATCGCTCCGACCAAATAAATATCTCCCTTGTCATCCCGTACCGCAAAATAACTGGCCTTGGCTGACGAGACGTCAATCTTTTTAAGCCCCATCCTCGGAGATTTATAACTATATTTCACCTGAATGAACTGAATAGCTGCCCTCGCCGCATCCCCATTTTGCAGTGGCCAGACTGCTGTGCGGCGAGCCCCGCTAATTGTAATAACATCTTTATCCAGATCCCAGATCAGATCGGCTTTGCTGTTTTTCGTATTTGAAATAGAACTGCTATCAAGATCAAGCGACAAAAGTTTGTCCTTACTCGAAAATTGAGCTGAACTAACATCAAAACCAGCACGGCTCAAAGTCAACGTCAAAGCATCAACATCCGGCTCAACCTGCACATCGACCTTTTCTTCAGAAACAGAATTTGAGGTGGCTGAGGCTTTTATCCGACGCTTTAGTTCTTTCAGCATACGCTTATGCATTGGATTACCGGCGTCTATTTTGATCAATGTTTCCAGGACGGGGATAGCTTTCTCCCGCTGGCCATATTCCATATAGACAAGCGCCAATTGCTGGGCTATTGAAGCGTAATTTCCGTCATCTTTATATTTCGCCAGGATCAGTTCAACCTGTTTGGGAAATTCGGGATGCGAAGGTTTCCATTGAGCGTCGATTATACTTTTTTCCAATCTTAACTTTGAATACATCGTCTGGTCTGCATCGACCAATTTCCTGTATTGCGCCACAGCCAGGTCAATTTTCTCCGCCCCCAGATATGCCTCTGCCAGATTAGATATACAATACAGTTTCATTGGTTCCCTGGGGATCCCAATTTCTAAAGCAATTTCATATTGTTTAGCAGATTTTTCAAATAAACTTAACATCTCTTTAGTGATTTCGACATCCGGCTCATCTGTAAGCTTAAGTTTCTTACCTCTTATCAGATATCGAAATGCAATTTCAGAATATGTATCGGCGTATCCACCTACAACCCTGGCACTCGGAACACGTCCATTTTTCCTCAATTGTCCCAATTCTGCTTCAATTTCTGTGACTAACTTCTCAAAATCTTTTAGAGATAAATTATCGCTGTCAACAAGTGCATCATTAAATGCTATTGACTGTTTATAAAAGTCGCCTAACGCCTTTAACACTCGTGCCCGCTCCATCCACGTTGCAGTTGCTTTGTCTTTTTCACCAAGGCGTCTTTGCTTTAATCCCAATTTCTCCAGTTCCCTTACTCTTGCGATGGAATTTGTGGTGTCGGGGGCTTTTGTATCGTTAAGATACTGTTTTACTTCTCCAATTGAGGCAGTTGCTTTCTTTTCCGACTTGCCCCAACCTTTTTCCCCATCAACCCCCTCAACTGCTTTTTCTTCTGAACGAGAATTTAAGGTGTCTGAGGCTTTTGGTTCATCTTTTGGTAAGAGACTGTCCCTGGATTTTCTACACCAAAAACTGAGACCGAACTCGTAGTTGTGGAGGTTAATGATTGACAAGTTGTTCTCACGAGTCTGTACGACGATGAAGAATTCGCCTTGGGAGCGATCTCCGCGTTGCGGGCCGTTCATCCTTGGCAGTCCTTTGATCGAGATCCTGTCGGTACCGCTATTGCCGATTACGGCATGCAACTGATCGTCGGATAACTTGTCCGCATCGAACCAGTTCTTGACCGGAACTTTTGCAATCTTCGCACCCCGCACGGCGATGAGAGTAGAGCCCTCAAGAGTCAGGTCGCCCCGACCTTCTCGAGTGAGCCAGGCATCCACCGCGGCGCCCTTGAGTGCCGGCTTAGCACGCATTTCGGTATAGCGGACAACGTCGTAGATGGAAGACTGCCCAAGGGAACCGTGATTACCGCGGAAATCGGCATTGGAGGCGAAATGCAGGCTCGGACCGTTGCCCCACAGATCGACCACTGTGTCATCAAACGCAAGCCGTCCCGTATACGTACGTCCGTAGCGGCCTGCGGGATCTTTGTGAGAAATGAATCTTGACGTGAGGCCGGCGACTTTCATGGCGTGTAAATCGCCAAGGATACCGTTGCTGAATCGCTTGAACCGATCCTGCAACTTGGCAAAGCCGGCATCGGGCAGTGGCTCAGCCAGAAGGCCGAGGGGATCAGCGAACGACTTATCCAACTCGGCAATCGCCCACGAGCGGGTCTCGGCGTTGCTCATTCCCCAGCGAACCGGCGCTTCGTGAGATCCCCGGAACGGTAGATTTGTGAGATATTGTCGCATCCAATTCTGCTGCGTTCGGCGGCGGCGCAGGTCGGCAGGTGCGAGTGGCTGACTCTTGAGCCCGACCCACAAGTGATACTGAAACGTCAGGAAGTAGTCGCCGTCGTTGAGGTACATCCACTCTCGGCCGCCACTGCCGAACCCGTTGCCGTAGTCGACTTTGCCGGCGGGGCTGGTGTACAGGCGGTCGATGCAGCGATCAATTCCGTCCAGTATCGCGACACGGATGGTTCTATCCAACGGCTGACGAAGGTGCTTGAGCGCCAACGCGGCGATTTGGTCGCGGCGGCGTAACAGCTCGCTCCTCGACAGGAACGCGTAGCCCTTCCGCTGCATCGCGGCCTGATAGCGGTCGGCAATGGTGGCGGCGTCTTGCTCAATCTGTGCAACCACCAAACCCAAGCCTTCCTTGCCCACAACCCCAGCAGCAGACTTTTCTCCTGAACGAGAATTCAAAGTGTCTGAGGGTTTTGGTTCATCTTTGATCATTACCGATACTTTTTTGCCGACTGCATGGCCATGCCATAACCCAAATTTGTCATCTCGCACACGGAGTACCGGCTTTAAATCACATTTACCGCGTAAACTTAATAAATTAGTTCCCTTATCATTTACAAGTCTATGTAGCTGAATCTTGAAAACTGCTTTTTTACCTGGCTCAATATTTGTTACCGACGGCATATTTCCAATCCTTGACCAATAGCCATCCTGGTCGTCAGCCCGGAAAAAAGTTCTCGCTCCACGCGACGCTTGATTCACTCCTACAGTGAGACCGATCAACCAATCATTGACGATAGTTTTCCGCCCACTGGAAGTATTTTGCCCGGCTAGCTTGATAGGTTTATCACTGACGTTTCTAACCTCAAGCCGCCCTACCAAAGAATCCGGTGTAATAACCGGCAAAGGTTCACCTTTCTTAGGTAAGATCAAACGAATTTGAAGACCAGTATTGGCCGTTCCCCAGCCTGCTTCCCCATCATCAACCGGCTCAGCGGCTTTTTTAACTTTGTCTGATGGGTTCCTGGAACCGTATTTTTTCAATATTGCGTTTTCGAGGAAATCATTTTGGGGGTTAGCGTAAACAGGCGGTCTTTTCTGAATTATCTCCAGCACCAGCGGGTCATCCGAACGCTCCACTGCCCAGCCGCCTGTCGATGACAGAGCAGACAACTCATCCATATACTGAGAGTATAGTTTTCTATCCTTTTTCCAGGTATCGTTCCAGAAACCCTCCTTTGTCCAGGCAACCTTAGCGCGATTCAGCGCATCTATCACTATTCGCAGCGCCTTAACCTCATCACCTTTTAAAACATGAAAATGGGCGAGCAATCTTTCAGCCTTTAGACGCAGAAGACTGTGTTTTTCCGCCTTGCCCTTAAGCAGTAATGAATCAAGCATTTTTTTACTGCGAGGAAGGTTTTGAAAAGAGCTGCCTCTTGCGTCCTTTAGATGAAAATTGATATAATGCCAGGCAAACTCAATTCCGCGAGGTGCCTCTAAATCAAACTGATCCACCAACTCCTCAACGATCTTCGATGCGGACAAATAGTCATCGGCATTCCTTAGAACATCAAAGAATATTGATTTGGCTTTATGCAGATCCGGGTGATCTGAATAAGCGATCATAATATCTTCGTATCGCCCGAGGGCTTCTTTAATACTTTCCTTAACCTTGGTTTGCATCGGATAGCTTCTGGCATTTTTCAAAGCCGCCTCAAAGCTTATGTCCCTGAACAACTCTTTAACATTCACAGAGTCAGCCGGTACAATTGTAAGACCTATCTCACCGGGCTTTAGCTTGCTTTGCCAGTTATTGTCAGGCAGATCATCGGGAAGAAATTTCATGCCTAAGCGGTATGTTCCCGGCTTTAGATGTGCATGGTAATTAATGTCGGCGCTGTGTATTTTGGTGTCGGCTGCGGCGTCTATCCTTAGATGTAAATCGCCAACCTGCTTAGTCTCGCCTTGCTTGACAGAACGACGCATATGGCCAGGTTTCCACCTCGGCGACGGCATCGTGACATGTACAGCTTTTCCCTGAGAGTCATATATCACAGGCAACAAACCGGTCAAATCATAATAAGACAGGTTGACGATCTGATCGCCGTTGTTGCGAGCATAGATTACAGCGCTGACGACCTCCCCCTGCCGAAACGGACGGCCCGGCAAACGGAACTTCAGGCCCAACTGCAAACCATTAACCTCTTTGCCCCAGGCACTTTCTTCCTCAACCTGCACATCTGGTTTTTCCTTATCAAGGTCTGGACGTGAACTCATAGAGATAGTCATTGGTATAGCTAATACCAATACCGCCAATAATCCTATCACCCATGTATATTTTAGTCGAAGCTGTTGACTTTTCGGGGCTCCCATCAGACGACGAATTCGATCTCCAAGCCGGGATGGCCGGCCTGCCGCACTGACACCTTCTGCTACAAAGCGTTGTTTTGAAGCAGCCAACAACGTCTGCTGGGCGATATCTACCAAAGATGAGGCGTATTCATTTGCCTTTCCGCCTATCTTTATAACCATATCATCACAGCAATTCTCTCGCTCAATACGGATTCTGTTAGAGATAAACCAGACCGCAGGATGGAAGAAAAGTAATGCTTCAATCACCCTTTGGGCTATGTTGACAAATGGGTCATAACGTCGAACATGAGCAAGTTCATGGGCAAGAAGCATTTCCACCTGCCGGGGACTAAGGCCGCTGGCAAAAGAAAACGGCAGCAGAATAGTCGGCTTAAAAACTCCTACAACTGTTGGCACAATAACCCGCCTGCAAAAGGCAATTGCCGGTATAAAAGTCAGCCCCAGCGCTTGAGCTTGTTGCCTGAGCGATGCCAGGATAGACGCATCTTCCACAGGTTCGGAGAACTTACGCAGCCTTTGCCCGCCTTGTAAGCCAAGGAGCAATCGACCCAGCATAACAACTACGCCCAGGGCATAGAGACTTATTAAATATGGCGTATAACGCTGCCAATCCAAAGAAAGATGGAATTTAGGTGATACGGTTGGCATTGGAGCTGCCACTGCTTCTGTATCGAAAGATGGCTCAGTTAAAGAAACATAAACCGGCTTAGTTGTTTCCGGTAAACCAGCCTCAGAGAGAGTAACAGAAGGCTCGGAGATGATCGGGATCGTATCGACCTGATATCTCTCTGCAACTTGCGGTATCGATACATCTACGAGGGTGTATGTTACACACAGCGACAAAACCATCGCTAATAAGCTTGTGACGTAAATCCCATAGCGAATCCGCGATGAGTTTTTACCAAACAGACTGGCCGTTATTATCCCAGGTACGGCAATAGCCAAACCTTGCCATAAGAAATGCACTAAGGCTAATGCAAATCGAATACACACCTGCGAGTTGAAATAGTCAACAATATTCATTACTGCACCTCCTTTCCCTTACGGGTTATGAGCTTGCGGAGTTTAGCAAGTTCAGCTTTGTCAATATCTCCGGTCTCAAGGAGGTTAACCATAGCAGCCGTCGCCGATCCGTCGAAAAGACGCTCCACGATATCACCAAGCATTCCGGAAGTGGTTTCCGCCTCTGTAATCTTTGGCTTATAGATATAGTAGTTGTCTTTCTTGCTGCGCTTGAGATATCCCTTTTCTGTCATTATGGTCATTATGGTCATCACAGATGTGTACGCCAGGTCCCTAAAACCCAACAGCTGTTTTTTGACCTGACGAACAGTTGCCTGTCTATCTCGCCACAAAATCTTCAATATTTCCAGTTCGAGTTCAGTGGGATACCTGGATGTGCGCCTTGCCATATTTTTGCCCCTTAAAAAATAGTTCTATTAATTCATTAGTAGAAATAATACCACCTGGTATTCATCGTGTCAACTAATTAGTACTAAATAATTAGTAAAGGCTTTGTAAAAAAAAAACCTCATTTCTCTAAGTCTATTAGGAAACGACAGTTACAATCATAGGCCCTACTAAAAATCTTTAATTTTCAAACAAAATCCGCATAAAATGCCGCCAGAACTATAGTATAAGACGCCAAAACAGCGGACCCGTTACAGAAAAAAAAAGAATTTTTGTGTTTTTGGTCTAATTTCATCAGAAAAATTGAAAATGTCATAAATCAGGGCAATAACACTATTCCGAAGGCTTACAATGGCTAAATGTGAGCTTACATCACGCATTGCAAGTTTTATCTGTGACAAAGTAAGCGTGATTTGATGAAAATGAAGCGTGATTTGCTGTAAAGTAAGCGTGCTTTTTGCTCGATAACGTTCCTTTGTGGTTAAGTAAGCATAGTATTTGGCTGATATAATATAGTGTGCGGCCCTTTCAACCAATGGCATGGCTAATTCCGCAAAATCAGGAAACAAAATGAACGTTTTAAGTACAATCAAAGACAACGCGGCTTCGTGGAAATCTGCGTCTGTAGGAGATGACTCAGTTAAACCGGTCCAGAAGCGTTTGCTGGTTCCGCTGGCCGCTGTGCTGCTGCTGCTTGTCGGCGGTTTCTCAGCGGTTATGCTAAACGCACATCAAAGACATCTCAAGCAGTCCAGCCGGGATAAACTGAAGGCGGTATCATATGATTTAAATGAATTTCTGGAAAAACAAACCGAAATGTTATCCGCGATTGAAGATGTTTTGCTTCGTGACAGAAGTCTTATCGATGCCCTCAAGGCACAAGACAGAGACCGCCTGCTTGCGAACTACGAACCTCTCTTGTCGCAACTTCGGGACAGGCACGCCATCACACACTTCTACTTCCAACGGCCTGACAGGGTAAACCTGCTGCGTGTCCACAACCCCGGCAAGATCGGAGGACTGATCGATCGTTTCACTACGCTTGAGGCTGAGCGCACAGGGCAGATAGCCTCGGGTATCGAGTTGGGATCTCTTGGCACATTGACACTGCGGGTGGTGCGGCCGATCTTTGACGGTGAGATACTCATCGGTTATCTGGAACTGGGCAAGGAGATCGAGGATGTTTTGAAAGATATTTCCGAAGAACACCAGCTTGAATTGGCGGCGGTTATTTACAAGGACAGCCTGAATCGTCAAAAGTGGGAATCGGGTATGAAGATGCTGGGCCGTGATGCCGACTGGAATAGATTTCCCGACGATGTAATTATCTACTCGTCTCTGGGACATTTCCCCGACGAAGCTGCCCATTTTGTCGGCGAAGAAGAACATACGCACGGAGGAGTAACCACCGAAGCGGAATTCGACGGCAAGTCGTGGCGAATTATGGCACACCTCCTGATAGACGCCTCCGGCACAGACGTCGGCAACCTGATAGTTATGCACGACCTCTCTGAAAAAAAAGCTGCGTTCCATCGACTCCTCATTGCCTCGTCAGGGGCGGCAGTGCTTCTTCTGGGTGGACTGTTTGGGTTTGTGTATATCCTGCTGCGCCGGACGGACCGCGGCATCTGTATGCAGCAGACCGTGTTGCAGTCCGTCAACAAAGTTTTAGAAATACGTAATGAAGCCCTGGATAAATCACACCGTACATCTGTAAAATTAATGGAAGACGCCGAGACCGCCCGAAAAGAAATCGAATATGTCAACGACCGGCTTATGGAAGCTACCGCACGTGCCAATGATATGGCCACACAGGCCGAGATGGCCAATATTGCCAAGAGCGAGTTTCTTGCTAATATGAGCCATGAGATCCGCACACCTATGAACGCTATTATTGGATTTTCTGATCTACTGGCAGATGAAGAACTTACCGATGAGCAAAGACTGGATATTGATATCATCAGAGAATCAAGTAAAAATCTGCTGGCGCTTATCAACGATATCCTGGACTTTTCCAAGATTGAAGCAGGCCAACTCGACATAGAAATAATCGACTGTTCATTAGAAGGAATATTTAATTCCATCAAGCGTATGCTGAAACCAATGGTAGAAAAAAAATCCCTCGGATTTAAGATAAACGAAAGCAAAGACCTTCCTGCACAAATTCGCACCGATCCAACACGCCTGAATCAGTGCCTGATCAACCTTGTCAATAATGCCATAAAATTCACCGAACAGGGACATATACATATAAATGTTTCTCTTGTCGATAAAGACAATCAGCCGTATATACGTTTTGATGTTGACGATACCGGTATCGGAATACCCCAGGACAGGCTGGAGGTAATATTTGAATCGTTTACCCAGGCAGATGGGAGCCACACCCGTAAATACGGCGGCACCGGGCTGGGGCTAACCATTACTAAACAGCTTACAGAACTTATGGGAGGGGAGCTTTCCGTAACCAGTGAAGTTGGTAAGGGATCGGTCTTTTCGCTTGTAATACCTGTAGGCGTCGATGTAACAAAGCAGACATTGCTGGACGGACATAATAAAACTAAGACAGATAAGATCGAGGGAATTGAAAACGCACATGTTAATTATACCGGCAACTGTCTTGTGGTTGAAGACGTCAAAACCAACCAGAAAGTTATCCGGCGAATGCTGGAAAAAGTCGGAGTTGAAGTGACGATTGCCAGTGACGGTGCAATCGCTGTTGAACAAGCTAAGAGCCAATCGTTTGATATAATCTTTATGGATATTCAAATGCCGAACGTCAATGGCTATGAGGCAACAGCTGAGATCAGAAAAGCAGGGATAAAAACACCGATAGTAGCGCTGACCGCTAATGCGATGAAAGGCGATGAGCAGAAATGCCTCAAAGCAGGCTGTGATGGCTATCTTACAAAACCCGTCGACCGCGATAAACTCTTTGAAATGCTTGACAAGTACTTGCCGGCAATCCATAAAGAGCAAAGCAGTTCAGTGACTGAAAGTATCGAGACTGTTAAGGATGAAGTTGACAAGCTTAATCGGTCCATCAGTGACGCTGCAATAGAAAGTGATGAGGTAGTTATCGATTGGCCTGTTTTACTTGATCGTGTCGGCGATGACGACGAAGAGTTTATCGCAGAAATCGCAGAAGGATGGCTGGAGGATACTCTTCCCCGCATTGAAGCGCTGGCCCAAGCCGTAAAGACGGAAAATGCAAAGATAATTAATTTGCTGGCCCACACAATAAAGGGCTCGGCTGCGACTATCAGTGCAGACAGTTTGAAGGAGGCAGCTTTTCTGCTGGAAATTGCAGGCAAGGATGGAAAACTGGAAAACGCAGAATCAATGTTCGCTGAGATGGAAAAGGAATTTGAGAAAGTTAGATCCTTCATCTCTCAGCCAAACTGGATCCAAAAAGCAAAAGAACAAACTAATACCCGGAAAGTGAAATAGACAAGTTAACAATAAAGGAGATTACAATGAAGTGCTTGATAGTTGAAGATGAATTCGCCGCCCGAACATTGATGCAGAGGTATTTGTCACTATATTTCGAATGTGATGTTGCCATTGATGGAATTGAAGCTGTTGCGGCCTTTCGCCAGGCTTTAGACGAGAGTAACCCTTACGATCTGATCTGTTTTGACATCATGATGCCCAATATGGATGGCCGCGATGCTCTAAAAGCTGTCCGTCAGATCGAAAGCGAACATGCAATAGATGGCCTTGATCGCGTAAAAGCGATTATGACGACAGCTCTTGACGATTCAAAAAGTGTAATGGGTGCCTTTACAGAGGGCTGTGAAGCGTATGTCGTCAAACCTGTAGACAAAAATAAACTCTATGAAGAAATAGAAAAACTCGGACTCATCAAGCTGGAAGTAAGCTGAAAGCAAAAGGTCTCTTAGTTCTGAAATAAGGCAATAATTATAAAACAGCCTCGGCCGCAAGGCCGAATCATTCATTATACATTATACAATAGACATTATTCATTTCAAACTGGCCAACCGGTCAGTTTGAGTTGATCATCATCGGGGGGTGAAGTTTTTTTTGCTTTTAATCCGTGAAAACCCACACGATCTGTGGTTAAATATTCTCGTCGCGGCTTTGTGACCACCGCTATAATGCCAATCTTCAGGAAAGGAAAATATTGCAGATATTACTTATCGCCCTTGCCGGTTCCATCGGAGCACTAAGCAGATACGGACTCAGCACATTGGTTTCGAATATTTCCGGCGACAAATTCGCCTTTGGCACCCTGGCAGTTAACGTTCTGGGATGTTTTCTGATCGGTTTTGTTATGCACATCGCACAAACAACCGATATAATTAGCGCAGACATGAAAATGGCCGTAACAGTAGGCTTTCTGGGAGCCTTAACCACCTTTTCGACCTTCAGCATGGAGACATACAAGTACATCGAAGACTCCCAGTGGCTCCTTGCCGGCTCAAACATCGCTCTAAATGTCATACTTGGCCTTATTGCGACAATTTTAGGACTGGCTGCTGCCAGGTTAATGGTTGGAGGTTCATAAAATGCGGATACTTGAAGGCGACCAGATCATCATGCGGATTTTTGTCAATGAGGGCGACAAGATCCACGGAAAAGCACTCTACCACGAGATCGTAGACGTACTAAGGAACGAAAAAGCAGCCGGAGCAACAGTAGTACGGGCGATAGCCGGTTTTGGAGCAGACACCAAACTCCACACAGCAAGCCTCCTGACACTCAGCAAGGACCTGCCGATAATTATCGAGGTCATCGACACCGAAGAAAACATAAGCAAAATGCGGCCGAAAGTCGAAGAGATCATCGGCGACGGTATGATAACACTGGAAAAAGTACACGTAGCAAAATACACAAAAAAACAGTAAGCGATTATGTATGCCTATACAAAAGCCCTAAGCGCCTGTTGCCAAATTTCTAAGCATTAGATTGAACGACACACACGCAAACTCGACGATAAACTTTTAGGGCCTGCGATTGCTTTTCTTTGCCGACTTCTTTTTGGACCGCTTAAAAGAACCGCCGCCTGCTTTCGCACCGCCAGTGCCTGACTTTGCTTTTTTCTTAAAGCTCTTTTTGGATTTCGCCCCTGCCCCGCCTTTACCTTGGCCGGACTTTGCTCCGCCGCTTTTAGACGAACTGGCACTTTTCTTTTTGGCGTAAGTGCCGCTCTTGTACTTGGATCCGCCGCCTTGTCCGGCGCCTGCACTCTTCTTTTTGCCGTAGGATTTTGACTTGCCGCCCTGGCCGCCGCTTCTACCTCTGCCGCCGCCTGCACCGCTAGCTGTTCTTCCACGTCCGCCGCCCTTCTTAGTACCGGCGCCCATTGGCGCGGTCTTCACCGAAAAACGCGTACCGTATTCAAATCCGTCATAGTACTCATCGTTAAACTTGCGGTCGATAAATCTTTCTATCTTGCGCATATCGCCGATCTCATCTTGAGACACAAAAGTGATCGCATCGCCGGTAGCTTCTGCACGTCCGGTCCTTCCGATACGATGAACATAATCCTCGGCATAACCAGGCACGTCATAGTTGAATACATGCGAGATACCCTCGACATTGATCCCGCGAGCGGCGATATCGGTCGCTACCATAACCTGGTACGTGCCTCGTTTGAAACCTTCCAACGCCCGTAATCGCTGACGCATACTACGGTCAGAGTGAATCGCCTCGGCCTTAATACCGTTCTGTTTCAGCTTCTTGCAAATCTTATCAGCACCGCGTTTAGTACGCGAAAAGATCAGAACACTATACATTTGCTGCCGGTTCATCATATACAGCAAAAGCTCCATCTTCTGTTCTCTAGACACAGGATACATATGCTGAGTGATAGTATCGATAGGATTATTCGTTATACCGATCTGGATCATCTTTGGCGAACGCTGAATCGTTTTCGTCAGCGTCTGAACCTCTTTCGACATCGTCGCAGAAAACAGCAGCGTCTGCCGCTCCTTGGGAGTCTTGGCGATGATCTTTTTGATATCGTTAATAAAACCCATATCAAGCATGCGGTCGGCCTCGTCAAGAACAAGAACCTCAATCGACGAAAGATCGATAACCCCGCGGTTCATAAGATCGATCAGCCTTCCGGGAGTCGCCGCAATAATATCAACGCCGGTCTTTATAAACTTGATCTGTTTGTCGATGGGGCTGCCGCCGTAAACGGCAAGACTTTTAACACGCGTAAACCGCCCGTAACCCTTGATAGACTTATCGATCTGCATCGCAAGCTCACGAGTCGGAGTAACTACAAGTGAACGAAGTTTCTTCTTGCCGCTGCGCCCGGCGATACGGTTAAGTATCGGCAGAACAAAAGCAGCCGTCTTACCGGTGCCCGTCTGTGCGCAGCCGATCATATCCTTACCGGCGATAGCGATAGGGATCGCCTCGGCCTGAATTTCTGTTGGGGCGGTATACCCCGTCGCCAGGATACCCTGGACAAGCTCATCACAGAGCCCAATTTTCTTAAATGGCATTCTTTTTTCCTAAAATAAATATTTTGCTGCCCATACTCTTGTCTGGGCCAGCAGACGTATTAGCAGGCCTGCTCACACACTGTAAGCCTATAATAAACCCGCATAACTACACGCAAACGGGGATTCAGCCCAAATTATGCACTACGGAAGATGAGACTAGACCTCATGAAATGCAAGATGAACCGGCTCACCGGATACGATTATTCAAGACAATACCACAAACCCCCAATTTTTGCAAGAAAAATCAAGAATACTGAAAATCAAGTAATTTCACGCTTGACATAATGTATAGCTTAGCGTATACTTTATCTGTTGATATAATATATATAAACGGAGTTGATATTAATATGTTTAAAGAGGAAAGATTTAAGAATGTAAGAAAGAAACTAGAAAATAAAGGCTATGAATTAACCCGGATAAGCGGCTCGCACCACATTTTCACCAAAAAAGGATGCAATCCAGTCAGTATCCCGGTACATAAAGCGACCGTAAAACCGTATTATGTAAGACAAGTCGATAAGTTGTAAAGCCTTTATCGATTTCTGTCGAAAAGTTAAATTGATTGAAATTAAATTGCAAGGCAATGAAAATGAAAACTGCCAAAATCAAGAATGCGTCTATGGACAGGCCCTTTAATAAGGAAGTCAAAGACTTAGCGCATGAGATCGTCGATAATTATCAGATTATTTTAGATAATGAGGACGGTGAGTTCTATGGCCGGGGTCTGGAAATGCCAAATGTATACGGCGAGGGCAAAACCGCAAACGCCTGTGTCAAAAACACCAGGGAAGCTTTGTTCGCTGCCGTGGCGACGATGATCGAAATGAACGAAACACCCCCCCTGCCTGCACATGACAACGCAAGAACCGAACAGGTAAACATCCGGCTGTCGCTAATTGAAAAAGACGTCCTGAAGGCATTAGCAAAATCCCACGGATTCCGGGGCTTGGGAGATTTCATCAGAACCAGGGCGTTAGCCATTAAATAATTTCATAATAAACCGCTTACGAACCAATTAGAAAAGGAAAATTTGACATGAAGAAAATTACCGTAATCCTGGCCGCTATCTTAATTACTCTATCTATGTCCTGCACGACAGCTCACAATGCTGCCGATTCGGCAAAAATAAAATCCTCCGCACAGAAACAGGAGTTCTATGAGTTGCGTGTATATCGCATCGAATCAGCCGAAAAGCAAAAGGTCGTAAGCACATACCTCGAAAAGGCCCTGCTTCCGGCCCTTAAACGTATATCGCTCAATAATGTCGGAGTTTTCACCGTCAAGGATGCTCCCGAAGATTTCTCGATCTATGTCCTGATCACCTATCCCAAACTGCAAACTTTTGCCAAACTAAACGACAAACTCGCAGCCGACAAGTACTACAATAGAGCAGCAACCGATTATTTCGCACTCGGCATAAAGAATCCCCCATTCACTCGGATCGAAAGCCGCCTGATGAAGGCGTTTGCGGGCATACCAGCCATGGAGATCCCCGCCCAGACAAAAACAAGATCCCAGAGAATGTTCGAAGTGCGAATTTACGAAAGCCACAACGAAAACAAGGCCCGCAAGAAAGTAGACATGTTCAACACCGGCGAGATCCAGGTAATGCGTGATACAAAACTCGCACCCGTCTTTTTCGGAGAAACCCTCATCGGCAGCGACGTGCCGAACCTGACATACATGCTCTCAGCATCGGACATCGACGCCCACAAAAAACACTGGAAAGCATTCATGGCACACCCTGAATGGAACCGAATGAAAAAGCTGCCAAAATACAAAGACACAGTATCAAAAATAACAAAGACGTTCCTGATCCCAACAAAATACTCACAACTATAACAGTTGCGCAGGGTGTGCTAAAGGTCACTTGTTACCGGGTAACAGAATCAAATACGCGCACATTCTGCCAGTTGCCTTTGTTCTTTTCAATAAACTCGATGTGCTTTGGGTGCTGCTGGTACTGGGTTTGGTAGTCCATATTCTCGAAGACTACGTGGAGGCCGACCTGGAAATCCAGATCGTTAACCGGCCGGTCAAGTTCTGCGGCAAGGACACCTGCGGCAAAGAATACAACGCCGGGATGATCCTTAAGATATGTATGGCAATCGGCAACGAGAGCATCAATAACCGGCTGCGAGGAGTCCTTTAAAGTAAAAAAAACATTATGTATCAACATTAAAAACCTTTCATCATATAAATTTAGCATGTGCGAATCAGGTTTATTATTGTAAAATTGGCACTTATATTCAAGAAAGTTATAAAAAAAAATTATAATTGAAATACGACAACATGTCGCATACGTTATATATGTGAATGCCACGAGTGCGGTCGATGAAGTGTAATGTTATTTTTTTTATGGGAGAACAAAATGAAGAAATTGGTTAAGAATTTGGTTTTGGTGTCGCTGATGCTGGTTTTTGCAGCTGTTGCGGTCGCAGATGACAAAAAGGCACCCAAAAAAACAAGAGGAAAACGCCCTGCTGCTAAAGCACGCAAAAACAACCCTGCCGACACGGACAAAGACGGCAAGGTGTCAAAAGAAGAGAGAGCGGCCTACAGAAAAGTTATGGCTGAGAAAACGGCTGCTAAAATGCTTAAGGACCACCCGAAAGCCGACACGAACAAAGACGGCAAACTGTCCAGAGAAGAAATCGCCGCTTTCCGCAAAGCTAGCGCTAAAAAGCGTACTACAGATGTCAAAAAACGCAATCCATGGACGAATCCATCTCCTGAGATGGTAAAGAGAATTCTTGAAAGACACCCAGAAGCTGACAAGAATAAAGATGGCAAACTCGACAAGGGCGAGATGGAAGCTCTCAGGAAAAAGTATATGAACAGGCCTATGCCAGCTGAGGTTGCTAAGAAAATGCTTGCCGAGAACCCGAAAATGGATGCCAATAAAGATGGTAAACTTACCAGGGGCGAGGTTCATAAGTGGAACCAGGCTAAAAACAAAACAAAAGCAAAAGCTCCTGTTAAGAAGACTGACAAGAAAAAAGGGCCTAAGAAGGGTGCAAAAAAGAAGGGTCCGAGCGAAGAACAGCTTGCCAAGATGCTTAAGAGAATGCCTAAGGCCGATGCTAATAAAGATGGCAAACTGACCGCAGAAGAGGCTATGGCATTTAGAAAAACTCAAGGTACTGCAAGGCTTCTTAAAAAGCACCCCGAGGCTGACAAGAATAAGGACGGAAAACTGTCTGCCGACGAGATGAAGGAACTTAAGAAGACTATCAGAAACGCACAAAAGGCCAAGAGGGATAAGGATAAGAAGGCAAAAGGCTCCAGGAAGGGCAAAGGCAAGAAGAAAAAATAGAACTCAAATCTTGCGTAATACCAATGGTATTTATTTCTCACGCGTTGCAAAGGTTTTAAGTTATTGTAAAAAAAGGTTTTACCCGCAAATAAACGCACGAGATTTTTCTAAAATCCGTATAAAAGCAAATAATTTGCTTTTACATCATTCTTTCGGGCACGGGCGATCTTAAGGGTTGTCCGTGCTTTTTTCATGCTAAAACAGCGGTGCAGGTTTTGCAGGATGGCGTTTGGGTTTTTGAGGTTTTATCCCTGCGCTAGCGCTTCGGGCTTTTGTTTGCTGTGCTTTTATAGTTGACGGTTTTTGGTTTTGTGGGTAAAATTCTTTTTTGGGTGGTGTAAACGGATTTTATTAGGTCTTTAAAAGGGAATTGTCATGAACGTATTACTTGTCGGCAGCGGCGGTCGTGAGCACGCTATCGCGTGGAAACTTGCTCAATCACCGAAACTCGGTAAACTCTACACGGCTCCGGGTAACCCGGGAACGGCAGATTATGGGAAAAATGTCGATATCGACGTCAACGACATCGAAGCACTTGTGAAATTTGCCCAGAGCAAGGATGTTGCCCTGGCTGTGATCGGCCCGGAAGATCCGCTTGCGGCGGGGATCGTTGACGCGTTCGAGGCAGCAGGCATAAAAGCTTTCGGTCCGAGCGGAGCGGCTGCACAACTCGAGGCTGACAAGGCGTTCGCCAAAGAGATCATGCGGGCCAACTCGATACCTACAGCCGAAAGCCGGATATTCGACAATTTCCCGGACGCCAAGGCCTATATCGCCAGCAGGGACGAAGCGGTCGTCATCAAGGCTGCGGGACTTGCCAAGGGAAAAGGTGTGTTCGTGTGCGACGAACCGGCTGACGGGATAATAGCTGCGGAAAAGATCATGTGCGAAAATCTGTTCGGCGAGGCCGGGGCGAAGGTGATCGTCGAGGAAAAACTGCTCGGCGAAGAGGCGTCGATCCTGGCGTTTGTCGACGGCAGGAATATCTACGTGATGGAAACCTCACAGGACCATAAGCCTATCGGCGAAGGAGACACGGGGCCCAATACCGGCGGGATGGGTGCGTATTGCCCTGCTCGGTGCGTTACTGATAAGCTGATGGACCAGATCTCGGCGGAAGTGCTGGTGCCGACTATTGACGGGATGAACCGTGAAGGTTCGACTTTTCGAGGGATCCTCTATGCGGGGATCATGCTTACCAAGGGGGGGCCGCGTGTGCTGGAATTTAATGCCAGGTTCGGGGATCCGGAGACCCAGCCGATACTTATGCGGATGAAAAGCGATCTGCTCGAAGTTATGCTGGCGACTTGCATGGGCAACCTGGATGAGGTTACGCTGGAATGGGACGAGCGGGTTGCGGTTTGTGTTGTGATGGCATCTGGCGGGTATCCGGGCGACTACGAAAAAGGCAAAAAGATCAGCGGACTGGAAGCGGCGGGCAAACTTGACGGGGTTATGGTCTTCCACGCGGGGACGGCGAAGAAAGGCGATGATATTGTAACGGCAGGCGGACGAGTGCTGGGCGTGACTGCGCTGGGCGATACTGTCGCAGAGGCGAAAGAGCTTGCCTATAAAGCAGTCGATATGATCTCGTTTGACGGGGCGTACTGCCGGCGGGATATTGCTGATAAAGCGATAGAATCAAACTGACCTTTGGCCAGTTTGTAATTAGTAATTGAGGAAACCGCCTTCGGCGGATACTGTTTTATTTGGGATTGAATTGAAGAAATTTCGGCGAATTCGGAAGAAGTTCTTGCTCAAGGTTATTATTACACTTGCGGTGCTGGGATTGCTCTGGATTGTTTGTAAGAACGTCGCAGTTAAGCTGATGCTTCCGATAGCTAAAAAACAGATCGAGAGGTATACGGGCTCTGAGGTTGATATCGAATCGATCGAAGTTCAGCTTAACGGGCTTGCAAAGATGAAGGGGGTAGTGGTTTCTTCGTGCCTGGACACCGGCGATCAGCCGCCTTTATTGAAAGCGAAAACGATTTTGGTCGAATTTCCTGTTTCCAGTATTTTACGGCTGCGTCCTCGCCTGAGAAGTTTGACTATCGAGGATTTTGTTCTGGACCTTCGTTACGACAATGATATTTCTTCATGGAACCTTGCGCTTACCGGCGACGACGGCAAAGGAAAGAAGGGGGCGATCCCCGCATTAGTGCTGAGACGGGGGACAATTCGGCTTAGCAGAGTGTCCGGCGGCGTTGTGGAAAAGATAATTTCTGTTGGCGTGACAAAAGGAGCTGTCGCGGATGTCGAAAAGAAGAACGGGCTTGGGTTTACTTTCGATATCAATCCATCTTCTAGCGGCCTTTCGGGAGTTATCGGCGGTAAACTGGAGACGGATAAGTCCGGCAAGAGCGGCAAGCTGATAATCACCAGCGATAATTTTTCGACCGGGCCGGAGACAATACTGGGAAACCTGTGGAACGTTCGGAAATTGCGGCTTGATATGGATTATGACGCCGATGACCTTATGATCAACACGCTTGAATGGGAGATGGGCGAAGACTGCAAATTCTCGCTTTCCGGGAAGGTCACCGATTACCTGGACAAGGGCAGTTTCAGCGGTCAATTTTATGCTGAGAATATGCATTTTAACGATAAGACGAAGGTAAACGCCCTGGTATATGACGAGGGACTGACTAAATATATCGGCCCGGGTTTTCGTAGATTTCTTGGGCTTTATGAGCCGAAGGGGATTTGCGACTTTAAATTCAAAGCTAACGGGAAATTGAGCGAGTTGCGGAAAAGTAAGTGGTCCGGGACAGCGACGTGTAAAGATGTTTCGATACAACATAAGAAATTTCCGTACCGGCTTGAGAAAATAACCGGTGATATTATTCTTTCTAATAACAGTTTCACCTTTTCCGACCTAAATTGTAAGCATGACGATAGTGTTTTTACGATTCGCGGCGGGACAAAACCTGTCGACGGGATCAAGGTTACAGACATAATTATCACCAGCGAGAATATGCTGCTCGGTAAGGATGTTTTCCGGGCACTGAAACTGTATAAGAAGCAGCATAGTGTCTGGTACACATTTTCACCTGAAGGACGTGCGAGGATCAAATACTCGTATCTTCGCAAACATGATCAGATAAAAGGACGCAGCGAAATTCAGATCGATATGCTCGGAGGCAGGGCAAGCTATCTGCATTTTCCATACCCCCTGGAAAATATTACTGGGCGTGTGATAATAGGGCCGCAGGAAGTTACTCTTATCAATTTGGTTTCTGGTACGGACGAGAGCTCGATAACGCTTAACGGTAAAGTGACCGATATTCGCAGCGGCAAGCCAAGCTATGATATTTGGATCAACGCTAAAAATATCCCGCTGGACACTCGACTGAAGATGTCGCTGCCCTATAGTCAGCGTAGTTTTTTTGATAGTTTTAAAATGAAGGCTCGGACAGACGCTAAGATTCATGTTTTCCCAAACCAGGTCGGTACGCGTCCGGTTGAGTATACCGCCGAAATAAGCATTAAAGACGCGACGATGATGTATGAGAATTTCCCGCTGCCTTTGACCAATGTTAATGTCGAGGCGATTTTGACGCCTTCGCTTACGCGTATTATAAAGATGACCGGAAGGAACAACGATGGTACGGTGGAAATCAGCGGGAAAGTATGGCCGGCTGACGAGAACTATCCTGCTCCGGGCTACTGTCTTGAATTGGACGCGAAAAATATACAGATCCAGGACAGGTGGTTAAAAACTCTTCCAGCCGATTCGTATAAGGTGCTTTCGAAGCTTCATCCGAAAGGGGCTATCAATGTTAAAGCGGATCTAAGCGTTAATCCGCGGATAAAATGTTCAGATTTTAAGATCGATGTTGAAAGCCTTGGCGGCAGTATCAATTACACGAAGTTTCCTTATCCGATAGAAAACATTTTTGGAAAAGTTACCATCGAGAAGGATAAGATCACCCTTGAAAATATGCGGTCAATCAGCCAGTCAGCAACCGATGCGGACGAGCATGCAAAATCGATTACGGTTGACGGTACTATCCTGACAGGAAACCACAAAGTAAAAAGCTGCGATTTCTCGGTTTCCGCGAAGAATATCGCCTTTGACGACAAACTAAAAAAAGCGCTTGAGGGGTATTCGACCGGCCTTGATAAGGATCTTAGTCCGTCCGGCAGATTTGACCTTGCCATTGAGAGGATCACTTATCAAAACGACGGCGACAATGAGGGAATCGTTGATTTCATCAGCGATCTTACACTAAAAGAATTCGTCCTGAAAGACAAAGGCATCCTAGGCGAGATAAACGGTTCGCTTGAATCTAAGGGCGTTTATAAAATAGGCGAGGGAATAATCTCCGGCAGCGGACGATACAATGCCAAAAGCGTCAAGATCAAAGGCAAGTCCGTCAATAACATTGACGGCGAACTTATCTATGACCCGAACAGCGATTCGTTCCTGAGCCGAGAGTATACTGCCAATTGCGGCGGTGGAAAGATTCTTGGGAATTTATTGCTGAAACGCAAAAAAGATAAAAAGATGAGCTACTCGATCGAGACAGTTTTTTCCGAGATCGATCTCCATGAGTTAGTCGCCTCCGAAAAGAAAACAGACAAAGGCAACGATTACACGAAAGGACATATCAGCGGGTATTTCGGCGCGACGGGGACCTTCGGCGATGACAAATCAAGAATCGGCAGACTGAATATGAAGATATCCGGTATGGAGTTCGCTGAGCGAACACTGCTGGGAAAGATAATTACAGCTTCGCAACTGGAAGATCCGACGGACTATATTTTCAGCGATATAACCGCCGAATCCTATATGAAAAATAATATGCTTTTTCTTGATGAGGTTCTGATTTCCGGAAAATCAATGCAGATGAAAGGTACCGGGACAATCAATATGACCGACGGAAGAGTCGCGATGAAGTTCAATGCTTTTGGCAAAAAGACCGGCTTGAGGCCATCGGTAGCAGATACTTTTGCGATGATCCTGAGTTATGCGGTTGTGGAAGTCAAAGTTGGCGGCACATTAGATAAACCGGAAATCGAAAGGACAGTACTGCCAATTTTCACCAAACCTTTTGGTATATTTGGGACTAAGGAGAAGGGTAAGGAGAAGCTTAAGGAGTGAGGGGTAATGGGTAAGGGTAAACCCCCGGACAGGTCCGGGGGCTGATTATTTTTGTCGGCAAGATGCCGGGAGTAGTTTTTTTATTTCTCTATTGATTCTTCCAGTGTAATTGCTGTGAATTTTACGAGGCTAACAGAACCGTCAGACTTTTTCTCGATGCTTCCTTGCAGGGCCACCTTCTTGTCGTAGTATTTTTCCATGATGCCTTCCGGTACATTCGACGGAACAGCGTAGCAAATAATTTTGAGATTTTGATCAAGTATGAGATAACGCTTTTTGCCTGATATATAAATATTCGAAGGCTTTATAATTCCCTTTACGACGTACTTTCCGGAGTCTTTGCCGGTAACAGCTTCTTTAGCCTTAATTAGCTCGTCTTCAATCTCTTTTAATCCCTCAGTCAGCTTTATACTCTGTTCTTGAAGCAAAGAATCGACGATCGAAACAAGTTCGTAACGGCCGATGAGATTCTTCAGGTATTTTGCGTATGCCTTTGCCTGAGCAGCTTTCGGATCGTTTGCGACCTTTTCAACAGCTTTCTTAAACTCAGTGTAGTTTTGCATGGCATACGGTTTTTCTTTTTCAGCTTCTACCTTTTCGACGATCCTGCGACAGACGGTAATGAGTTTCATATCGTCAGGAGATCTTGAGGTGGACTTTGAATACATGGTTTTTTCGTGGTCGACCGGCGGCCTGGTCGCGATTTTTCCGGTGTCGGTATTAATATCATTGCCATTGTCTTGCTCCAGTCCCGGACCTTTTTTTATTATAGATGGTATCGTTCCTACCGGTCCAATGTATTTGATTTCTTTTGCGGAGACATAAAGGTATGCCCCGGAAGGAGGGGCGATCTTCAGATAGTCGTCTTCTTCTTCTCCGAGCAATTCGACGAAATCAAAATCTTTTTTGCTGAGCTTAACCTGCGTAGATGAAGAAGTCAGTGCGTCGTAGCTTGGTGAACCTACCCATACACGAACGTCATCGGCGTTTACGTTACCGACTTTGGGGTTCGACGGATCTACGTCAACGTACTTTTTCGCTATCCACGAAAAACTTCCTTTCGGCGGAACGATCTTTGCCCACCCGAGTTCTTCTGCGACGACGGTGATGTTTACTCCTTCTTTCAGTTTTCCGCACGGATAAAATGCGATGCCTCCGCCCGAGCGAATGTTCACCCTTCCGCTGACCGGCTGGGCGAGGTATGGATAAGAAATTGTATCGTAAGATATCGCCGTTTCGGGCAGGTCAACTGCCTGGACGTTTCCAACACTCAGGACGATACTGACAATAACGATAACCGTAAGAACCGACTTAGTTTGTGACAACATTTTGTTTCTCCCTTTTTTTCAGGTATAGAACCGTGTAAATGAAAAACTTCTCAATTAGAATATCAAGTGGAATGTTATCACTGTTTACGGTAGTTGTCAACTGTTTTAGTGCCTGCGGGAAAGATTTTACATAAAACTAACGGGTTATTCGTGACCCTTCATTGCAAGTTTATTCAGTTCTTCGTCGCACATGTTTATCTGTCCGCGATCTGTGATCTTTTTCCTGGCCGCTTTTAGATACTTGACGGCCTTTTCGGGTTTGTGGAGATAGCGTGCATATATAACCCCGAGCATAAGCTCTACCTGCTCTGAATACTGGCAATTCTGATAACGGGTGAGAAACAATTCATACGCCCTGGAGGCTTGCTCCCATTCGCTCATCGACATTAGCTGGTTTGCGATGTCGAGCTGCTGCTGGCGCGGTAAAACGTGATCAATGTCAATCTGGGTAAGATCGAGGTAGGTATTTGCGGCTTCAGAGATGTTTTTCTGGTATATCAGGCTGGATATCTTCGCGCGAAAGTCGTTGATCATCTCCTCTTTTTCCATCTGTGCGGATGATTTAACTTCCTTTGCCTTAACCCACTTTCTGGATTGATTTGGACCTGGGCCGTTTGAAATATCTCGGAATTGGCGGCGCCGGTTCCACTGTCTTGTCAACGACCACAAGTCGAAATGGTCACCTGGCATCAATTTAACGGCAAGGAGAAGGTATGTTGCTATAATTCCGAAAGCGTATCCGGATAGATGTGCCTCGTATGCTACATTATCGGCGCCTCTGTAGAGAATATTGTCGATGATGATCATTTTTATGGCGATGAAGAAATATGCGTGCAGGTCGAATGTCCCGATAAAAAAGAACCAGTATATTACTGTAATAATCGCTTTTGGAAATAGTACGAGGTAGGCGCCTGTGATGGCGGCGACGGCTCCGCTTGCACCCAATACGGGGTTGCTGGAAATTAAGGCGTGTCCTAGGCCGCTGAAAACAGCTCCGGCGAGGTAGAGGCAGATATAGCCTACATTACCCATTTTATCATTTATGGCATTTCCGAAGAGGTAAAGAAAGAACATGTTTCCGAAAATGTGCAGCATTGAGCCGTGGAGGAAGGCGTATGTAACGAACTGCCAGATTTCCGGCGAGTCCGGGTGTAACATGAACGGCTGAGCCCAGTTGCGGAGGACCTCATGAACCTGACGACCGCCACTGATATATGTGTGAGGCCAGTAACTGATGAGGAAAATAAAAATATTTATCGCGATCAGCGCGTAATTTGTGTAGGGCGTCCGTCGCGGGCATATACTTGTTCTAATAGGTAGAAACATATCGGCATTCTAAAAATAATATTATGAACTGTCCATATTTTATCGGTCAGAGGGCGATTGGACAAGAGATTTCATGTAGAGTAAATATTTCGGTAAATTCTTACTGCGTATTTGATGAAATTTAAGCAGTTTCATGTATCCGGAGACCCGCTAAATTACCTATCTTACGAAAAGGGTACCCGGTACCTTTATTTGTGGACTAAAAAAGGCAGGAACCCATTTAAAAGAGTCCCTGCCCTGCATTGTGCCATTTATGACTTTTGCATGCTCCTTTTGGGAGCTCTAAATTGTCAGGTTCGGCATTGTTTAGTCCGTTAAACGGGTTTAGCTATGGCTTTTACGCAGCCAGATAAAAAGAAAGTGTTAGTGCTATGCTAAATATCCAAGTATAATGGTAAAAATATGAAAATAATTTCGTTTTCTGTGCTAATTGCTTATTGCTAATCGCTGTTGACACTTATAATCTAAGAAATAAAATTGAACTTGCCAAACGGAAATCGTTTTTTAATACTAATTATGAGGTATTTTTATGCATACATATGAAACTACGCTTCGACTGCATCAGACTGATTCGGCTGGGATCGCTTTTTATGGGAGTGTTTTTTTGATTATCCATGAGTGCTACGAATCGTTTTTTGATATCGCGGCGATACTGAATGAAGGTAAATATCTTGTCCCAATCGTCCATGCCGAAGCTGATTATCGGGCGATGATGGTACTTTCGGACCGGATTACGGTCGAAATGGGTCTGGCCGATACGGGCAGGAGCTCGTATACGCTTGCGTATCGTCTGACAAACCAGCGGGGCGAAGTCGTTGCCGAAGCCAAGACGGTTCACTCCGTTGTGGACCGCAAAAGCGGCAAGTCTATTGAGATGCCGGATTCTATTCGGGACCGGTTTGCAAAACTTTAGTACTGAAGCAAACCTGCAATCTTTACAGGAATTTTGCGAAACTTTTGCGGTCGGGTTTTATGGATTCTGGGATTTGCTTCGGCCAGGGGTGGATGGATTTTGGGATTTTGAAGGATTCGAGGGTTTTTTTCAGCTGAGCCTGGATTTCCGCGGTGTCGAGGGGGGTGTCATTTTGCATTTTTATGAAGGCGACGGGAACTTTGCCGAATTTCTTGTCGTCTGACGGGATGACTATCGCGCATTGGACGTTGGATATCCGCTCGATGGCTCTTTCGATCTGCTGGGGATGGATGTTTTCGCCGCCTGATATGAACATTTGGTCCTTGCGGGCGGTTACCGTTAGATTGCCCTGGGCGTCCAGCGATCCGATGTCGTTTGTGTGGAAATAGCCCTGGGAATCCGTTGGTAATTCTATGGAATCTTTTTTTATGTAGCCCTTAAAAAGAGCCTTTCCTTTTACGAGAATCTCACTGTCATCTGTGAGTTTTAGGTTTCTATAGGACAAAAGTTTGCCCGAGGATCCGATTTTGGTTTGTAAATCGCCGGGGGCCGTAGTTGTTATTTGCGAGGCCATTTCGGTCGAACCGTAGGTTGTAAAGATCGGCAGGGAGTTTTGCAGGGATCGTTTTATTAGATTGGAAGGTACTGCCGAACCGCCGATGAGTATTGCTTTGAATTTTTGGAGGCGATTAATTGATTCGGTTGATTCGAGGAGGGTTGACAGTTGGGCGGCGACGAGGGAAATGTGTGTTACGCCCAAGTTATCGATCGCTTCTGTTATTGACTCTGCCGGGTTGGGGAATATGATCGACGATCTGTTTATCAGTGATCGCATGATCAGCGAGAATCCGCTGATGTGGTAGATCGGCAGTGACATCAGCCATGCGTCGCCTTGCGTAAATGGGATGTTTTCGTTTGAGCCGAGTGCGCTGTAGTAGTGGTTTGCGATTGTGTGGAGGACGGCTTTTGGTTTTGCGGCGGATGATGAGGTGAAGATTATGCTGGCGTGGGCGTTGAGGTCAAAGTTGAAATCATCGAATGCGAGGTTGGCGGTTTGGTTTTTGTTTATGTTTGTGAAGTCTTCAATATTGAAAACTTCCATGCTTACAGCATGGGCACAGCCCATCCTACCGAATAATTTTTTGCATGATGTAAGTTCGATTGCTTCTTTTAATTGTGCGGGCGTATAGCGGGTGCTTAGCGGGACGGCGATTGCGCCTATGTTCCACAGGGCGATGATAAGGGCTGCATAGTCTGCGGAATTTTCGCTTAGTATGGCGATTCGGTCTTTTGGTTTTATTCCGGCGTTTATTAGTTTTTGGGATGTTGTTTTTATTTGGGTTTTTATCCCTGCGCTTGCGCTTCGGGCTTCTGTTTGGGTTTCTGTTTTGATTATTTCGGCGAGGTTTATTTTTCCGTTTTTAATTTTCAGCGGGTTTTCCACGATGTCTTCTGCGAGGAATTTTAGTGTGTCGAGGCCGTGGGGGGTATTCTGGAGGTTCATTTTTGCGGCGAAGATGGCGTAGGCCTTTAGGGAAACGGAGGTTGGAAAGGCTGCGCTTATTACCGGGATTATTTTGTTTTGCTTTGCGTGTCTTACCAGGTCGGCTGTTTTTTTGAAACCGCCGAGCAGCGATGGTTTTAGTATATAGGCTGCTATGTTTTTAAGCCGGCTTATTTGTTCGAGATTTTTTTCGATGAGTGTTTCGTCGAGGGCTAGCGGGATTTTTGACCTACTTGTGAATTCAGGTATTTCGTTTGGATTGCTTAGGGGTTCTTCGATGTATTCGATAATCTGAGATGCTGTTTGGCTGCAGAAATTCAGTGCGGTATCCAGTGACCATTTTCTGTTTGCGTCGAGACGGATGGCTGCTTTGTCTTTTACGGTTTTCGTTAGTTCATTGATCGCGGCGATTTCTTTGTCGAGATTCGATCTACCTACTTTTACTTTTATTGATGTAAAACCCTGGTCGATGAGCTTGCCTGCCAAATCGCATATATTGTCCGTATCGGCTGAAAGCAGTGCGTTTACGGGTATTTCGATATTTTTGAGGTCGTCGAATTTGCCTTGCTGTTTGAAGAGGTTGAGGATTGCCATTTCTATCGCGGTGGCGACTGAGGGGAATAGTGTTGAGTCAATAAGTTGGGCGATGTCTTCTGTGAAGTTAATGAACGAGTCGTTGATCTCTGCGGAGATGATTTTGTCTTTTAATTTTGTCAACTGGTTTATTGCTTCGTCGAGGGGTTCTTTGTGGAGTGTTTCGAGCGGGGCGAGTTCTCCGCAGGCGGTATTGCCGCTGTCGTCTGTCAGGAAAAGCAGTGCGCCGTTGCGGGTTTTGATCCGGGCGGTTTTCAGGGTTAGTTCGCGGGCCAGCGGGATCGAATAGCGTTTTAGTTTTGCCGCTTGTATTTTCATATTACCCAGCCGACAGAAAAGAGGACGCTATAGAATATCAGGAGGAAACCGGTTTTTGCGAGCATTGCGTTGAGGGTTTCGGGGGTTGGTTTTGAAAGTATGGTTTTGATCGGGAGGATCGCGATTAGTAAAGCGTGGAGGGACATTAGCGACCACTTGTTTGACCAGGTAAGAATAAAAATGGCAGCGGGGATAAGGCATGCTGCGATGACTGCGGTGATGTATTCGGCGATGGCGAATTTTGGGCCGAATCTTACGGCGAGTGTTTTTTTGTTTGCGGCTTTGTCGGTTTCGATGTCTCTGAAATTGTTGACTGTGAGTATTGCGACGGAAAACAGGCCCGGGGCGAGGCCAGCTATCAGGACGTATGGATTAATCGTGCGGGTCTGGAGGTAATAGGTTCCGCCGACTGCGACGGGGCCGAAAAAGACGAGTACGAAGATGTCGCCGAGGCCGTAGTAGGCTAGCGGGATTGGGCCGGCTGTGTAGAGGACGCCGCATATTATCGAGACGAGGCCGATGGTGAGGATCGGTATGCCGCCTTTATAGACGAGGTAGAGGCCCGCTGCGGCGGCGAGGGCGAATGTCAGGATGAAGGCGAATTTCATTTGGGACGGGGTTACGAGGCCTGCCTGGGTTGCGCGGGTTGGGCCGATGCGGGTTTCGGTGTCTGCGCCTTTTTTGAAATCGTAGTAGTCGTTTGCGAGGTTGGTGCCTATCTGTATGAGCAGTGCGGCGGCGAATGTTAGGGCTAATACAAGCGGGTCAATACTGCCGTCATTGAATGCCATTGCCGCGCCTATTAGCACCGGAGCGACCGAGGCGGTTAGTGTTTTTGGGCGGCAGGTTTCGAACCAGATTTTTAGTTTTGATTTTGTTGTCATTTTAGAAACCTGAGAAATCCGGTTTTCTTTTTTCTATGAATGCGTTTCTTCCTTCCTGTGCTTCTTTGGTCTGGTAGAATAGCATTGTTGCGCATCCGGCGAGTTCCTGGAGACCGGCTTGTCCGTCGCAGTCGGCGTTTAGGGCGGCTTTTAGGCACTGGATCGCGACGGGGGATTTTTCGAGTATCTCGCGACACCATTTTACGGTTTCGGCTTCGAGGCGGTCAAGCGGGACGACGGTGTTTACAAGGCCCATGGCGAGTGCTTCGTCGGCTGAGTATTTTCTGCACAGGAACCATATTTCGCGTGCTTTTTTCTGGCCGACTATCCTGGCCATGTAGCTTGCTCCGAATCCGCCGTCGAAGGAGCCGACTATCGGGCCGGTCTGGCCGAATACGGCGTTGTCCGCGGCGATGGTCAGGTCGCATATCAGATGCAGGACATGACCGCCGCCGATGGCGTAGCCTGCGACCATTGCGATGACCGGTTTTGGCGAGCGTCGTATCTGCCGCTGGAACTCGAGGACGTTGAGGCTTTCGTCGCCGGCTGAGTCTTTGTATCCGGCATGGCCGCGAATCTTCTGGTCGCCGCCGGAGCAAAAGGCCTTTTTACCTTCGCCGGTAAGAACGATAACGCCGACGGTTTTGTCCCGCTCTGCATTGCGGAAGGCGTCGGACATTTCGATGACCGTCTGCGGACGAAAGGCGTTTCGTACTTCGGGGCGGTTGATGGTTATTTTTGCGATGCCTTCTAGTTTTTCGTATTTGATATCTTCGAATTCGCCGGCTTTTTGCCAGTTGTAGTTTGTCATTTTATTTTGCTCCTGTTAAGCGTGTATATTACCATGAAGGGCATGAAGAACATGAAGAACATGAAGAAAAGATTTTTTAATTATTTTTCTAGTGCTTCTATTATTTGTTTTTTTATTTTGCGCCTTAGTTTGAGGTTTTTGTTTCTGTCTGTGTTTACTTCTATTACTGCCGATTTTGCATTATCTTTTGCAAGGAAGTATGCGAGTGTAAAATCTTTTTTATCCTGCGGGTTGTAGTAGTCTATACCAAATGTTTCGCAGGCTCCCTGGAAATAGTGGTCGTGGGGTGCGACGAAGTAATCTTCGAATATGTCTTCGACCTGCGAGATAGGCAGGAAGTGGAATATTCCTCCGCCGCGGTTGTTTATTACTACAACTATGACAGGGACGTCGAGCTTTTTTAGAACGGCGAGTGCGTTTATGTCGTGTATGAAAGCCATGTCGCCGATCAGCAGGGTTGTAAGTTCTTTTTTTGCTGCCGCGAATCCCGAAGCTGTCGAGATGACGCCGTCTATACCGCTTACTCCGCGGTTGGCCGAAACGGTTATGCCGGTTCGTCCGCTGACAGAGTAAAGATCGACATCGCGTATGGGCATAGAGCTTGAGAGGACTAGCGAGGTGTTTTCGGGGATATTTTTTGAAAGATCGCGTGCGATAAACGGTTCGCTCATAAATTTCACCCTGTCGATATTCCTTGCTATTATCGCATCGGCATGCAATGCCTTGTCGGCATAGAATCTTGCGTAATCACCCTCTTCACTGAGATGAATTCGGTCCATGAGGCTTTCACAGGTATCTGTAATATCGCCTTTGAGATAAGCGCCGGCGGCATGGATCGGATCCTGGCGTTGTGGGGTGTTGTTTATAATGATGTATTTGTCCGGACGGTTCTGGTCAAGGAATTCGTCGACTCTCTTTGATGTTTTTCTGCCGCCGAAGTGTATCACTAATGAAGGTGCGGCTTTTTTGTTAAACTCGCCGGTGAGTAATTCCTGATCGAAATATCTGATCACATTTGTCGTGCAATCGGTCAACCTCAGGCCGGATGTAATATCGGCGTAAACCGGCCAGTTTAACATGTTGATAACGCCCATGACGGCTTTTCGCTGCTCGCCGGAATTGAGCTTGCCGACGATTATCATGCCGCGGTCGGTTTTGTTGATGTCGTCTGCGAGGCTATCGAGGCATTCGGAGTTTGCTACGACTTCGGGATATTCGTATTTTGTAAATGGGTCTGTTGAATCGGTCCAGGCTTCTATGTTCTTTGTGTAACCTGCCGGAGGCTGGTCGTCTGTCGGTTCGAGTGGTTTTCTGTATCTGCAGTTTATGTGTACCGGGCCGGGGTTTGAATATTTGCTGCGGAAGACCGATTGGTCGATTGTTGTCAGTACCATTTCAGGCGGAATATTTTCATCGGGGCATGGCAGGTCGAACTTAAAGCGTGTGTAATCACCGAACATGTTGGGCTGATCGATGGTCTGATTTGCAGATGTGTCGATCAGTTCCGGCGGGCGGTCTGCGGTTAGGACGATCATTGGTATATTGTCGTTTGAGGCCTCTATTATTGCCGGATACAGATTCGCGCAGGCGGTGCCGGAGGTTGTGATTATTGCCGCCGGTTTTCCGGATGCCCTGGCGTAGCCTACCGCATGGAATGCCGAGTTTCTTTCGTCATAGCAGATTATGCTTTTGGCATTTTTGTTGCCGGCGACGGCGGCGGTCAGCGGGGTGGATCTGGAACCGGGGGAGATGCAGAAATAGTCAACGCCGCAGCGGATGAGTTCTTCGACAATTATGTTTGCCCAGAATGTGTTGAGATTTTCGTTTGCCATTTAATTTTAGACTTTCATTAAAAAAGCTAATCGCTAATCGCTTATTGCTAATCGCTATATCAAATCACGTCTAGAAACTGTTTTATTTTGTTTTCGGTTTCCTGCCATTCGAGAGTAGGCTGTGATGATTTTACAATACCTGCTCCGGCAAATAAAGAGATTTGTTTTCCGCGGATAAGTGCCGATCGGATTGCGACGGCGAAATTCGCCGAATCTTTGCCGATCCAGCCGACGGGACCTGCGAACCAACCGCGTGAGAATGGCTCGTATTTGCGTATCTGACGCATTGCCGCCTCTGAGGGATACCCGTTTACCGCGGCTGTCGGGTGAAGCGATCTGATAATATCGCAAACGGAAATGCCGTCTTTTAACTGGCCGTTGAAGCCGCTGCGAAAGTGCTGCAGGTAGGACAGGGAAACGACCTGACGGCGGTTGGCGACTTCTACGCTGTCGCAAATTTCGGCAAGGGATTCGCTGACATCGTCGAATACATAATCATGTTCGAGCTGTTCTTTTTCAGACTCGACGAGTTCGGCGTGGTATTTTTTTTGCTCAGCGGTGCCGGTTCCTTTCAGTCGCGTTCCGGCGATGGCTTCGCTGTAAATTTTTCTGCCGCCGGCGGAGAACAAACATTCCGGGCTGCAGCCAATGAAAGCATCTTCCTTGGCAAATTGAAAACAGAAGTCGTACGTCATTACATTGTTTTTTTTCAGACGGCTGAGTATTTCGACGGCACCTGCCGGTACCGATGTTTGCAGGACCGACTTTCTGGCGAGTACGACCTTTTGAATATGTTTGTCGCCGAGGTCGTCTATCACGCGGGTAACATTTTCGCTCCACAGTTTTTCTTCTGGTAAGTCTGCGTGGTTTGTAATTGTGTATTTGTCGACAGATTCGGAATTTGCAATTTCAAAATTAACGGAGGCAATAGATTCCCGGAGACTTTTAAGCATTCCGGCAATATCTCCCTTGCCGGGATGCTCTACGTTACAGGCAAAAACTGTTTTCTTATCTTCTATACGTATCTCGAATTGCGGCACTGTAAATCTGTATCTGCCAAAAGCCTCCCAGTCGTCAGCCGGCTCGTCATCGTAATCGAAACATATTCCTCCGAAGAATTTGATCGCCGGGTCTGAACTCTTTAAAGTATTGTCAATCGCATCGAGAGCGTCTTTGAGGTTTTTTGAGTTTTGTTCAGTAACGGTTTTTGCCTGGCCGATTGCGGCGACGACAAATGATTTGTCTCTGTCGGAAAAATATATTTTGTGGGGGCAGCTTTGCCGGCTTAGCCAGTCAATCGCTGAGATACCTTCCAACTCTATCTCGAATCGGTTTAGACCTTCGGTGAGATCGGGCAGGGATTTTTCGATGCGCTCAACGAGTCTCTGGGCGACTGTTTCTTTTAAGCTGGTTTTTGTGCTTTCATTCATAGCAACAATATATTAGGCCGTTTGTTCCGCTTTGATGGCGTCTTTCAGGTCCAGTTTTCCTTCGTATAATGCCCGTCCGATTATCGCACCGCTAACGCCGGCTTTTTTGAGGTTGACGATGTCTTCGGTGCTGGTTACTCCGCCGGCTGCGATGATCGGTATGTCGAAAGCGTCGACAAGGCCTTTTGTCCGCTCAAGGTTTGGTCCTGCGAGCATGCCGTCCTTTGAGATGTCGGTGTAGATTATTCCGGCTATGGGCAAGTTTACGGCTTTGGCGGCAAAATCGCTGAGCTGGTGTGCGCCGCTCTTTGTCCAGCCGTCAACGGAAATTTCCGCACCGCGAGCGTCTAGGCCGAGAGCGAGTTTTCCGGGGAATTTGGCGGCCATCTCGCTGAACCAGTCAAATCGGCTGACGGCACTGGTTCCGATTATCAGGCGGTCGATGCCGATGTCGACATATTTCTGTATGGTCTCTTCGTCGCGAATGCCGCCGCCTACTTCTATCTTGAGGCCGGTGCCGGCGTGTGCGATGGCTTTTATGGACTCTATGTTTATCGGCGAACCGGCCTTTGCACCGTCCAGGTCGACGATATGGAGCCAATGGGAGCCTGCCTGCCTGAATTCGAGGGCCTGCTGAACGGGGTTGTCCTTATAGGTGATCTGTTTGTCGTATTCGCCCTGAATGAGGCGTACGCACTTTCCGCCAATGAGGTCTATCGCCGGTAAAATATCCATTTTCGCAATTACTCCGCATGCATAATAAAAACTCTTAATATCAGCATGGGATTGTAGAATGCGGGCGCGGAAAATGCAATGTTTTTATTGCGGATTTGTTTTTGGGTGCCGGGGCGGTCTGTGAGGCCGTATCAAAGGCAACGGCCCTGTTTTTTAGTTATGTATTTCGAGTTTTACGCAGATCAGGCGGCCTTCTACTTCCAGAAGTACTGTGTCGTCTTCTGCGATGAAATCCTGCCACTTTGGCGGTGACAATGTTGTGAGGTAGGGTACAGTCATGTTGAAATCTTCTTTTTGTGACTGTGCTAACATTGGGAGTACGAGTCCGCAGGTTATGTTTGCCAGTTCTTTCAGTGCGTCGTCATACTGTTCGGAAGTGAGTCCCTCCATACCGCACATATTTTCGGCGAAAGCAGTTACGAACTCCCTTTCCGAAGCGATCTGAATCCTTCCTGAAACATGACCGACAAAACCTATCTCGGCGACGATGATGTCATCGGGAGATTTGCTTTCGTCCTCAGGCGGCGTTACCTCAAGAAAAGCTATTTTTTCGAGAGCCTGTGAAATCGACTCCGTTATTATATCCATTGTATCAGTTACATTCATGAGCAAATACCTAGACTTCTGGTTATAATTTCCCTAAATTCTTCAGGTGTGAAAGGTTTGTGCAGGTAATCCTGGATGCCTTCGGTCAGGAGGTCTTCGATCCGAATAGTACTCGATTCGGTGGTTATTACGATCACCGGTATATTTGCATATTCTGATTTTTCCTTCAGGCAGTGGATTAGTTCAACGCCGTTCATTTCCGGCATGTTAAGGTCGGTGAGAATCAAGTCGACCGGCTTGGAATCGAGAACCTCAAGAGCCTCTTTACCATTTCCTGCTTCTGATATGCTTGCCGTTTCGATACCGACCATTTCGATAGTCCTTTTGAGAGCGGTTCTCATCAGTATTGAATCGTCAACTATTAAAATATGATGTGACATCATTAATCTCCTTTGCTGAAGGACAGCTTAAACGGCTTGCGGGGTTTTGATACCCAGCTTTTTGATCTCTTCAACAAGTTTCTTTTCCATGTCGATTTTCTTTACGTAAGCTTCGCATCCTTCATTGAAGGAAGAGAAGATATGCTGCGAATCTTCAAGCGAAGTGCTCATAACTACTTTTACGCCATCGAGTCCGAGTATTCCTTTTTTTGCTTCGATATCCCTGATCATCGCCAACGTTTCGTGACCGTTCATAACAGGCATCTCTATGTCAAGCGTAACCAGTTCAAAAGGTTTACCGGCTTGGAAGGCCTGCTCGAATAACTCACAGCCTTTACTGCCGTCATGGGCAAAAGTGCAAACACAGAAATCTTGTAACAGGATTTCTATGTGTTTTCTAATTACAGGTTGATCATCTATGACCAGCGTCTTGATCTTATGATCATTGTTTTCTTCGGCCGGTTCCTCTTCAATCGTCTCGCCGTTCTTGATACAGGTTACAGCTTCTGTGACCCAGTCTTTAACTTTCAGTATCATATCGGTTGCATCGGTTACTGGAAGTTCCTCGAAAGCAAATTCCGCCTCGTGGCAGAGGTGGTAAATATCCGCCAGGCCGGTTACGCCGGAGTCGCCTTTAAGCGAATGAAGTAAGCGGCGGATATTTGCTGCGTTTTCTTCGGGATTATTGCCTTCTTCCAGTTCCATAGCGGCAGTCTCGAGCTTATTTAATAGCGTTGAAGTCGAATCGCAATAAACCTCCCACAAATCGGAAATTAGTCCGCTGGTATCTATGCGTCTGGGATTCGGTAATGAGCCGTTTTCCCTGATAACGCTAAAATCCTTGCTATCCATGTACAGTCTCCGATTCTTTTCTGACTACCTTGATCATTTGCACTAAACTACAGTTATCTTACTCCGCATAACCGGCAGGAGTAAAGATGCTATTTATTTCGGCTAATTAATGGGAAGGTTTAACAAAATAAAGCAAAAAGCCCGGGGACTGATATAGCGTTTAGCTTGTAAATGCAAGGATTTACAGAGTTAAGCGATATTTACACCGAAAAAAGGACATTTCCACTTGAAAGAATTTCATTTCTACGATAGACTCAGGTCCGGTAACCTTTTTAATGGGATAGATGATGTCTAACTATAACCTTGACTCTCAAAAGATTCTTAAGACTGTCCGTCTGCTGCAGAAACGTATCGAAGAACGTTTCGCCGGATCGAGCCTTTCTATGGTGTGCCGTGACCTTGCCGGAATCGCCGAAAACAGTGACGATACGATCGCCCACATCCAGAAAAACAGACCCGGATACCGCATACTGGTTTTCGTCTTTGTCGCAGCGATACTTTGCTGCTGTGCTTTTGGGTTTAGCAGGCTTCGTACAAGCGACCAGGAGATGACAGTAATACTGCTGCTGCAGGTACTCGACGCTGTCTTCAATATTATTATACTGGTTGGCGGTGCGATAATTTTCCTGGTCTCTATAGAAAACCGCACAAAGCGAAGACGGGTCATAAAAGCTGTCAGCACGCTGCGCTGCCTTGGACATGTGATCGATTCCCATCAACTGACGAAGGACCCGAGCTACCTGGACCAGGCGGTGATCCATACAACCCACTCGCCCAAGCGGAATATGACCGCCTTTGAGCTTGGCAGGTACCTGGATTATTGCTCGGAGATGCTTTCGCTGGTGAGCAAGGTCGGATTTTTGTATGTTCAAAATTACAACGACTCCAACGCAACGGAATCGGTCAGGGATCTGGAAGAAATGACCAACGGGCTTAGCAGAAAGATCTGGCAAAAAATCATGGTCATACAGAATGAGCGAAGAGTGTGAGGCGTGAGGGCCACAGTAAGTGTTCCATCCGATATCGCGAGTGACACAGAAGAGCACACTCTCAAAATTTTTTAATTTCATCATGAAAAACTTTGAACATGAGGCAAACATACTTATGAATCTCATCGGCAATATTATGCGAAGGCACAAGCCACGCCTTTCTCTTTACGCTTTTCGCCTTACTCCTTTCGCTTTACACTTTACACTGACGTATTAATCCGCATGAAACAATTTAGCGATAACTTCAAAAAAAATTCATTATTTTTGTTTTTTTCAAAGAAAGTTTAACCCCTAACATTCACTTCTGCGTATTACTATCAAACACTGAATGAAGTAGAAAAAAATATTCGAAAAAAAAGAATTAGTTCAAACACTCCGGTCATCACGAAGGAGGGGGAAAAGAGAAGGGAGGAAGATACAATTACAGCCGGTCATTTCTGAGCCGACTGTAATTAACAACGCATTCCGATCTAACAAGATCAGACGCTGCGGCGAAACCTCATGGGGAGAGTTTCATCATATCAATGTTTCGCGGCGGCGAATAAAAAGGCTGAAGCCAGGAGGCTTTATCGCTATAAACGTAAAAAGGAGAGAACCGTAAATCTATAATGAAGAACAAAAGCAAATTAACGAAATGTTTCAAAAAAAAATTAACTCAAAAAAATCTTTAGGAGAATTATCATGAAAAATTTAACTCTATCAATATTAGTACTGGGTGCATGTTTTGCAGTATTTACAAATGTTCAGGCACAAGCAGGAATGATATATATGGACTTTAACCGGCTTGAAAAGGGCGACAATGAGGCAAAAATAGGCAGGTACATGACAAATATGATGGGAAGCAAGGTTACCATCGATGACGCGGAAGTTCGCGACAACTGGGACGGTGACTGGCCTTACTGGGAAGGTAAAAACGGCGGTGACGATTACCTTCGATGTAATGTTGAAAGCGGAGACATCGAGATTATTTTCAAGAAACCTATAATAAGAGTTAAGGGTGACGGGTATGCCTTTGACACTCGAAACGGGTATGATTATTATGTCAAGGGATACGATGCCAGTTATGGCAACAGCCATGAAAATCCAAAGGGAAGTTCATTTGTCCAGCAACTCGGTATATTAACAGGAGACGGTCATGAAGCTCCGTTCGATATAACATTTAGCAGACCCGTAACACTGCTGGTCTTGAGCAATAGTGGAAAAGACTGGGTCGGTATCGACAACCTTTACGTTGAGGCGGTTCCTGTACCCGGTGCAGGTTTGCTTGGGATGATCGGAATAGGTGTTACCGGATGGCTCAAACGCAGAAAGGCCTTGTAGAATCCTCATCCGAGAAAGGTTGAAGCAGGAGGAGGTTCCTCTTCGGCCTTGTTTTAATACTCGAGCCGCATCTTTTTAAAAGGTGCGGCTCATTTTGCTAATATTCACTAGAGAAGGGTCCTTTCAGGGTTGGGACTATTGACAGGTAATTTTCCCTGCCCGCGGGCAGTCCGAGGTATTCCATCTCCCTGTAGTCCGGCACGCCGTATGACCCGAAGAGTTTGTCCCAGAAAATAAATATCGTTGAAAAGTTCGCGTCTCCCGTCCTTTTGCTTACCGTGTGGTGGGCGGTATGGAAACGTGGAGTAACGAATATCATTCTAAGCGGGTTCTCAATTCTGTCGGGAAAATCAATATTTGTATGATGAAAATGAGCGGCGAGAGAAACACAGGATTCGAAAATTATAAACGCCCATAAAGTCGGACCCCAGATAATTATCCATACCGATTTAACCAATGCCGAGAATAAAAGCTCGCCGGGATGAAAACGCAAAGCGGTCGTAACATCGACGTGGGTGTCGACGTGATGGACCTTATGAAACCTCCAGAGCAGCGGTATGCGATGGTTAAACCGATGCCACCAGTAATCGAACATATCAAGAACGATAATACCGATGATAATATTCCACGCGGCAGAAAGCCCCAGCATCGGCGCCACCCCCCACTGACGCGAATTTACGAACTTAAGCCAGATGACAAGCGGAACAACAGCTGGAAATCTAAGGATCGCGGTATTAAAGATCATAAGCCCTGCATGAAAAAAGAACCGAACTCTACGAGGGACATCCCACCGCCTGCATGGAAACAAAGTCTCCAGACAAAACATCAACCCAAACCCGCCAGCAAAAGTACCAAGCCTGAATATTGCGGCATTCATAACAACCCTTTAAATTATTCCGGTAAGATGAGCTGCGCCCACGCTGTTAGGTTCAAAGCAATAGTTTGGCAATCGCCCTGCCGAACTCGCTGGCCGCATGCGGACCGTTGGCCGTTACTATCATCCCGTCCTGCTCGACATCATTGGCGGTATAGTTGGCCCCAAGCCTTGTCAACGCATCTCCTTCGCTTTCGAAGCATGTCGCCGTCTTTCCTTTGAGCAGTCCGGCATTGGCTAGTATCCTCGGAGCGATACAGATCGCCGCGATCACCTTGCCCTTATTGCACGTATCTTTGGCAAGTGCCAAAGCAGCCTCGCTGTCATAATATTCCATCGCCCCGCCGCCGCCGATAAAGACCACAGCGTCGTAATCGTCCGCCGAGATGTCATCGATAAGCACCGTGGATTCAGCATTGCGGCCGAGTTTGCCCTTGCACGTACCTACGATAGAGCTGGAGACGGTAGTTGCAACGCCGGCTTCTTCGAGAGCGTCCTGCGTGTCAAATAATTCCTCGTCACGAAAAATTTCCTTAGCTATAATAAGAACCGCTTTTGCATTGGCCATTTCTAAATCCTTTCCTGAATACCATGAAAATTCCCAAAAACTCTGCCGAATATAATATCAAAATACAAGCCAATTGTCCAGGCAGTTAAACCGACTCACGACTTACGAAATTTATCCGTATCTATCCCGACTTTCCTTAAGCTCTTTATAACCGCACTGAACTCGGCGTCAAGAGGCTCGACACGGTCGGGATCGACATGGACGATAGAACCGGACCAGGGGTCGGGAGCGCCTGGCAGATATATTGTCACCATGTCCTGGGCGTCTCTGTTGACCTCGAATGCGATCTGGGAGTAATCGTCAAATTTCACCCAGATCGGTTTTAGCAGGTTCTGATCCTGGCAGTTGTCAGACAGCGCCGCCGTCATGCTTTTTATGAACGCGTAGCGAGGCACCAGCGCATACATCTTCGATTCTACCGAGGCCGATATCTTTTTGCCAATGCGACTTCTGGCCAGGTGACCGGCAAAGAAACAAAGCATCACGATCAATACCAGTCCCACAAGGTTAACGACTGCGATCCCTGAGATGGTTTTGAAAGGCAAAATATCGCTTATAACTATGGCGACCTTGCCGATGACCTGGAAAACCTTGCCGGCAATCGCTGCGATAACGGCTAGAGGAACCAGAAATATCACACCCCCGATAAGAGTAGTTTTGATTGACTGTGCTATTATCTTCATAAACCGGTCTCTTCCATAAACTAAATAATATTGTTTAATAGATACCTGACTAAACTTTTTTTCGGACAATACTTTTTCCGTGATACAAGCAATTAACTCGTCCGGAATGATAATTTACCAACAGCAGCTATTGCAATCAAGAGGGAAACCGTAGATTAGAAAATATTCTATTAGAGCAAGCCTGTGTCTTTGCCGATATAAGAATCTCTTTATTGTTTTTTTTGGAAGTTTTTATGCCATTAATGAGGCGTCATAAATTTATGCTGGTTGTCCTTGGCCTTTACTGGCCGGCAATATTCGTCGCGACACACATTCCAATTTCGGGTGATTTTGTCCAAAAGGCAGGAATGTCCGATAAAACCATGCATTTTCTTGCCTACCTTGCACTGGTGTCGATCGCATGGTTTGCGGTGAGCCCTTTCGAGAAGGTCAACTGGAAAAAATCCAAGGTCTGGATCATCCTCGCCGCTATCGTCTGGTACGGGGCGTTCGACGAATGGCTGCAGAAATTCGTCGGAAGACAACCTGAAATGCTTGATTTCTTTGCCGATATCTCCGCGGCATTTACTGCCCTTGTGATACTAACCTTTTTGACCTTCTGGCCGGCAGTGCTGACACTGACAACATTTTTTATATTCTCGATAACCTGCCTGACCCGTCCAAACATTGCCTTCATGAACGAATACACCAACTCAGCGTTTTACTTTTTGTCATACGCGTTTTTCACACTGGTATGGATACAGTCGTCGGAGCGAATCTGGAACATAAAAAAATCCCAGGCCAAATGGTTCATAAGTTCCATAGGCATCCCCGCCGCCGCAATGACGGCAATGACCCTCATATCGCTGGCTTTCGGAAAAGATTTCTGGCTCTTGAACATAATAACAGCAGCATCGGCGATAATCGCAGCAACAGCAACGTCCTATATAATCACTAAAATAGTAAACAAAAAGCAATAAATTTCCGGCCGGGCGATCAATCCATCGTGAAGCTCCACTTTCCTCTTTTGTATGATTTCAGCAGTGCCTTTTCGTCGGCGACGAATGTTTTGCTCTTCTTTTCGATGGCATCTATAAAATATACGAAATCGAACTGCGATTTTTTGGTCCCCTTATTTTCGGCATAGCATTTTATTATCTCGTTTGCCGGAAGTGTCTTTCTGCCTGCCATATCTATAAGATCGATCACAAGCCCCTTTTTGCCTTTCGCCGGCCTATAGCTCCTCCACACCAGCTCGGTACAGACAAGTGCATTGTCCGTCGCAAAATCGAAATTGTAATCGTACGGTTTATCCAGGTGACCGAACGCCTCTATTATCGCCTGTGCCTTGGCCTTTTTGTCCAGCCTTGGCCTGATCGCCGCCATATAATCCCCGAACGCGGCCTTAAACGAATTAAGGATAACTCCATACTTACAAGACTCAATAACCCGGTACTTACCCGAATCGGCTCCCCTGGTATACTTTTTCCATCGGATTGGATATCTTTCAGCAAGATATTCACCGAGCGATAACTCCCTGCTCGCCAACGAGCTAACCAATTGATCAACCGCCGCATCGTCAAAAAACCTGTTAAACTTATCTTCTGCGCCAATATAAAGAATCGCATGCGGCCAGAACCCCGGCAGCCCCGCATTAGTGACGTGCCAGTTCTTCCGCGAGATCATAATATCACCGGGCAAAAGGGCCTTGTCCATCTCTTCCTGCTGAGCCGGTGTAATGAGATACTCACTGCCTCTCCTGATCCGCGTGTTAGCCATAAGAAGTGCAACTTTTTTCTGCGCGGGATACCACGCATTGCTGACGGCCTTCTTAAATATCTCCAGATCGCTCTTGACGGTAAGAGTTGCAAGTGCCACCTGCGGCTGGTCATCGATAATAGCAACCTCCTGCTTAACCTTATTCCAAAGCCATCTGCACCCCGTCTCCATCGCAACTTCTTTACCCTTTAGCCCCTTGTTCATCCATGTGAAATAGTGCTTACCGGCGAGCACACGTGAAGAATCTCTGGCCCCCTGGAACTGCCTGCGAAACCTGCTGAACGAATCGGCCGCCAGGTGGTTTTGGGTATGGGGAGTATCGAGGAACTTGACAACATTTGGATACTCAACAACCAGCATGATAAACCGTGTGCTCTTTTCGTATAGTGAAAGCTCGGCAGCAAAGGTCAGCATAAAACTCCTGTGATGATAACTCGCCTCGGCCGGCGAAGGATCGAACCTGTACCAGTCCTCATAAAACAAACGGATCTGATCCATAGCGATCGCGTAGTTATAAAGCCCGATCCAGATATCCCGAAACCGCTTTTCCTCATCAGCGCTGAGCAGACGGTTCTTATCGTCGCCAAAATTCACCGAATACTCCTCAAGCAAAACAATATACTCCTCGATAGCGGCGTCATACCTCTGGTAGTTATCCAGGTCAACCTCAAACACCTCGTTGAATTGCGCCCGTGTGAGCGATGTCAGCGGTGAAGGTTTTTGGCTCCAATACACTCCAAGGCGAACCAGCAAAGAAAGCGATATCAATACAGAAGACAAAAGTACACGCTTTCTGATCCTGACGCCCTTCTGGGTAAGCCGAACCGCCGAGCCCTCAACAACACGGCCAACGATCATCAACACAAACGCAGCAATGCACCCGGCAAGCAAAATCTCCAGCATTGTAGGCAGCCAACGCCATCCATACGCCCCTGCATAGTACCCAAGCAAAGCACCTACAGTGCATAATAACAGGCAAAGTCCCGAATAATAAAGAAAATTCCCGACCTTAGCCTTGCGACCAGACTGGCCGTCCCCACAAGCCGATCCCACCCTTTTAGTATTCTGTTTGTCTTCCATAAACAACATTCAAACAAACTAAGCTCAATAAATCAAGAAAAAATAACCATATTTCGGATTTTTTGGCTGATTTTATTGTGTAACAGCACAAAAAACGCCCGCTTGAGATATTTACTCAGACGGGCGATAAGAAATAACTACATTATTCAGCAATCAGCAATCAGCTAAAAGCAGTTAAAATACGAATTCTGGGTTTTGCCAGAAGTCCAAAAAGAGGTTCTGGCTTCTTAAGGGGAAAGAGGACGGGTAACGGTAAGCAATTACTCAGCAAGCACTTACGGCAATATGTGTTTAGGCGAGTTTTTCTAAATGAATATTTCCACAACTCCGGCTCTAATTACAAAATAACTCCTTAAATCTTGGTGAGATAAGGAGTTATGAGTCAATGCGGATGAGAGGATTCGATTCATCTCCCAGCCCCATATTTTAGCCTAAAAACACATGTTAGGATAATTAGTAGGATAAATAATCTTGCAAAGTGAAAGCTTTGTCACTATAATTTGAGAGGATGGTGAAGTTGTAATAACATGTAAATAAAAGAGTTATGATGTAGTCGGAGTTGACATGGCAAAAAAAAGACCTGGACCAAAGGCAACCTATGTAATTTACGGAAATGAGGTAATTGCTGGGAACGAATCCATCGGCTTGGGAGGGCTATCAAGAGAGTCATCTAATAGGCAGCACTACTGCTACTATACAGACCCAAAAACCGCTCAGCGGGAGAGGAAAAAATTCTCTGTTGATCCCGACAAGGCTATGCAACAATATGAAGCTTTAGCGGAAAAATTGCAGGGTCAAAAGACCTTTACCCTTCTAAAGGACGATGAGAAGAAAAGCATCAAGGGTAGACTTACTATCCGAATTTCAGATGAAATATTTGAGCTATTTGAAAAGCTGGGACTTGATGAAAATGGTGTTAATATTGTTATAAAGGAATTTGTGAGCAATATTACGATTGATGAAACTACTTTTATCGAAGACTTAATATGGAAAAAAGCGAGAGAACTGATTATCAGAGACCCTAACCTTGCCTCAAGAAAGATCGGAATCCAGGAAATTGCATACCTCGATGACTTGAAGCCAAAGGAGAAACCACTGACCCTGAAAAAAATTGGAGATTGGTATCTTAAAAGAAGAGAGGGTTTTGAAGGCTATGATAAAAAATTCAGTGAAACTTGCTGGGATGAATTTACATTGATAACCGAGGGGGCGACAACCATAGATCTAAATGCAGAAAATATCGAACGATATGAAGATACACTATGGGAAAAATATACCAATGGGATTTGGGCAGCCAAAACTTTAGATAATAGATTTGTCAAAGTCCGAGCAGTAATGAGCTACGTGCTCAAAGACAGAAAAAGCACAGAGGCTCAAAAGAAAGAACTCAGGAGAATCTTAGATTTATGTATTTTCACACGACCCGAAGCTGACGAGATAGACCCCAATCCTATTGAGCCAGAAGATCTTCGAACAATGCTTGAAGTTGCAAAACGAAAAAATGACACAAGGGCAATACTGTGCATGTTGCTGGCAGCAAATGGAGCATATCTACCTAAAGAACTTGGTGATATCGAAACAAGACACCTTGATTTAAAGAATAAAACTATAATAATGAATAGGCTAAAAACTTCCAAGCGAACTCAAAGAAGAAGCAAAATGGTTCCGAGGGCTTGCTATCTATGGGATCGTACCATAGCCGCGATAAAAGCTTATCAGCAAGACTATCCACATCAGAGTAAATATCTAATTGTCAATGAAAATGGTGGCAAACTTACACGCTCTGCTGTTGGCAACATATGGTATCGAATACGTACACACAAAAAAACTAACGTAGATTCATCTGTTCAATTCAAGCATATACGATCTGGGTGCAGGCAGGCAGCCGCTGAAATGGAGCTGGATGGGGATCAAAAAATCAAATACTTAATGGGGCAACGAAGTGTCCCAGCCGTTGATGATCATTATCTTAAAAGAAGAAAAAGTATAATGAAGGACTTCTGTTTGGGAATTGAGAAATACTTTTTTGGAAAGGAAAAATCAACATAATTTCCAGAGAACCAGTTTTCCACTACCACCTATTGAACTATCGACCCAAATATTGTAGTCTTTAATCTTAGAAACTGACTATCGAATATGCCAAAATACATAACTAAAAACCTATTCCTCTCCTCTCTGAAATGCCCGACATACGGCCACCTGCAGCAACAACAGCCTACACAACCCACTACAAGCCCATCTGACCAGCTCCGAATCGATGAGGGCATCGAAGTGCAGGAAAGAGCAAGAAACCTATTCCCTACTGGAGTATTAGTGTCAGGGAGTAATGAGACTTGTATCAATAGAACAAGAGAACTGCTTGCCAACCCAGAAGTATCGACCATATTTGAAGCTACCTTTCAGAGTGGTCCCTACATAACCAAGGCAGATATCCTGGTCAGGAACAACTCTAAATGGAAGATGATTGAGATTAAGTCAGCAGTTAATCAGAGTGATGAGCATATTAATGACATTGCTTATACAACCTTTGTTGCTCTCCAGTCGGGATTGGAGATATCTTCCTGCTCCCTGATGCTCATAAATAAAGACTACCGATTAGGAATGACTGATGATAATCTCCTTGTTGAGATAGACCTTAGTGCAAAAGTATCTGTCAGAGCAAATGAGTTCTGTGAATTGAGTGATAGTATAGCTCAGGTTCTTTCTTCTGAAGAACAACCTGCTCCTGATCTTAAATGGGAGTGTAAGCATTGTGAGATATTTGAGGAGTGTTGTGGAGAAGGGATAGATAATGATATGAGGGTATTGGGAAGAGCCTGAGTTGTTAGTAGGTGTGGGTGAGTAGGTCGCCTTGGGGGCGATAAAATTAGTGCTTGAAAGGGAGAAAGGGAGTGGTAAAATAGATGGAGATGAGCCAAAGTGGCTGGAGAGGTTTTAAACTATCTTTCGAAAGATTTTATTATGAAAATTACACCCGAACAATTTGAATTATTATTGCCCTTGGCTTCTACGTGGGCAGAACAGCAGGAGGAAATAATTATCAGGGAAGGTGAACCATTAAATGATTATCAGCTTCAAGATGCTCGTAAGCTGAATATAGAATACCCTGAAAGGATAAGATTGTTGTCAGTCAGTAACATTCCTAAACCCAATGATCCTATTTTAATGGCTGCTACAGATATGACGCAACTTATTACTTCTTATACAGAAGGGCTTACTTTGAGATATGGTATTTTTATCCGTTCAGATTGCTGGGGTAAAAGAGAATTGGTGATCCATGAATTGGTGCACACATCTCAATATGAAAAGTTTGGCGGCTTTATGCCATTTTTAAAGCAATATTTATCTGAGTGCCTTAGCATTGGTTACCCAGAGGCTCCTTTGGAGCAGGAAGCTATCACAAAAACAGAGGGATTACTTAATTCTTTTAGAGGGTAAACAATTAAATCGGGACTAAAGAAACCACAGTATGGGGCATCATGTACAAGCATTTGTGGGAAGGGAGTAGTTAAACCTTGGAAGACAAAGTTCAATTATAGATCAGATCGATATATGACAAATTGGGATGAGCTTGTGGAGGTGGGGTAAGAGTATGTTTTTGATACAAAGGTTGTCCATATGAGCCAAGAAAAGATAAATCATCACTATGTTCCAGCGTCATATTTAAAAGGTTATACAATTGACGGTGAAAATAGTTTGATATGGGGGTATGATAAGAAATATGGAAAATGTACAGGCAAACGCTCAGTTGATAATATATGCAGTGAAGATTATTACTATGAGCAACCAACTCCTGACGGTTCTACTACTCAAATGTTTGAAGATGCATTCAATGACGTGGAAAAAGCTGGCATAGAGATAGTAAAAAAACTCAATCCCAAGTATGACTTGTCCGAGTCAGACAAGGGTACTCTTGCATTTTATGTTGCTCTTCTGTTAACTCGTGGACCATCATTTAGAGACGGGTGTCACTCTGCCCTCAAACACCAGGTAGATATAATGACTCAGAATGAATATAAAATGGGTAGGCTTCCAGAGCCGCCAGAGATAATAAAAAAACTTATTAAGAATAATGATATAACTTCTGTTATCAAAACTAAAATTTTACCGCACGTAAGCCTTCGATATATGATTGATGGTGCGATTCAAATGTCAGAATCATTATGCAATAAGAAATGGATATTGTTTTTTTTAGAAAAGGATTATTACGTTACTTCTGATACACCTGTCCTATTTGGTCAAATGCATGATAACTCTCAAGAAACAGGACCATCAAGTCCTCAAAGTTGGGTTATTTGTCCATTAAACAAGAAGATAGCTCTTGTCGCCAGACCATATTGCAGATCAGATAACAGTGCATTTGAATTCAAGGAAGCCGAAAAAGGTTTTGTTGAATTAGTGAATGAGCAAGAATGTTTTTCATCGCAAAGATTTGTATATTCGCCTGTGCAATCGGAAAAACTATTAGAACAGATTATATCGGCTAAAGGAAATAAACAACGACTCAGAGCTTATAGAGTTGGAGATTCTGTGATTCATAAATGGGGTATAGATAAAGATTAACTCGCTCATATCATCAACCCTTCCAACCCAACAATAGGAGGTTTAAGAATGTCGCATAAATTGTTAGAATTCATAATAAGTGCTCAAGATAATACTATTGCCACATTGCATAATTTCGAAAATACCCCCGTAATTCAGGCAATGTTTACAATTGATGAATTGTTCAATGAAATCAGTGTGATAAAGCATAGATATTCTAAGGAATTACTTTTGCCACTTTTTGTATCGCGTTGTCACAGTACTTTTCTTGGGGCTGTACGCCTAATTACATCTGGGCAAGTCGTGGAAACATATATGCTCTTACGTGGTTGCATTGAAAATGCTCTTTATGCTCATTTCATTCAAACCGACCCTACATTAGACACTGACTCACCAGAGCGAATGTTTATATGGCTTAAAAGAGAAGATGATGAGAAATCGCGGAAAGTTTGTAGGAATATGTTTTCCTATAGCAAGCTTAAAAAGAATCTAATAAATCATAGTTCAGAGTTAGGTAGTAAGATTTCTGACTTATACGAACATACTCTTGATTACGGTGCCCATCCAAATTTCCTTGGGCACATTACTACAAGCGATATAAAAATCGATGGTGGCAGTGTAGATATTCTTGTGTCTGGTGATACAGATATTTGCAAAGTTGGCTTGCAGACAACCGTGAAGGTTGGAGTTGTGTCATTGAAGATGTTTGAGCTTATCTATGGAAGTCGATTTGAGGGTATAACAGAAAAACTCTCAAGTCTTGATTGGGCTATTGAAAAAACCTAACTAATCACTACCCCTCCAGGTAGTCCAAATCGGCAAATGTTGCTTCTCAATAGGTGGGAATATTTTTTCAAGCTCAATAAGGTGTTCTGACGATATAGTCATTAATACAAATGTAAATAATGGTTCTTAATCAAAGACCGATAGGTCATCTTGGCTGTACCTTAGACTGCTGTTCATAGGCATTGCAAACAGGTCAGATCGTAATCAATGCACGATAAGGAAAAAGCTAAACCCATAAAGAGAAGAGCCATAGTCAGATAAAGGGGAGGGCTTATATTGCTCTCCCCATTTTTTCCTTGACAATTATTAGACAATGATTATATTTGTTATTTATCAGTAAGAGTAGAACCGACCTCTGTCATTGCAAGTCCCTCCGCAACTCTTTTAACTACTTATTTTATAAAGACTTAGTTGAAAGGACCGTACCATGAACAACACACAGCCACTACTTTTTGATATTCCCAGTATTGCTGAAACAGGGGTCTGGTGTCAGCTTGCAGATGGAATAGATCCCGCTCAGTGGGCAGGAATCTGTAGAAAAATCGGCCAGCTATCCCCAGGCCGTTTTGCAGAAGTAATGGCTTTCCTGAATGGAAAAGATAATAAGCCGAATAAATCGCTATTTCTAAAGTCTCCTGATTCTTTGTTTTCCCGGTTTAAACGCGTTTTTACTTTCAATCAGGCCGAAGTTGCACACCTGCCGCTGGTTAGTATCGGGCCTGAGGGGCTGAAAAGCTGCTAATAGATTGTTTTTGTTGACATGGCGTGCTATTTAGGGCAAAATATTGTCATTAACCTGTTTAATGGATTACGGGTTTTCATTTTTGGAGAGATAGCGTGACAACTCAGTTCATAACAAATCAACAACGATTGCTTTCGGATGTTGTCAATAATATCTTACCTTCATCACAAAAACTGTATGCATTAGTTGGTTATTTCTATTTTTCCGGCTTTCAGGAGCTCTACCAGAATTTAGCTGAGAAAGAAATCCGTATCTTGGTTGGCATGGAAGTTGAAAAGGATATTACAAACAAAATCCGGGAATTTGAAGTACTGCAAGACATTAACGCCCCACGCGGCAAGATTCGGGATAATTATTTCAAGTCTTTAGTAAGCCTGTTTAACGACACGGACTTTTTCGATACCAAAGAAAAACAGGATGCTTTTAGGCTATTTCTCAATAAGATGAAGGATGGCACTCTGCAGATCAGGAAAACCATACAGCCTAATCATGCAAAGCTCTATATCTTCGAGAACAAAACAGAGGCCAGTCAGGGAGGCGAATTCCCCGGCACTGTTATTACCGGCTCAAGCAACCTGTCACATCAGGGACTGCGGGGTAGATTTGAAATTAATGTCATCACACGCGAAGCCGCAAACTATAAAGAAGCAATGAGTATTTTTGACCAGCTATGGCAGACAGCAGTGACCATAGTCGATAAAGACAACCTGGATGATTTTCTCAAGGAAGTGGTACAAAAAGTCTGGCTGGAACTGCTTCCTGATCCGTTTCTGCTTTATGTCCGTGTATTGGAAGAGTATTTCACTCTTCGCAACAGCGATAACCTGCGTTTACCGGATGAGATCACCCTTGGCCGCTATATTAATCTGAAATATCAGATTGATGCGATACGAAAGACGCTGGATATTATTCAAGCCCACAACGGTGTAATCATTGCAGATGTAGTTGGTCTGGGCAAAAGTGTAATCGCCTCAGCGGTCGCAAACAACCTCAATCTTAAAACAATCGTCATTGCTCCGCCCCATTTAAAAAAGCAATGGGAAGATTATCGCTTTGATTTCCGTTTCAATGCCCGCGTTTATAGCAGTGGAATGATCCAGCAGGCTGTTGATGATAATTCATACGATGAGGAAAAACTGATCATCGTTGACGAAGCTCACAAATACCGCAACGAACTTACTGAAGATTATGCCAACCTGCATCAGCTTTGCCAGCGAAATAAGGTCATGCTCCTGTCGGCAACGCCATTCAACAATCAGCCCCAGGACATCTTCTCGATGATCAAACTCTTCCAGATTCCTACCCGCTCGACGATTCAGACGGTTGACAATCTCTCATATCAGTTCAAAAAACTTGTTGCAGAGTATAAACTAATTGGCAAAATCCAGAAGGACGGATCAGAAAGTGCCGTAGCGATAGACGCTCGTATACAAAAGGTAGCCTCTGAAATACGAGACATCTTATCGCCTCTTGTTATTCGCCGATCTCGACTCGACCTGGAAGCAATAGATGAGTATAAGGCCGACCTAAAACGTCAGAAGATCAGTTTCCCAACGGTTAATGATCCGCAGGAGATGGATTATGATCTCGGCGACATTTCAGAGCTTTACGAAAATACACTCAAAACCATTGCACCGGAAGAGCAAAAGAAAGGCTTTATCGGAGCTCGATACATGCCTACTAATTACATCAAGAACTATGCGAGTTACAAGAAAAAGATAGCCGAGGAAATGGGCATTGATGAAAACCTGCTCAAACAGGGGCAGGCCAACTTGGCTAAATTCATGAAACGCCTTCTTGTCCGGCGATTTGAAAGTTCAATATTCGCGTTCCAGTCAACTTTGGATTCTCTGATAAAATCTACTGAACTGGTTCAGGACTGGTATGAAAAAGCCGGATTGGTCCCGATATATAAAAAGGGGCAGCTTCCTGATGTGGATTCGCTCTTAGAGGGTTCGGGGGAAGATATTGACGAAGAACTTCAGAAAATCAACTTCGACGACAGCATTGAAGCCCTTAAAGAAAAAGGCGTTTGGTTCATTGAGAAGAAGGAACTTGGCATTAACTTCATCAAGCATGTTGAAAAAGACCTCGAAATCCTTAAGGAAATTCGTGATGAGTGGTTTGCTGATGGCCCGCGTCACGATCCCAAGTTAGAAGAGTTTGAACGGGTAATGGCAGCAAAGCTGAAAGAAAACCCTAAACGCAAGATAGTAGTTTTTACAGAGTTTGCCGACACTGCCGATTATCTCTTTGATAAACTTAAAGACCGGCTGCGGCTGTTCAAGTATTCCGGTAAAGATTCGACCAAGGCAAACAAAGAGACCATTCGCACCAACTTTGATGCCGGGTCTCAAACACAGGCTGACGACTATGATGTGCTTATCGCTACGGATGCCATTTCCGAGGGCTACAACCTCCACAGGGCAGGGATTGTATTCAACTATGACATTCCTTATAACCCAACCCGCGTGATCCAGCGTGTTGGCCGTATCAACCGTATCAATAAGAAGGTTTTTGATGAACTGTTTATATACAATTTTTTCCCGACTAAAACTGGCGAAAGGGAAACTCGCGTTAAGGGAATATCAACGCTAAAGATCGCTATGATCCACGCCTTAATGGGTGAAGATACAAAGGTGCTGACCAGCGATGAGCAGCTGCAGTCATTTTTTGCAGAAGAGTTCCGTAAGCAGATGACGGCACAGGAAGAGCTTTCTCCAGAGGTACGCCATGAAAACTTTATCCGAAACCTGCGAAGTACACACCCCGAAATCATCGAAAAGGCGGTAGCTTTACCCAAACGCTGCCGTGTTCGTCGAAGCCATAAGAAAGACCTCTCAGGTGTAATTGTTTTTGCCAGGAAAGGAGGCGAATACGTTTTTAAGACTTCATCGCAACTCGGTGAGTGTCAATCCATCAATATTTCCGAGGCACTGAACCTGTTCGAGGCGGAGATTTCTGAAAAGCCCAAAAAAGTCACAGACGACTTTGAGCCTATGTACGCCGCACTAAAAGAAAACCTGTTTAGCAAACGCTCAGAAGTGGCTATGAATAAAGCCAAGCAGGACACTATCCATAAAGTTCGCGTCCTTATTAAAGAACTGCCGGAAAAGAAGGATTATTTACAGGATTTGCTTTATGTCTTGCAGCAGTTGGATGCCCTGCCCGGCAGGTATTCAAAGATAATACGGGCGATAGACAGCCGAAAGCTGCTTTCAGATTTTGAAAAGTTCTATAGCCAGGTCCCTCACCGTTACATCGTAAGCATTATTGAACGTGAAAATAAAATTGAAGAAGGAGAGGAATCATTAATTTTATCAGAGGAGTTGATTTAGCATATGAATTTTAAAGAAGAATACAAAAGAGCGGACTATCTGGATTTCTTTAGAGATACATTTTTACCTGAGGATTTCGAGATAACAGAAGAACCTATCGATTTCAAGCCTGACTATATCAAACAGGTCACAAAAATAGGCGAAGTCCCATCGCTGGATATGCCAGTCTTTGAGATCAAACATCACTCCGAGAACGATCCCCGAGTCACGCTGTCCAGAGAAACCTTCCGCATACTTGCCAGCCATGGTAAGGAGCAGGCATTGATATTGTTTATTTCTACAAAAACAGCGAATTTTCGCCTCTCGCTGGTTACGTTGGAACTCAAACTAGAAGGCAGGGAAATCACCAAGGACTTTTCCAATCCACGAAGACTTTCTTTTTTTCTTGGCCCGGAAACGAAGACTCATACCATTCAGGAATATTTATTAAAGCCCGGCAGAGTCAAATGCTTCGATGATCTCAAAGAGCGATTCTCTATTGAGATTGTTACGAAAGAGTTCTACAGAGAATACGCAAAGATATTTGGTGGGCTAGAAAAAGCGATTGCTTCGGTTAATAAATTGAAAGATGAGGAGTTGCGGCTATATACACAGACCCTGATGAACCGTTTGATGTTTCTCCGGTTTCTTGAAAAAAAGCGTTGGATTCAATTTGGAGATTCGCCAGATTATCTTGCAAATTTGTATGCTGCGGGCGGCTTAAATGGTGAGTCTTTCTTCAAAAGTCGGCTATCCCCCTTGTTCTTTGTGGCATTAGCAATAGAAGGGCAGCAGGATTTTGAAGCGGTAGGCAGCACGGTTTTCCTGAATGGAGGCTTGTTTGAGGAAGACGAAAATCTTGATGGTAAGGTTGATGATATTCCTGACAATGCTTTTTCAGATATTCTTGGACCTGATGGCCTTTTCTACAAATACAATTTTACAGTCGAAGAGTCAACTCCATTAGACATCGAAGTTGCTGTTGATCCTGAAATGCTTGGTAAGGTTTTTGAGGAACTTGTGACTGGCAGACATGAATCAGGCAGTTACTATACACCAAGGGCAGTAGTGTCATTTATGTGCCGTGAAGCCATCAAGGGTTATCTTTTTAAAAAAACATCTGCTGCTCGAGAGGCCATTGAGAAGTTAGTCGATGAACATGAGCTTGAAGACGGGAGTCTAACAGAAAAAGATGCTGATGATATATTGTATTATCTGGAAACATTGAAAGCATTAGATCCTGCCTGTGGGTCTGGTGCATATCTACTTGGCCTTTTACAGGAACTTATGGCGATCCGTCGTGCATTACAGAATCAAAAACTCAGAGCTGAACCTAATTTCCATTATGAATTAAAACTTAGAGCAATCAGCCGCAACCTTTATGGTGTAGACATTGACCCATTTGCAACAAATATTGCCAAACTTAGGCTTTGGCTTTCGCTTGCGGTAGAAGCTGATAGCCCCCAGCCACTTCCAAATCTTGATTTCAAGATTGAAACTGGAGACGCTGTGCTTGGGCCTTGTAATCCTCTTGACTATGACAGTGATAAACTGCTATTCCTGCAGCAAATGAAACAGCGTTCAGAAACACTTGTCATAAAAAAAGATGAGTATCTTACTGCTCATGGAGATCGTAAAAAACAACTATACGATGAAATCAAAAAGGAAGAAGATGAAATTGCCTCAGATACCAGCACGGCATATGGCCAAGGTGTTATTGCATGGCATGTACACTTTGCTGAAGTTTTCATGTCAAGTCGAAGGCAAAAAGAGATACAAAAAGGCATTGATGAACTGAAAGACTATAAAGTTACTACTTTTGAGCCTGGTGGCTTTGATATTGTACTTGCAAACCCTCCTTATATTCGCCAGGAACTTATTAAGGATGACAAACTTGTACTTAAAGATATTTATAAAGATACATTTGTAGGTACTGCTGATTTATATACTTATTTCTACACTCGTGCCGTTGAATTATTAGCTCCGGGAGGGGTGCTAAGTTTTATTTCACCAAATAAATGGTTCAGAGCGAATTATGGCAAAAAATTAAGAGGATATATTGCAGAAAAGTGCAATATTATTTCCGTTACAGATTTTGGTGAATTGCCGGTTTTTGAAACAGCTGCAACTTTCCCTATGATCTTTGTAGCCCAGAAAACAGAAACAAAATCAGAAACAACCTTTACGCAGGTAAAAACTCTCGACAGCCCTTATCCTGACGTAAAAGCTATTATTCGTCAATCTGGAAGTGTTTTGCCCTCAGATGCAATTGAAGGTGAAGACTGGAATTTAACAGACGCTGAAACCATTAAAACCCTTCGCAAGATGGAGGCCTCCGGCATTTCATTAAAGGAATATGTAAATGGCGAAATTTACAGAGGCATACTGACAGGTTTCAACAAAGCATTTGTTATTGATTCAAAAACAAGAGAGAAATTGATCGAGGAGGACCCAGCAAGCGAAGATTTAATTAAACCAATGGCAAAAGGAGATGATGTACGCAAATGGCATATTCGAGATAAAGACAGGTGGATTATTGTTACTCCTATTAATGTAGAAATTGATAAGTATCGTGCTATCTTCAGCCATTTAAAAAAATGGGAGAATGAATTAAAGGCCAGACAGGACCAGGGTAATCATTGGTGGGAACTAAGGCCGTGTACTTATTACGGCCTTTATGATTCCCCAAAGATTCATTACCCTGAAATTGCAAAAGAGAGACGTTTTGCTTTCGATGACTCTGGAATCTACCCACTAAAAACAGTTTTTACAATACCAACTGGAAATATGTATTTACTTGGCATACTTAATTCATCATCAGCATGGGAATATTTAAAAAGGGTTTGCTCTGTTCTTGGTGATGAAGACAAAGGTGGAAGACTAACATTGCAGACAATATTTGTTGAGCAGCTTCCTATCCCCAAAGCGTCATCCGGAGAGAAAAAGACTATTGAAAAGCTAGTGAAGAAATGCTTGGATGCAGGAGGAATAAATTGTGAAAAATGGGAATCGGAGATAGATAAGATTGTTACAAAACTCTATGGCTTGGATGATTAAGGTTAAATTATGGAAGAACAAAAGAATATTAAACTTAAAGATCTTCAACAAAAAGCTCTTCTGCAAACACATCAGCTATTTTTAGAGGCTTTACGCCATAGGGAACAGGACGTGCTTCGCTTTTTGGCGATACTTGGACCAGCTATCGCTGCACTGATTTTCTTGCATTCCTCTGAATTCCGTAACGACGCTCTTATATATGTTCTTGGCATGTATGCTGTTTTGTTTGTTCTAATGATCTCATGTGTTTACACAATTGCTCTTGGCTATAATTTTCGCTACCTCACACTTCAGTTAGCTAAATTTGAGTCAAGTAAGTTTCTGGATATTGAGAAATCAATGCTAAAAAGATGGCCTCGTTGCCCTGAGAAATTCTTAGAATATCAGCTAATAAAGTGTATTCCATGGTGCGATCCCCCTGGAAATATTAAAGTCTTTTATTGGGCATCCCTGTTTGTCATAATTTGCCTGAGCATAGTCAAGTTCTTGTATTCACCAGGTGATATGTCTTCCAAATTGCTGTTAGCTTGGAAGTTTTATCCATTTGCCTGCTTGGGTGGTATTATTTTTTCCTTATTACAGCCATATATGAGTGGTCGAAAACTTCGCAAGGCCGTCATAGAAGAGCAGGGGGAGTGGTGATATGGCTGATATTTTTAATACAGATAACACTATAAAATTCTGGAAAGATCAGAGGCAAAGAGTTGCTGATGCAGTACCTGAGGGCACGATAGATTTTTCCGATATGGAGTTTCCGGAAGATCCAGCAGGTGAATATTTTCACAACATAACATTTCATAGTGATGCCGATTTCTCAGGTGCTACTTTTTTGCACAGTACCGTTTTCAGCAAGGCAGTTTTTGAACAGGATGCCATTTTTGAAAATTGCAAATTCCCTGATGGGGGGATATTTCTATTTACTCAATTTCATGGCGATGCGGAATTTGGAAATACCTTTTTTGATGGCAAGACCCGGTTTGCAGGAGTGGTTTTTATGCAGGATGCGAACTTCTCCGGATCGACATTCAACGCGATGGCGGCCTTTGAAAGCGAAGAGTCTCCATCGGTCGGAGAACACAAGAAAACAGAATTTCAATACTTTGCCAATTTTGATAGATGTATTTGGAAGGAGTACGTACACTTTTTAGATGTCATCTTCCGCGATGATGCTTTCTTCAAAAATGGAACTTTTGAATACGAACTCGATTTTGATAAATGTGAAATTAAGGGCAGAACAAATTTTGAAGCTGCGAATTTTCTGGAATATTCTGGGAAAAAGGACAAACGAAGGAACAGAGTGAGGTTTTTACATAACTCCTTTCACGGAAAGGTTTCATTTTGGAACGTCCGTTTTGACTGTCCTGTAAGGTATGTTGATAACCATTTCGACGACCATGCCGAATTCCGAAAAGCAGAATTCAATAATAGCGTATTGATTGACCGTAATAATCATTTCAATGATAGACTTTTTTTAGATACAGACTTCAAGTCATTTTCAAGGCCGGGTGATTCGATAGAACCTTACAGAGTTGCCAAACAAACCGCTCATCAAGCAGGTGATTCAGAAATGGAGGGCATCTACCACTTTCAGCATAAGTGTGCTGAAAGTGTGAACAATCAAAAGAATGCAACTCTGAATCCTTTTAATGTAAAATTCAGGAAGTTAAAGAGTAATTTGTTATTTCAGTGGTTAGGAGTGGTAATTGGGCGATGGTTTTTTGGGTACGGAGAAAGACCTTTAAGACCGCTGATAACTGGATGTGCTGTAATATTGATTTGGGCGATTCTTTTTTTAACAATTGGTGGGATTGACAAAAGTGGAAACACAGGTACTGAAAGCACCTCTATCGGCACTTGTCTCTATTTTAGTACAGTAACATTTACTACGCTTGGCTATGGCGACATTAAACCAACTCCGGGATTCTCACGATTATTATCTTCTACAGAAGCTGTATTAGGTGCTGCGATAATGGCAGTGTTTATTGTTTCACTTACCAGGAAATTTATAAGGTAACGTTGATTTCAAAAGGGATACTAAAATGCCTGACGAAGTTGCAAAAACACTAATGTGGTCAAACTGGCTGTCAATCTATGATTAAACAGCTAATTAATATTTCATGGAGAAACGAGAGATGACGAACGGAAAGCCTACAGTATTAAAAATGGTAAGAGAAGCAGTTGAATCCCTTGAAGGTGAAACGACAAATGGTGCAATTGTCAAATGGATACAACAGCACTACCCTGGAACCAAAGATAATACGATTCAGTGCACAATATTAAGTTCTTGCGTAAACGTAGAATCACGCATTAACTGGCCTGAAAATTCCAGACCCAGAAAATGCACGGGCAAGTATGATTTTCTTTTTAAGCCAGGATACGGTCTTGTTGAATTTTATGATCCTAAGCGACACGGCCATTGGGAACTTTGTATGGGAGACAATGGCAAGATGATAGTTCGGCAGACAGGCTCTGATGTTCATAATGAATTACTTGATGAGCCTATTGTTATTGAAAGAACAGCGTCTGACCAAAACATCAACACTGCCTTTGCTGCAGAAGCACATCTAAGAGATTATTTAGCAAAAAATTTAAATCTGATAGAATCTGGGCTGGAATTGTATGTAGACAAAAAGGAAAGAAGTGGCGTTGAGTACCCAATATCCGGGGGTTTTATTGACATCCTTGCTCTTGACCAAAATCAACAGTTGTGGAAAAAGAAAAATATGAGGAGTAATTAATGCATTTAAAAAGTCTAAAGATTACTAATTTCAGGAAGTTTGGTAAAAAAAACAATGTTATAGAGTTTGTAGGCGCAAAAGGTGATCCCCTGAAGCCTGGGGAAATCAATATAGCACCATCAACAACATTGATTGTCGGGAAGAATAATTCGGGAAAAACAACCGTTATAGAAGCTTTAAAAAAGTTGATAACAGAGAACAAGTTTCAAGCAAATGATTTTAATTTTATTTATCTAAATAGCCTGCTAAAGGGATATCTAAAAGGAAGTTTTGAACAATTTCCTAGCCTTGAGTTTGAAGTGCAAGTTGCAATTGATTTTAATAGCAACTGTGATTTAGTTACGAATATCGCTCCCTTTATGAATATAGAAAACGTTACCTCGGGTGATAAAGAAAGAGACTGTCAAATTATCTTAAAATATGAGATAAAAGAAACTACTAAATTTGTAGAAGAAACGAAATTGCTCATTTCAAAATATAAAGACAAATCAATATTATTTAGAAAGTTTTTGGAAATAGTTAACAGTACCGAGTTTAAATTGAATTGCTATGATTCCAAAGGTGCTTTAATAGATAAAAACAAATTCAAACTTAATGATTTATTTAAAATAAAAGTCATTAGTGCAAATAAAATTATTGATGACAAGAGCTTGTCTAAAACGTTTAATCGTATCATTAACTTTAGATATAAAGCAGAGAAAAATCGCAGTGCTTCTAGCACGGTAGATAGTGAAATAGAAAAAATTAATAAAAAAATTACTACAAGTGTTTCAAAGGCGCACACCAAATCTATAAATAAGGCTTTAGGTAAAATTGAGTCTAGTGATAGGCTAGAAGTGGAATTGAGTGCAGATTTAACCTTTGATACCTTAATGACTAATATAATTAAGTATGAATATAAAGAAGGGGAATTATATATTCCTGAAGAGCAATTTGGTTTAGGATATTCCAGTTTGATGACAATCATTGGGGAACTGATTGACTATATCGAAAGATATCCACAGCAAGAATGTCATAGTAAGGTAAATTTGATTTGCATTGAAGAACCAGAAGCATTTATGCATTCACAGATGCAAGAGTTATTTATTAAGCATATTAACGATGCCATTTCCTACCTGATAGCGGATATGAAGAAGGAAATTAATAGCCAGCTTATAATAACAACCCATTCTTCTCATATTTTGAATAGTAAAATTCATAGTGGTAATTCATTCAATAACATAAGTTACATAACCATTGTTGATAATTTTTCTAATGTAGTAAACTTGAATGATGAAAACGTAATGGAAGATGTAAACGCTTCGGAAGCACCAACTGAAATAGAAACACCCGTAGAGACACCTGTAGAGATACCTGTAGAAACACCTGTAGAAACACCTGTGGAAAAGAAAATGAAGGAAAAGAATCTTTCTGATGACCTGAAGTTTTTAAAAAAACATATTAAGTATAAAGTTTCAGAGTTGTTCTTCTCCGATGCTGTTATTTTTGTAGAAGGCGTTACAGAAGAAACCTTGCTTTCTTATTACATTGATCAAGATGAAGAACTCAATAAATATTATATTTCTATTTTTAACATCAATGGTGCCCACGGCCTTGTTTACCACCCTCTGATTAAGTTGCTCAAAGTTCCGACCTTAATTATCACTGACTTAGATATAAAAAGGACTGATATTGAAAAGGAAAGCCATGTGCAGATTAGCGATTTAAATAATCTAACAACAACAAATAAGACTATTGTTAAATATAATCCTAATAAGGAAAAGATTGATAATTTGAGCGATTATTTTGAAGATGATAATCTTTTTGTTGTTTTTCAGCTTAATGCAGTAGAAGGTTATTTTGCAACCAGTTTTGAAGAATCTTTTATATTAGCCAATTATAAAAATGACATTCTTAATGCCGTGTTGGAAATTATTAAGCCTAATATTTATAAAGGGATTGTGGGGAATCCAATAGATAAAGAAAATCTAAAAGAAAAGTCTTATGAATTGCAAAAAAAAATATCTGGCAGTAAGAGTGATTTTTCAAATGAACTCTTATATAGGATTGTTGTTAATGATGATGTGGAAGCAATTCCAATACTACCTAAATATATTAAGGATGGTTTAATTTGGTTGAAGAGTGCAGTGAAGAATCAAGTAAAGGGGGGCACAGAGTCATGAGTTTATCAGAAATATCTCCTATTTCGAAGCAAGAAGAGTTAGGTGTTCAAGCCCTTATTAACTATTCTATAGATAATTACGAGAATGTTGTTTTTAACGCTGGTGCAGGCTCAGGCAAAACTTTTGCATTAACTGAAAGTCTGAAATATATTATCAATAAGTATGGTGATAAATTGATGCATCACAATCAGAAGATTATGTGCATCACATATACCAATGTTGCGACTAATGAAATTAAAGATCGTCTTGGTAATTCTGATATAGTGAAAGTTTCGACAATTCATGAAAGACTTTGGGCATTGATCAGAGAACATAAAAAAGAACTTGTGAAGATACATATTGAAAAGCTTCATGAGGAGCTTGGTCGTTTGCGGTTTGATTTAATTGACAATGCTGAAGACAAAGTAGAAAAGCGGTTTAGAGCTTATCGTAAATTATCTGAAGGTCTCAAAGATGCTTTTATGACGGACTTAATTGCCTCTAAAGATATTTTTTACAAATATTACGATAAGCCAGCCAAGGAGTTTAAGGGTGCTTTTGGGGAGAGCCTATATCAATATCCCAATATTTTGAATAATGTTGCGAACTTCAAAAAAACCGTAAATACAATTTATAAAATTGATAAGTTTGAATATTGTTTAAAGCAGATTGGGCTTGGAAGCCCTAATTTTACTGAGGTAAGATATGAAGACAAATACAATACTGATATCCTACATAGAATGTTAATTAGTCATGATACTCTGTTAGAGTATTCTTTGAAAATAGTTAAAACCTATGATTTGTTGAAGAGATTGATTTTTGATAGTTACCCCTATATTTTAATTGATGAATATCAAGACACAAATAAAAGTGTTATACACATAATGAAACTAATTGATGAGCATGCAAAAAGCATACAGAGAAAACTATTTATTGGGTATTTTGGTGACACAGCACAAAATATTTATGAAGATGGTGTCGGAAGCGAACTAACCAATATTCATCCAGGGTTAAAAAAAATAGATAAACAATTTAACAGAAGGTCTCATTCAGAGATTATTGATGTTATAAATAAAATTAGAAATGATCATATTAAACAAAAGTCAATCTTTGCTGATTGCACTGGAGGCTCTCTTAAATTTTATACAGGCACTGACGAATTCAAACATGATTTTATTAATAAATATAAAATTAAATGGAAGATTAATTCTGAAAATAAACTGCATTGCTTGGTTTTGCTGAACAAGTTTGTAGCTGAATTCAATGAGTTTCCAGCTATCTACAAGCACTTTTCAGACACTGCCTTTTATAAGAAAAATTATGACCGATTAAACACCGAATTATTAAGTAATGATCCATCAAAACTTGGAAGTATTCCGAGTCTTTTCTATAGAATTTCTCAATTCATATTTAATATAGGTAACTCTGAAACATCTTTGAGTAGCTTGATTGATAAAAAGATTTATTCTAAAATGACTTTTTTAAAGTTAAAGGAACTAATTGCTTTATTGAAAACTATCAAGGGCGATTCATTGGGGGAATATATTGAAAATATATTTGAGAAATATGATAGTTCAGGGAATAGTCATTACCGACAGGTGATAGCAGAGTTAATTAATATAGAGGGTTGTACCTATCAGAATTTCATCAACTACTTATTAGATGAATTGTTTCTAAATGTAGGTAGCGGCAAAACGCTTGATTTTAAATTAAAACTGAAAGACTTGTTTGATGAAGAATTATTTTCCAAAGCAGATCAGAAGGAATTGGATGAATTTAAAGGAATATTTGAGAAGTTGTTAGAAGACGATTTTTTTTCCTATATAGACATAGACGAAGTGAATAGTTTTAAATTGAAATTGCACAAAGTCATTAATGATGATGAATTACTTATTATAGAAAATGCAGGCAGAGAAGCTTTGACAGCAAAGGTAGATAAATTATTTGATCATGAAATATATTCGATTATTGATATTGATGAAGTAGAGAGTGCGAAGACAAAATTATGTGAATTACTAAGCGTTGATATTCACCAATGGATCCTTTGGTATGAGTTCATTGAGGATGAGCAAAAAGCAGATATTATATACCACACTTACCATGGAACAAAAGGTGCTGAATTCGATAACGTCATTATTATTATGGAGAATGACTTTGGTCGAATGAATAGAAATAAATTCTCGTCTTTTTTTGAGCATTACAATGATTCAACTTCTTTGGATATGGAAGACAATCTTAAATTTAACAACACTAAGAATTTGCTATATGTTTCTTGTTCTAGAGCAATTAAAAACTTAAGAATATTATATCTTGATGATGTTACAGAGTTCAAGGATGGTATAAAAAGCATATTTGGTGAAATTTGCCAATACGGAAGAAGCTGATCAGCGACAATTATTCTTATTATTCAGGATTAAACAATGGGATGCTGTAAAACACAACAACATACATATCAGCCATAGCTCCCTCTTTTGTAAAGGGAGCAGTTAAATTTGTTCAATCACTGGAATAGGTTTTAAGGAAATTTTGAAAGCTCTCATTTAGTGGTTTTTCGAAATTATTTGTTTAATTTTATCTGCAAGAATTTGACTTTCTGCCATTAATTCAAAAAGCTTTTCACGATTATTCCAGTGATTATTCCACAGTTCCTGGCCAACTAATTCTTCAAGGTTTATCCTGGTAACACTTCCCCATTCTTCATACTTATCAAGTCTACTGATTATGCCTTCAATGCCAGAAACTTTTTTAGATTTTGGAGAAAGAGGAGCATCACTCAATATCCATTTTTTCCAATATTTGTTTCCCTTTGATTGATTACATTTACCACAAGCAGGAACAAGATTATGTATTTCGGAGATGTAGCCAGTTGGGAATTTGTTTTCAACCAATGGCAGAAGATGATCCCATTCAGTTGGTTTGTCCCAGCAGTAAGCACATCTGATATCACTCAATGACATCCCTAAAATCTCTAAACTTTCAATTATTTGATCCTCTGTAGGTTCTATGTGAGGGATAATCGAAGTTATAAACGCATGAGTCAAGGTAGAAGTTCTACCTGTGATTTTCATTGGAGTTGGCATTTTAAATCTTGGTTTCATAAACTTTCCTTCAAAATATTATATATAATTTAAAAAGCATTTGTGTTTGCTCACCATCCACTTACCACTCAATCCCTATAAACCTATCAAACAACTTACTCTTCTTCACTTTCTCTATTTTAAGCCGCCACTTTGTTTCCCTGTATTTACATTTTAATAAGCCAAATTCTTCCAAGGGTCTTATTATCCTTGAGTCTAATACTAACTCTACCCTCAGTTCATCAGAAAGATCTTTCCTAATTTCCTTTCTGACTGTCGGAAGGAGTATCTTCTCTTCTAACTCTTCTCTACCTACCCAACGATCAGCAATTTCTCCCAACCTATAAAAAGAATAACCTATTGTTTCCTGAATACATTCTAACTCAGCTAATCTGTCCATATACCCAATATTAAACTTTGTAAAATAACCATTAAAAATCAAATGATATAACTCTCCTGCTTTCTCTTCTGATAAAAGATCCTGGTATTTTTTGACTACAAGAATTTTGTTCTTTCTCTTGTGAATAATTCCAGCAGACTCACAGACTATTCTTATGAGATGCAATCGAAAGACATCATCTTCGTTTATAACTTTGTTATATTTGAGAGTAGATATCCTATCATCTTCATCAAGAATTAGTTTATCAAAAAGTATTTTAACTATTTTCCTGTTGAGATTCCCAGTTGCAGTAGCAGTAGGTTCTTTCTCCATTTCAATGAGTGTTTTTAAGAATATTCTTGCATTAGTAAAGAACGTAGCATCTTTAATATCTGATAGTTTGAGTTTTTTATTAAATTTCAGAGGGAAATTATTATCATCCCATTTTATATAAATCAACCTATTTACCTGGTCAGGAGATAACCCTCCCATATCAGGATCAGGAGAACTATTATGATTAGTCATCATACCTTGCAGATGATCATTTAGAGCATCGATGTTGTCAAAATCTTGTCCTTCTATTTCTTCTGCAATACTCTTTGTTGCAGGATTAGGAGATAGTTTATTAAAGACATTCCCAAGGATATTCTGAACTTTGGGTTTTGTGGCTGTTTGTATCCCTGCTTGTATGCAACCTTTTAAGAAGTGACAATCTTCTATGAGTAGGTGTATTACTCCGTTGTGAGCATTTTGAATCCTGTCATACATATCTCTATCGATATTTTGACAGTGAGTAAGAACTGTCTTCTGCTCTTTAGGAGTCAGTTCGACTTTAACCATGTTGTTAGGGTTTATTTGGATCATGGGGAGTATTATAACTGTTTGGGGAGTGGTTTATCAATAACTTCTTTTGACAAGAGCCATAATGGCTCATGGGGAGGGCAGGAGAGGATAAACTGCTTGCCCTGCTGGATATGCTCTAATGTCTTTTTGATTAGGATATGGCCTATCTGTGCTCTTCCTGAGGAGAGAGTAGGAGTGGTGGTTGTGGTGGTAAGTCGGAGTAGGTTTTTAAGATTGATTTTTCCTGATATCCCTGTAGAATAGTTCTTAATAGCTATTTAGGGAATTATTAGTAGGACAGGCAGAAATGGCAAAGAGTAAGAAAAACACATGGGTACGTTGGTCGGAAGATGAGGTTAAACTGCTCAAGAAACTGGTTCCGAAAGGTAGAGCACGAGAAGTAGCTGACCTAACAGGACGACCTTTGACAGCGGTGAGACAAAAAGCATATGACATGGGGTTAAAAACAAAGGGAAGGTGTCTGTGGACTACCGATGAAATCGAACTACTCAAGAAACTTTACCCAAAAGAGACTTCACAAAGAGTAGCAGATATAATTGGGAGGTCTTTAAGCTCAGTAGGTTACAAGGCTCGTAAAATCGGCATTGGAAAAAGAGGAACTCTTATCCTTTGGTCACCGCAGGAGAAAACACTACTGAAGAACCTGTACAAAAGCCACACCTCATCGGAAATAGCAAAACGGCTTGGGAGAACTGCCACAGCGGTAAAGGGGCAAGCATTTTTACTGGGGATTACAGAAAGAAACCATTGGTCAAAGGAAGAGGTGGATATGTTAAAGAGATTATACCCGACTAACACCACCCGAGAAATAGCTGATAAAATCGGAAGATCAGCAGGAGCGATAAGAATAAAAGTAGTCAGATTGGGATTGAAAAAAAGAAATAGTTAAGCATGCTTTTTTTCTGAGCCAACCCTACCCCTACCTCATTGACAAAATGACCATGGGAACCCATAGAATGATACTTCTTTGAAATGTGTTTTTTAGAGAAGGCAGTTTTTGGGTTGAAAAATTATAGTTTTTTTGCCTAAAAAACTGTATAAATAAAACTATCGACTTATTAGTGATTTCAGTTATAATACTCCCCATCAACAATGATCAATTCTTCTGGTGACACAGTGTTGGAAATAGGTATGAGTAATATGAATGATGTGACAGTGGAACTAACTAACGCCTACAAACACCTTTAGGGAATATAAACTATGAATACAGCAGGCTTTCAATCTAGGAAAAAAACATGAAACGCAAAAAGCGACGGATTGATTCTTATAAAAAAACAGGCAAAAAATTAGTACCACCGCTTGCATCATATCCTAATCTTAATCTGATAGATTATTCATTAGACATTTTACCCAATCTTTTATGGATTGAAGCAGTTAGAGATTATTATGAGGGCAAGAACTTTATCAAAATAATCCACGATTTTCTCAATTTGTTTGATGATATAAATAAGGGAGACTCTGGGCCTGTGTCAGGCTTGGTTCAAAGCTTTGAATATGTTTCAGAGACTGGCCGACCTATTTTTGTGCATGATAATCAAATTGCTATTCAAGAGGTTGTAATTAAACCTTTTTTCAATGTACTTAACTTATATCCAAGTTGTCCAATGAATTGGTTCGTTTCTGAATTTCATGGTGAATTGCCAGAGTTTGATTTAGATTTGGCTTTACGTGCCTTGAAGCGATGGACGAATAATCTTATTGACCGTATAGGCGAAAGTTCCAATATGGCTAGAGCAATAGTTTTAGCCCGCTACATTAAGGCTGGGAAACTTAAAATACATGACAGAGAACAACTTGAAGAACTAGCTTTATACCCTAATTGCAAAGACCGCCAATTAACTGAATCATCTATTCGTTCAATGACCAATATGGTTTGGTGTGATACTATTCAAGATTCAAAGTGGGGCTTTGACTTCTGGGAAACTAATGGGAGAATCAGCATGTGCACAGAGAATGATAAAGACAATGCTGACACTTTACCTGAGAGTGATAGCTGGCTCTATGAATTAAGTTCAAAATATTCAGAAGGAGCCAGTCAGTTCATAGAAGCAGTCAGGAACGACTATCTAAAATATTTGCCAGAAATTAGTAGTTTTGAGAAGACTTCTACGATTTCAGGACTACTCTCCCGTACAACTGCATTCTTGTTAGATATGCTTACACAGAGGAGTTTATGGGTTGCAGAAATTGGAGGAATTATTCTGAGATGTATGTGTGAAACTCTTATACTGTCAGCTTGGCTAATTTCTAAAGATGATATAGAACTTTATAAAAAGTTTGTCCTGTACAGCTTGGGACAAGCCGATCTTTATGGTCTGAAAATTGAGGGTTATGAGGGCTATCGAGAAGTGTTTAAATCCCTTTATCTTGGGAATGATCCGGCAGTGGACACTCACGTTGAAGATAAGTGGGCCGCCCAACTCCGTACTATTGAACTAGGTAATTGGGCCGGAGTAGACACTAGGAAAATGGCCGTAGAAGGAGGGACAAAACAATATTATGACTTGATATTCACACTGAGCAGTGCAGATGTGCATTCTCAATTTGCGTCGCTGGCAAAATGGAATATGACATTATGTAGTAATCCATTACACAATTCTCATTTGATGCCAGCTTTTGGTCAAAGATGTGTCAATCCCTTCCTCCCACTGACTGCTTGTGTTTTAGCAAAAGAAACGTGTGATCGTATTTTTAAATATCTAGAAGTTGAAGCAGAAAGTGTAAAAATCATTGGAAATCTATTGCAAGATATTACCAATGACATTTCGAAAGATAATTTTTAGTCCACATAGGCATACCCCTTACCATCAGAGTCTCACAGAAATTGCTAAAAAAAGAATTACTTTTTTCTGCCCTTTTCCCTCCCATCTATTTTTCTCCCCAAAAAATAATAGATTTTAACCCTATCCAACTATCACCTAATTCTTGTCTAATTTCATAACTCCCAGCCCACCAGTATCCGTTCTCACGAGTTTTGACCCCCAGTGGCAACGTAATGCCTATTACCCAACATGAGCCAACCGGGGGCTGCCAGAGGGGGTTCCTGTGTCTGATTTGACTGCATCCTATTCCATTTCCCAATATTTACTCATTTTCTTCTTGATCTTACTTATGAGCACCAATACAATGTTAACAGATTTTAGAATATTCTGCCAAATAATTGAGATTGGAACTAATTATGCAAGTTAAGAATATCAGTATTAACAGGATAAAAATCAAACGGGGAAGAAGAGTAGCCAATAAAGAAAGAGTTCTTGAGATTGCTGAGAGCATCACAACAATAGGATTACTTCATCCTATCTCAGTAAATAAGCAATACCAACTGGTAACTGGAAGACACAGACTTGAAGCTTATAAAAAGTTGGGCAAAAAGACTATCCCTGCAATAACTACAGAGAAAGGGCTTAAGGCAGATTTAGCAGAAATTGACGAGAACCTCATCAGGCAAGAACTCAGCGTATTAGAAAGAGCAGAATGCCTGCAAAAAAGGAAAGACATTTATGAAACAATGTATCCCGAGTCGATTAAAAGGGGACCAGGGAGAGGACATAAAGAAACAAACCGAACTAAATTCGTTTCTTTTACAGCAGATACTTCAAATAAAACAGGTAGCGGTCGCAGAACTATTGAGCATGTTGTCCAAATCGCCAACAATATACCTCCTGACCTGAAAAAGATGATACTAAAGTCTGACCTTGCTAACAACAAAAATGAGTTACTCCATCTTGCAAGATTAGATTCTAAACTCCAAAATAGAGTTGTCAAAATACGTTTGAAAAATGACGACATGACTATTGACGAAATAGTCAAAGACTTGCTGGTCAAGAAAAGAGTAAGGGACAGGGAAAGGGATAGAAAAAAACTACTGAGTAATTCTGCTTCTAAGTCAGATGATATTAGGCTATACCATGGTGACTGCCGTGAGCTATTCCCTGGCATAATAAAAGCACTGAAAAAAGAATCTCCTGATGCTGATATTATTGTAATCTCTGATCCTCCCTATAATATCAAGTTTGCTGGGTATGATAAGTACTCTGACAATCTTCCTGATGCTGAGTATATTAAGATGATGAAAATGTTCAGAGGTCTGCCTTCTGCTATAATTCAATATCCTGAAGAGATGATGTCTCTCATTTATCCTGCCTTAGGAAAACCTGATGAAGTATTGGCATGGTGCTATAGCTCAAATATCAGTAGAGCATTTAGACTCATCAATATTTATAACACAACACCTGACTACAATATGGTCAGACAACCCTATAAAAATCCTAAAGACAAAAAAGTTAAGAAACTTATAAAGCACGGCAGCAGTGGAACTACTATATATGATTGGTTTGCTGACCTACAATTAGAGAAGAATGTTTCAAAAGGTAAGAATTCTCACCCATGTCAAATTCCTGTAGCTCTGATGGAGAGGTTAATTATTTTGTTGACTAAGAAAAATACCATTGTTGTGGATCCGTTCGCAGGGGTAGGGACAACCGGATCGGCATGTCGATTGACAGGACATCGGTTCATAGGAATAGAGGTATCTAAAAAATATTATCAGTTGGCAAGGAACCGTTTGTTGAATATTTAGCATTAAATCGACTATTGCAAGACCTAGGATAATGGTGGCATATCGCAAGCAACAAGGGAAGTGATCCATAACTACCCTCTGATTTGCTTTTTGTTTATTCATTTTAATGTTCCTTTTGATATAATTTTATTTTTTGATTTGTTCTAACAAATAGTCGTGGATTCTACTATCTACATTATCTCCGTCATAAATCATTTTCTCAAGAGATAGTCTTAGATGCTTGTCTTTGTAGTCACATTCTACCAACGGAGCATCTGAGTTTTCAACATAATAGACGTTCCATTCCTTATCAAAACCGTAACGTTTCAAAAGATCCATACTTATGTCGTATATTTGTGTTAAGAACTTATTAATAATAAGCTTGCTTTCATCTGTTTCTATAAAATCACACATTACTTTTTTTCTTTCTCAATAGGTTCTTCATCCTGTTCAATATGAGCAAACATTTCTGGATGTTCTTTCATACATTTGATAAGTTCCATACGTCCATTCTTAATTAGCCAACGATTGCTTGGCAATTTGCCTTTTGCTTTTTTAGCCATTATTTTTCTCCTTTCAAAAAATGTATATTACATAATTCACAAACTAAAACATAGTTTGATCCACGGACAGGACTATGGCATAGATAATTTATATATGGAACTGTATTCCCACTTATTTTGTCCTGGGTGTATGTGCTTTTGTAACAATCATAATAATCTCTGTCAACCCAACCAAGACTTTCACTTATTGCTTTGGATGATAATGGCTCATCATCAATGTCTGTTATTGTTGCTACTTTATTATCGATAAAGTATTGTAGATGATCACTGAATAAATCTAAAATATGTTTCTCAACTGTTTCAGTATATTCATTTAATTCGTCCTCATAATCCTCGAGTTCAAAGCCATTTACTCCTTGCCAATCACCATCGTCATCGGGTTGAAATGCTTTAGTGCAGCTTTCTGGATCACCATGATAACCAATAGGACAGGCAAAGATGCAAAAATTAGCAAGAGGTTGATAGTAGGCTAAGGTTAATTCGTCTGAGATGTATAAATCAGGGGTGGCTAGTTCAAATTCATAATTTTCTTTTTCCATTTTACTACTTCCTTCAAAATTTAATATTAGTTATTTTTTCAATACTCACTATACTTTCACCACCCTCATCCATGTCCCTGATCCACTCAAGAAATTCCCCAAGAGTCATCTCATAAACATTCTTATAAACATGCTCAGAATCAACTGTTCCTAAAATCTCACTAGTTGCAACTGCCCAGTTGATAGTAGTGATCCTATACATGTCATTTTGACTATGCTCAAGCTCCTGCTCTGCTAAAACCAAAGGGTAGTGGCAGTAGGCTGTTAGGTTTTTATTGTAGTAATTATGACTCATTGAGTTTATACCTTGTTAATCCATATGACCTGCCCACTATCCAACTTCATCTATCTATTCAATAGTTATACGAGGTTGATCATTTTCGCCAGCTTCATATTCCCCAATTCTTTTTTCTATGTTATGTATTTCTCTTTGCACATAATAATCGATGTCTTTCATTTTTTTGGGAGTGAAACTTAGATCCCTTTCTACGCCTAATTCTCCCGTTACTCTTATACTTTTAATTTCTTCTAAACTAAACCATCCCCATTCTGATTCTATACCATCTACCCATCCATAGAAGGCTTTTGTTTCTGCGTCCCAAGCAACAGCATACCATCTCCAATCGCATATAGTTCCCCACATACACCTTGGGAAAGGAGTAAAGAACTTTATGTAAGCAGTAATTTCATCTGAGTTACTATCTAATTTTTCAAGCTCTTTTAGTAATTCTGAGAATGACGGTAATTTTTTCTCAAGAGCCTTAGTTAATAGCATCATGTTTTTCATTTTTTAATTCCTTAAATAATACATCATTAATTTCAACCTACGGCAACGATTGCCGTACATTATATTGCCTTTGTAGGCGTTAGTATTGTTAACTATTCCTTGCCTCTCTTATCGTTTTCAGCATCACTACAAACCCAGCCCTGCTCAGTTCCCAGTGTAGTTCTCTCACTTTCGCCAGTTCCGGCTCAGGAAGATGGCATTTCTTTGAGTCATAACCAAGCCATATCATGCAGGGCTTGATATCCTTCATCCATTTCACCATCACGTTCAAATCAAAATCCATAACCGGCTCGATTGTGACCATTTTCAGAGGATGCTCGATTTTAACAAAATCCTTATAGCGTTTAGACGGTAGTGGGGCTGTAGCAACTGCTTTGCAAAGCTTATTCCTGTTAGTTTCGATAGTTGTGCCCAGGATAACATTGTCAGGGAAGCTAACTCTGCTAAATGTCTTAGGGTTCTTTGACTGGATCAGGAAGTTTTTTCCAGGCTCTTTCTCTATTCTAGCTACGATATTTCTCAGAAAACTGGTTGGGCAAAATGCTATGTCGCCGCTTGCACAGGTGAATATGAATTGCATAAACTTTGTCCTGGGCAGACTTTGAGTCAATCTCTCCGGATGCGTATGAGGTGTATACTCATAACATTTCATACAATTTCGTTTCTGCCTTTTTGCTTGTCGTTTAAAGCTTGACTCGCAATAGGTGCAATCGAACCTACACCCTTTGAATACATTCCATTGTTTTACAGACAACTCATACATATTTTTTTGTTTTGACATAATTATTCATCTCCATTCATATTTAATCTTTGCTGTAAATCTCTGGTTTCTACTGCCCAGCCATTTTCATTGGAAGCTTCAAAATCTTCATCACAATCTTTACAATGATATTTCGCGGCATCCCAGTCACCGCCTATTTCATTTTCATCAATATCGACCCATTCCCCATCGACCAGCTCATATCTTATATAATCAACGTGAGGAACTTCTGCTGTTAGATTATCACTGCCACATTTTGGGCATATCTTTGGATACCGGAACCGTTCAGCCCTTAGCTCATCATTGATATCTTCTGCTTCGTGCATCATCTCATTTGTTAATGGGAATTTTTCTATTTTTGCCATTTTAATAAACTCCTTGTGCACTAATGCCTATGTAGACATTAGTGCAGTTGTTAGATTTACTCCATTTATTGATTTTACTTTTCATAGACTGGATTCTTTTACATTAAAAAACTTAGGATCAGCAAGAGCCAGCAGGGTCATCTTTGCTCCAAGTTTACTAAGTGCATTGTAATATTCATCGGAGAGATGGTTGCCGCTGTATTCATGGCCAAACTCATGAATGATCAAGTCTATGACCGCTTCGAGATTGGTGGGGAAATTATTAAAGAAACTAGCTCTCAAACGCTTCACATTATAGGAAAATTCCCCACCTCCATAACATGCGGCAAACGGGTCATTTATGGCATATACATTCACCTCAATGTCAATGCCCATGATCCGCCTGGCTAGCCCCTTTGTGAAATCAACAACAAGCTTCTGTTTGTCTGTCAACTTATCATAAGGGATGGGTGGTTCACCGTCAGGGGATGACTTAGGATGGGGAGTGGGAAACACTTGGCCCGCTGGCTTCGTTGTGCCTGTTTTTTTGACGTTAACCCACTCATTCTTAGATAGCTGACTTCCATGAATGACTACAAAGCCATTGCTAACCGCTTTATTATTAGCTTCGTGGTCACTGGGGTCGAAGATAACTCTATTTTCACTAAAGCGGAGGTCCATAGATGCATCCACAGCTTTTGAATCACACTCGCTATCGGACAGAGCCTCTTTTACCCACGTTTCATTAACTGTGCCATAATCGACCAGATCATAGGTATTGTTATAAACAAGAGTCCGAATCTTTTTCAAGTAGGCGGGTGTGACATTATCACGATTCATATTCAACGGAATTTTCTGTTTAATGTTAACATGGAAAGCATCACCAGTCGCTACGACAGGAATCCCCATTTCATACAAATGTGCCTCTTCGCCATCTAGCACACTGAAAATCTCAACTTCCGTATTTCGCGTCGTTCGCGTTAGCACCCCATCTGGCCTGGACTTCTCAGTCTGTAGCTTAGCTTCAAAGCTTCTTATTGGCTCTCGTGTGGCAAGTTTTTCACCATTGAAATAGGTATCTATGTTTTGTGGCGGTATGAGCATACTTACCGCTTTACATATCTCTTCATACTCATTCTTGGTTATTTTCACCACTGCTGAGAAGGTAGATCCTTTTTCAGTCTTCTTGCGACCGGATTTGCGTGGTCCGTTTTTCTGAAAGATCACTGAACCTGATGTTGTAATGATTTCAGCATTGTCGCACAATACCAATACAAGTTTCTCTCCAAGGTTGAATCTACCACGTTTTGTGGGGTCATCCTTTTTGTTGGAACTGGCAAATAGCGTGAAGGAATCAGTGATGTCCTTGAAACCTTCAGGATCATCATCTGTAACGACAAGTTTGTACCAACGCCTGCCCTTTATAGGTTCTAAGGTTATTTTAACTTTTGTAACATTCTGATCCCATGAATTCTGGATCATTTCGTTAACAATAAAGGCTTTGTTTCGCCCTCCCACAAGCTCCGACAAGCCTTTATTGTTAACATCAAACCAATTACTTTTATTCATGATAATACTCCTTTAAAATTTAACTACACCATTATTATTTACTGCACGCCTGCGCCGGCGGCTTCGTTTCAAAATGTTTACGAGGACTCCCCGCAAACAAACATTAATTTGTTAATTTATACTGAATTTGTGCTAAACTGCTGAGATGAATACGACTACGATCACCTACGGAGGGTGTGGATGTGTGTATATTCCAACTATGATTATTTTGTATATGTTCATATTATAACTTCTTTCATCTGCAACTTATATTATGTCAGTTATGTCGAGTCTTGCCTGCCGGTTATTTTGTAGTATCGTCATTGTAGAACTGCCTCAAACCTACGCAGTTTACCTCAGTCTAACCAAGCTGCAACAATTACAGCTTGTATTATTGCATCAACAACACTCTATCGTACAAAACTACCTGTCACTTTCCTTTTTCAGAGCAACTTTTTTAGAAATTCCTAAAAAAACTGCTAAAGTCTGACAATTTAAGCCCCGATGTAATTTGTTTCACTTGCGCACATGTCATTGCATATTCTATCGTCTAAACTTAAGTGCCACTTTTGAATCTTAGGACAACTTTTTTTCTATCCCCAGCAGAAAGCCCTATAAAAGCCACTTTACTCAGGCAAAAACGCTGATTCTGTCATAAAATAATTTTGACCCTTAAACAATCTTTGGCCCTTTCCTTTCGCCGGCGGCAGTTACTTTAGCACTACATTGTTTCTTTACTATCGCATAAACTTATGCTTAGGTTTGGATCCGATATCAAACTTATTTTTGGGCATAAAAAAACGGGTTGAAGTGTGAAGACAAATCGTGCCCGTAATGGCGGCACTACAATATATCTGGCTCCTACAGCTCAACCCGTTTAATAAATACGGATATGTTTGTGACCAACTTTATTCCAACTATTCCTGGCCACAGGAAATAATTGGTGACTAAATATTTTAAAGAGCAACTACTTTACTACTTAAACTATTAAACAGCATTATACCACAAGCAGTTTCAAAGGCAAGAAAAATATCTGTACGCTTCCAAAATTCGTGCTTCCATAAAAACGTTTTTTTACTTCGATGAAAATAATCTTCGTTTTTAGAAAACTGTGCGGGAAAATGCAATCGCCGCGGCGAAAAAAACTTTGTAATTATTTTGAAAATCAAAAAAGTGAAAGTGCAAATTGCATCTATCAGAAAATATTTGAACAAATTTCTCACTCTGACTCCTTACGCCAGCACACCAATTACTTCTTAGTTGGCTTCAATTATGTCTTTCAGAGCATCCCTGATATCAAGGCCGTTTTGGACCTCATTGCCCAAGCATGTCCAGCCTGGATACTCCCGGCGAGCGAACAACTCAATGCGGGACACATCCCCCATCAGCCGAATGATCCGCTCTCGAACTTCATTCGGTTTCGAACTGTGCTTGCCGCGTGGGGCGATGACGATTTGCTTGACATTTTTGGCAACTCTTTTGGGCCTACCCTTCTTGCCAAACAAAACAAGTTCGGCGTTGCCATTCGTCCAATGGCCCATTCCCGAGTATATTCCCCCACTCTTCGGGTTCGTTTTCACCCAGGTGAACGCCGTCGTAGTGGGCGTAAATCCCCAGGCCCTGATTACTTCAAAAGCCTGTTCCAGCTTGGGCATAGTCGCCCATAGGAATAAACCACAATCATTAGCTGCGATTTCATTTATTGGTAGAGCCTTAATATCAGCAAGGCTCATGATTGGGTATGTAATACCCCCCATTGCGGGATCGTTTCCCTTTGGGTTGTTGTAGGGCCACGGTGGGTCCGCGTATATAATATCGAATTTCTTCATAATTCTTGTCCATTTTTGTATCTCCTATCTTCATCAATAACATTTCCACAACTGGAGAAATTCTTATAATTATCTAAATTTACAACTATCTCTACTGACCATACTGCCAACAGAGTTGCTCATATCGCCAATATCAAGGTGGCCCTCTTGCTCTGTCGCTGCTTGATATCGAACTATTCTCAATCATGCCGACTCCCTACTGGACTCAAGCTTATCGATAGTCTCCTTTACCCTTTGCTCTGCCTTTATATGGGCGGCTTTATCAAGCTCTATACCTATACAGCGCAAGGATAATCCGCTCAGAATACCTGCAACCAGTGATGTTCCTGATCCTGCCATAGGATCGAGCAGAACACCATTTCTTGGACAAAATGCCTTGATGTAATGTAATGCTTCATCAACACTTTGTTCCCAGTCGTGATGTTGTTTACTTTCACCTCCGGTGACCATATCTGTAATTGTCGGCCAGTAGATGTTCTTTGGAGGTTTGTAATAAATAAGAATAGGCTTCCAGGCCTGGTTCATTCCCACTGGGTAAATCTTCTTTTTTGCACCGGAATGATAGATCGCCGCTGTCCAAAGATATGTCAAATGTTCATCCAGCATAGGAAAAATTTGATTGAGATAAAGACAGCCTGAGTATGACACTAACAATCCACTTGGTTTCAAGACTCTGTTTGCCAAACAACCTAATTGACCCCACAGATCAAGGGATGCCTTATCATAAGGAGGATCTGTAAATATCACATCGACAGAATTATCCGGTATCTCCTGTCCTTTGATGTTGAAATCCCCCTGAAGAAGCTCTATTTGACCAGCCTTATAATCATTGACTTCCTGCTTTCTGAGACGCTCATTATCCTTCTCTCTAGCCACTCGCTCAAGTCGTTTAACATCCATACTACTTTTTGGCAGATCGGAAGGATCTAATCCAACACAAGCATCAAATGCCCGTTTAACTTCACCAACATTCTTAGCGTTGGTACGGGTTTTTGGTTTACAAATCACCTTGGCTGCATACTCTTTGCCATCCTTGCCTACCACTTTATCAGGTGATTCACCTGTCGCATTTGCGACACCTCCCAATTGCCTACGAACTGTTTCATGATGGACATTTAATAAGTCAGCTATCTGCCGATAGCTTAGACCATCTTTCCTAAGACCTGTCGCTAATGCCAGTCGCTCATCTTTTGTCATATGCCTGCGCTGAGCATTCAGTTTTATAGCTAAATGCTTCTTGGCCTGATCATCCAAACCATGCAAGATGGTAAACGGCACTGTCTTAAGCTTTAGTTCTGATGTTGCCTGCAAACGTTGTTCTCCATCAATAATGCCCCTGTCCTCGTCCGTCAGCACCGGCACTAATACGCCCATTTCTTTGATGCTGGCTTTGAGCCGTTGGTATTCCTCATCACTAATTTGAGGCAGTAATCCCCCAAACAACACCTTAAATTCCACGTCTCCAATTTTAATAATTTCCTTCTTTTTCATTAATACACCTGCTTTCTTGTCTGCTTGCAAATAATAGGTATGCACGCGACTGATACCATCTCAGCTTGGTGTGTCTTACTAACTCCCCATAAAAAAAGAGCCCGCAGACGTAGCCTTACAATAAACATTGCTACATCTGCCAGCTCTTGACTGACTTTACCTGACCATAACCAGGCAACTATTTTTCTACATCGACTACTTTGCTATTATTTCGCAAAAATTACTTTAACTTTGCCTATGCTATATTATTAGCTTTCACTTTCCAACGGTTTATTCCAAGAAAAATTCTTTTTTTTTTACAAAAGATTTTACCTCTTAAAAAAAATGTCGCTGGAGGCAAAAAGGTTTGGAAAGTGATAACCAATTCGCTATATACGAAGGTATATTTTATTATTTTGAGTAAGGAGGCATTAACATGCCAACGATAAGTAGAAAAGAATTAGACAAGTTTATGAAAGCCAATCCTGACAGTGAGGCTACGCGGGCTATACAAGAACAGTTAGGAGAAACAGCTGCTCCCAAGGCCAATACAAGTAGTGGCGCAGAATTGACTGCCGGATCTGGTCAAATACGAAACACTGTTTCTGATTTGGCGGCGAAAAAAGTCAATGATATCCATAGTGAAGTGCTTAATGACCTTAAGGGCATATTTATTAAGGCTATAGAAATCGGTGAAATATTGTTAAACCAAAAAGATGCTCTCAAACATGGCCAGTGGCATGACTGGATAGACAATCAGTTAGATATTGGTCCTCGCCAGGCTCAGAATTACATTAGGATATATATTTGTAGGGAAGAAGTCCAGGAGGCGATGGAGGAACTGGCAGAATCAGGCATTAATCCTTCATTTCGTAAGATGCTTGAAGTGGCTACCGAAAAAGATAAGCAAAGTAGTAAGCAATACCAGGCAAGTCTTACCAATAACGATTTTTACCGCAATGCCATGGAG
>VRUI01000069.1 GCA_019456225.1 Planctomycetota bacterium | reverse complement strand
CGAGCGAACCCCCACCGCCGGATCCCGATCCCGATCCTGACCTGCTGTCTGTGACCGGGATTCCATCCAGTGTTGAGGTCGGGGAGTCATTCGCGGTCACGATCCGAGCCGAAAACGACGGGGGCGCCTCTCCGGAAGGAGCGATTAGCGCGTCGGTCCGCTACAGCAACGGTTCTGACAATATCGACGTGACCGGCCCCAGCGGTAGCGGGTTCTCGCAGCTCATCAACCGCCCGGCGGGCTACTATCCGATCTACAAGCACAACTGCAATCCGATGACTGCCCTGGACAGGCTGATCGAGGCGATGGACGCCAACTGGACCAGTGGCGAGCAGCACACGATGACGTTCACCGTGACGCCGCTGCAAGCGGGTACGCTGTGGATTCGGGTTCGCAGCACGATGGCCGCGGACGTGCCGTCCTGCGACTACATAAACGATACGTCGGTCTCGGGCGGCGTATCCGACACCGACCAGCAGGGTTGGAGCGTCCGCCGGTTCGCCGTGACAGTGGAGCAACCCTCCACAGATGCGGCCGAGATTCTCGAGCTCAGCCCACCAAGGGGGACCTTACAGCGAGGCACCCAAGCTGAAGCGACAGTGCGTGTCCGAAACATCGGTAGCACGACCAGGCGTTTCTGGGTCGGGCTGAGCTTTGCTGCTCCAGGTGCAGCCGAATGGCCTGACGGTTGGCTGGATCTTCCTCCGATTGAAAGCGCGCTCCTGGCCCCAAACCAAGAAGACCTCATCACCTTCACTTTTGACGTACTTTCTTGGCTACCTCCGGGAAGTTATGGTGCCACAACCGCAATATGGGAGGCCCACGACGCTAGCGCCAATCTCATGCACGAACCACGCTACGCGAACATGTCAGCATCCTCTTTCGAGTTGGGTTCATTTACGGCTGACGACATCATGAATGTACGGCTCAGCCCAACGGTAACATTAGAGTCCCTTACGGAACCCCTTGAGCAGGTTCAGGAATTGGATTATCGATCCTGGCTATCGAGCGAGCATATCAAGGGCCCGCTGATTAGAATTGAGAAATGCCCTCCTACTGTTCCCGATTCCGACATGACTCTTCGCATCACTGTGACGAAGGCTCAAACCGGGGTGATAGATCAGTTTTTCGGGAAAGATCACAGTCAGATCCTCATAGCCATTCCTAAAGCGATACATATCATTCACATCGGCACTACCATCGATGGCTCCACGACATTGCAGTTGGCTGGCGATCAAGCCCTGCAGATGCTCGGCGTGCTAGGCTCATATGTTGGCAGACTGCCAGCTACAGTGGGAGAGCTAGTCGCTGGTCAGATAATAGGGTTGGCTCAGAAAACTGCTTGGAACCATGCGACATCCATCTTTGCCGGCCCGCTTGCTCTCGGTCTATACCAACTCGGTGAGGCAAACATTCTGGCAGTAGACTTCAGCGATGATCGCCCCCTTTCTGACTGGGAAGTGTTCGACGAGATCGAGATTACCATTGACTTGGCGGTACCAGATGGTGAGATCGGAGCAATTGACCTGATCTTCGATTTGAGATACAAGCTGGGTTACTTCGCAAGCCCGGTAGTAACATTCTTCTCGAATCTGTGGGTAGTTGACGGATTCTTTGTTCAGCTACAGGAATATCGAACCTCGGTCACGCTCGCACCGGGAGCGATTCGCTCGATCGCCCTGGGTTGCTGCCCACCGGAAGACCAAGACTGCGACGGAGTGATAGACGCGCAGGACAATTGCCCTAGCTTGTTCAATCCCGCGCCACAGATCGACACCGACGGCGACGGTGTAGGCGACCAGTGCGACCCCACTCCCTTGGGTGAGGACCAGCCCGCTGATCCAACGGGCGGCGATGGCTTGGATGACCTGGCCGAGGGCGATGACGCAGTGCACGACGAGGAAGCGGCGAACGACGAGGACACCGTAGAGGACGATGAGGGCATCGTTCCCCGCTTCGTACTTCCGTGCGGCGGTTTCAGCTTCCTCAATCTGGCCTTGATTGGCATCGGACTGACGTCGATGCGCGGTCGCACGGCTCGCCACTGGCTCCGCGCTGGATGGCGCGTATAGGGGCCGTCGTGTGCGAGCTGGATTACAACCATCGTGAGCCCAGGAGTCACCGCCGTCCCCCGGGAAGTTTGGGCCCGCGATTCGGACCTCAGACCGTTCCGTCGGAAGTCAATAAGTTGCTTTCCTGGAGTCCCTTGCAATGCGCGGAACCCTTCAAGCACAAGCGATACTAGCACTCTCGATACTGGCGATCGCCGGGTGCAGCATCTCGCGCGAGTTGCAGATCCGATCCGAGCCCAGCGCAGCACGCGTATACGTCAACGGAGTGGAGCAGGGCCAAACGCCTTTCACCGGCCGGCTGCGATGGTACGAGGACACCGTACATCGAATAGTGGTTCGCGCGGAGAACTACGAGCCGGCCCAATGGGCGCACGGGTGGACGGACGCCAAGGAGGCAGTGAACCCATGGGAGTTCAATATCATCCTGCTCAAGTTGGCTGAACCGGTAGACGTGCGGTTCGACACCGTGCCGTCCGGCGCTACGCTGTACCTCGACGGGAATGCGCGCGGAACCTGCCCGGCCCATGTTGGCATCCTCTACTCGCGATCGTCGTCCCGCTCGCCGTGGACAACGGCCACTGTCAAGGTCGAGCTCGATAACTACCTGCCTCGAACATTCGCCCTCTCCTACGAGGAGGCGCAGCGCGGGATCGAGCCGATCCGGCTCGTCGAAGTGAGGCGGGAAGTCCCCGTCAGCATAGTCACGAACCCCGAGGACGCAGAGGTCACGATCAACAATCAGATCGTTGGAACGGCACCGCTCCGACACACGTTCGTCTTCACGCGCAGGGATGGCAATTCGCGCTGGTCATCGTTCCTTGTCAAAGTCGCTAAGGAAGACTACCACTGGCGGCGACCTGAGGGACCGATCTCGCCGGAAGATCCTCCGAGCCCTTTCACAACCACGCTCACTCTCGACGAGGCGATGAAGGGCGAGTTGCGGGTCGAGTTGGAGCGGATCCGCTTCTACCGCACGTGGCTACGCTACTACGAATTTAGCGGTCAGGGTGTGGCGCTCGCCGAACGGATCGTCCTTTCCCAGGTCGACGAGATCGAGACCGAGCCGATGGTGCAGTCGGTGACGCGCATGACCGACATGGAGCCCGACGAATTCATGCTGACCCGTCTATGGGTAGCGCCGCCAGAACAGCAACTCGTCTATTCTATCAAGTTCGAGCGGCCCGAATTCGAAAACCCGCTTATGAATCTCTGGCGGCAGATCGGTCAGGGCGTCACGCGCCTCACGGACGGGCTGACGATCGATCTGGAGGCGAGCGTGTCGGCGGATGGGCAGTTTTACTACTTCTCGGCGAATCGCCTCCGACCGGACAAGTTCAACCTCTGGCGGATACGCACGACCGGGCAGGGCGGGTTTACCAAGATCACGGACAGCGCTTCAAGTGTCGTGGATACTTATCCGATGGTTTCGCCCGATGGATCGAGAATCGTATACTATTCTTGGCTTCGTCATGCCACCGCGCCGCACATCTGGACGGCGAACGCGGATGGCACGTTGCCGACGCAGCTGCGCGTGGGTGTTGAACCAGCGTGGTCGCCAGACAGCAAGAAGATCGTGTACGTGGCCAGCGACGATTCAGGGCGGGGAAGACAGGTTTGGGTGATGAACGCTGATGGCAGCAAGCCCACGCAACTCACTTTTGGCGAACACCATCATGCGTATCCGCTTTGGACGCCGGACGGCACCCGGATCATCTATGCGTCGAACGAGGCGATCAACGCAGAGGGCGTGGCGAACTTTGACATCTGGAGGATGAATGCTGACGGCACGGATCGGACGCAGCTTACCGTCAATGGCTCCTACGACAGCCGACCGGCAGTAAGCCCCGACGGGAAGTACATCTACTTCATGTCAAACCGCGGCGCCAAGAGAGAGCTTGCGGAATACTGGCAGATCTGGCGCATCGAGCTTGCCGGCGACTGAGCGCGGTGGAGCGAATACCCGGGACAGCTCTGCGATGACGTGGCCATGTCTCTGCGCGTTCCCGCGCGCAGCACCGATAGCCCGCATCGGCGTCACACTTCGAACACCTTCGGCACCTCGTCGCCGTAGTGGTTGATGACCTTGATGGCGATCTTGCCGGACTCCGGCTTGCCGAAAGGTGACAGCTGACACGAGATCACGGAGGTCCACGAGCCGCAGACGATGTTCACTCCGCCGACCGGGGCTGATCGTGAGACGGCTGAAGGCGCTCCGGGTGGTTCGCCTAGAGGATACGGGAGAGCTGCCCAGGATGGAAGGCCGGCGAATGCCCGACCTTGCCGGAACCGCGTTCGTGCGCGATAGTATGTAGAGCACGGTCCGAAGGGCGTCACTTGGCTGCCCCGGCCCAACGTGGGCGACCAGCTCGGAGTGAAACGGCAATGGCCAAACACAAGACACGACAGGGGGCGCGACAACGCGCCGGCGGCGCAGGCGCCAAGTCGCCCAAGCGGAAGCCGATCGAGTCCTACGACCACAAGGACGAGAAGCGGGCCAACAACCCGCCCGTCGGGCTGGTGACGCCGGAGACCGACCCGGACGCCGGCCGGAAGAAGGCCTACCAGTACGATCCGCACCTCGACCCGCAGCTCGTCTGGGCGGGAAAGGCTGAGCACACCAGCTTCGAGGTACCGACCGTCTCGCTCCACGTCCACGAGCGGATCGACCCGCGGACGATCATCGAGGCCACCAGCCGGCGTAGCGGCAATGGCTGCAATGGGCGGATGCTGTCCCATCGACCGTCCGCAGGCGCTCCGCGCGCACCGACACAGAGTGCTGGTAATATCCGACACGGATTGGCCGTTCGCTAGACACGAATGACAGAGTGAGTTTCGTGTACTTGGAAAACCTCCAAATCGAGAATTTCCGCTCGTGCAAGTTGACTACTGTCCACTTCCAACAAGACCTCACAATCCTGGCCGGCGCCAACAACGCAGGGAAAACGAATATCCTGGACGCCCTTCGTCTGATAACGGCGCCCGCCGATGGCAGACGGACGCGTTACGCCGAGCAGGAGGACATACGGAGAGGAGGCCCCACGGAATTCCGTTTGATCGGGAAGTTTGCCGAACTCAACGATGTCCAACGTGGGCTGTTCGTCACGGCACTTGGCGAGCCGTGTTCCAACGGCGCCACGTATGGGCTCCGTTTTCCGGTTCCCAGTATCCGCAGACGACGAGAGACGGTGAAGTTCTGGGCGGGTCCACGTGAAGGAGGCGATCCGGAGCCAGAGGCGCGGGAGCTAATCCGGCACGTTTTCTTTCCAGCGTTACGCAACGCCCAGCGTGAGCTGGCATCTGGCAGTCCCGAACGTATCGCCTTCCTCATCCAACATCTCGCTCAGGGCGATGAAGACAGAATCAAGTCTCTTGAGAGTCGAGCGAAGGAGGCCTTCTCTAGGATTGAGCAGGACCCGCTGCTTCAGGAAACGCAGAAACAAGTCAGCGGCGGCCTGCGAGACCTAACGGTTGGCCTTCAACCTCACGAGGCTACACTCAAGTTCGGCGGCGCCTCGTTGCGGCAGATTGCCCGCGATCTCCGCTTTTTTCTCCATCGAAGCGGATTGGAGCCCCGCGATCTCTCTGAGTCCGGGCTGGGATACGCCAATATCCTGTACCTCGCGACCGTCCTCGTTGAACTTCAGGCAGCGAAGGACGCCGAGCTGACCCTCTTTCTCGTTGAGGAACCCGAAGCTCATCTGCACCCCCAGTTTCAGGCAGTGATTCTTCAGTACTTACGCGAGCAAGCACTCCAATCACATCAACAATACGGCGACGAACATGCGCCTGAGAGAGACGCGCAGGACAAGCCCTCGCGCCACACTGAAGGTACCCGATGCGCTAAGGGCCGCAGGCGACCGCCAAGCCACCACACACGACCCCGCGCACCGGGCAGCGTCCGCATCATAGGCGCGGACACTCGCCCGGGCGAGGTTGCCTTGGCTGTGGCGGCAATCGTTGACAGCACACGTCAACTGGCGGTCAGCCTACCAAGACAGAACTTCGTTCTCGTCTCGTCCAGAGTATACCTCCGATCAGGCGAGATTGCAAGCATGTTAAAAGATTGTTTCTTTCATTCGTCGCGCGTGGATTCTTCAGGGCGCCTTGCGATAATAGAGGGCATGGCAGCGTACAAGCAGATGTCTTCGCGACTTCCCGAGGCGCTCTACGATCGCTACGCGGATTTTGAGCATGGCCATAAGCAGTTCGCGTGCGCCGCAGGCTTGCTCTTGTACTTGGAGTGCGACGAGGACACGCAATGGATCTACCGCGAGTGGGCCAAGGCGATCGCCGAGGGGCGGGCGGATATGCGCAATCCGCCGGCGAGCCTGCGAAAGCTCATGCCGAAAAAGAAGACGGCATCGAAGAAGAAAGCCCGCTGAACCGGCAGTGCGTCATCCGCGACGTCGAGCGACCGACCATGGCCGGTTGGTCGCCATACTCCCGAGGCAGAAACGTCGATTGGTCCTTCTGGGTGATCGGTATCGTGGCGCGCACATCCCAAGATCGGGAACGGTACGACCCGGGTGACCTCGCCTAGAGGTGGGCGGTAACGCGCCCGGCTTTGCTCGCCACCTCCATGCGAGGCGTTGGTAACCGTCGTCGTCTCGAACGTCCGCTCGTCAGCGAGGGGGCAAGAACTCCTCTGTGATTACCCTAACCGATTGAACCACCAATGCACCGCCGATTCCCGCAGACGCTCCCGCACCTATCGGGCTCAGGAATTCGCTGGAGACAATGTTTGTTGAAATGAGGCCAATTCCACCGAGCCCAGTAATGAGACTTCGCGCGGGGTGCCGGCGCCGAAGTGCGTTTACCATGTGCGTACTTCCCAGACACACGTACCGGCGGAGTCGAGACAGAGCCCCTTCAAGCGCAAGGCCCGAAGCCTGATGTGTGCGCAGCTCCTTGATTCCCGTCCGAATGTGGTAGATAACGAAACCGGCTACCGAGGGCTGAAAGTCTGATCGTTTCAGCAGTTGGATCTCTCGCTCGAGAAACTGCTCAAAATGCCCGACGTTTATAGAGACAAGCTCCACCGCACCGCCCTCAAGCTCTCGATTGATGCGCAGTGACTCTTCATTTCCACGTCCCACAGTCCTTTCGTACTCGATCACAATATCGTCATCCATGAGACGCGTGAGTAAATCACACGACACGTGGAGCGCACGCGCAATCGCCCGATCTCGCTCAGTTCTCGATGGACCTACGTCAGCCTCCACCAATAGTTCGTAGACCTGGTTTGTTACATCGGCTATCTCATTCGGCGATATCACCATAGGGCTCCTGTAAACCAGAGCCGAGTAGGGTCTGTGCGGACCGCTCTCTTGGGCACGGCTGTAAAGCTGGTCCGCACAGCGGACCCTACGCCACTCTCTTCACGCCCCAATCGTCGCACTGGCCGTCGCAAACTAGCACAGTTGTCGCCGGTCGTGGTTGCCAGGAGCATCTGGCGTGTCATCGTGCGCGGGATCTACTCTGACGCCGGCACAAAGGCAAATTTCAGCATGTCACGGAGACGCGGCACGTGGTTCAGATCGGATTTGCCCTCGCACAACACGCCAACTCGTCGCCAGGCGCGGAACGGCTTGTCGTCTGAGCCCTGTGGGCGATCGCCGTCGGGCCAAAGGATGTCCTCGAGCGTATCTTCCACAACCAAGATGTTTGCGGTATCAACGATGCTGGCGAGTCTGGCGTTCGCGCAGTACGCGTCGAATCCAGTCAAAGCTGCAAGATCCGTGCTCGACCGGCCCTTTGCATCCTTATCATGGATCACGCGAACCGGGATTTGGAACTCGCGTAGCAGACGGGCGACCGGTGCAATGGTCCATTTCCCGGCGCAAGAGACGACCGTAATGTCTTTCGTCGCATTGCCATCGATACCTGCCAGTTCCCAGAGCTTCGCGCGATGCAGCAACACCGCGACCTCCGAGTCGCCCTCGACCAGCACCGCGTGCTTGGCGAAAAAGGCCTCGCAGACCGTGGGATGAAAGTCGAGCATTGCCCGCAGTGTCTCGCGCTCCTGCTCACGCTCCTCGCCATCGGCAAACGGATCGTGGTCCAACTGCGTGAGCCGTGGAGGTTCGACCGGGCTTGCCCGACGGTGAATTACCAGCGCCCGCGGGTCGGTCGCAACGTCGACCATGATCGGCGAATGCGTCGACAGGATGAGCTGCCATCCCGGACGTTTAGACAGCTTTTCCAAGCTGGCCTTCAGACGCCGCATCAACTGTGGATGGATGAAAAGTTCCGGTTCTTCGAACAGTAGAACAATGCCACACGAGCGTGCTTCGCTTTCACCCTCGGCACTCACGTTCGCGTCTTGTTGGGCCAACACCTCGAGCAGGGCGAACACCAAGGCACGCTGAAGGCCGTGTCCTTGCAGCCCGATCCGCGTCGGTGTGCCGTCGTCGAGACCAAGCACCGTATTCGAACCGATGAACTTCTCAGCATCCGGCGGGTCCATCCCGAGCGTCACGCGTGCCGCTATCAGGTCCGCCAATCGCTTGGAAATCTCTTCAGTAAGGTTCTTGACCTCAGGTAACTGTTGGTCGTCTTCGGCGCGAAGCCGTTTGTCCAGACTCGTCACTGCTCTAATCAGGCTCTGGTACTCTTCGGACGCCTTGATAGCCGGGAGCAGGACACTCTTAAGTAGCAAGCCGAAAGACGTCTTCGCGCCGGGCTTGGCGTCGTCGGCGGCATCACGCACCGCTGGGATCAATTGGGCTTGCGGAAGCGCCTGTTTGAGGGCAGCGGCGATACTGACGCCTTCACTTGTCCAGCGAGGCGCGCTCGAATCCACACGCCCCGACATGTTGTCTCGCACGAGCTTACGGACCCTTTCCCGTGTGGAAACTTTCTTAAACTCGTTGCCGTTGAGGCCTGAAATGCGCTCCAGTGCCATCTCCTTGATGGCTGAATCGAGCTCCGGCCATTTATCGCTCCAGCCCTCAATCGTCTCCACCGGCTTATATGCTGCGTACTCTGTGTCGATCCTCGCACGAGGCTGCCCTTCGTCGCTGGGCGGGATCGTCCGACGCAGTTTGATCGCATCGTCGTACACGAGACCGGACACGCCCGGTCGGTTCCGCTCCCATTCTTGCAGATCCTCAAAGTCCGCCTCGATAACGATAGACTCGTCCTTGTGCCCCTGGTGCCATTCGTCCCGTTCGAGCTTGAGCTGATTCAGGATTACTTCCACGGCGCGAAGTACCGCTGACTTCCCCGAATTGTTCGGGCCGATCAGGCTCGTGTAATCGTAGACGGAGATCTCGGCCTCTTCGATGCATCGGAAGTTCTTAATGGCGATACGGCACAGTCTCATTTTCTCTGACCTTTCGAATTGCGCGCATTATACTCGCAATTCGCAATTCGCCATTCTTTTTACGCCTGAATTCGCCGTCAGCGCGTCTCCGCGCACGCGTGACACTGGCGGCCTGCCGCCAGTGCTTCTCGGGTAGTGTGACTACTTCGGCAACCGTTAGCAACTCAAAGCGAGAACCCCTGCATGCGGCGGGGCAGGTCGGGGATCGGGCCGCTGAGACCGGCGGGGCCGGAACGGATGGCAGCCGGTCATCCACTGCCAGCGGCGGACCATTCACTGAGGGCGGCGGACCATCCGCTGAGGGCGGCGGATCATCCACTGCGGGCGGCGGACCATCCGCTGAGGGCGGCGGATCACCCGCTGACGGCGGCGGGTCATCCGCAGAGGGCAGCGGATCATCCGCTGCCAGCGGGGGATCACCCGCTGAGGGCAGCGGACGGTCCGCTGAAGGCGGGCAGTGCCCCTCAGAGGCCCGCCAGCGGCACAATCAGCGGACGTGCCGTTTGGCGGCGTGCGGCGCTTCTGACCCGGGAAGATCGAACCGCAGAGAACGCTGAGAACGCAGAGTGAGAAAGTTGCGACGATTCTACTACGCGTCGCCTCTCAACAAAGCGCAAGACGCATCCTAATGTTAAGTAGTTATCTGCGTCTATCTGCGTGCTCTGCGGTGAATCCTGCGGCCCGGCCGACGACCGCCGCGCGTGTCTAGTGGAAACACCCTAATACAAAGTCCTACGACTTGTTCTGATGTCCGCTTGCACTACAGTGTTGTTCAGCGCGTTTCGGCTCCAGCGCGCGGGTGCCGCTGACGGCTTGTCCGCCAGTGCTGCTCGGGCAGTGTGACCGCTTCGGCAACCGTCGGCAACTCAAAGCGGGGACGCGTGTACGCGCACGAATGGTCTGGCTTGACTGAGTCTTGACGGTCCACGCTGGCAAACTGGGCAATTTAGGCGGCTTGAGACGTGTTTACGGACGTGGAAGAACCGTTTCCAAGCCGGACTCGGCCCCCGCGCCTTGCTTGGCATCGACCGTCGCGCCCAAGCCGGGGCTCGGAATCGCGCCCAGCGGGAGGCGACACCCGACATCACCGATACGCGGTCCCCGTATCAGCGATACGCGGTCCGGGTATCAGTGATACGCATGCCCGACATCGCTGGACCTCGCACCCCGGTCAAGTTCACGGCGGAGCGAGGTCAACTTGGGCACCGATTGAATGCCAGACGGGGACAGCGTTGTCGGCCGCCTACACTGGACTCTGACGGTGGTCCCGGCGTACGATGTAGAGGCGCGTCCGGGACGCGTCCTGCGGAACTCAGCGGAGGAGGTTCTGGCCATGCCGTTCGGTCGCATCGCAAGCGGGGCTCTGCTCTATGTGGCGGCGTGTGGGTGCCTCGGCACGGTGGGGTGCGGCGCTGATATTGTTGATGCCTGTTTTCTTGACAGCCCCGAGAGTTCCTACCAACTGGCGCCCGGCGGCCGGGCCGTGGCGTTCAGCGATCCAGCGTCATACGACCATATCGTGTACCGCCCCGACATTCCCGGCCCGCTGTTCAGTTGCGTCCTCGATGAATTCACCCGGCTGTTCAAAAACCAGCCGGATTCGCTGGTCATCGTGTTCGATTTCGAGGGCCTGGGGGTGACCATCGAACGCGCGCTTCAAGAGGCGGGGTTCGGCCGTCTCGCCGACATCGAGTTTGAAGAGTTGACGTCGGAGCAGTTGCTGGCCTTCGCCGAGGCCATGAAAGTCATCGGGCGCACTCCCACACCGACCGTCGGGTCGTTCACTTGGACGTTTCGGCGTTTTGAGGCTGGCGTCGGCCAGGGGCTGCTGCAACCGTTTCCGGCCGGCCCGCCGACGCTTCGGGGTTTTCTCTTCCTGGCCAGGAGAGAGCATTTGGTCGGCGGCGTGTTTCTGCATGAATTCGGCCACCATTGGGGAGCCCGCCTCATAGCCCCGCCTGTATTCGCAGCACAGACGGTGCCAACGCTTAACCATTGGGGCTACTCGTCGGTCGGCGGAGTTCTGGGCGGGTGGCGGCCGGGGTCACTCGTTTCCACAGGCGAGGGCGTGTATGAAGCCGACGTGGCGCCGCGCGGGCGGGCGAGCGGCAAGTGGCCCTACGCGCCGCTGGAACTATATCTGATGGGTCTCGCGGGCCCCGAAGAGGTACCGCCCATCGAGGTGGCCGTGGGTGTGAAACGTCTTAGAAGCGACATCTTCTCCGCCTCGGCCATCGAGACCGTGACGATCGAGCAGATCATCGAGACCAACGGCCCGCGGCTGCCTGCCGTCGAGGATTCGCCCAAACACTTCAAGCTCGCGCTGGTCGTTTTGACCGACCATGAACTGAGCGACGCGGATTGGAACTTCTACGAGCGGGCGATGGACTTCCTGGCCGCGCCCGAGGAGAGGCTTCTCGACGAAGCCTTCCCGGCCGAATTGTATCCCGCCCACTTCCGCGCGTGGACGGGCTCGGCTGGAGACGAGGCGGCGGAGAACAACGCGAACGACCTGCCGTTCCTCAATTTCTACACCGCCACCGGCGGCCGCGGGACGATGGAGTTCGTAACGCTTGTTCCGAAATAGCACGATCGAATTGGCACCCTCCCGCGCTCACGCTTGTCCCCCCAAGCCGCGCGGGGTGCGCCGTGCGAAGCACTCGGCTCGACTGGCATCAATGGGCTGACTGCGCCACGTCGGTCGGCACGGGCATGGCCGATTGGCGCGCAGGATGGCCAGCCTACCCCTGCGTGACCTGCTGCGTCCCGCCGCTGATGTCGAAGGCGAAGACGCTCTCGCTGGTTTGCGGAACGGGTCGGACCGGCTTCCTGCCGGTCAGGCCGTTGCCCCAGGCGTCAAACGCGGCGGGGGAGCCGGTGGGTCAAGGCTGACACGCAGCACTGCCAGCGGGAGTTGTGCGACACGGGCGGCTGCGCGCGGGGACTGCGCTGCAAGGCGCGCGGCGCACCGTCAGAGTACGGCAGGCGGCGTAGCGTTCGATCAGGTAGCAGACGGCGGCTCGCACGATCCGCCGGACCAGCCGCGACCAGTTGCCGTCGGCCACGCCGGGATGTTCGCCCCGCGCGGCGCTGATCGCGTACACCTGCTGCACAAGCTGCTCGTCGTCGGCGTCCAGCAGACCGTTCTCCATCAACCGCCGCTTGGCCACCCGCAGGCAGCCCGAGGCGCGGTTGGCGCGGCGGAACTCGGCAAGCGACTCGCCGCTGCCGGCCAGGGCCATGCCGATCACCAGCGCCTCGAGAAAGGCGCGCGCCTCATTGGCCGAGGCGTGGAAATAGCCGTCGGCCGCGGTCGCGTCGCACTGCCGCGCGTGATGCGCGAGCGTCGCGAGCCCCAACTCGCCGAACTCCTCCAACCGCGGCAGCAGCGAGGCGAACCCGTCGCCGCCCTCGCCGGCGTCGGAGCGCCGCTCAGGCACGCACTCGTCCGGCCGCCGTTCGTCGCCGTCCGTTCCGCTCACGCGCCCCCCGTCCGCCGTTCTCGCGTCGCTGTGCCTGGAAGTTCCATCCGAATTCACTGACATGATCAAATCTCCTGTTCTGAGTCCCTCAATCCGTCGATCACTCGTTGCCTCGATCCCTCAATCCCTCAATCCCTGAATCGCTCAATCCCTTCCGCCTCACTCCATCCGCGACCACCAACGCTGCCACCAGGTCGGATACGGCTCGACGTCGATCTCGGCCATCTCCGGCCCCACGACCAACTCGTCCAGGCATTCGGCGATCACGTTCAACAGCCCGCACTTTCTCTCGGCCCGGCGGTCCAGGTACTCCTTCCACTCCGGCGACAGTTCAACTTGTTCATAGTCCTCTCCGCCGGGAACTTCCTTCATGACGCCCGCCGCCCCCAGCCGCCGCAGGCAGTCGGCCAGCACGCTGAAAGCCGTATCGCGGTCGGCCCGGCCGATCCAGTGCCGCGGGTCTTCATCATCGTCGGGCAGGTCGTCGTCATGGTCGTCGTGGGCGATGTAGCGGTAGCGCGACCCGCCGGGAATCTGGCACATCAGCGCCGCCGCGCGAAAGAAGACGCCCAGCCGCAGCAGGTCGCGGGCCGCGTGCGCCATCCAGAACTGGAGCACGGAGGGCAAATCCTCGGTCTCGCGAACCTGCGTAAAGAAACGGCCCTCCCGGCCGTCGCGGTGGTAAGCGTGCGATTCGAGCATCGTCGAACTCCTTAAGCTGTCAGCGATCAGCGATCAGCCGTCAGCGATCAGCGGTCTGCACCCTTCGTGCCTCCGTGCCTTCGTGCCTTCTGAAATAAACCGCAGATACACGCTGAGAACGCAGATGGCGGAAAGAGGTGGGAGCGAAATTCGCGATTCGCAAGCCGGAACTCGCTACTCGCTACTCTTAACTCGCTATTCAAAAACACGGACGCTACCCGATGCGCTAAGGGCCGTGCCTGAACCGTCAAGCTCATCCACATGACCCCGCGCACCGGGCAGCGCCCGCATGATAGGCGCGGACACTCGCCCGGGCGAGGTTGTCTTGGCTGGATGAGAACAGCGCGACTGCCAAACTTCCGGCCCGGCAGACGGCGCTGAGTTGACGGTTCAGACGCCAAGACAGACAATTCGTTGTCAGACTCCGCATCCCGGAGTCTCAGAGGAAGTATACACGGTAGAGCGTCGTTTGTCAACCTTGAGCGGTCATTTAATAACTGCTTGCGGGCATTCTTCGGTTGGTGTCACGTGATAGTCATCAAGCTCAAGGAAGCCATGCTGGCGTATGGCCGGAGGGTTGGCCAAAACCTGACCTTTGACGATGTCTCGCAGATGACACGAATCCCAACCGAGACCTTGCGCTCAATCGGCAGCCGGTTGGGCTATCACTGCTCGGTTGCGAGAATCGAGATCCTCTGTCGCGCCCTTGATGTGCCGCTGCACGACATGCTCGAAATGATCGACGATCCGCCGAAACGGACGCGGACGAAGAAGAAGAAAAAGCCGGCGTAGCCTGGCGATGCATGCGGCGCGAAGCGACGCCCGGCCCCGCGAGGTAGGTTGGAGGCAGGGAAGCCGACGGGCTAGCACCGTCTTCGGCCGCAGGAATCGACGGGCTGCGCGAGATCGAGGACTGGTTCCGCAAGAGCGGCAAGGCGATCACCGCCCTGACTTTGCGAGAGATCTTGGAACAGGAGCCGGCGCGGAAGCTGGCATAGGTCGCGAAAGGCAGTGGGATCGTGTCGGAAGTGAATTTGACGCCGTTCGAGCAAGCGGTTTGCGCTTTGATTCTGAAGCTGCCGGGGACATGGACGACGCCGCAATGGGACGAATTGACGCACACCCTCGGCAAGGCGATGGACCGCCTTGTAAACGGCGGGTTTGTCGAAGCGCGGCTGCCCGTGACGCTAAACGTAAGCGGCGAGCCGAAGCCTATCAGGGCCGTATGGCGCGTGACCGGCAACTACGGGCCGGTCCTGCGCCAGCAAATCCAGCAGTATTTGGTGGCCCGCGCCTTCGGATCAAAGGAGACGGTGATCACTTGCGGTGAATACCTTGAGGTACGCCTAACAGCAGAAGGTGAACTTGCCAAAGAGGACTTCAAGGGAACCGTTGTCACCGAAACCAGCTATGGCTCTGATGGGACGGTGAGCGAGAAAAGGGCGCCGGGAATCAACCGCGACCTGTTCACACTTGTAGCTGGAGGACCTGACGGAGAAGGTGGCGTCAGACCAAGAGGAACGGTCCACCTTGAGAGCGATCCGCCGCAACCTACGCCCTTGAGTTCACCGGTTGTCGAATCGGTCAGCAGACGACTTCAGTTTTCCGTGGCGCTGTCTTTCGCTGGCGAAAAGCGAGAGTACGTCAGGCAGGTTGACGCCGCCTTGCGCGCGTACCTGCCGGATGAGGAAGTGTTCTACGACGAACGGTTCGCGTACCTGCTCGCGCGCCCCGACCTGCTCCCCTATCTGCAGGCGATCTACCACGACAGGTCGGAGCTGCTCGTGGTTTTCCTGTGTGCCGACTACGAACGCAAGGAATGGTGCAACATGGAATGGCGAGCCATTCTGGACGTTATCAAGAAGCGTCGGACCGAAGACGTGATGCCATTTCGGTTCGACAGCGCGGAGATCCCCGGTTTCTTTTCAACCGACGGCTATGTGAGCGCTGGCACACGTACGCCCAAGCAATCGGCCGAGTTGATCTATAAGCGGCTGTTGCATAACCGGGCCAAGAGGGAGAACGGACAGAAGGACGCCTAGCGCGCAGGGTGGATTAACCGTAGCCGCGTGGCGTGCGTCCCGGGCGCACGCTACGAACTGGAGCACGTCAGCGCTGCCGTGCCCGAGAAGGGCGGCGCAGTCGCGTCCAGACGACCACTCCGAGGAATGGACCATCCATTCCCGGGAATGACTTGCCCGTTCCAGGGAGTGGATCACTTATTCCTTGGAACAGAGCGTTCCCGCCTGCGCGGGGATGGTCCCCGCCGTGGAGTGGGGCATCCACTCTTTGGCCGGGATGGTCTGCTCCTGGGCTGGCCCATCCATTCCGCGGAATGGGTCGTCCATTCCCAAGCGAGTACGAGCCGCTCCCGGACTTACTCGGCCATTCCGAAGCGTGCGCCGCCCGCTCCGAAGCGGGAACGCTCCATTCCTCAGAGCGAGCCTTCCGTTGAGTGGAATAGAGACTCTGCTGGACGGCGGGGAACTTCGGCTTCGTGGAGCGGAAGTGCCATTCCAAGGGCGGAATCGTCGATTCCGAGCCCCGAATCGTGTATTTCGCGGACGCCGTGGGCGAACCCGAGAAGCGGATCGCTGCCGCTCGGGCGGGTGCCGTCGCCGCCGGTCCGGGCGGCAAGTTTTCCGCCCGGTCTAGGTGTTTTCACCGAGAGCATAGGGTGTTTACCCGATTGCGGCGCGGCCCGCTGGCCGCTTAACTTCAAGCGTGTGCGGCCCGTCGGGCCAAGGCGCGCGGGCGAACTTTGTGCGGCAGCGAGACAGGAGCAGCGGCATGGCCGATTACATTCCCTCATCCGACGGTGACTTCGACGCCTGGCAAGCCAACTTCATTACTTACGCCAGCGCCAACGCGGCGGCGCTGGGGCTCGATCCGCTGGTGGACATTCCGCCGCTGACTGCGGCGCAGACCACGTGGACGGCCGACCGCGCCGCCCACACCGCCGCGCAGGCCGCGGCCGAGTCGGCCCGGCAGGCCAAGGACGCCGGCCGCGGCGGGCTGGAGGGCGTCATCCGCCCACTGGTCGCTCGCTTGCAGGCCAGCCCGGAGGTGGACGACGCCGAGCGGCAGGCGTCGGGCATCACCGTCCGCGACACGATTCCCACGCCGGTCGGCCCGCCGCTGACGCGTCCGGTGGCCAGCGTGGACACGCGCGAGCGTTTGCAGCACACGATCTCGTTCGCCGACGAAGCCACGCCCACGCGGCGGGCCAAACCGGCCGGCGTGCGCGGCGCGCAGATCTGGGTCAAGATCGGTGACCCGGCCCCGCTCGATCCGAGCGAGTTGACCTTTCTTGCAACCGACACGCGCACGCCGTATCTTGCGACATTCGACGGGGCCGACGCCAAGAAGGTCGCCCACTACATGCTCCGCTGGGAATCGACCCGCGGCGAAACCGGACCATGGAGCGAGACGGCCAGCGCGACGATTGGGGCGTGACGTTGCACCAGCATCTATCGAGCGGAGTCGAGCATGAGTTTCCCACCGATTGAGGTGTGGCCCGGTACTCTCGCCGACCAAGGCGGCGTTTGGTGCGCAGAGTGCTTAGAGTATATCGAGCCGCTGGCCGAGGGCGGCGACGCGCTGCAGGATCACCACGTTCTTCAGCAGAGCTACTTGGATGACGTGTTCGGCAAGCGATCGTGTCCTGGTTGGACCGTTCCTGTTCACCAAAAGTGCCATCAAAAGGTCATCGACGGTCTGGGCGCGAGCACACGCCAGTTCCTTGACGCTCTTCATTTGAAGACCGAGACACAGCAGAATTCCACTCACGCCCGTCTACACGATTTGGGCTTGTACAGTTTGTGCCTGCCTGCCAAGACGAGGCTCATCGAGCAACTCGTTGCAAAGGGGGAGACCGATGCGGCCCTTATGGCTCTTCGCCACGCCATCACGACGGCCTCGGGCACGCGCTGGGGAGATCCACTGGTAAAACGCTGTTTGAAAGTGAAGGGGGCGTCCAAAGATCCGTGGATCGTCGCGAATCGTGCCGGCTATGCCGCGGCTTTCGGAAGGCTCAACGACTCGACCAAGCTGATTGCGCAGGCGCGCATGCTGGCCGGAGGCCTCCCACCCGCCAAACAGAAGAAGCTCGAGGTCGTCCTGCGAAGACGGAATTCACAACGCGTCAGTGGTCTTTATCGCGCAGACTCGGACACCGTCCACGCCGGATTTCGGGATTCTGAATTCGCCTATGAGGAGGCAGAGACTCCGTACTCGCGAAAGACAGCATTGGTCATAAGGGCGTCACTATTCTATAGAGCGGGCGATCTGAACTCCGCACATCACGCAGTCTTCAAACTCTCGCGCGACCCGGGCGAAATGCCCTGGCTCTACGAGGCCGAGGCGTTGATGCTCTACGGCCTTTGCGAGCTTGAACGCAACGGAGATCCAGGCATGGTGTACTGGTGCCTATCCCGAGCTCAGTACATTTTTTGCATGCTCGGCCTTCAAAGTCACGCACCCGTCGGGACGAATCGCCTGTTTCCTGGGTCGAAACGAGACTCGATGCCCGGGCACGTCCTGATGAAAGCTCCCTCCCTTACGGTCAATTCACCGCTCAGCACGTCGGACTTAACTGAAATCAGACGAGACGCCATCGGATATCCCAAGCGGCCCGGCGGAAGCACGGTATGGCACGTCATTCGCGAGGATCTCGCCGTTCGGCCACGGACGTAGTCCCAGTGCTCGTTGTAGCCGTGTAGGTCGGGTCGATGACCCGTCCTACTTCTCCGACCCGTGAATCACCGGCGAGACGCCGATGCTCCCCATCCTGAACCCCGAACCCCGAAAACTGAAAACTCACGCGGGCTCCGGCGCCCGCACTCCCCGCGATTCCGGTGCGAACAGGTGCCTCTATGTGACTGTGCGTACGCGGCGTACGAATGAGCCGCACGGGGCGGCTCGAAACCGCGAGGAGAACCACGATGAAGAAGAACGAAGTGAAAGTCGGCGGCACCTACACCGCCAAGGTCAGCGACCGACTCGTGCCGGTTCGAATCGACAGCGGCCACAGCAAGCAGGGCTGGAACGCCACGAACACCGCGACCGGCAAGCGCATCCATATCAAGAGCGCCCAGCGGCTGCGCAGTCCGGTGACGGCCGACCAAAAGAAAGTAGACCCGGCCGTCCCGCCCAGTGGAACCAAACGATCAGCGAAGACCAAGCCCGACGCCACGCCCAAGCGGTTGAGCGCCCTCGGTGCCGCAGTCCAGGTGCTGCAGAAGGCCGCCAAGCCGATGACCAGCAAGGCGCTGATCGCCGCGATGGCCGAGCAGAAACTGTGGACCAGCCCGAATGGCAAGACGCCGCATGCCACGCTGAACGCTGCCATGCTGCGCGAGATCGGCAGCAAGGGCGGCAAGGCCCGCTACAAGAAGGTCGGCCGCGGGCTGTTCGCCTGCAACGCGGGAGGCAAGTAGACGATGCCGACGATGCGTGAATGGATCGAGACTTTCGAGGTGCTCGACGGCCGTCTGGTCCGCAGTGTCGTTCCGGCGCGCGGTAAGCCGTACGAGCATCGCTGTCCACGTGAGTCGTTCGAGACCATCGCTCACGCGGTGGATGAGTTCGCTGAGGCGGGCTTCACGCTCGAGACTCTCGTCGAGCGCGAAGCCCTGCCGTTCACGCAGGTCGCCGTCGCACTTGCATTTCTCAAGGAGCGCGGCGTCATCGAAACGCGCTACCGGCGGAACTACGCGGCGAGCGACAGTGTTCACTTGGACGCCATGACCGAGTTTCACGTCTTGGCTGAAAACGGCTGACGCCAACGCGCATCCCAACCCAAGGCCCCGGCGATAGTTGGGGCCATCTCTTCGGCTGCCGGCGGCGTGGGTGAAAGGAATCGAGACGCCGGGGTCATAGAGGGGCGCGATTGTTCGACCCATCGCCGACCGTTTGTCCTCTCCCGATTCTGCTCCGATATCGGCCGC
>VRUI01000068.1 GCA_019456225.1 Planctomycetota bacterium | reverse complement strand
TTAGTAATTAGTAATTGCTGTCAACCCCCACTTGTCACTAGAACCGCGCGCTATGTCGACGAGCGACATTTTGGGTATACATATACTATAGCCCCCGTAACACCACTGCACTCCTCACTACTTTCTTTTCCGCTGCCCGCTGCCCGCCGAACGCTGCACGAGAATACCCCCGCAAAGGGGTATTCTACCTTTGTTGAATTTAGTTTCCCACTACTTTCGCACCCAAAAAAGCACCAAAAAGCGCGCATTTTTCTTCATTAATTGCAAAATATCTGCATTTTTCTCGTTTTCGGTCAATTAATTTCAATTAATTTGCAAAAAAAACGCCCAAAACCATAGGTGGGAAATGTCGACAATGTCTTTTATTGTCCATAAACCAGCTCGCAGAATGCGATTCCAAAATTCGTAATTCGTAATTGCTGTCAAAGCCCTTACCCTTTACGCTTTTCGCCTTACACTTTTCGCACCAATTACGCTGACACTATCCTGCTAACCGCCAAAAAAATATAACTTTTTTAATCTCTTACCACCAAAGCACTTAGCTATTTCAACCCAAAAATAAATCCACCATTTTCGCATAGATCACGCATGTTCGTGCTAAATATAGAAGGGCTTGTTATGGGCGACAGTTACCGTATATTACGGGTAATGTTTTCTGCCCGACTTGAAAAACGGTAAAGAACGGTAAAAAGCGGTAAACTTCAAGGAAACCAAATGAATTTCCGGATGAGCCGTTTTTTGAGGGATTATTGTATTTGCCGGCCTGATAGCCGCTGACGCCGATGCCTGAAAGTCCAAGGACGGCACTTGTCGCACCTGCTGCTTTTATTAGAGTCCTTCTTGGAATTTTCAATTTGCTCTTTGGACTTTTTTGTTCATTACTCATAATTACTATCCCTTGAATCTGTCAAACAGGCTGTTACTGACCGGCTTCAACGCGGGATAAATACTTTTATATATTTCAAACAAGCTTTGGTACTTTGTGGTCAATTCGAGGTCAGGGGCGTAAACTTTTTTCGGTTTTTTTACCCGGTCGTATGCCTGGTCGAGATTTTCGTAAAGGCCGATTCCGATTCCGGCGAGCATGGCAGCTCCGAGCGATGTTGCCTCCTGGACGTTGGAGACCTCTATTTGCAGGCCCAGCATGTCTGCCTTGTTTTGTATCCAGAACTCATTCTGCGATCCGCCGCCAGAGACGATGATATTGTCGAAACAACAGTTAAGGCCTGACTCCATTGCCGTGCGGATTTCCAGGAACTGGTAGTTTAGCCCCTCGATCACTGCTCGCAGCATATCGGCATGGGTGGTGGTACTGCTAAGCCCAACAAATGCGCCCATCGATTTGGGATCGGTAATCGGACAGCCCGCAGCTGACAGATGCGGAAGGAACATTACTCCCGATGCACCCGGCGCGGTATCTTTCAGCGACGCCAAAAGGTGCTCCCAGACGTTTCCTTCTTCTTTGGCCTTTTGCTCGGCCTGGAATCCGAACTGCGAGCGAAACCATTCCAGCGATTCACCGGACGGAGCGCCGCCCCATGCAGCATAACAATCGCCGGCTACGTGGGATTGTATGCAGATCGCTGACTGGCGTATAGCGTCATTCATTTCAGGGGATGGGATCGTTGTTATGACGCTTTCCCATGTGCCGATAATGTCAAAAAGTGATCCGGGTTTGTAGGCACCTACAGGCAGTGTACCGCAAATATGGTCGTGGCCGCCGAGAACAACGGTTGTTTCTGTTGACAAACCTGTCAAGGCCGATGCCTGTGGAGAGATTTTGCCGAGGACCGATGCGCTTGGCAAGATCGGCGGCAGCAGCGTCCCTTCAATGCCCGACGCTGCGAGCAATTCGCCGGACCATTGATGTTTAGCCTGGTCCATCAACAACATGCACGAGGCCATACTGCGGTCGGTGGCGATTGCGCCGCAAAGCTTATTGTTGAGAAAATCCTCTATCAACAGCCACTTGTCTGCTTTGGCCATGATCTCAGGTTCATTTTCTTTCATCCACAAAATCCGCATTGCCGCCGTGATCGCCCACGTCGGGAAACCGGTGATGGCAAATGTTTTTTCCGCTCCGATATTTTCATTCCACCACTTTGCCTGTCCGGCGGTACGCGGATCATGCCAACTGATAAACGGATAAAGATGGTTGCCGTTTGAATCAACCGGAACGCCGTCCATTCCCATACCGGTTACCGCGACGGCCTTGATCTGTGATGCATCGTCGATTCCGGCAACTGCCTCTTTTACCGCCGCCGCTGAGCCATTCCAAATCTGATCGGGATCCCAGATGACCCACTCCGGGTGGCCATCGGGTGTGATCTGTTCGGTTGGGCGGGCGGCCGAAGAAACGATATTACCGTTAAGGTCATAAATCACTGCCTTAAGGCTCGTAGAGCCAAGGTCGATTGCCATCAGGTAATCCATTATTGTCACTCCTGTGCTGTCTGTGCCTGAGCAGCTTCTTTGAGACTCTTTTCATATTCGCCGTGCATGTAGTTACCTCTTGCCAACACGCTAACGCCGAGCATGAGAACTACGATTCCGGCAACGATCCAGTTGACGCTCTTTTTGCTCGCGCCTTTCCATTCGCCGGTCAGGAAACCGTTGACATTACCGACTATGATCGCAAACGACATGAATATCGCATAACCTATCGCTGCGCCAATGTCGCCGAGTTTTGAAGCACCAACTCCATAAAACAGAATCGCCCCGTCGTGGAGGCAGGCCATGATCATGGCAATGACAAGAATTTTTCCTATGCCAGCCTTTGACAGTGTCCCCCACGTCTTATTTTTTGAAAACTTGAATACGCAATACCCGCATGCTGAGACAGAACCGCCCCAGAGAATCAGTGCCGACACCACAAACGCCGAACGCCATTTTGAATTGCCAAACTGCCCGACCGAAATATCCTTAATATCATCGCCGAACAGAAACGCAATGCCATAACACGCGCATAATATACCAGACAGAAACGCGACGATAAGGCCTTTCCTCAGTTTGCTGCCGGTGGGTATTGTTTCGGCAGATCCGTCACCGGATGTCTGACTGACGTTCTTTAGGATGGCAGCTCGTCCGCATACTACTACGCCCGCAAGACACACGGCAATGCCGCCGATGATGGTAAAGCCGTGTGCGGTGGCAAGTTGATCGGGTTTAAGGATAACGAAACCGCCAAGTCCGCCGGTGATTATCTGTGCGCCGTAATTGATCGCGTATGCAAGCGAGAGGCCGATGAAGGCGAAGCTCATGCCTAGTGTCATTGAACCGAGGCCCCAGAGGAATCCGAATGCCACCGGGTATATGACAATGGACCAGCCTGCCTCCTTGCACGTGGCGAACAGACCGTCAGCGATAAACGGAAAGACGGTTGTCGGCAACAATATGGCGACAAAGAAAAAGAAGGGTCCCCACAGTGTTTCCCACGGGGTATCTTTTTTAACGAATTTACTTGGCAATCCGAACGAACCGCCACACATAGCTCCAAAAAGTAACAGAAGCAAACCAAATCCCATGTTTTATCTCCTTAATTAGATAACATTTCCAGCTTGCATATCATTTATAATTTCTGAAAAACTTCTTAGCTCAGGTCTTTCCAGATCGGGTCGAGCGTTTGTATGACTTTTTTGTACCTGGCGTATTTTTCTTCGTAGAGGTTTTTCATGTCCAGGTTTGGTTCTATTCTTTTTGAAAAGCTTACCATGTTATCGATTGCCTGGTGGTAATCGACAAAGCATCCGCAGGCGACGCCGCCGGCTATCGCGGCACCAAGAGCACCGAGTTCTGTTCCGTCCGGGATCTCAACGGCCGTCTGGAAACAATCGGCGAATATTTGCAGCCATACATCGCTTTTTGCCGCCCCGCCGGTAAGCCGGATGGTCTCGGGCATCTTCCGGAAGCTTTTGAGATTGTCCATGTGCGTCATGTGCGCAAAAACTACGCCTTCGTAAATTGCCCGCAGTACGTCGGCCCTGGTATGGTGACTTGCCATTCCGACCAGGCACGACTTTGCGTCCATGCCGGCGTTTGAACCGTAAAGGAACGGCAGAAAGATAACGTTAGAGTCTTTCGGGTTTGTACTTGCGACAAGTTCATTGCATATATCATAGACCGATCGGTCCTGCTGTTTGGCGGCTTGTTTTTCGGCTTTTAAGAACTGGTTTACGAACCATTCAAGGTTGCCGGCCGACGTAGCGCTTCCTTCGAGCATCAGGTAATAGCCTGGTATCGAATAACACGAGGTCATAAACACCCCATCGACGACCGGTTTGTCTGAGATATACTGATTGTTGCCCCATGTGCCCACGACAACACAAAGCTGTGATTCTTCGGTTATGCCCGAAGCGAGTCCGCAGGCGTCAATGTCGAACATACCGCCCGCGACGGGAGTGCCTTCCTTAAGGCCGGTCTTTTCGGCGGCCTTGGCCGTGATCGCGCCGCAAATATCGCTGGATTTTTTCAGTGGCGGCAATAGTCTCTGCATCTCGCCGATGCCGAATGCATCCAGGACATCCGGGTCATACTCGCCGGTGCCTACATTCATCAGGCTCGTCCCGCTCATATCGGTAAGTTCGGCGAAAGCTTCACCGGTCAGTTGGAAGCGAATAAAATCCTTGGCCATCAGAACGTGTTCGGATTTGGCAAGAACATCAGGTTCGTTATCCCGGATCCAGGCGAGCAAGGCGTTGGGTTGAGCCGGCCAGATACACTGCATCGTCTTAGGGCGGATGGCTTTGTCGACTCCGTCTGCGGCCCATTTTTCGATATAGTCCCTGGCTCGCCCGTCGCTGGACATGATAGCGTTTCTTGTGGGCTTGCCGTCTTTATCAATAAGATAAATACCGTTTCCGTGGCCGGTACAGGCGACGCAGGCAATGTCTGCAGGATCGACGCCGGATTTTGTAACCACCTCGCTGATAGCCTCAGCCGTTTTGTCCCACATAAGGGCCGCGTCACGTTCGACGAACCCGGCCCTGGGTGTAATCAATTCACTGTCCCTGGAAGCGACGGCGATCTCTTGACCGTCAAGCGTAAACACCGCAGCCTTGGAAACAGTCCCGCCGTTATCGATACCGAGTAGATATTTAGCCATAACCCTTATTCCTTATTCAAGTATTACGTTTTCAGTCCATTTCTATAACAGAGATCGTATGCGGCGCGTCATGTTCATTGCCGTCCAGCGTCAGGTCGATATTTGCGACATAGATCTTGTTGCCGCGAATACAGACTTCCGAAGGCTTGTCGAGTTTGCCGCCGATACCGCCGGAGTTATTTTCATTTTTAGCGATTGTCGTAACCTTACCGGTCTTCGGATCGACCGCATGAACGGCATTTCCGATAAAGTCGGCAATAACAAGATTACCAGTAACCGGACATATCTTCATTCCATCGGTACTCTTCATTCCGTTGCCCTTTGCGAGGGTTTTCTGAGATACGACTTTACCTGCTGCATCAAGCTTGACCACTTCGACGCTGGCCTCACCGAAATTACACACATACATGGTTCCGTCAGCCGCAATAGCCAAACCGTTTGCACCGACAGTTCCCCACCACTCTTCATCCTGTGTTTCAAGAGTCGTAACAAGATGCCGATCCTGTTTGCCGCCGTCGGTATTGTAAGGAGCTACATGAACAGGACCAGATGCAAGTTCAGAGTTTTTGAACCGCCACACACCGCTGATAGTTTTTCCGTCAACGGTTGCCATATTTGTATCGGTCACGAAAACGCTGTCTTTTGTACATTCAACCGCGTTTGCCTGCATGATACCGGTTACGACAATGTCGGCGCTAACGGCTTTACCGTCTTTCATATTAACACGGATAAGCCTGGATTTATTGTCAGTCCTTCCGACAAACCCCTGGTTGTCTGCGACATACAGATTCCCGTCAGCACCAATACCGATCCCCAGCGGTGCGCATTTGCCGGTTTCCGGGTGCTTTGGCAGAGTAAAAACCTCAGTCAGTTGATCGTTTTCGTCGATCTTTACGATAACAGCCGGAAACTTATCGTTGCTGAAATTTGGCACATTCAGGAGAATGTTATTGTCCGCGTCAACTATCATCCCGTCAGGGGTGTTGTACTTTTCCGGAAGGTTAACAGCGATCTTCGGCGTCTTAAGGGTATTGCAGCCGCCGACCATAATAGTTAAAGCAACGATTGATACGAGTACCAGATTTGATTTTTTAAGCATTTCGATTCTCCTTATTTTAAACCATACTATTAACATTTAATTTTATCTTAGCAGCATACCACCGGTAACGTCGACGGTCGCCCCTGTCATATAAGACGATCTTTCCGAGGCGAGGAAAAGTACGACGTCGGCAATCTCTTTTGGTTCTGCTATCCTGTGAAGTGGAACGCGGTTAAGATATTTCTCGGGGTCTTTTTTTATCAGTCCGGCGACCATGTCCGTCATCACCAGGCCTGGGGCGACGGCGTTTACGGCTACTCCGTGCGGTGCCATCTCTCTTGCAAGGGCAACGGTAAAAGTAACTATTCCGCCTTTGCTGGCATCGTAAGGAGTTTTCCCCGAAGCAGACCCTCTAAAGGCTGCCTGTGAGACTATGTTCACAAGACGTCCCTTTAAGCCTTTATCGACCTGCAGTTTTACAAATTCCCTGCTGCAAAGAAAAGTCCCGTTAAGATTTACATCCATTGCCTGCTGCCAGGTCTCCAGTGCCATCTCTCGTACAGGCCCGACCGGACATACGGCAGCATTGTTGACGAGGATGTCAACCTGCGAAAACTTTTCTATTACCTTTGCGTACATGTCGAGAACGTCGGATTCGTTTGCAACATTCGCACCGACGGCCATCGCGTCCGTACCGTACTCGCTTTTAATTTTCTTTACAACTTCCTCAGCCATTTCGCCGTTTGTGTTGTAATTGACGACAACCTTTGCACCTTCGGCGGCCAGTGCCAGGCAAATTGCAGTGCCGATCCCGCGTGAACCACCCGTAACCAGGGCGACTTTATCCTTAAGATTAAGATCCAATTCAAAACTCCTTAATTGTTATGGTTTCAATACGACTCGTAAAGCCTCACCGCTTTTCATAAGTTCGTATGCTTTCATAATATCATCGAGCGGCAGGACATGGCTTGCCAGTTTGTCGGCTTTTAGCGAACCGCTGCTGATTATTTCGACTGCTTTTTCGACCTGCTCCGGCGTTGAGTCACTGCTGCCTACAAGCTTGATCTCGCCATAGTGAATTATCCTGCTGTCGATGGTGATTTCACTTTTACCGACTGGCAAAGACGCGAACAGGCAAACCGTCCCGCGTTTTCGTACCATTGAAATAGCGTCTTCCTGCGGTTTTGCCGCCGGCGCCGCCACTATCACAACATCTGCGCCGATTCCGTTTGTCTGCTCCATTACTATCGAAGTGAGATCGTCTTTGGCCGGGTTAACCAGAAGATCAAACCCGAAAGGCTCGGCTTGTTTAAGTCTTTTCTCGTTTATCTCGGCAAGAATTATTTTAGACGCACCAAACTGCCGGGCGGCGCAGGCATTCAATATCCCCATGGGCCCGGCACCGATTACAACGACAGTATCACCCTCCTGAACATCACAATTAAAGCACGAGTTGACCGCACAGCTAAGAGGTTCAGAAAGTGCCGCGAGTTCGGCCGGTACGGACAAAGGCACCTTAATCGCATGCCCGCCTTTAAGGGCCCTTTCCGGAATGATGGTGTATTCGGCCATCCCGCCTTCGTACGTAAATCCCATCGGGGCTATGTTGGCACAAAGATTCCTGTGGCCCTGCTTGCAGTAATAACAATCACCGCACGCAACCGATGTAGCCATTACCACCCTGTCGCCGATCTCAAAACCGCTGACGTCGCTACCGACGGTATCGACGAGACCGGTAAACTCATGGCCCATTACCTTCGGCGCCTTTATCCGCGGATTGCCCGAGACATAAGCCTTAAGGTCCGTCCCGCAAACAGCACAGGCATCGATCTTAACGCGTATCTCGCCGGCGCCGCAGACAGGAACTTCAACCTGCTCAACCCGAACATCACCGGGCGCATAATAAACAACAGCCTTCATCATAGCATTTCCCATAAAACAACCTCGGCCGTAAGGCCGAATCCTTTAATTATAAATTATAAATCTCAAACTGACCGAAAGTGGGCCAAAAAAACGGTAAACAGTTACAAGCAAAGAGTTTATACATGGTCAGTTTTATTAATAAAATTGCCTCGGCTTTGCGGCCAAATTATTTTTTGCGCATTATACCACTACTACCGGGACGTTGCAAGTTTTGTGAGTGAGCGAGTTTTTTTTGTGCAGTGTACTGGTTACAGGATGCAGGTATAAGGATTATGGATAAATTTCTCTTACTCCCATTTGTTTTACGCGAGTATATTGCGTGGATTTCACTCAGTAAACTCCTCGAAAAACTGGTACAAAACTGGTACGTTTGTGGTATGTTTTTCATTTTGCGGAATTTTCGATATCCAATATATCCTCTGCATTCGACGTTTTGAGCTCTCAGTGCGTCTTTTTGCGATATACACAATATCTGGTACAATATATCTGTTTCACCGCTTTCGTAAGGAAAAGCCCTGCTTAAGGCGGGACAGGTTGACAATTGCGAATTACGAATTAAGGATTCGGCCTAAGGGCCGAGGCTATTATATTATGCGGATTCAACTCATAAGTGCAACTGAGTCGACAAAATTTTGGTGAGCTGGTATACTCTCTCATCTGAATTTAGTCATTTCGACGCTAATAATTTTAGCAAATTCATCTTGAACTATCAAGACGTCCTTCTGAGGCAGTTTATTGCAGGTTTATACAATAAACCAATTTGTGGACTACTTGAGTTTGTTCCATTCTTCTTCGGTACCTTTTGACTTCTGGTATTCCATCATGATTTTCCATCTGCCGCGTTTGAGCAGCAGTGCTTCAAGATGAATGTAATTCTTCGTTTTTTTCCCTTCGGCATCGACCTTTGTGTAGAGAAACATCCCTGTTTCATGTGCAGTTGTATTATCGCCATATCGCTTGCTGAATCTGAATTCAACATTGGTTTTAGTTATACCGGATTTAGCGTCCGTAAAATCCTGCTTCCATCTTACCAGAGCTTTTGAAAGCGGGTAAGCTTTGTCGCTTGATCCGGAGACTAAAACTCCGTCCTTGTGGCAAGTTGCTTTATAACCGGCATAGTCACCTTCCTTGACACAGCGTGAAACTTCGGCCCAATAGTTATCCAATTCAGTTATGCGGGCCGAATCATCAAGCTGTAAGTCTTTTGAGCACCCCGAGAGAACTGTCAATGTTAACAATAAAAATAGAGTATAAAACTTATTCATCTGTCTTTCCTTTCAATGCTAATAATATCACCAACTTCATTATAAACCATGGAATTATGGTTGCCTGCATAAACCCACCAATAATCAACTTAATTTCCCATATAAACGTCTACAAAACATAATCCAGCTCTTCCTTGCTCAACTAACAATAATTTTACCATCGCCCATCAGGCTCTGGCAAGAAAAATCAGATAAAAGTTGCTTAACCATCTATTTTGCTTATAATGCGGGACAGTCCATGATAAACCATAAGAAGCTGCGATTATGAATCAAATACAAAAACAAAAACGTTATGATAGGGTTATTAACCAGTTGCGTCAACTGCTCGAGGCGACAGACGACCCTGTAAGCAGGATGGCGACGGTATCATCTCTTCTGTACCACAAGATGGGGCATTTTTTCTGGATCGGTTTTTATCGTCTCATCGACGGTCAACTGCTTGTAGGCCCTTACCAGGGCATCATTGCATGCCAAAAACTTCAGAAAGATACGGGTGTTTGCTGGGCCTGTCTTAACCAGGAAAAGCCGATCGTCGTCAGCGACGTTGAAAAGTTTCCGGGCCATATTGCCTGTGACTCAAGAAGCAGATCTGAAATTGTAATACCGGTTAGAAATACCGACGGTGCAGTTATCGCCGTCTTCGACGGGGACAGTGATAAACTTGACACGTATGACAACATCGATCAAGTAAACCTGCAAGCACTAGCCGATATGATATACGGTTAACAAAAAGATCAAAGACTCCCGTAAGAGGCGTCAAAAGTCATCCGAATATTCATTTCGTTTCTTCGCATAATATTTCTCTATTATTGCTTTGGTTTTACTTCCTTTGTCCATTCATCGTACAATGTCTGGAGACGTTTGGCAATGTCTGGTTTTTCCTTGATATAGTTTTTCTTTTCCGGCTGGCGGTCATTCAAGTTGCCCAGGGATTTGCCTTTATCACCGGCACCGATAAGTTTCCAGTCGCCCTGCCGCACGGCCCAACTGTTGGCCCATTGCCAGTGCAGAACTTTGTGGGGGCTCCTGGCAGAATCTGACTTGATGACCGGTAAAATACTTCTTCCGTCAAGCTTAACTCTGGGCAACTCAACATCGCAAAGCTCAAGGATCGTAGGCATCCAATCCATGGCGGTTATCGCCTGATCTCGCACGACACCTTTGGGAAGTTTTGCCGGATAGCTGATGACCGCCGGAACGCGGATTCCGCCTTCAAGAAAAGTACCTTTGTGGCCGATCCATTTGCCGGTATTCCCCCCGCCTCCATTTGCACCGTATTTGGTTCCTACAGCCATACCGCTTTTATGATTCTCTCGGCGAATAGCGTTAACCTCTGTTGAATGACCATTGTCACTCATAAAGATAATTATCGTATCATCCCTTAGCCCCTGCTTTTCAAGATGGTCAACGATCCTGCCCATCCTGTCATCAGTCGTCGAAACCATTTTCGCATACGACCGGCGGGGCATTTTCATATCCTTGTACCTGTCGTCGAATTTCTTGTCGGCCTGCTCGGGATAGTGCGGAACATTAAAAGCAACATACATAAAGAAAGGGTTGCCCTTATTCTTATCAATAAACTGCATCGCTCTGTCGGTAACAATATCAGGAAAATATTTACCCCTGGCAAAGACTTCTTTGGTGCCCTCGTAAAGATCGTGAAACCCGGTGCCATGAAGAAAGTAGTGATTGTAATTATGAATAAATCCGCCCCGCAGACCAAAGAACTCATCGAAACCCTGCTTTGTCGGACCATGCTCAAGATCAGCTCCCAAATGCCTCTTGCCAAACAACGCGGTTTTGTAACCGGCTCCCTTAAGAACCTCGGCAATAGTAACTTCCTCAAGGAACATATTCCGCCCCTTCGCGCCTTTGGCATTGCCCTGCGTCCAGTGATTAACATTACCACGCTGCGGATGCCTGCCCGTCATAAGCATCGCCCTCGCCGGACAGCACACAGTATGAGCATAAGCCTGCGTAAACCGAACACCGGTCTTGGCCAGCATATCCATAGTCGGCGTATAAAGATCCTTCGACCCATAGCAATTGACATCAAGCGTTCCCTGATCGTCGGTAAAAAATATCACCACGTTTGGTTTTTCAGCGGCACTGCCTAATGCTGCCAGCAAACACGTAAACAGAACTAATGACTTCAAACCTGAATTAAAATTTTTCATGTTATTAACTCCATATTTCTTTCACAATTTTCTCGAACAATTTCCGAAACGATAGGTTCAATACTTTCAGCCCAGACCCGATACCCCTCAACAGTCAAATGGGTCCCGTCCGTAAACAGCTGCTTGTTAATTGATGTAATATAACTGATCATCTTGTTCCTTGTTTAAACCCATGAAATCCGTAGTTAAACTCATCAACGCTGTGGAACACTTCGCCCGCTTTTCTTATAGGCTTCCAATTGTTTCTTCAAACGCTTAACGATCTCCGGCCGCTTGCTGTAAAGATTATTCGTCTCGCCCGGATCGGTCGTAAGATTGTAAAGCTGCCCAGGTGCGTCCGGGTCGTTATCTTTGATCACATAAGGACTCATGCCCCAATCGCCGGTCCGCTCGTATCTGTTACCGCCGGATCCCTTGTGGTCAAGGTACTTCCAATTGCCCTCACGGATCGACATCGCAAATGTAGGAGTCTGCTGCAGCATGTACTTGCGAACATTTTTTTTGCCCTGTGTTCCAAGCAGCACCTTCAGCATACTATAACTATCCTCTGCCGCATCGTTAGGCAGCTTCGCCCCGACGATCTGTCCGCATGTCGCCATCACATCCGTCAAACTAGTAAGCTGATCGCTAACAGTTCCCGCCTTAACCTTACCCGGCCAGCGAACGATAAACGGAGTTCGATGCCCCCCCTCCCACTGGTCGCGCTTAACGCCCCGCCAGGGCCTTGCCCCGTCATGCTTGTGTGTCTTACGCATGTTAATAACCGTAGGAACCTCAGGGCCGTTGTCGCTTGCAAACATCACAATCGTATTATCCGCAATACCAAGACGTTCAAGAGTCTTCATCAACTCGCCGACGATATAGTCCATCTCAAAAATAAAATCACCATGCGGACCCGACGTGGTTTTGCCCTTGAACTGATCCGCCGCAAAAGAAGGAAGATGAACCGCCTGCATCGAATGATACAAAAAGAACGGTTTGCCTGGCTTGGTCTTTACATGCTCGGCAAGAAACTTCTTACTCTTATCAAGAAACACCAGGTCGACTTCTTCGTGTTTGAAGTTGTCTGCAACCATACCCCGCCGGCAATCATTAGCGTACGGATGCTTCGGCAGTTTGCTCTTGTCCAGCAGTTTCGTCGGCGGAACAGGAACACGGTCACCGTCGACAAACGCATAAAACCAGTCCGTCGTCGGGCAGGAAACCGTTCCGTAAAATTTGTCAAAGCCGCGATGGATCGGCCCATCGGGAATCGGACGCGAGTAATCGATCCGATCAACACCCTTAACGCCGCTGTTTTTGATGCGATTGCCGTCCTTGTCAAAAAACGACATTCCGATATGCCACTTACCGAAACACGCGGTGGCATACCCCTTGTTACGAAGCATCTGAGGCAGCGTCAGACGATCCTTATCGATCAGACAAGGCCCGCCAATACCGGTAAAGACCCACTTCATGCCCGTACGAAATTCCATCCGCCCGGTCAAGATGCTGTAACGCGTCGGCGTACAAACCGTTGACGGACTGTGGGCATCGGTAAACCGCATCCCTTCCGACGCAAGCTTATCCAGGTTAGGGGTTGGGATCTTAGATTCAGGATTGTAACAGCCAACGTCACCGTATCCGAGATCGTCGGCGAGGATAAACAGGATATTTGGCAGCTTGACCTGTCGTTTATTTTCGCCTGCTGATGCCGAAACTACCATTCCAGCCGCCATTATCATTATGATAATGCTGCTTCTTTTTTTAATTACGTTCCATACTTTCATTATTTAATTCCTTTAAAATCAAGGCTCCTTTTTTTCTGCTCTTCAAGATATTGACGTGCACACTTGACACGATACGGATTATCAGATTGCAAAAGCTGCGACACTCTGCTGCTCCACCGAACCTGTTTTCTAACAGAATCAGGATTTGCGTGAAGGTCTGTGACCATCTGAAATCTCCTAAGTCAATAGAGTTTCAAATAGTCTATTCCAATTTAGATTTATCCGGAAATTCTAATTGTCGCCGGACGGTAAGAATAATTGTCGCTGATCATACGGCAATATACAACGATGCATATATACTATATATTGCAAATTCATATAAAATCAGAGACAAAGGATGAATCAAGCAGTGCTGAGAGCGTAAACCGGACAAATATAACGCTCTCGCTTAAAAAACCCCATAATTTTCAACGAGAAAGCAAGTTTTACCAGAGTATTATTACACATAAATGACTGCAAAAAGTCAAGCAATAACTGCTGATCCACCCCGGCATCATTTGGAGAGGTCACATTTGCCCCAACCGCCGTTTAAAGGCCACAAACACGGTTCCCGGGAAAAGACTTGTTTTTAACATAGTAGAATCCCCGAAAAATGACACTTTTATGACACCTTTTTGACACACTTTCTCAAAACGCAGAACAATCACCCTCCACTATAACCTAAATACGTCAGTTGACTCTTGAGTATTGAAGGACATTGCGGACATTTTAGTGGACGTCCAATCCGTGGAGCATACAGACGGCATGTTCGAGGGTTTTGAATATTTCGCCGAGGTATTCGGTCACTGCTTTTACGCTGCCGGGGAGAGCGTATAACTGCGAGGTCCAGAGAGTGCCCGCTACGCTTCTGCTTAATAGTGCCGATGGTTTTTCCGCACCGAATTTGACGCGTATATTTTCCATAATGCCGGTGATCTCTTTGTCTATGATGCTGCTGACGACATCTGGGGTGATATCCCTTGGCCCTATGCCTGTTCCGCCGAGAGTGAAAATTACGTCTACTCCATCGGCGGTTGCTCTTTCGAGTTTTTCGAGAAGGATTCCAGGGTCATCGGGGAGAATTTCTGTCTCAACGGCCAGGTGCCAGCGTTTGCCTTTGAAGAATTCGTTTATAAGCTCGACAGCTTTTGGGCCAGAGCGGTCGGAATATTCGCCTGCGTAGGCCCGGTCGCTCATCGTCAGTACTGTGACTTTAAAGGGTCTTGCGGTATATTCGATCTTGTCGCCGGCTTTGACGGTGCCGCCATTTATCACCCTGCAGAAGAGACCCTTCTTCGGCATGACGCAGCTGCCGACCTCGCGAAATATCGCGCATCCGTCGCCATGGCATTTTTTGCCGATCTGCGAAACTTCCAACTCAACTTCACCAATTTTAAACCTGTCAAGAATACTCACCTCACCAAGGTCTAAGCCGTCGGTGGTGATATTTTCGGCAAACTCGCCGTGGGCGATATCGCGGCCGGCTTCTTTGGCGAAGAACTCGACATCGGCGGCGCTCAGGACGCTGACCTGGCGGTGCCATGGACCTGCGTGTGCGTCTGAGACTATGCCTTTGTCGTCGATGACGATCTGATCGACCGGCAGCTTGATCGTTCCTTTTTCCTTTGATATATTGACAGATACTACAGAACCTGAATCAGACATCTTCTTTAACCTTTTCTAATAATTTAATTTCACCTATGATCATGTTTTTATCGACCGCCTTGCACATATCGTAGACGGCTAGCAGTGCAACGCTGACGGCTGTAAGTGCTTCCATCTCTACCCCGGTCTTGCCGGTGCAGCAGGCAATTGACACCGCTTCAACGCTTTTGTCTTTTATCGTTAACTGAACATCTATATTATCCAGCCCAAGCGGATGACACAGCGGGATAAGCGAGCCGGTCTGCTTTGCGGCGCCGATGCCTGCAATCTGAGCAACAGTAAGAACATCACCCTTCTTGATAGCATTGTCGCGTATAAGGGCGATAGTCTCTTCAGCAAGAAATATCTCACCGGAAGCAACAGCCCGCCGCCGCTGGTTCGGTTTAGCCGAAACATCAACCATCTTCGCCCGACCTTGTTCGTCAGTGTGTGAAAATTTACTCATATTTATAACCTTTACTCATTATACATTATACAATAGACATTATACATTTGAATCAGCCGCCTATACCGTGCATCCAGTTGTGTTTGCATGGTCCGCCGGACTCCGGTTTTAACAGCACTGCTTCTTCGATGGCTTTTTCGGCGCCCAACTCTCTTACGCCGAAGGATTTGTCGGAGAAGAGGCATGGTCGTATTTCCCCATCGCTTGATAATCTCAGGCGGTTGCAGTTCTGGCAGTCTCCGCCGCTGCCGCCTTCTACTACTGAGAAACTTCCGCTCTTGAAATCCATCATGCGGATCGTTCGGACCTCAAAGCCTCTTTCTGCGCCAAATGCCTTGACCGAGGCTGCGTCTTCTTTATTAGAGAATTCGCCGACTACGCAGTTTAGCTTTATCGGAAGCAGGCCGGCTTTTTCTGCGGCATCTATACCGGCGAAAACTTTGTCAATATCTCCGCCGCGGGTCATATTTTTGAATCTCAATGGGTTCAGCGTGTCGATGCTGACATTGATGCGATCGAGGCCTACGGCTGCGAGGGCTGCGGCGTAATCTTCGAGCAAAATGCCGTTGGTGGTCAGACCGAAGTCCCGTATGCCGTCGATGCCGGCGATCATCTTGACAAGATCGACGATGCCCCTGCGGACGAGGGGTTCGCCGCCGGTGAGGCGAACCTTGGTAACACCCTTATCAACGGCAGCACAAACAACGTCATAAATCTCTTCCAGCGAAAGAATATCGTCATGCGACAAAAGCGCAACGCCGCCTTCGGGCATACAATACCTGCACCGAAGATTACATCGGTCAGTAACCGAAACCCGCAAATAACTAATTGTACGTCCAAATCTGTCTTGCATTATTTCACTCTCATGAATTTCACTTTTTCGTCAACGGCTATCGCACCTATGCCCTTTTCTACAAAGAAGAATCCATCTGCTTTCATCAGGGCTATCAGGTGGGCTGAGCCGTGGTATTTTACTGGTTTTACTTTTCCGCCCGTGGTTATTACGCCCGGTGCGAATAGTGCGCGGTCGGTTTTCTTTCTTTTGAAATCTTCGCTTATCGGCAGCTCTATCAGCTCGGCAGGTTTCATTCCGTACGCCGTCATTGCCGCTCTAAGAACGAATAGATGGAACATCAGGTATACAGAAACCGGGTTGCCGGGCAGGCCGAATACTGCCTTGTTGTCTGCACTGGCGAAGGTCATTGGTCTTCCGGGTTTTACGGCTAATCGGTTGAAGTGGACCTTAAGGCCGATATCGCCCATTGCGGTATCTACAAAATCCAGATCGCCCATCGATACGCCGCCGCTAAGAATCACAATATCCGACGACAACAAAGCCGACTTGATCGCCTGGGCAGTACTCTGGCGGTCATCTTTCACTGCCGACTGGCATGTAACATCCAGTGCGTATTTGCCGCATAGACCGGCCAGCAGCGGTCCGTTGGAGTCCATGATCTTACCGGGTGCAATATCTTCGGGGTCGTCAACGATCTCATCGCCGGTAGAAAGGATCGCAACCCGAACTTTTTTGAATACCTGAACTTTGCTAATCCCGCAAGAGATAAGGTTTGCAACCTCAAGCGCACCGAGAGAAACGGGAGCCTTCAATACAACGTCACCGGGTTTAACGTCTTCGCCCATGACGCAGATATTGGATTTTTCCGAATGCCTTGAAACCTTCACCACACCGTCAGCTTCTTCGGTGAACTCGACCATGATCACTTTGCCTGCGCCTTGCGGTACTGGTGCTCCGGTCATTACCTTGCTCGCGGTTGCGGGTTTTAACGCCAAAGTCGGCACACAACCTGCGGCGATAAACTCAAGCACCTCATACTCGTCCCGCTCGTCGCCATCCATAACCGCATACCCGTCCATAGCAGACTTATTAAACGGCGGAAGTGCAAGCTGCGAAACCGCATCGCAGGCAAGCACCCTGCCCGCTGAGTCGCGAACATCTATCATTTCCGTATCAAGTGCGATAGATGCGGCGCAGCCGTCTACGATACCCAGGGCTTTATCCAGCAAGATCATTTCACTGTGTTTATGCATTTGTTTTTTCTCCATGGCAAAGCTGCCGGAAACGTTTGTCGGCGAATTCGGCGACTTCTTTATTAATTAGTCTAAACGAGGCAAGCATGTTTGTTCCCTTTGCAGAAAGTGAAGACCCCCCGCCGCCCTTGCCGCCTGCGTGGCGGTCTATCAACGATGAGCCAAGATGCTTCTCTGCGCTTTTGATCATGTCCCAGGCGTGGCGGTAGCTCATTTTTGATGACTCGGCAGCGGCTTGCAGGGTGCCTTGCCTGTCAATATTTTCCAGAAGCCTTGCCAGCCCAAAACCAAAAACAAAGTCTCCGCCGGCCTCAAACCACACCTTGCTGCAGATTTTCGGGTCGGTGGTGAAAATCCATTGCTGCTGCTTGAAGAGAGAGAGGCAAATATCGTCAACGGCTTTTGCGCCGGCTAGCCTGGCCAGAAGGAACTCCTTCCAGCACGCAGGAGAACTATCGCCGGTGACGACAATATCGGCGGCAGCTTTTAAGCGGCTCGCGTCCGGGCGAAAATCTGTTTTACCCTCAACACCGTCAATATAAATCGTAATATCCGAACGATTAGAATAAACGAAAGCATTGGACTCGACAACTATATGGGAGTATTGATCGGCGGCGTTATCGATAAACGCGATAAGTTTTTCAATGTCGGGAAAGAAATTTTCCGGCTTTGCCGCTCTTGACGCGTTGTGCCCGCACTTGCAGTATACGCTGCCGGACAAAGCGGCGATGATAGACCTGGCAACGGTAGTCTTGCCAACTGAACGACCTGCTCCGGATATTGTCCATATCATACTCATATCGTCACCGTTAAAAACACCCCAGTTCGCACTGTTTCACTTTTATGTTCAGATGGTTGAGCAATTCTCCCATCGCAGCGAGAGGAATCTCAATGTTTTTCGCAATAGCTCGGGCTGTTGAGCAAGATATACGGCCGCGGCTGTATAAAACCGATAGGGTGCAATCCTGTTTCTCTGCGGAGGTATCTTCAATCTTCAAATCGCCGCCGTCAGCCTGAATTTCTATATCGATCGAATTCTCAGCGACAAATTTTTTAATGCCGGCGGACATTGATTCGTCAACAGATATTATTTTCATTACAAAAACCGCCTTTTTGCCAATACTAACGCCACATAAACCCTTTATTTACAGTAGGTTACATCAAAACCCAGACTGATTTCGATCAGATTGGGTTAATCAATTAAAGTCGTTATGCACAACCATGCATAACGATACGCACATTTGAACCGCTTGTCAATATAATTATAAAATAAATCTTAGATTTTCTTTACTGCTGCTGCACAGGCTTTATATTCCGGTATTTTTGCTACCGGGTCGAGTGCATCGATTGTCAGCATATTTGCCGGAGCCTCGTGGTAATGGAACGGCATGAATATCCAGCCGGTGTTTATTGTGTCGGTTACCTTGGCAGGAGTTACCACCTTCCCTCGGATGCTTGAGACTTCGACTTTTTCGCCGTCTTCGATGCCGAGTCTTTTTGCGTCTGCGGTGTTAATCTCGACATAACCGGTTGGCGACTTCTGGTCTATCGCCGATGACTTTCTGGACATTGTGCCCGTATGGAACTGGTAGAGCTGCCTGCCTGTTGTCAGCACGAAAGGATAGTCTTTGCTTTCTCTTTCTTTTGGCGGTAAGAATTTGACGGCATGGAACTTACCCTTGCCGCGTGAGAACCCGTCCTTATGCAAAAACTTTGTGCCGGGGTGGTTCTTATCGAGACACGGCCACTGAAGACCGACGTCATCAATTCTATCATAGGAAATCCCCCCGTAGATCGGAGAAATGCCGGCGATCTCATCGGTTATCGCCGATGCGTCGGCAAAGCTCATCGGGTAACCCATTCTATTTGCTATGTCGCAAACGATCTGCCAGTCATCTCTGCTGTTACCGGGGCCATCCAATGCTTTGCGAACTCTTTGCACCCGGCGTTCGGTGTTTGTGAAAGTTCCGTCCTTTTCGGCGAAACTGGTCGCCGGCAAAACAACGTCTGCGTACTGGGCCGACTCTGTAAGGAAGATGTCCTGAACGACGAGGAACTCCACGTCTTCCAGGCTCTTTCTTGTACGGTTAAGGTTTGGATCAGAAAGTGCCGGATTCTCACCCATGAAGTAAAGCCCCCTGATCGAGCCGTCTTCTACGCCGTGCATCAGTTCAACGACCGTCTGCCCCTTAGTCGGAGAAAGCTTTGCATTCCACGCCGCTTCGAATTTATCTTTGTTAGCCTCGATCTCTACTGACTGGTAACCGGGATAGACATTTGGCAGTGCGCCGAGGTCGCAGGCACCCTGAACATTATTCTGGCCGCGGAGCGGGTTTACGCCGGTGCACTCGCGCCCGACATTGCCGGTCAGCATCGCAAGGTTTGCAACGCTAAGCACATTGTCGGTACCGGTTGAATGCTGGGTTATGCCCATACTGTAAACTATACTGGCAGCCGAGGCGGTTGCGAAGATTCGTGCGAATTCGCGGATGTCATCGGCAGGTATCGTAGTGATCGGCTCGGCCCATTCGGGGGTGCAATCCTTGACGGCTTCGACGAGCAGCTGGTAATCTTCGGTGCGATCTTCGATAAACTTTTTGTCTTCGAGCCCTTCGGAGATGATTACGTTCATTATCGCGTTTAGCAAAGCGACGTCTGTACCGGGCTTTTGAGAAATGTGCATCTTTGAAAATCTAACGAGGTCAATCTCTCTTGGATCTGCGATAATGACCCTGGCACCGTTATTGACAACGCCGTCTTTGATTTTCAAAGCCAGAACCGGATGTGCCTCGGTGGTATTGGAGCCTATTACAAAAACGCAGTCTGCCTTCTTGAATTCGTCGATGGAGTTAGTCATCGCCCCGCTGCCGAAAGCCTTGATTAGTCCTGCGACGGTTGAAGCGTGGCACAGGCGTGCGCAGTGGTCGACATTGTTTGTGCCTATAACGGCACGGATGAACTTCTGGAATACGTAATTATCTTCGTTGGTACACTTTGCCGAGGAGAGACCGCCGATACTGTCGGCACCGTGCTTGGCCTTGATCTCGGAAAGCCGGTTTGCGACAAGGTCGAGTGCTTCGTCCCAGGTTGCTTCTTCGAACTTGCCGTCGCGTTTAATAAGCGGGGTGGTAAGTCTTTCGTCGCTGTTTACGAATTCAAAGCCGAATCGCCCTTTTACGCAGAGATTTCCGTCGTTGGGGATTATTCCCACCGGGCTGGTTGAACGGACGTATTGGTTTGTTTTTGTGTTGGTGTTGAGTTCGATTCGGCAGCCTACACCGCAATAGGCACAGGTAGTCATCGTGCGTTTGAGGTCCTGACAAGCACCTTTGCCCTTTGCATAGCGTTCGTAGAGGGCGCCGGTGGGACACGTCGAAATACATTGGCCGCAAAGCTCGCAGGTCGATTCGTTCAGCGGCATTTCAAAAGCGGTAGTAACCTCGGTTTTACCGGCGCGGTTCATAAAAGTAAGAGCGGTATCCATCTGCACCTCGTCGCAGATACGAATACAGCGGCCGCAGCGAATGCATTTGCCGGGATCGTACTCCAAAGCTTTATTGCCGGTAGTATAGTTATCGGCGTGTTCGACCGGTTGGCACTGCCCGATGATCTCATCGCTAACCTGGTACTCGTAAGCATACCGCTGAAGATTGCATTCGCCGTTATCGTCGCACGTGGCACATTGACCCTGATGCTCTGTAAACAAAAGCTCCAGAATAGTTTTGCGTATACCGCGAACCTCCTCGCTTTCGGAACTTACAACCATCCCATCGCTGATCTTATGCGTACAAGCCGTAACATCTTTATTAAGCCCTTCGACCTCAACCAGACAAAGCCTGCATGCACCGGAAGGGACAAGCCTCGGGTCGTGACAAAGGTTCGGTATCTCAATACCATTATCCAAAGCAGCCTCGAGAATAGTCTGCCCGCCGGAACCTGTTATTTGCTTACCGTTTATATTAAATTTAATTTCGGACATCGCTGAATCCTATCCTGTCATTATTTAAATGTATCGGCCGAAAGGCCGAATCCAAAATTCGTAATTAGTAATTCGTAATCAGTACTGTCCCATTATAAGTCGAATAGTGACAGTTGTTTATAGTTTAGTTGCTCTTTTAAATTATATAAATCT
>VRUI01000067.1 GCA_019456225.1 Planctomycetota bacterium | reverse complement strand
ATTGAAAATCAAGGCAGAAGTGTAATCTGCATAAAATCGTTAAGGCCATTTACACAGCTAAATGAACACTCCCTATTAAAGGTTCAACTCCAATATAGTTGCTAATTGCTAATTGCTGAATTGCTTTACTTTTTGTTTTGCTTGCTGGTATTTGTCTTCTCCCAGCCTGCTGAAGATTTCTCTTTCGGGGTACATTACTTTGAATATTTTTCGGTAGTCGTCTTCGATGTCTATGGCCTTTTTGTAGTGCTGCAATGCCTTGGCGATTTTTTCGTTAGATTCGGCGAGGATCGCTGCTTTGATATGCAGTCTTGCTGAATTGGGGTATCTCTTTATCGATTCGTCCATCCAGTATGCGGCCTTTTCTTTGTTTGCTTTGGCTGGGCGTCCTGTCTCCTGCGACGCGAGCAAATCGTGGGCTGTCGAAAGTTTTTCGTAATATGAGTAATTGGCCTCGTCGCGTTTTGCTGCCTCGGTAAATCGTTCTACTGCCTGATGGAGAATACCCGGTGTTTTTGCATTACCTGTCTGGAACTGCTGGAGCAGAATATTGCCGTGCAGGACGGGTGCATCGGTGCTTAGCGGGTCTGCCTTGGCGGCAGCGGAGAGCTTTTGGTGGATCGTGTACGGGTCGAGTATTGGCCGATTCAGCATTTGGTTTACCTGTTCATGGAGCAGGCTTGCGCGGACAGGGGGGGTAACTGCGAAATGAACAAACGCCCAGGTACATGCGATCGTCAGGCACGCGGCGCCGATACGAAAAATTTTATCGATCTGGAAAATCGCGGCGGTCTGTTTGTTCTTATTTAGCTGCCAGGCGACCATGCATGCCGTAAGCGTCCAGAAGATCGTCGATATGGCCGGCTCAAAGAATGCGAAGTCGATGAGGTTATGCAATGCAACGGCGGCGATCGCGCAGAAAAGCAGTGCACCGGTTTTTTCGCTAAGCCGGGTTTCCTTAAGCCTGTACTCTGTGCGAATCATTGCCATGTACGGAATTAAGAAAAACAGGGCCGGCGCAGCAAATAAAATCAGGAATGTAACAAAAATGGTAAAAGCGTCACTGTTGTCATAGTTGACCTTCATGAGGATCGGCCTGAATAACAGCATAGCTATGAAAATAGCAGCAGCTGCTGCAAATGTTCTTTTCTTAAAGCATGATGAATCTGTAATGACGCAGTCATCCGGCGGGGTGGAAAAGATGTTTCTTGTCATCGGCAGCAAAAACGCTCCGCATAGTCCCAGCAGCGCAAAGGGGCCGTACTGGGAAAGTATGCTGAGGAGGAAATTGTGCGGGTCCTTTACGGATTCGAGGGCCTGGGGCTGTTTGAATTGGGTGTAGTGATTGGCGAAATTTCCGCCGCCAACACCGGTTAACGGTTCGAGGGCGTAGATTTTCATTGCGCCAGACCAGTACTGCCATCTTACGAGCATCGAGTTTCCGCCGGGCAGGCGGTTGTGCTGCATTCCGTATTTGACGGTTACGGCAGTAAGTGATGCCGCTGCCAGGACGCACAGGATTATGATCGGAATTCTAAAGCGTTTGATGAGTTTGGCGAACAAAAGATAAGCGCATAGCATCGATAACGCAACGATTAGTGCCGCAATGCCTCCTTTGCTGTGTGTCAGGAGCAGGGTGAAACATATCGCGGCGGTAAGGATCGCGGCAATGATAAAGGACAAGCGACCGGCGGAAATTTTCTTCCAGAATAATGCCAGCGACGCGAAGATCGCCATTGTCATAAACGATGCGACGGAGTTTCCGGTTGTCAGGAATCCGCGGACGTCTTTTGAGTAGAGTCTGTGTTCGTATGAGAAATGCTGAAACGTTCCCTCTTCAATTCGCATTTGGGCAAGTTGTGCGGCTGGGTCTGCTTCGTACTGATCGATCATCATCTGGTTATAAGTGAAGAAATCTTCCGAGCATTTGTATGTGCTGACGGCTGCGCATGCGACGATCGTCATCAGGACGAGCTTGATCCTTATGTCGTTGTCGAGTATCTGTACGAGCATTACGGCGGCTAGCATGGGGCCTGCGATGGTTACAAGCTCTGTGATGGCGAAGCGTTTGTTGGATGCGGCGAAGACTGCGGCGATGCCGGCTGCTATGAAAATAAATGTGCCCACTTCGATCCAGTTGAAACGGTAGCGAACTTTGCCTTTGATGAATGCGAAGATCAGCCAGGCAGCGAAACAAAAAACCAGCAGGCTGGTGATTATCAGGCTAAATGCGGCATTGCTTAGGGCCGGTCCGCTTATGATGCTTGTGGTGTTTGGGCTTTCCGGGTATGTTGCGCGGATTGCCAGTACGCAAAGTACGATAATCAGCAGCACAAACTCAAAGGTTCGCCAGCGGGCGGTTTTAACTTGTTCGAAAGTTTTTGTCATATAATTCCATTAAACGTCAGGGCTTGCTGTCCAAATATTGCCGCATGGGCACAGCCCGATAGAAAATTGTCAGGTTTTAGTTTTTTTTTTTTTAGCACAGTGATTATCCCTGCGCTCGCGCTTCGGGCTTTTGTTCGGGTTTTTGTTTTGAGGTCATTTCCATTATAGCTATTATTGCCAGTATCATCAAGGTTTGAAGAAATACCAGGATTGCTCCAAACCGGTCTACCTGGAGGAGGAATATTGCTCCGATTCCTGTGCATAATGTTGCCAGGTATAGTGTCAGTGCCGTCTGTGTGTCTGTTAGTCCGCGTCTTTTCATTCGGTGTGAGAAGTGCTGGGTGTCGCCGACGAATGGGCTTTTGCCCTGGAGCAGCCTTATTATTGTAACGCTGATGAAATCGTAGAGCGGGACGGCCATTACGATCAGGGGCATGAAGACCGCGTAAATTTCGCCGCTTTTAGCCTGCTGGTAGTATGTTGTTTTCAGGGTTAGCAGGGCGACGAAGAAACCGATTACCAGCGAACCGCAGTCACCCATGAATATTTTGGCAGGGGGGAAGTTGAAGACGAGAAAACCGAGCAGGGAACCGATGAAGATCAGTGACATCGCTCCTACGAAGAACTGGCCGCTTAGTGCGGCGGCGAATAACAGGACCGATGCGGCAATGGCGGCGATGCCTGCTGACAAACCGTCCATGTTGTCGAGGAAGTTGAAGGAGTTCATGATCATGACGATCCATATAACCGACAGGGCGGTTGTAATGAACTTGTTTTCGATGAAAAGCTCGACGCGGATGTCGGCGAAAACGGCAGCGGCGGTTGCGATCGCAAACTGGAAGAAAAGTTTAACAAATGCTCCGAGGTGTTTTTTGTCGTCCCAGAGGCCGACGAGGTGCAGTGCGAGTGTGCAGCCGACAATGACCATAAGCAAGTTAAGTTTGTCAAGAAAGCCCTCGGTATGGATCGTGATGCTTTCACCAAGAAAGTCGAGGTGTCCCGGGGCGAGGAGGAATTTGACCGTTGCCGCTGCTGCTAGCAGGGTAATAACAATTGTCCATGTAATCGCGATGCCGCCGCCGAGGGGAATAACCGATTGATGAAAACGGTCTGCGGCAGGGCGGGCAACAAAATCTTGCTTTAGCGAACGCCGACGAACCAATGCCGTCAGGATCGCAGATAAAACAAACGACCCAACAAGTATACACAATGCAAGTATAAGTAACATTTGCTACAACTCCTTTAATCGCTATTTTTCAATTCACGAATCTGCTCTACGAGTTTGTCGCGGACTTTGCTTAGGAAGCCATGGTATCGGTCTTCCTTGAAATCCGGGAACGTATACTGGAAACTTTCCCATTTGCCCTTGCAGAAGCTCAGTGTTAGTTCGGCATACATGCTATCACCTATGTAGATCCTGTGCGAGAAATTTTTTGTCGAGGCGAGCACCAGTTTTGACGGTTCGATGATGCCTGGGTCGAGGTTGACCGGCCGCGGCAGGGGGGTGTCTAGCTGTTTTGCGAGTATTTCCTCGATCTCGTTGGTGCGATGCTTTATCGAAGCGAGCCGGCCCGGGTCGATAAGCTCTGTGAAGCTGACAAACTGACGGAGGATGTTTTCGCCGGCCTGGTCTTTGTAATAATCGGTCTGGTAGAATTCAAAGGAATCGCTGATGAGATCGTAATCGCCGTATTCGGCAGTGATCGATTCAACCGCCGCCTGTAGGCAAACCTCGTCAGCGGCCAGTATGCCGACGATCAGCTTAACAGGTTCAGGCTTGTTGATTTGCCACATTCAGTAGTTAACCTTTGCAGTATATTGTAACACTAATTCGGGGAGCTCGCGCTCCCGCGCTCCTGTTATTATATGTGTTTTACGAACGACCTACTTCAGTTCGTTTTTCAGTGATTCGACGATGGTGACTATTTCGTTTGTGCAGTCTGCGACGTCGACTTTTTTGTTGTCCGATTCCCTTCGCAGTTTGATCTCGACCTTTCCTTCGGCGATAGATTTCTTGCCGATGGTGATCCGCACCGGAATACCGAGCAGGTCTGCGTCTTTGAACTTAACGCCGCCGCGGATGTCGCGGTCGTCGATAATTACTTCGATACCTTTTTCGAGCAACTGGGCATATATCTTTTCGCCGGCTTCGGTGATGTTTTCGTCTGCGCCTGCCAGGGTGATTATTACCTGCCACGGGGCGATGCTGATCGGCCAGACGATTCCGTTGTCGTCATAGCAAAGCTCGACAGCTGATGCCATGATCCGGTTTATGCCGATACCGTAGCAACCCATCAGGCAGGGGTGTTCCGTGCCGTCTGCGTCGAGGAATTTTGCGCCTAGCTTGCTGCTGTATTTTGTGCCGAGCTTGAAGACCTGGCCGACTTCGATGCCGCGTTTGAACAGCAGCGGCTTGCCCTGATACGTGTCGCCTTGGACGGCATTGCGAATGTCTATGATCTTGATGTTGTCGCCTTCGAGCGGGAAATCACGGCCGGGCTTGACATTGACGATATGGTAATTGCTTCTGTTTGCCCCGCAGATGCCTTTGTTCATTGCTACTACAGAGTGGTCGATGAAAACGGTCGCGGCCTTTGCGATTACGTCTCCGAAAGGTCCGGCAAATCCGACAGCGGCATTGCTGAGCTCGACGACCATTGCTTCATCGGCTAGCTCGACGTGTTTTCCTCCGAGTGCCTGGGTGAGTTTTTCCTGGTTAAGCTCGTGGTCGCCCCGTAAAAGGATAACGACGGGCTTGTCTTCGCAAACGTAAATTAGCGTCTTGATGAGTTTATGCGGTTTGGCTTTTAGGAACTTGCAGACCTCTTCGATGGTCCCGGCGTTTGGAGTGTGCAGTTCTTTCATCTCGCCGACATCGGGCTGGTCTGTGGGTATTGCCGCCGGGTCGACATCGGCTTTTTCGAGGTTGCCGGCATAAGAGCCGTCTTCGGTATAGACGATGACGTCTTCGCCGTTTTCGCATGGTACGGTGAACTGGTGCGAACCGGAGCCGCCCATCTCACCGGTTTCCGCTTCGACGATGACGTATTCAACGCCGCAGCGCTGAAAGATACGGCAGTATGCGTCGTACATTGCCCGGTAGCTCTTTTCGAGACTCTCGGCATCGGCGTCAAAGCTGTATGCGTCCTTCATCGTGAACTCGCGCGAACGCAAAACACCGTACCGCGGACGGAATTCGTCGCGATATTTAAAGCTGATCTGATATAGGTTGATCGGAAGCTGCTTATAAGAGTTGATCTCGCCGCCGCCGATAAAAGTCATAACCTCTTCGGCGGTAGGGGACAGAACGTTTCCGCGGCCGTGACGGTCGACAAACGTACCAAGCGTTTCACCATAATCGACATCGCGGCCGGTCTGCTGCCAAAGCTCCATCGGCTGGACGCTTGGCAAAAGAGTTTCCTGTGCTCCTGCCTTGTCCATTTCCTGGCGGACGATGCCGGTGATCTTAAGAAGTACGCGCTGACCGGCGGGCAGGTAGGCATAAGTGCCGCTGGCGACCTTACGCATAAGCCCTGCGCGGAGCATCAACTGATGACTGATGATCTCGGCATCAGAGGGGACCTCTTTCATGGTAGGTATAAACGCTTTACTGTATCTCATTGCAATCTCTTATGGGAAATGTATCACCGGCATAATGCCGGCGATACCGTATTAAATTATTATCGCTAAAAGCTGCGGGCTGGAAGCCGGCGCTACGTACTACAAAAAGCTGTCGGCTGGAAGCCGACGCTACGTGATCAATCCAGGTGATCGAAAATTTCGGAATAGAACTCAACGTACTTATCCTTGTTTTCAGTTTTGCGTACGGCGATCGCTGCCCTGGGATGCTCGTTGAGAGAACCGGTGATCGCGTAAGGTATCATATAACCCCATTCAAGTTCTTGGCGCATCGGGATCATGTAGTTCTGGATGACTTTAAGGATCGGTTCGATTGAAAATTTAGGATTCTTCAGGAAACCGATCAGCAGTTCCAGCGGACAGTTGCCGGCACCTCTGCCGATACCATAAAGCGAACCGTCGACGAGGTTAGCGTCATAGCGGATTCCTTCGATAGTATTGGCGAAAGCAAGCTGCTGATTGTTGTGGCAGTGCATGCCGATGCGTTTGTCGGGCAGATGCTTCTTGTACAGTTCCATCATGTGGTGGATCTGTTCGGAGAAGAAATACCCGTAGCTGTCAACAACGCAAACGGTGCTGACCGGGCTTTTGGCGACCTGGCTAAGCGCTTCGACAAGTTCGAATTCGTTTTCCGCCGAGATCGCCATGATATTTACGCAGGTCTCGTAACCGAGATCGTGGCACATATTGACAGCGGCGATAGCTTTGTCGATGTCTTTAACATAAGTAGCAACGCGGACAAGATCGACAGGGCTTTCGTCAACAGGCTTAAAGACCTGGTCGAGCATCCTGTGGGCGTCGACCATAATACTTATCTTCGTATCCGATTCGATCCCGTCGGTAACACGCAAAATCGCTTCGTCGTCACAGTACTTCCAGTCGCCAAAATCCGAAGGCGGTGCAAATTCTCTGCTTGAACGATAACCCATTTCAATATAGTCGATACCTGCGTCTGAGACGCCTTTAAAGACGGCACGGACGAATTCATCCGTGAAATAGTGATTATTAATAAGTCCGCCGTCCCGAATTGTGCAATCCAGAACCTTAATTTCTTCTCTGTACATTTTTACTCCTTGCTCAGTAAGCAAATTGTGTTTCATTCAATAAAGATCCGTTAATATTTTTTCGACCAAATCCCTGGGTACGTCTACTGCCCATTGCCCGTTTTTGCAAAGGACTTTTCCGATATCTTCCAGCAGCACGAATTTCGGCCACTGATTTACTGCTTTTTTATCACGTTTTACGATGTTTATCAACTGTTTTTTGTCAATTTCGGCGGGTATTCTAACAGGAACACCCAATTTTCGCAGAATTTGTTCGATTCTGCCAAGTCTACCGGTTGCAAGGCCCATTTCTTCCTCGATCATCCCGGCTGCGATGATGCCTATCGCTACCGATTCGCCGTGCAAAAGCTCAAACCCGCTGGCTGTCTCTACCGCATGACCGATAGTGTGGCCGTAATTGAGGATTCGGCGTAAATTTTTCTCGGTCGGATCTTTTTCAACGACCGAAGCTTTGATCTGGCAGTTTTTCAGGGCAATTTCTCCGAGAACGTCAAGATCGCGGTTTTTTATAGCATCAACATTCTTCTCGTAGAACTCAAAATACTCACTATCGGCGATCAAAGCGTGTTTTACACCTTCGATCAGCCCGGCGCAATATTGTCTATCGTCAAGCGTTAGCAGCGTTTTGACGTCAATAAATACCGCTTCAGGCTGCCAGAATGCACCAAACGCATTTTTGCTGATGCTGGAATCTACCCCGGTTTTGCCGCCGACACTTGAATCGGCCTGGGCGACCGTGGTTGTTGGGATCTGGACGACTTTGACTCCGCGTTTGAATATCGCGGCCGCAAAACCTGCGATATCGCCTACGGTTCCACCGCCTAGAGCTACTATTAGGGTATCTCTTCCGAAAAAAGCCTTCTCAAGTTCTTCAATGATCGCGATGACAGTGTCGATATGCTTTGATGCCTCACCGGGAGGATCAATAGAATATACTTGAGGACTATTTTTGCCGATTAGAGTGGCAAGATGACCAGCGGCGGCTACGTTAGCATCAGTAACTACGAATTTCTGAAGATTGGGATAATCCGCTTCCAGCCGCTCCCAGATAGCGCAAAGCGACCCGGCCTCTATGTAGATAGTGTAACTGCCCGCTTCAACCTGCGGTATTTTAACATCAAGCCTGACCATAATAAAATCCCAAAATCATGATTATATAATATTCTTCAAGCAAAAGAAAGTTAAAATTTGATTTTAACCGTCAGAGTGTACCAAAAAAGGGGTGTGTACGAATGCCGGCGCACCAGGGATTAACCTACCAGAATAAACCTCGGCTTTTGAGCCTCCACAAGAAACCGATGAAATAGGTGCAACAGGCCAATGAGTCCTTAATTCGTCAAAAACATTCGTAACAGTTGCTAATCGCAGTGTTTAATGGACATTGCGGACATTTAAAAAACTGCAACCGAAAAAGCGATGTAGTAACGGTGTAGTTTTTCGAGGGGTTAACTGTACATGCCACCGGGAAATGCTAATTGCCATTCTGTCGTCAGGATGCCGGCATTACGACGGGCGGACACATTTGGTCCGCCCGTACATAATTATATTCAGTGCTCGCTTACTTTACGAAGTCTTCTACGAAATATTTTGGGGTTAGATATTCGCCCGTTGCTCTTTTGATCATTTCGTTATGCTGATAAATATTTCCCGGTTCGAAGATATTCTTTCGGAGGTAATCGGCGATCTCTGTGCGGCCGACATAACTTATCCCTTTGTCGGTTTTCATGGAGGTGATTTTTTCTGCCATGTCATGATGGAGCTGACTTGCGAGCAGTTCGCCCAGCATGTAGTTATGATAATAACACGGAGCAATCGTGAAATGTATCTTGGCGGCCCAGTCAGGCTGATCTCTGCCGGCGGGGCGTTTGATAAACTGATACTTTTCGACAATATCCCACCAAAGCGAGTTAAGGTCCTGATCCGGATCGGCATACAATTTCTTTTCGAAATTATACATTACCATCGCCCACCTCGCAAAGATCAACTGACTCAATTGCTTCTGGTGGGCCGTTACTGCCAGAAGTTCTTGTCTCTGGGCATCGCTAAGGCCAAGCATCTGCTGCATCCAAAGCGAATCTTTGCTGAGCCTGCCAAACAACATCGCTATAGCTTCGGTCGTGTACGAATGTGCCGGATCTCTCAGCATATAGGGGACTTTGGGATCATTATATTTGAAATAAACGGCGTGTCCAAGCTCATGGAGCTGTACCGTCATCCAGTACTCGTTATCCTCGATATTACAAAGTATCCTGACGTCACCTTTCTTGTCAATATCGGTGCAGAATGCATGAGGGTTCTTGCCTTTGCGGTCATAGAGGTCGCTCTTTTCGAGTATCGCATCGACGTTTAGCCCGATACCGTTAAAGAATATGGCCGACAATTCCTTAATGTCTTTGCCCTTATAATAAACATCGAGATCGATCTCCTGAACCATTGGCACTTCCTGAAAAAATGGATCATGGTAATGCCAGGGTTTCATTTCCGATACTTCAATACCGTACTTCTTTGCCAGCGTCGAGTCCAGTTTATCCTTAAGCTGCTTGAATGGAGCTGCTGTAAGGGCATCAAGCTCAGCAAAGAGCTTATCCATTGCAACAGGATCCTGCTCGCCTGCATGAAGTTTCATTGTGTGGTAATTATCGAAACCGGCTGATCTGGCTGCTCGGTTCCGCAGAATGACAAGCCAAATAATATCGTCTGCGATGACAGGGGCAACCTGCTTGCTTGCAGCCCAGGCCAGCCTTCTGACGGTACTGTCGGTTTCGGTCTTTAAAATCGCTTTGATCTCATTGCCCGTAAGCTCCTTACCATTAGAAGTTGACCGGAAGGTACTGAATTTTTCCTCGATCTTCGATGAAAGCTCAACAGTTTCCTTTATAAGCGACTCATCGATCTGGTTGCCCAGAAAACGATAATAAAGCCGGTCGATCTGCCTTGCAACCAATGGGTCCTCGAAGCCGGCGATCTTACGAATAGCCTTTAGATAAGCAAATTCATCCGGGTCGCTGTGCATCTTCCGTATCTCAAGGTCAAGCTCGCCGGCTCGGGCATAATCTTCGCTTTTGCCCGTGGTCGCGGCAGCCCAGTAAGCGATCGCCGATTCTTTTTCAACAGGTTTGAGCCGGGAAATATGCTTTTTTATAAATTTTTCCGGTTTCGTGTCAATAGTAGGTTTCAACTGGCACCCCGCGATAGTTAAACAAAGTAATGTTAAAATAATTCGAATCTTCATGATAATACTTTCCTTTTTAAATAGCGATTAGTAATTAGCGATTAGCGATTAGATAACTTTTACACATTTTAATCGCTTTGTCCATTATTATTTTTTCGGCATCTGACAATTCAACGAGCGGCAGGCGCACTCTTTCCGGATAGCCTTTCAGCTGGGCGGCGACGGCGTACTTTAGCCTGGCTATCCCGTTTGGGCCGGCGGTGTTTTCTTTGAGGTTTGTGATTTTGTCCTGCAATGGCTGGACCGATTCGTCATTACGGACAAGTGCGGCCTCCATCTCGACAAGGAGGGGGGCAAAAGCGTTTGCCCTTGCGCTGACGAAGCCGCAAGCACCCTTGCCGTAGGCAGCGAGTATTTTTTCGTCTCCGCCCATGTAATAATTCTCTGTCGCCGAAACAAGCGAAAGATCCCCGGAGGAATCCTTCATGCCGAAATGCTTTATCCGGGCGATCATATCGGCGTCGAGCGAATTGCCGGTGTGCTTTGGGAAATTGTAGAGTATCAGCGGGATGTCGATCGCCTTTTCGAGAGCATTGAAATAATCGACGATGCCGGTTTTGTCGATGCCGGCCATGTAATACGGCACGATGCACACGATGGCGTCTGCGCCGTATTGCCGGCCCCATTTTGCTTCGATCATAGTCTGCTTGAAAGAAGAACAGCCCGCGTGGAACATTATAACGCCGGGGAAATACTCCCTTGCCAGCTTGAGGCAAACCTTTCGCTCGTCTTGGGTCATGGAAAAGAACTCAGCGGTGGTTCCGTTGACGAGAATTCGTTTTACGCCCTGTGCGGCGAGCATATCAAGGTGCTCGATGAACATCCGCTTGTCGATCTTATCGTTTTCATCAAAAGGAGTAGTTACAGGAACGACAAGGCCTGTCAGGTCTACAGCCGAGAGGGATTCGTTGAGCAGAGATTCGAAATGCTCGTAAAGCTCCCTGGCAACGGACTCGATAAAAAGCGTATAATCTTCCTTGCAATAAATATGGACATCGGCCCAATTCTTGCTCTCTGCGCCGTACATGGTGAACTCCCTGAGATTGCTCTGCAAAAATGTCTCGATAGCCTTGTCCCAGGTATACTGTCGTGAAACAATATCCCGCGTAGTGCGGGTGGCGAGCTGGGTTTTGTAATCGGAGTCGATGAAAATCGAAAAGTCAACGTCGTCGCGAAAATCACGGTAAGTGGAAATTTCACCGTCCAGGATGTTAAACCGCCGAGGCTCAAAGGGTTCTGTTTTGTCGGCCTGGCCGGTTACGCTGTTGTATACTGGTTTGTCAAAGGGGGTGTTTTTTTTGATCAGCGAGATATGCTCGGCTGCGAGATCCATTTGATTGGCGTCGGGATGGGCACCGAAGAGGTTGCGGCCTTTGCGGATGTGTCTTGGGGTCTTGTAGTCGTCAAGACGCAAAATAGTGCAATCGTCGAGGAGGGCGGCAAGTTTGGCGGAAAATGTTGATTTGCCGGTTCCGCCCGGACCGCCAATAGCTATTGTAACAGGGCCGGTTTCCGATGAGAATACACCGGAAATCAAACGGGCAAGGATGTCCTCTGAGGGACCTCGCCGAGCCTGACGGCCTTTATATGTAACATGAGTCTTATACTTATGCATTGAAATCCCAAAAAAAACGCCTTGGCCGTAAATTTGAGCTGAGCTAAGTCCCTATTGGAACCGGTACGCCTCGGGCAAATCAGATACTATTTTATAGTCGAAATCTCCGTTGATGTCAAGGATATATTAGTTTCATAAGGGTTTTAGGGCACTTCACGGCGTTTTTAGCGGTTTTTTTATATTTTTTGTTTTTTTAAGGTTAACGGCGAGATAAACGGCAAAGAGGTAACCGGTGTGGGCATGATCTTTTTCATACCTTGCTGTAATTTTCGACTTTCTTATGCGTAAATTGCACGAAAAGACGCCAATCCTTTATAAAATAATGGTTTCATTTCGTTTGGACTTCCATTATAATCCCATTTTCGATAAGACTTATTAAAGGAATGATTTGTTGGAAAATGGTCAGGTTATCACAGGATCGACGCTTGAGTTTAAGGTCGCCGGTATTTTTTGCGGCTGCGGAAACACCCCCTTTACATTTTGTCAGAGTCATTTCATTAACCCTTCCGAATTTAGCAGGTTCAAAATATATTAACTTAGTACGCAATAGACACTTTTATTTGAAAGTGAGTGTTTGGTATGAAAAAAGAAGCAATTGAACAGGCTTATGAACTCGCAAAAGAACAGTATGCGGCGATTGGTGTTGATACCGAAGCGGCAATGAAACAGCTTGAGACCGTACCGGTTTCGATGCACTGCTGGCAGGGCGATGACGTCGGCGGATACGAGCAAGTCGGAGGCAGCGAATTGAGCGGCGGCATGCAGGCTACCGGTAATTACCCCGGTAAGGCCCGCACGATCGATGAGCTTCGCGGCGACATCGAAAAGGCACTTGCGATGATCCCCGGTAATCACCGTTTGAATCTTCACGCCTGTTATCTAGACAACGGCGGCAAATATATCGACCGTGACGAAATTACGCCCGAACACTTCCAGAGTTGGATCGACTGGGGCAAAGGCAAACTGCACGGTATGGATTTCAACCCCACTTACTTCTCGCACGATAAAGCGGCTGACGGGTTTACACTTAGCCATCCTGATAAGGCTATCCGTGATTTCTGGATCGACCATGGTATCAGATGCCGCAAGATCGGCGAGGAAATGGGCAAACAGTTCGGTACGACTACCGTTACCAATTTCTGGATTCCTGATTCATATAAGGATACTCCGGCAGACCGTGTTTCTCCTCGTGAGCGTCTTGCCGATTCGCTTGATAAGATCTTCGCCGAAGAGATCGATCCGAAACTTCACCTCGACGCTGTTGAGTCTAAACTCTTTGGTATCGGCGGTGAAAGCTATACAGTCGGTTCGCATGAGTTCTATATGGGTTACGCAGTATCCCGTCAAAAACTTCTGTGCCTGGATGCCGGTCACTACCATCCGACCGAAATGATCTCCGAGAAGATTTCTTCTGTTATGATGTTCTGCCCTGAACTTCTGCTGCACGTCAGCCGTCCGGTTCGCTGGGACAGTGACCATGTGGTGTGTTTCGACGATGAACTCATCCAGATTGCCAAAGAGCTTGTTCGCAGTGGTCAACTCGAAAAGATACACATTGGTCTGGACTACTTCGATGCCAGCATCAACCGTGTTGCCGCATGGGTCATCGGAACGCGTAACATGGTTAAAGCACTTCTGTTCGCTATGCTCGAACCAACCGAGGAAATAAGAAAAGCAGAACTGGATATGGACTTTACCAAACGTCTGGTTATGTTTGAAGAATTGAAGTCTCTGCCATGGACGGCTGTCTGGAACCACTATTGTATGAAACAAGGTGTGCCGATTGGCATGGATTGGTTCGAGGATGTTAAGTCTTATGAGAAGGACGTACTAAGTAAAAGATCGTAATCTGGCTATGTCTCGCAGAATTTTATTTGCAAAGGATCATCAGTGCAATGAAAATTGTTCAATAAAAGGAAAAGTATATGAACCCAATACTTGGAGTGATATTTCATGCAATCGGCGGATTTGCCGCAGGTAGTTTCTACGCACCATGTAAGCGGATCAAAGGGTGGTCGTGGGAGACTTATTGGCTGATGCTTGGAGTGTTTGCATGGATCGCGGCACCTTTGCTGATGGCACTTATCATCGTGCCGAATTTTTTTGAGATACTCTCTACAGTGCCTAATGGTGTTCTTTTCTGGGCTTACTTCTTCGGGGTTCTGTGGGGTATTGGCGGATTGACGTTTGGTCTGACAATGCGGTATCTTGGTATATCGCTTGGCGTTTCGGTAGCATTGGGTTTTTGTGCAATGTTTGGGACGCTTATACCGCCTGTCTACGAACAATTTTTCGGAGATGGAAGCGCTGATTCTGTTACTATTGGTGAATTGCTGACAACAACACCGGGGCAGGTTACACTGATTGGAATCGGTGTTTGTATGATTGGTATAATAATTTGCGGAAAAGCTGGAATGATGAAAGAGAAAAGTCTTTCCGCAGAAGAAAAAGCCGAAAGCATTAAGGAATTTAATTTTTCCAAGGGTATCGTCGTCGCCATCCTTGCCGGTGTATTGAGTGCGTGTATGGCGTTTGCTTTTAAAGCCGGTGCTCCCGCTCAGATTGCCGCGACGGATTTGGGTACGAAGAAAGTTTTTTCAAATATTCCGATCCTGGTAGTGATCCTGCTTGGCGGGTTTACTACCAACTGCATCTGGTGCCTTTGGCTTAGTTTTAAAAATAAAACATACACTGACTACTCCAATGCCCCCAAAGGACATCTCGGTCTTAATTACGTGCTTTGTATGATCTCCGGGATTCTGTGGTATTTGCAGTTTTTCTTTTACGGCATGGGTGAGACCCAGATGGGTAAATATAAATTTGCCAGTTGGACTCTGCACATGGCATTTATTATCGTAACCAGTAATGTCGTAGGATTGCTGACAAAGGAATGGAAAGGTTCTGACAAAAAAACGATAAGGTGTCTTTTGGCCGGTATCGCGGTACTTATCCTTTCAACGATTATCGTCGGCTATGCTAATAAATTAGATGCGCTTGCAGCACATTAATAATAAAGAAATTATGAGAAATTTTTGGAATCTAAAGGAATGACTATGTCAAGCGAAGAAAATAGTTCCGAGCAGCAGTCTCAAGGTGAATTCGAGCGTCAGGCGGTGCCGCAAAGTTCCTGGCTGGGTTTTAGAAGTTTCATTGGAATGTACGCAGGCGAGCATTGCGCGGGAACAGAGCTAATGATCGGACCTCTGTTTGTCGCAGCCGGCGTCAGCGCATTCGATGTCGTTGTCGGCTTGATCGTTGGTAATCTGCTAGCAGTGCTCAGCTGGATGTTTCTTTGTGCACCTATCGCCACCCGCACCAGACTTACGCTTTATTATCAGCTTGAAAAGATCTGCGGCCGCAGACTCGTGATCCTGTATAATATCGCAAACGGTGTAATGTTCTGTTTTCTCGCTGGCTCGATGATAACCGTATCAGCAACGGCTTTGGGGGTATGGTTTAAGTTTCCTATGCCAGGTCTTAACGATCTTTATCCAAACAGTGTTGGATGGGTTATCGCGGTTCTCGCAATCGGTGTACTTATTTCCTTCGTAGCCGCTTTTGGATATAAAACAGTCGCCAAGTTCGCAAATATTGCAGCCCCGTGGATGGTTCTGGTTTTCCTGGCTTTTGGATTGATCGGGCTTAGAAACTTCATTGTTGCAACAGGTACCGAGGTAAGTTCTGCAGGCGATGTCTGGGGGCTTTGCAAGGATACGATATGGAAAGGCGGCGATCCTTTGCCGGGTCAAATTAAGTTCACCTTCTGGCATGTGATGTTCTTCGCGTGGTTCTGTAACATGGCGATGCATGTGGGAATGAGCGATCTTACGGTTTTACGTTTTGCTAAGAAATCATGGTATGGATCAGCTTCGGCGACGGGTATGTATGTCGGACACTTCATGGCATGGCTGGCAGCTGCGATGCTTTTCGCGTTCCAGCTCCACCAGACTCATCCAGATCAGTACATGGCCGACTTGTTGACACAGAATACAACGGCTAAATATACTCAAAGTGCGTTAATGGATGGGCCGATGTCGCCCGATTTGATCCGTGAGGCGATGGAGATCGAAGCTCAGCTAGTTGCTGATGGCACGATTGCAAAAGAGGACATGAAGATTTCAGTGCCAACTCCGCTTCCGGGGCCATTGGCTTATGGTGCGTGCGGTATCACCGGATTGATATGTGTTATTATCGCAGGATGGACGACGGCGAACCCGACTATCTATCGAGCTGGCCTCGCTTTCCAGGCGATTATTCCAAAAGCCTCTCGTTTTAAGGTGACAATAGCTACCGGACTGCTGGCGACAGTGGCGGCAATGTTCCCGGCGATAGCGATGAAGCTGCTGGGGTTTGTAATGCTTTATGGTATGATCCTCATGCCAATGGGTGCTGTTGTATTCGTCGACTTCTGGCTGCTTAAGAAATTTGGATTGCAGAGTAATTACGCAGAGGTCAGCGGTAAGACGTTTAACTGGGCAGCGGGACTTGCGTGGTTTTTGACGTTTGGAGTTTGTTGTTATTTTGTTAAATACACAGGGATTCAGATATTCTTCGTTTCCCTGCCCGGCTGGTTTATAGCTGCCGCATTGTACATCTGCATTAGCCTAATATATCAAAAGAAAATTCGTCCAACCGGACAGGAGGTTTAATTATGATACTCGTCGCTAAACTTATCTCATGGATTTCACTTGTTGCACTGATTGCTCCAGCGATCCTTTTTCTAATGGGTCGCATGGAACTCGACCAGGTCAAGATGGTAATGCTCATTTCGACGGTTGTCTGGTTTGTTACCGCTGCGATGTGGATGTGGGGCAAAGAATAATCTAATTAATTAGCAATGCCGTTGTTATGTAGTTTGTTCTTATCAGCGAGCGGAAAAAATATTGAGGTTTTATGACAAAGTTTGATTTAGATTACGCCAGGAATGTTATTGAATGCGAGGCGAAAGCTATTGCGTCGCTTACTAATGTTGTCGACGGTGAGTTTGGTCGTGCGGTCGAGGCGATGTTTAACTGCAGCGGTTCGATCATTGTCAGCGGGATGGGCAAAGCGGGCATCATCGGTAATAAGATCAGCGCGACGCTGGCGTCGACGGGGACACCGAGCCATTTTCTGCATCCGGCCGAAGCTATCCACGGTGATCTCGGGAGGGTCCAGCAGAACGATATTGTACTTGCGCTTAGTCATAGCGGCGAAAGCGAAGAGATCGTTCGATTGATAGATTCGATCAAACGCCGGGAAATAAAACTTATCGCTATCACCGGAAATTGCGAATCAAGCCTTGCAAAGCACAGCGATATAGTGATTTGTATGGGGCAACTTAAAGAGGCCGGTCCTTTGGGGATCGCTCCGAGTGTTTCTACGACTTGCATGCTTGCATTGGGCGATTCGCTGGCGTTTACGATCATGAAGGCGAGGAATTTCAGCAGTGAAGACTATGCGAGGTTCCATCCGGGTGGGGCGATTGGCGCGAGCCTGATTACCGTCGAGCAATCGATGATGTTTAAGATGGGCGAGAAACTTCCGCTTGCCCAGATAAGCGATACGGTCGGCGATATGTTCGAGAAACAGGCCGGGCTGAAGAGACGCGGAGCTGTTATGGTTGTGGGCGGCGGAGGCAAACTTGCGGGGATTATTACAGATGCCGATCTTAGACGTGCGGTCGTTGATAAGAAATCGGAATTATTCGATACGAAGGTCAGCGAGATTATGACTCCGGATTGCAAACGGGTTACCGGTGAAACGCTGGCGGCGGAAGCGATGGCGATCTTTCATAAGTTCAGGATTGACGATCTGCCTGTTGTCGACGACGATGATAAACCTGTTGGACTTATCGATGTTCAGGATGTCGTGGCTTTGAAGGTTGTTTCTTGATCGACAGCTTGACTTGAATGGCTTCAGCATGGGCACAGCCCATCCTACCGTGTGATCTAATATTTAAAAATAAAAAAGCCCGGATGATCATTTGACCAGCCGGGCTTTTTAAAATTATCAATTATCAATCATAAATTGATTAGCGAACCATTACCTGTCCGCCGTCTACTACCAGTGTTTGTCCGGTTATCATTCTGGCTTTTTCGCTTGCGAGGAATACTACTGAGTTTGCGATGTCCTGGCCGAATATCTCTTTGTTGAGGATCGTTTTGCTGATGTAGAATGGGATGACCTCTTTGGGTTTGATGCCGTACTTTTTGGCACAGATCTTGATGTATTCGGGGTTCCAAATCTTTGAGCCTTCGAATACGTTGCCGGGACAAATCGAATTTACGCGAATGCCGAACTGGCCGAGTTCCATTGCCCAGCCGCGGGACATGTGGATCTGGCCGGCTTTGGCGGCGTTGTATGGGGTGTTGTTTTTGCTGGCGTCGAGGCCGGACTTGGAACTGATGGTTACGATATTGCCGCCGATGCCTTGTTTGATCATTGTCCTGGCGGCGTATTTTGCCATGAGGAAATAACCGGTGAGGTTGACTTCGTTGGCGAAACGCCATTTGCTCGCTTCCATGTCGACGAGTGCTCCTGCCGGTGCCATGCCAGCGGCGTTTACGAGGATGTCGAGGCCGCCGAATGAATCGACGATCCGGGCGAAGCCGGCTTCTACGTTTGATTCGTCTGTGACATTGCATTTGATGACCGCGGTATGCGAGCCGGGGAGTTCGTTCTGGATTTGGTGTTGGGCTTCTATCGCTGCTTTTTCGTCGATGTCGGCTAGAGCGACCATGGCGCCTGCACGGGCGAGACCAATCGCGATGCTTTTGCCGATTCCGCTGCCTGCGCCTGTTACTACGGCGATGCGGCCCTGAAGGTCGCCTGCTCCTGCGCCGGCTGCGAGGGCTTTTCTAAATGCCTCGGATTCCCATTTGTCGATGAAATCCTTCTGGCGTTTATTTAGTGCAGAAACTCCGCCCATCTTGTCGGCGTTTGTGCGTATGAAAAGCGAGCTGGTTACGATCTCGTAGACAGTTGGTGCCATTTTTTTCTTGCCTGCGACGAACAAACCGAGTCCTTTTACCAGGAATGCGACAGGTGGCTTTTCGCCTTTTGCTACCATCGAATTGATCTTTGCGGTGATTTTGTTTGCGTCGAGTTTTTCAACCCATAATGCCGGACCGTTCGAGTAGATCAGTTCGTCGGGGGTTAGGACGCCCTTAAGCAGTCTTTTGTTTTCGCTTTTGCGGACGAATGACGCGATCATGTCGTCTGTGAAAAAGGTTACTGTGCCATACTCGCCGGATGCGTCGAAATGGGCCTTACGTATGCACAGTGAAGCGTCCTGGATTTGTTGCAGGGTTGCAGGCTTGCCGTTTTTGGTTGAGGGCTGCTTTAGCTTTTCGTCGCATTTTTTGATGACTTTTCTTGTTAGCGACAATGCGCTGGCGGGGCTGTTGGTCGAGATGAACAGTCCGTGCTTTTCGAGGAATAGTACCTGTGGTTTTGTGCGGTACTGAGCCTGGTATTTTGTCGTTAATGAAATTATTTTCTTGGCGAGCATATAGCCGGGGTCTGCACATGGAACCCAGAGGAAAGGTTTTTTCATGTTTTTGAAAAGTCTTTCGAGTTTTGCTTTGCCCTTTTTTGCGTTTACGTATGCACCTACGGAACTTGGGTGCAGGTGGATGACGCTTTTGCCGAGAAAGGCGTGGAGGTGTGCTTCTACGGAAGGGCGTGAGCCGTCTGTTGCATTGTCGTCGCAAGCGGCGAGAAGGCGGTTTACGACTTCCGGTTCGCGAGTGTTTGGCGGCATCTTGGGCAATTTGGCGTCCTTCATCATGCCGAAGACAGGAGCAAGCTCTATTCTTCGCCATCCCTTTTTTGGACTCATGAATTTAAGGGCCGTGCCGCTGGCCTTGATGTACATGTATTTTCCGTCTTCAGTCTTTACCGATGTGTTTCCGCCGCCGCCCTGCACGAAAGAGGGATCCTTGCCGGCTGCGTTTGATACTTTGATTAGGTCAGCTAGTGACTTATTCATATGTTGTAAGCTCCTGTATTAGCGATTTGCCGTTTGCGTTTCTTGTTATTGTTTTCGTAATAATTACGTTATAGGTTGTTTTGAGTATTGTGATTATCCCTGCGCTTGCGCTTCGGGCTCCTGTTTACAATAATCTATTGAGGCGTTACGGTTTTATGCCAGCAGCTTGTCTTCTGCTTGTTTTGTCCAGAATTTGCCTGCTAGATTGCTTGCTACTTGCGGCAACTTTTCTTTGAGTTCTTCCAGTTTTGTCAGACCGAGATTTTGTACCGATGGGTAAACTATTATTTTGCCCGGGATCAAGTGGTTTTCTACTGCTCGTATGCCGTCTACGGCACCATCGAGACCGGTGATCGCTGATACTGAAAGGTCCGTGTCGAGTTTTCGTGCTTCGACTTTTGCAAGCACTGACTTCATGTCGCTTAATACCGATCCGCTGGTGCCTATCATGTAAAGGTGTTTTTCGATGTAGACGTTCAGATCCATTTTTCCGTTTACAGATGCGGGAATGCCTGCGAAGATATTCAGGATCGCACCTTCTGCCGAGTCTAATATGGCTTGCGTTACCAGTTGAGGTACCGGGGCCATCAGGGCTGTGTAATCGAATTTTACGTCTGGTGTCTTTTCTTTCGGGTTGTAGGATTGGTATGTTACGTTGTTCTTTTTGGCCAGAGGGGCGACCATTTCGGTTAAGCCGGTTAGGCGTTCATTGTCGAGATCGCCTCCGTAAACGGTAACATCTTCTACACCATGGCAAATATTTCGTATTACATGCATCGTGCCCATCGGTCCGCCTGCGCCTATCACATTGATCTTGTCGCCTTTTCTGATTTCGCCGGATGATGGGATGTACTGCATTGAGTCGGCTGGGTCATTAGTTGTCGTGCCGACGATTCGGATGCCGCCGTAGTGAGCTCTGCCGACCTGGGCCATTACATCTGCTTCAAATTTATCGCCGGAAAGGACGAAATTGATCAGGCCCTTTGAGCCGATCTTCGGGAAAAGTTTTTCTGCCGTCTGTCCGTCGCAGCCGTAATAGATCACGTCGTCGTAGCTGTCGTCTTCTAACTCGGAAATATCGTTCTTGCTTACGAGGTCAATGCCGATACTTGTTAGAATTTCTGTCTTCGATATTACTGTGATCTCTGAGGGCTTTCCGTATCTGCCGAGAAAAGCGAGGAACAGCTTTTCGTCTATGTTGGTGCCGGCAACGACTAGCATTTTTCCGCCATCTTTTAAGGATGTACGCTCTTTGGCGACATAAGAATGCTCTACGCATGCCCACGGCTCGACGAGGGCTACCGCCGATGCGCTTAGTTCCTCTGATGCCGGTATTAGCAGCGATTCGCCGTCCGGTGAGGTTATTACTCTTTGGTCCAATAGGACATATTGCTGCAAGCCGCCTTCGAAGTTGTAGCCGAACGAGGCATTGGAGATGATATTCGGCAGCCAGCGGTAATCTGTCTGAACCAGGTAGCGGTTGCCTATGGTGATGTCTTTTGTCTTGTCACCGATCGCACAAACTCTTAATACTGTTTCGTGGCCGGGGACTGTTGGTTTGTCGCCGGGGGCATAACTCGGGATCTCATCGAGGATCGATGTGTCGATGCCGGACTGGATGTGTCCTTTGCGGCCGTGTTCGGAAAATTGCTTTAAGAGTTTAAGGTCAGAAAAGCAAAGACCAACAGCTTCGACTTTACCGAGTACCTGGTATGGGCCGGGCAGGTGCATCTGTTTTTCTTTGTTCAATATCAGTTCGTCGGGACCTGTCAGTTGTACGGCTTGTTGTGTTTTTGGGATTTCGTTGCTCATTTTATTCCTTTTTGTTATTTTATTTTTCGCAATACGCTAGTCACGCAAAGCCGTCAACGTAAATTGTAACTACAATTCGGGGAGCTTGCGGGCGTGTTGCTCAATAGCATTTGTCCGCAGCTCTTTTGAATAATATTTTGAATTGCCGTTTAT
>VRUI01000066.1 GCA_019456225.1 Planctomycetota bacterium | reverse complement strand
TTGATACCGAAAGGCAAGAGAAACAGAGAAAACAAATTAAATCTAAATGAAGGACCATATTATGTCTACTCGACAAAGAAAAAAACGTTGAACGAAGATAAATGGACGCAAATATTCAGTATATCCTAACATTAGTGTGTATTCGTGTCTATTCGTGGTTCACTTGGTGTGAACGGTTACGAAACAAAAAACTTAACCGCTTTAATTTTTTAGGAGAAACATTATGTCCAGAGTAGCTAAATTATTTTTTGTAACAGTAGTCATTGCCCTGGTATTCAGTGCCGGCTGCAAAGATAAAAATCCGTACGATGCACCAGATGCACCAGATGATCCGGGTGCTTCAGTTGGGTCGGTGGAAAAGGAAAAGCCGGTAGTTGCCGAACATGACATATGGATGACCGATTACCAGGCAGCTATGAAAAAGGCTTCCGCCGAAAACAAAGATCTTCTGATCGATTTTACCGGTTCTGACTGGTGCGACTGGTGCATCAGTCTGGACAAAGAGGTTTTTTCGCATAAGGAATTCATCGACGAGGCCTCTAAGGATTTCGTGTTTGTAATGGTGGACTTTCCGAAGAAAAAGCTTGCTCCGGAGTTGAAGGCCCAAAACGATCGATTGGGGAAAAAGTACGGTATCCGTGGTTACCCGACAATTTACCTGACAGACTCCAAAGGTGAGCCTTATGCCCAAACCGGATATAGAAAGGGCGGGCCTGAGAAATACCTTGTCCATCTGGCAGAACTGCGGGAAAAGAAGTAACTCTACGGCATGGGCATAGCCCATCCTACCGGTAGGCGGTTAGATTGAAATTATGAATTTATTCAGGGGAACTATATTGTGTTGACTCGACGAGCTAATCTTATTGCCATCGTGTGTTTTGTTTTGATGTCGTCATCGGCTATGGCCAGGATTAAGGTGCTTATTGTCGATGGTCAAAACAACCATGCTGTCTGGCCGAAGTCGACTATTATGATGAAACAATACCTTGAAGATACCGGTTTGTTTGTAGTTGACATCAACCGGAGCAAGTATACGTCGAACGGGCAACGCGAAAAAGCTTTCTTGCCGCTTGCCGGGGTTGGAAAAACCGAAGACCTTAAAAAATCGAAGGCTGATCCGGACTTTTCGCCTGCATTCAAGAAGTATGACGTTGTGATCTCCAACTTCGGCTATGGTGCGGCCGACTGGCCCAAGGCGACGCAAAAGGCGTTTGAAGACTATGTAAAGGGCGGCGGGGGTTTTGTGGTTGTCCATGCCGCCGACAATTCGTTCCCTAAGTGGAAAGAGTATAATAAGATGATCGGTATCGGCGGATGGGGGGGGAGAACCCATAAGGACGGTCCGTATGTCTATTATACCAACGAGGGCAAACTTGTTCGCGATCCTTCGCCGGGCAGGTGCGGAGCGCATGGGCCTGCACACAATATCCCGATCACACTTCGGGTTAGCGATCATCCGATTACCAAAGGCATGCCGAAGAAATGGCTGACGGCTAAGGACGAATGCTATGCGTTGCTGCGGGGTCCTGCTGAAAAGATGACTGTGCTGGCGACGGGTAAGGATATGTCGGGCAAGGCGCCGACCGACCGCCATGAACCGATGCTGATGGTGCTGGACTATGGTAAAGGGCGTGTTTTTCATCATGCCCTGGGCCACGACGATTATTCCTTTGAGGGGGTTGGCTATATCGTTTCGCTTACGCGCGGTACCGAATGGGCCGCGACGGGAAAGGTTACGCAGGCTATACCGAAGGATTTTCCGACGGCGAAGAAATCTATCAGCCGTAAGTTTAAACTGAAGAGCGAAGGGTGAGAAAGGTGTGAAAGGTGTGAAAGGTGTGAAGGGTGTGAAAGGTGTGAAGGGTGTGAAGGGTGTGAAAGGTGTGAAAGGTGAGAAAGGTGTGAAAGGTGTGAAAGGTGTGAAAGGTGAGAAAGGTGTGAAGGGTGTGAAAGGTGAGAAAGGTGTGAAAGGTTGAGAGTGATGCGATTTTTACAATTTTTACTCTTATTATTTGTAGTGCTTTGCTGCGCATCGAATGTTTGTTTTTCCGCGGAAACTTTTAAGGCGGCGCCGTTTGTTGTCGAGGAGGTGCTGGATGTCGGCAAAGTTCCTTCCGGTTTCCCCGTTGGGTTTTGTCTTTTGACGAGCAGTGAGCGTCAGTATGTTGCGTATTATGATCAGGACCATCGCATGACGATTGCTACGCGGAGGGTGGATTCTAAAAAGTGGCAGTACCAGGTGCTGGAGACTAAGGTGGGGTGGGACTCGCACAACTATATCACCATGGCAGTCGACCGCGACGGGCATCTGCACATCTCGGGCAATATGCACTGTGTAAAGCTTATCTACTTTAGAACTCAAAAGCCCGGCGATATCACGACGCTTAAGAGATATGCCATGACCGGCAAAGCCGAGGCGAGGGCGACTTATCCTAAGTTTTTGACCGACCTGCAGGGAGAGCTGGTTTTTAACTATCGCGATGGGGGCTCGGGTAACGGAAGGCGAATTTACAATAAGTATGATCGCAAGACGCGCAGCTGGTCGCGGCTGCTGGACAAGCCGCTGTTCGACGGCCAGGGAAAACGCAACGCCTATCCTATGGGCCCTGTCCGCGGTTCTGATGGGTTGTTCCATGTCGTTTGGGTTTGGCGCGATACTCCTGATTGTGCCACCAACCATAACCTCTCTTATGCGAAAAGTAAAGATATGCTGCATTGGCAAACGGCTTTGGGTGGGAAGATCCAACTGCCAATGACGCTGGGTAACAAGTCGCTGATAGTCGATCCGATTGAAAGCGGGGGCGGGATTATTAACGGCTGCCATCGGCTGTTTTTTGATACGGACAATCGCCCGGTAATCACTTATCACAAATCCGATGCCAACGGAAATATGCAGATTTATGCAGCACGCTTTGAAGAGGGTGCATGGGCGGTGCGTCAGTTGACCGAGTGGAGCAAGCCCGTTAAATTCAGCGGTCGTGGGTCGATGGGTTTTATCGGCATTAAGATCAGCGGACTAACAAGGGTTAAGCCCGGAATACTTACGATGACGTATCGTCACCGCGACTATGGAAACGGGCGGCTTGTGATCGATGAGAAGACTCTGCGGCCGATTGATAAGAAGATCACAGTTGGCAAAGAATATCCTAAAGAAATGAGCAAGCGGCAAATTGATTTCGAAGGGATTGAAATTAGACGCAAAGCTGATATCGGAAGCAGCGGTCAAGAGGGCGTGCGGTATATTCTCCAATGGGAAACGCTGGGCCGCAATCGTGATCGTCGGCGCAAATCCGTGCTGCCAAAGCCAAGTATGTTGAGGCTCTACAAGCTGATCAGTCGCTGAGGCCGAGAATTACTAGTTACGAATCGGGGATTCACCTTGCGTTTTGTGTCTCTTATTCTACGTATTTATATCCTTTTTGGATGACTTGCTGTTTTATTGCTTTCATTATAATTGGGTAGTGTTTTTCGGGGTGTATGTCTTTTGTTCCTGCTGCTTTGTATATTTTTCCCTGTTCCAGGACGTTTGGTTTTACCTGGTGGGTAATTTCGAATCCGTGGTTTCTGAGGACTTTTAGCGTCGGCACAGTGATGTTAACCGGGCTGTCTGCGCATTCGGTTATCCCGGGTACGAGCATCGGTGCGATGGATCCGTCCAGGCCTATGTCGAGGTTTCTGATCTTCATGTCGGGAACGAGATTTCCCGTGTACCATATATTTCGCATCTTGTCGGAGGCTTTGATCGCTACTGCCTTCGGCTGGACGTTGAGTTCCTTGAGCTTTTTGTTTAGCTCGGCAGTCATAGCCTGGTCGAAGCTTTGGCCGGGGGTTTTCATTGCCTTTACGGCTAGCTGGGTTCCCAGCACATTCGAGTACATATCTTCCCATGAAAAGGACGAGTTGAACTCCTGCTCGAACCCCATAAAGTGCACGCCGAACCATGTCAGTATTTCGTGCCAGATAGTCGCCTGGTACGACAGGTATGGTCCGGTTGCGTAGGCGATCTCGTTGATGATCCTTTCACGGTCGGGATTGTTTTCCCAGCCGGCGGGATAAGTAAGTTTGATCTTATGCCTGGACAGTTCGCCGGTGATTGTGAAGCCGAAACCCTTTGAGTTATTTGTCAGGGCGCTTCGGACCTTTTTTACGAGATAGCGTGTGTTGTCGGCGTTTCCCCTGATGTGACCGAGGTCGAGGTGTCCGGCTTTGCACGTATATACGATTCCGCCAACTTCGAACAGTGTAATCCCATAAGAATGTTTCCCAAGTTTATCCGGGTTTGGGAAAGCAATTCCGTGAGTGTCAGTAGGCAGGTGTCCGGCACGGACGCGCGGCCCGCCGGTAAGACTGCATCCGCACATAGACGCCAGTGTAATTATTAGTCCCAGATAAGACATAAAAATAATAGCCGCACGTTTTTGCTTAATATTAGTATTGATCATCGTAATTCTCCAAGTAATTGCTTATTTGTAAAACAGCGTGGGCATGGCCCACCCTACGATATTATCGGGGAGCTCGCGCTCCCGCGCTTTTAGTTTGATTTTCTGCTGATCTGAGCGAGTATTTTTGGGAAGTGTACTTTTGGTATCATTCGACCATTACCTTTTGCCATGTTGATCTCGCGGAATATTTTTTTTCTCTCCATTGATCTTGGTTCGATCTCCAGGTGCAGTTTTATTCCGAGCCGTTTAAGGAACGCCATGTTCGGTGTAGGGCAGGGTACTGCCCTGGCGTCGGGGCAAATGCCTGGAACGAGCAGCGGGCTGACGTGTCCGTCGCTGAAACCCACGTCGAAATTGTGTTTTTTCATGCTGACGAATATATACAAGTTGCCGGTAAACCATTCGCCTTTGATCTGCTTAGCGGCTTTTTTTGCGACCTCCGACGATTTTACATCCAGTTCCTTAAGTGTCCGGTCGATAAGCCTTGTGACTGTAGTGTCGAAATTGCTGCTGTCAGTAAGCAGTGCCTCGACGGCAAGGTTTGTTCCCAGGACGTCCGAATACGTGTCTTCCCAGGAAAACGACGAGATGTGCTCCGGGAAAATACCCGTCGAGGAGTACCCGTACCAGGTTATTATCTCGTGCCAGATCATGCTTGTATGGGCGAAGTATTGGCCGAGATAGACGGAAGCTTCATGGATTATTTTTGCTTTGGCGACTTCGGATTTATCCTCCCAGTCGGCGGGGAGTGTTATTTTGGCCCAGTACATTGAAGGTTCGATGATCTTGAAGCTGAATTCGGTTTTTCCTTCCATGAGATTTTTCTTTGTCAGTTCTGCCAGGTGTGCCGTTCTGTCGACTCCTTCCCTGAGATGACTAAGGTCGATAAATCCTCCTTTGCAGGTATATAACATACCTATTTTTTCATCCTTGCGTTTTTTACTGTTTCCGCTGTGTTTGCCGAGGTTGTTTGGATCGGAAAAGGTCATGCCCATCGGCGATCCGAAAAAAGAACCGATCCGAAATTTCGGTTGACCGCTGTCGTGACAGCCTGCGATGAAAATCACTGCACCGAGCAGTATTAATACACCTTTACTAACTGACAGTAGATTGACGAATTTTCCAAGACAGACCTTCTTTTGCAGCGGCGGTGCGGATGTGCGAATGTTCCCCATTTAATCGTCCCCCATATAAATAGTATTACCATCAATTCGGCAAAATAGAGTGGGGACTTATTCTAAAAAGGATTTGTACAGAGAAATTCTATTAATTCATTAATGCAGAGGGATTTAATGTAAACGATTTACGGGCGTTTTGGGCGATAGGAATTTGTGTGGTTAACGTTTGCTTTGAGCACAGTGATTATCCCTGCGCTCGCGCTTCGGGCTCCTGTTTGCATGCCTTTTGGGTTAATTTGGTTATGTTTATTCGGGTAATTTTTCGGATTTTGCAAAGTTTTTTAAGGCTATCTGGTATGTTTTGCGTATTACCGATAAATGCAGGCAGCAGGAGTTGGAGTTTCATTAACATTAACTAAAGGGTGTCCAAGACACTCAAACTCTATTTACAGAAAGATTATAGTATGAATAAAACCGTTTTGGTTATGTTGGCAGTTGTATTTATGTTGATCATTGGTGTTTGTCCGGCGGGGCAGAAGGGCCGCGGTTCCTATGCGTCCCAGAACCGGCAGAGCGTTGTAAAAGCGATGACGTTTAATATTCGCGTTGACACTTTTTTGGACATTCTGGGTCACGGGTGGGGCGGGCGCAAAAAGATCGCCGCTGATACGATATCCAGAAATGCCCCCGATGTGATAGGCCTTCAGGAGTCACTCAACCGCCAGGTGCGCTATCTTGACAGTGCTTTGCCGCAATACGCATGTTATACGGCAGGGCGAAGCAACGGCAAAAAGAGGGGCGAAAGCTGTGCGATACTTTACCGAAAGGATCGTTTCCAGTTGATCGACTCGGGGACATTCTGGTTTTCGAATAAGCCTTACAAACCCGGTTCCACGGGCTGGGGCAACTTTACTCCGCGTATTTGCAGCTGGGTCCACCTCACCGAAAATGGCTCAACCGACGGTTTCTATGTTTATAATGTCCATCTGGACAACCTCTCGCAGAAGTCTCGTGCGAGGAGTGTCGAGCTGCTGGCAAAAATGGTCGGCGAGCGTAAAACAGATGACCCTTTCATCGTCATGGGCGACTTTAATATGAAGATAGATAATTCCGCGATGAAGTTCCTGTGCAAGAACGGCGGTGGTAGTTTGTATCCGAAGATGTTTGACGCATGGGAGTCGGTATATCCCGGACAGAGCCGGGGCACAGGAACGCGTCACGGTTTTAACGGTAAAGTCAACGGTCCCAGGATCGATCATATGTCTGTTTGCGAAAGTGCAAAAGTTCTCGACATCAAGATCGACAGGTATAATGTAAACGGTAAGTATCCTTCGGATCATTTTCCTGTAGTAGCAACGATATTGCTTAAAAATACACCCGATGCCGCGAAAGGCTATTTGACGCTGGAAAACAACAAAAAGCTTAAGGATATTCAGTGATTATTTTGTGCGTGGTTTTGATAGTTAAAAGCGAGCGGAAACGCAGGGCTCGCCGGTTAAGTGCCGGGGACCATTACTTCGGCAATAAGTGGCGGTCAGTGCAATTGGCGGTGAGCGGCAGGTTCTAAGAAGTGACGCCAGACATCTGACATCTCAAACTGGTTACAAGTACTGTGTCCCTGATAAAATTCAGGATCAGTTTGAGTTTGTCAGTTGTTTTTTGCTGAGATATTTGCCGATGACATTTACCAGTTTAGGCATGTCGATGGGCTTTGGCACGTAGTCGCAGCAGCCTGCCTCGATGCATTTTTGTCTGTCGCCTGCCATGACATTAGCAGTAAGGGCGATGATCGGTGTATCAATGCCATTGTCGCGGATAGCTTTTGTTGCCAGGTACCCATTCATATTGGGCATATGCACGTCCATGAATATCATGTCGAATTCTTCTGACGCTGTTTGTTCAACCGCCTGGATTCCGTCTTCGACGATGGTTACATCAAAGCCCATTTTTTTAAGAAGCAATTCGATAAGGATCTGGTTGCTTTTGACATCTTCGGCGACGAGGATGGTTCCGCTATACCTAATGCGAGGCGTCTTTCTTCTGTCAACTTTGTAAGTGGATTGTTCGCCCGAAATGTCGTGGTAAAGCTGGTTTGCAGTGCCAAGACCAATCGGGATGACAAGGGTAAAGACGGATCCTTTGCCCTGTTTGCTGCTTAAGGATATGTCCCCTCCTAAAAGCTCGACTAACTGTTTAGTGATAGCCAGTCCCAGCCCTGTGCCGCCGTAAAGACGCGTAGAGCTTAAATCTTCCTGGGTAAATGATTCGAAGATGACCTGCTGTTTATCTTCGCTGATACCGATTCCAGTATCCTCGATATCGAAACGGATAGAGGGCCGTCCGCCCCTGTCCTCTGACGAAACATTTACAAAAACGTGTCCATCTTCTGTGAATTTAATGGAATTGCCAATAAGGTTGATCAGGCACTGCTGAAGCCGATAAGAATCCGTGTATATTTTTGAGGGTAAGTCGTTTAGTCTCTTTATCGCAAAATCGAGCCCTTTTTCAGCGGCTAAAGAGTTCATCGATGATTCTATTGCGGTGAAAATTTCTTCGATAGAGTATTCGTCCTGATCGATGTCAAGTTTGCCCGCTTCAATCTTTGAAAAGTCCAGAATATCGTTTATCAGATTAAGCAGATTCCTGCCGCTGGAGCGTATCACGTTAACATAGTCTTTATGCTTTTTGGGAAGGTCTTCGTCGGCAAGGAGATCGCTAAACCCGATGATCGCATTCATTGGCGTACGGATCTCATGGCTCATATTCGCCAGGAAAAGATTTTTTGTTTCACTAGCCGTTTCCGCTTCGATTCGTGCCTGCGTTATCTGCTCCTCATTTGTCTCCAGCGTATCGAGCATACTATTTATTGTCTCACTTAGAGTATTTAACTCACCATTGCCGCCAACTTCGGACCTGACGGACAAGTTGCCTGTCTCTGCTATCCGCATGACAAATTTACAAATGTTCTCAATCCTTTTAAGCAGAGTATACTTAAGAAGCAAAAATACCGAGACTAAAGCGATCGATGAGATAGCAAGGCCAAACAGCAGAGATAATTTGGTTATCGCAAGCCCTTTGGCGATAATATCATCGGGAGTAGTAGATATTATCGTTGCTGTCTGACCATGCAGGCAATCAATCTCCTGGTCAATCCGAATAAGCCCGTTGTCTATGTCGTAAACGAAATATTCCTTGTTGTTCCACTTAATCAAACGATAAGACTTCTTGGGGTCTTTCAGGCTTTTTCCGACAGCTATCGAAAAATCAACATTGATCTGCTTAGAAATTTGGTTTACTTTTGTAGAATTAAGAAACCGTCCCATAATCAAACTGCCTTTAATGGGACCTTTTGATTCGGTTGTGATTACAGGATGAGAAGAAATCAAAATAAGACCGTTTTTTGTGTTGAGCAGGCCTGTGATGTCACCTTTCAAAGAGGAATGCTTCAGCAGCCAGTGATCTTTGCCGAAGTTGTCAGAGGGCAACTCTTGAAGTTTGGTCATCTCTTCCTTTTCAGGGTCGTATACCCCGCTGTAAATAACCTTGCCTTCCAGATTAATAATGTATAGGATGTCAACAGTTCCGCTGGTAAACACTTCTTCAGATATATTAGCTTGCAGATAACGCTGATTGCCGTCCTGAACGAATTGATATGTATCGTTCCATGCCGCCCAGTCATACGCTAATGTGGAAAGATGCGACAGTTCTGACGTTAACGCGTCGTAAGACCTGGCAGCGTTTTGGGTGGCGTTGTCGCTCTGAAGTGAAGCAAATCCAGGCAGAATGATCTTATAAAGAATAAGATATTTCAGGCTCAAAAATATGAGCAGAATGGCTACTAATGAAAGCATGACCTTTCTACTGATTGTAATACCGCGTGAATACATGGTAAAACCGAATAAAAACAAATCTCTACATTCTAGCCGTTAATTGCCGTTTTTTTTGTTTGTGCCAATCCATCCATAGACTTAATTCATTTCGGCTGGAATATACGGTTACTTAACCAAAAATGGCATGTTCAAGCTACACTGGGGATATGGTTAGATTCTGCCTGGAAGTGGGAATTGTCTCAAATAGATTCAGGGTGCAACTTTATTGAGTGAATTTTGCATTATTCGCTGATTAGAGCCTTTTTCCGACGATAGAAGTGATTTATTCAATGATATAGTTTTCAGTATTCAAAAAAAAGGAAGGTTCTGCCGTGGCATGAGAACCTTCCAATTTTTGCTAAAACGAAAAAATAATCAATTATCTTTTCCTTCTGGCTTTCTTTTTAGCTTTCTTCTTAGTTGCTTTTTTCTTCTTAGCTGGTTTTCTCTTAGCTGCTTTTTTCTTCTTAGCTACTTTCTTCTTAGCTACTTTCTTCTTAGCTGGTTTTTTCTTAGCAACTTTTTTCTTAGCTTTCTTCTTAGTTGCTTTTTTCTTCTTAGCTACTTTCTTCTTAGCTGGTTTTCTCTTAGCTGGTTTCTTCTTAGCTACTTTCTTCTTAGCTACTTTCTTCTTAGCTTTTTTCTTAGCAACTTTTTTCTTAGCTTTCTTTTTTGCCATCTGTAATCACCTCCTTTCGGCAATTATCAAAATAATAATACACTTTATTATAAGTGCTGTAATTATACATGTTTATCGTCAGAAAATACAACGTTCCTTTATTACTTTTTTTCCTGTTGTGTTATGACAGGCTCTGATCGCTTTTTTGAATTTCATTGTTTTTTCACGTTTTTATCATTGAAAAATGTTTTGATGATGTGAAATACTCCTTAGACGTTATTTTTATCATTGCTTAAAACACATCGATGCAGATGTTTTAGAGGTGTTTGAGGAATTTATTCAAAACTTCATAATTTATAGTTTATTGTTTTAAGGTTGTTTTATAACGCCGTTAATTATTGTAAATAGACTAGTTTTTATCGTTTTTTTTTTTTTATTTTTTTTTAAAAATTCCTAAAAAAAACTTACAAATCCACAGAAAAATGTTAATTTAAGAGAGTTCTTAACTAATCTGTGATTTATTTCAGGTGTTTATTGCAGTTAAATTGTTAATGATCATAACTCATATAACACATTATTATTATAATATTTTAACTATTATGAAACAAAAGATCATACTTTTCGGCGGTACTTTTGACCCCATTCATAACGGTCATATTCAAGTCGCTCATGCGGCGGCAAGTGAGATAGGCGCACATCGTGTTATTTTTATCCCTGCCAGGCGTTCACCGCATAAAAAAAACATTCCATCTGCCGATCAAGGCCAAAGATTCGAGATGATATCGCTTGCGATCGGCAATTATGGTGAATTTGAGGTAAGTGACTGCGAATTTCAACGAAAAGAGCCCAGTTATACGCTCGATACCGTGATGCATTTTAAGAATATCGTCCCTGAGCACTCAAAACTGTACTGGCTCGTCGGTGCAGACGTTGTCACTGAGTTGCACAACTGGTACAGGATATCAGATCTGATCGATAGTTGTTATTTGTCATTTATGCCGAGAGATACCGACGAAAAGCTCGATTTTACCGGATTTGATGAAATAATCGGCATAGACAGAAGAAAAAAGCTTGAAACACACACGCTTAATACTCCACTTATTGGGATTAGCAGCACAGAAATTCGTCAGAGAATTGCCGAATCTGGAGACTTATCAATGATGTTGGACCCAAAAGTAGCCGATTATATTGTAGAAAACGGACTTTATCGATTATAAGGCACCCATTACAAGTCGTCCCTAAAACGAGATTTAACCGACCTGAGACGCTCGCAACCTTGTTTTACCTTGTTTTTATGAGTCTACAAATATTATATTGGCAATAGTTTACGGGGTTTGTTATAATAAATCAGTCCCTGAAGTCCTGGGGCTGTTGTTCGGGGTGTTTTTGTTCGAAAACAACGACCTCCTTAAAACGTAAGCTGTTTTTGAGGTTTCAACTTTTTTTGCGATTTATTATAGTCTCGGGAGATATTTGATGTTTAATAAGAAGCGTTTTTTTGTTGTATCTGCCTTATTGTGCCTGACATGCAGTTTTTGCGGGGCAGATGAGCTTGAAGATAGCTGGGGCGATTTTCTCCACTATGCAGCTATTGGCAGATTTGAACTTGCCAAGGGATTTGCCGAGAAGATACTGGACAGCAATCCGGATCCTCTGGCCATCCTGGCCCTTTCAGATGCCAACCCCCGTGCTTACCGTCTTTTGCTGAGGATGGAAGATCACAGTGAAGACCTTGGCGAAGTTAGCGGCAATCTTCTTGAGTTGATCGAAAGGGGCAGGTACATAAAACGTATCGATCCGAAGGTTATCCGCGAGGAGATCAAAAAGCTTAGCGGTGGTATTCGTCCCAGTACCGCTGCCCAGGGACGTCTTAAGAATGCCGGTGAGTATGCGATACCTCTGATGATCGAAGCTCTCGAAGATCCCGAAAGACAAGATGAGTTCGTACACATCGTCAGTGCTTTGCCAAAGATAGGTCGTGACGCAGTACGTCCTCTGACGACAGCACTTGCTACAGATAACATCTCCGTAAAGATCGAGATCATTCGTGCTCTGGGCGACATCGGTTACAGCCAGTCGCTTGCTTACCTTAAATATATAATCGAAAACGATTCTGTAGAACAGATGAAGAAAGAGGCTGTGATCGCTATTAAAAAGATCGACCCGGCCGCTCTTAATGTATCTGCTTCGGAGTTGTTCTTCCAGCTGGCAGAGTCTTATTATTACCATGAAGACTCTAATGCACCGAGAAAAGCTGTCATCGCCAATGTCTGGCTTTGGGACTCCAAGGCAGGCAAGCTGAAACGCGTAGAGGTCGACAACGGCCACTTCTTCGAGCTTATGGCCATGCGATCCTGTGAAGCGGCACTTAAGGCAGACGAAAAGACAGGTAAGGCAATCGCATTATGGATCGCGGCTTTCTTTAAGGCCGAAGCTGCCGTCATGGACCAGCCGTCCTATTTCAAAGAAGGCCACGCCGACGCAATGACCTATGCTACAACAGCAGGTCCGGAGTATCTCCATGTCGCTCTGGAAAGAGCGCTCAAAGACAAGAATGCCAATGTTGCACTCGGCGTCGTAGAGGCTCTTGCGGCTAACGCCGGTGAAAAGTCGCTCCTTTACCGGATCGGTACCGAACAGCCGCTGGTAAAAGCTCTGAGTTTTTCGGATATCCCGGTTATGTACAGCTCGGCAATAGCTATCGCCTCTGCAAACCCCAATGCCAATTTCATCGGAAGCAAAAAGATCATAGAAAACCTTTCTGCGGCAGTTACCGGCAGCGGCGGAGACAAGATCGGCAAAGAGCTTTCAGATATTTACGCTTTGCGCGGAGTTGACGCAATGTACAATCTGGCGGTAACTCGCAACACTGTTATCGACCTGACGCCGGCACAGAAGTCTCTGATCCAGGTAACGCGTGGTTCCTGGGAAGTAATGCAGATCCAGGCCGGTAGGGTTCTCGCTTTAATGCCTAGCCCGGATGCACAGAGAGCAACGGCAGATATGGGACTTGGCGCCGGTAATACGCTCGACGTTCGTATCGAGGCATTTTTGTCGTTAGCCGTTTCGGCCAAACAGAATGCCAATCTCCTTGCGCCCGAGCAGATCGACGCCATATACGGCCTGGTCAGTTCAGACGAGACAGACGTAGAGCTTCGCAGCTCTGCGGCAGGTGCATACGGAGCATTGAACCTGCCAAGCGATAAGGTCAAGGAGTTAATACTCGACCAGACGAAATAACTCAAACTGACCTATCGGTCAGCTTGAGATTTATTATTGATGATTTATTATTTATTATTTAAGGATTCGGCCTAAAGGCCGAGGCTTTTTTAATGATAAACTTCTTTGCCAGTAGACACGGATGTTAATTGCAGAGGTTTATATGCAGGATCAACCCCCTGAAGAAAACAGAAATGACAAAAACCAGACAAACTGGGATCGTCAGAGTTATAAGTGGATGGGGGTCGGAGTAGAATTTGTCCTTGTGATAGGTTTTTTCTGCTGGTTGGGGAGCCTGTTAGATAGGTATGAGAAAACTTTCCCCGGCTTTATGATTATGGGCTTTTTTGTCGGCTTTGGCATTATGCTATATATTGTGATAAAGAGGGCCGATAGCACAAAATAGAACCCAAAGTTGCGAGGAAAAAGCAGACCCTGAAAACCTTAAATTCCCTTTTCCAAGCATGCAAAATGTTTTTTTATCGCTCGAAAGTTTTGTTGTAACCTGATGCAATTTCCGTTAAAATGCCAAATTTATTGTGTATCAGGCGAGAACATTGAAGGGTTTGTTAATCAAATTATCGATACTGTCACTTGTAGTAGCGACAGTTATTGCGTTATCTATGCGTTTTAGTGAGCAGTATGGCCCAATGGCAGCAAAAGGTTGCGTTATTGCTATCAGTTTAAGCTTTATCGCTGCGATGGCGGGAATAATCCCTTTTTTGATGTCGAGTAAGAAAAATGTCGGTAAATTATTTATCTCTTTGATAGTCGGAGCCTCAATAAGAGTTGCTGTCACAGGTCTGGGTGTTGTAGTGATAACTGTTACTGCAGACAAAGAACAAAGATTCTGGTTTCTGGTCTGGACCGGAGTTTTTTACTTATTGTTTCTGGGCATCGAGACAATAGAAGCTGCATGTTGTATAAAAAAGCTGGAATTTATAAATGATACAGGCTCAGATAACGATGAACATGATACTGCCAAGTATGAATCCTCTTGATCATATTGCGTCGAAGGTGCTCTATCGCAATGACTACTTTGTGTTTACAAATCATATGTTCATGATATCTCTGGCAACGGTGCTGCTGCTGGCTTTGCTGCCGTTAGTTGTCGGAAGAAGGGTCTTGGTCAGACGCGGTTTTGGCAATGCTATCGAGGCTATTTGTGTCTATCTTCGCGAAGAGGTCGTCCGTCCCTTCCTCAAGGACAAGACCGACAAATATGTCGGCCTGCTGTGGACGATGTTCTTTTTTATACTTACGTTGAATCTGCTGGGGATGGTTCCTCTCGAAAAGATCGTCTTTCTCTTTACGAGCGTCGAGAATAACCATCTTGGCGGTACGGCGACGGCAAATATCTGGGTCACCGGTTCTCTTGCGGTCATTTCATTCCTTCTGTTCCATTATGCCGGGATAAGGGAGAACGGTTTTGTCGGTTACTTCAAGAATTTTGCTCCAAAGGTTCCGATTTTCATAATGCCGTTTATTTATTTGATGGAGACGCTCAGTTCATTCGTAAGGATGTTTTCGCTGGCGATCCGTCTTTTTGCAAATATGCTTGCCGGTCATGTCTTGCTTGGCACGCTTTTGATGCTTATAATACTTTTCCAGGATTCTCCCTTCGGCTCAGCCGTTGGTGTAGGATCGACGATCTTTAGAGTGATGATGAGCCTGATGGAGTTGTTCGTAGCGTTTCTGCAGGCTTATATATTCACATTTTTAACAACAATATTTATTGGACTTGCGGTCCATCAGGACCACTAGTTCAAAACTGCCGATCGGCAGGTTTGAGAATTACGAATTATTAATTACGAATTACGAATTGAGGTTTCGGCCTTTCGGCCGAGGCTGTTTTAATTATTTTATAGTTTGGAGATTTTTATGTTGGATTTAATGAGTGTGACCCCGGATTTTCTGGCCGAAATAACAATTAATATCGATGACAGGGCGTTTGGTATGATCGGCGGACTTATTGGTGTCGGTCTGATCGTCATTGGTGCAGCCAAGGGTATCGGCCATCTTGCAGGTAGTGCAGTAGAAGCTATCGCACGCCAGCCTGAGATGGGCGGCAGGATATTTACTTCCATGATCATTGCCGCGGCAATGATCGAAGGTGCAACATTGTTTGCAATTATCGTGTGCCTTTTGGCGGTATTGGGTGTGACTGTATAATAGTTTAAGATCGGGCAGCGAGAGATGCGCAAGATATTTGTTCTATTAATATTGGTTTCATTGTTGGCGATCGGGTTGGTTTTTGCCGCTGACGAGCCGGTTGGCAATGATGCGCTTCGTGGGGAAGCCGAAGTTCTTCATGAAGAAGAGGGCAGCCCTATGGGCACTCCTTACGAGGCGTTCTGGACAATTTTATCGTTTCTTGTTTTGCTTATCGTTCTGTGGCGGTTTGCGTGGAAGCCTCTGCTTGCCGGTTTGCAGGCTCGTGAGGATTTTATTGCCAAGCAGATTTCCGACGCCGAAGATACCCGTAAAAAGGCCGAGGAAGTTCTTTCCGAGTACCATGACAAGCTCGCAGACGCCGACCGGGAAGGTAAGGGCATTATCGCCCGCCATACGAAGACAGCCGAAAAGGAAAGCAAAGAGATCGCTGACCTTAGTAAGAAAGAGCTTGAAGAGCTGCGTACAAGGCTAAAGGCCGAGATCGATTACGAACGCAAGGAAGCACAATCGGAATTCTGGGACCAGGCCGGAGACATCGTTCTTCAATTGGGCAAGGAAGTGCTCGGCAAGTCGATGGACCATGGTGACCATGATAAACTGATCGACGAGGCTATTGTGCGTCTTAAAGAAGAAGAAACGCGTCAGGCTAAACTTAACCAAGAGTAGATTACCGCTATGAGCGAATCGATAAAACATGTTGTTCGCGAGATTTACTGCGAAGTACTTTTCGAACTTGCCGATGAGGCCGGACAGGTCGATTCTGTGATGGACGATCTTGCCTCGGTCGAAGATGTATTGCGAGCCGACCCTGAGTTTACCGCGATAATGACTTCGCCGACGATCAAAGGCGAAGAAAAATCCAAAGTAGCACGCAGGGTATTTACGGGTAAGGTGAACGATCTGACGCTGGATTTTTTGAGCGTATTGGCCAGGCGAAACCGGATGAAAAGTCTTTTCGATATCTCGCTGAAGTACGAATCGCTGATCGATAAGCATTATCAAAGACACCCGGTAGAAGTTACGCTGGCCCATCAGCCCGATCATAAGCAGATCGAAGACCTGAAATTACGCATCGGCCAGGCGATCAGCGGGTCGGTTAAGCTCAGTATCGATGTCGACCCTTCGATTGTCGGCGGCATAATACTGCACAAGGACGGCAAGGTGATAGATAACTCGGTAGCGACGCGGCTTAAGAGGGCCGTCGGAATAATAGTAGAAAAGACCAGGCATAAAAACGCCTAAGGCACGGCGTTAAGATAACAGGATAATTCATGAAGTTTGATATTAGTGAAGTAAGCCATTTAATAAAAGAAGAGATCAAACGCTATCGCAGCGAGATAGACGTTGCGATGGTCGGTCGTGTTCTGGAAGTCGGCGACGGTATCGCGCGTGTCTGCGGGCTTGATAACGCTATGGCCGGCGAAATGCTCGAGTTTGAGGACGGCGTCATCGGCGAGGTGTTCAACCTCGAAGAAGAATCTGTCGGTGTGGTTATCTACGGCGATTACCAGAAGGTCAAAGAGTCATCCCAGGTCCGTTCGACCGGTAAGATGCTCACTGTGCCCGTCGGTTCCGAACTGCTGGGCAGGGTGGTTGATTCTCTGTGCAATCCTATGGACGGCAAGGGCCAGATCACAGGCGAAGATACTCGCAGCGTCGAGTTTCCCGCAGCCGGTATCGCTCAGCGTCAACCGGTTTCGGTACCGCTTAGCACTGGTTTAAAGAGCGTCGATTCTATGATACCGATCGGCCGCGGCCAGCGAGAACTCATCATCGGCGACCGAAAGACCGGTAAGACCGCTATTGCTCTCGATACGATAATCAACCAGAAGGGTAAGGACGTTTTGTGCGTCTATGTCGCTGTCGGGCAGAAGGAATCGACCGTCGCCGAGGTTGTTCGTAAGCTTGATGAGCATGGTGCGATGGATTATACGGTCGTTGTCTGCGCGTCGGCTGCTAATAGTGCGGCGATGCAGTATATCGCCCCTTATTCAGGCACAGCGATCGCCGAGCACTTTATGTACGCTCACGGCAAAGACACGCTCTGTGTCTATGACGATCTCAGCAAGCACGCAAACGCGTATCGCGAATTGTCTCTGCTGCTAAGGCGTCCTCCGGGCAGAGAAGCTTATCCGGGCGACATTTTCTACCTCCACAGCAGGCTCCTTGAAAGGAGTTCCAGGCTTTCCGACGAGCTTAAGGGCGGTTCTCTTACTGCGCTTCCGATTATTGAGACTCTTGAAGGGCAGGTCGCCGCGTATATTCCTACCAATATTATTTCGATCACGGACGGGCAGATATATCTAAAGCGTGACCTTTTCCTCGCCGGCGTCAGGCCCGCTATCGACGTTGGTATCAGCGTCAGCCGCGTTGGTGGTGACGCACAACCGGCAGCGATGAAGAAGATTGCTCCCAGACTTCGACTCGACCTTGCGATGTTCAGGGAGCTTCAGGACTTTGCACGGCTGGGAACAGAGCTCGACCCGGCTGCTCAGGCCCAGCTCGACCGCGGTTATCGAATGGTCGAGGTACTAAAGCAAAAGCAGTATTCCCCGCTCAGCGTCGGCCAGCAGGTTGCCAGTATTCTCGCCGGTTCCAGCGGAGAGCTTGACGATATAGAAGTATCTTCGGTAAGCCACTTCATTGAGGAGATGCTTACATGGATCGACCTGGAAGCTCGCGAATATATCGATCATATCGACAAGACAGGCGACCTGAGCGACGAGCTTGTCAACAACCTGACCGAGGCAATAGGAACATACAAAATGATATACAAATTCTCATTTGGAAAGTAAATTGTAATTATTGACGGTATTTGAACCACGAATTAACTTAGGGCTGTCAAGCCGCAACCAAAAATGAAAAAATAGAATATCCAATATCCAACACGGAATATCGAATAATGAAGTAAAAACAGCGGTGTGTATTTTGTGGGACGCCGCTTGCAACTTTTGTTATGGTCGTTTTGTTTCTGGCGGTTATTTTGCCACCGAGGAAAACGAGGAAAAGAGAGAGATAAGAGAAAAGATTTTTTTAAAAAAAGAGAAAAAAAGGCAGAAGTTAGTGTTGCGTGAGTTTTAATGTAACTTGTTGTTAGATAAAGAATTGTGAAAGTTATTATTTAAAAACGTGCATAAAAAACAAGAAGTTGAAAGATTGTAGTACTAATGGTCACGAATTAAAAAAATAAAGATTTTGTCACAGAGGAAAAAGAGAGAAAAGAGTTAAAAGATAAAAGCAAAAAAGCAGATGCCTATTTGTGTATATTCGTGTCTATTAGTGGTTCTCCTGGTGTGGATGGCTACGATAAATTTTTAACAATCATAAATCATAAATTATAAATTATAAATCGAAATGTCCGGAACTCGTCAAATTTTAAATCGCCTCAAGGCTGCTGAGAACATCAGCAAGGTCACCCATACTATGGAGACCATCAGTGCTGTTCGTTACAGACAGTACTTCAATACCTGGCGTGACGGCCGCGGCTTTTACGATGCTCTTGCGACGATGGCGTACCTGATGGTAACCGCCGAAAAAGCTATTGAACACCCGCTGATGACTGATAACGGCTCCAGATGCAGTGCACTCGTCGTCATCGGAAGCGACCGCGGTTTGTGCGGATCGTATAACAACGATATATTCAGACTTATCGACATTCATCGGAACATGGCAAAGCGGTTTAACAGAAAGCTAAAGATTTACGCCGCCGGAGCCAAGGTGATCGGCTATCTCGCCGGTAAGGGCGTTGAAGTTGCGGAAACTTATACGGATTTTGAAGATGTTCCTTCTGTCGAGCAGATACAGGCTATGGGCGACGGTTTTATCAACGATTACATCGCAGGCGATATCGGAAGGCTCAGCGTTGTTTATACCCGGTTCTTTTCGCCGGCAAGCCAGCGGGCCCAGACACTTTCGGTCCTGCCGATCGCCGAGTTGATCGACGACCTTACGACCCGGGCGACGGTTATCTGGCCGTGGGAACGAAGCTTTGAAGATTTTACGGTTACCCCGTCCGTCGAGGAATTTTTCGACGGGGTTGCAAGGCTTATGGTGAACGCCTCATTGTCGGGCTGTTTCCTCGAATCGCTATTAAGCGAGCATCTCGAGCGAGTCGTGGCAATGAGAAGCGCAACCGACAACGCGGACGAAATGATAGAATCCCTTAACCAGGAATATAACCGGGCAAGACAGGGACAAATAACAAACGAACTGCTCGACATAATAGGCGGAACGATAAACTAAAAAATACCTTCGGGTGGCACCTTCAAGCGAAGCTTGTGGGTGCACCGGGGAAACACCCACAAGCCTGCGGCTTGAAGGTGCCACCCTGGAAACAAAATACAGTAACAACGATATTTAAGTTGAGTTAAATAAATGAACAAAGGCAGAATAGTACAGGTTATTGGGAGCACGTTTGACGTTGAGTTCGTCAGTGAGAATATTCCGGCCATTTACAACGCACTTACGATCAAGGGCGATTTCGAGGGCGGCACGACCGAGCTTGTCGGCGAGGTGCAGCAGCACCTTGGCGGCGGTAGGGTTCGCGCTATCGCTATGGGCAGCACACTCGGTCTAAGACGCGGAATGACGGTTGTCGACACAGGTGACGCTTTGCAGGTCCCCGTCGGAACAGAGACGCTCGGCCGTGTCTTCAATCTTCTTGGCGACCCGGTAGACGGCCGCGGCGAGGTAAAGACCAAATTGAAACGCTCCATCCACCAAAAGCCCCCGAAGTTTGTCGATCTTTCGGCAAAGTCCGAGATGTTCGAGACCGGTATCAAGGTTGTCGACCTTCTTTGCCCGTTCGTTAAGGGCGGCAAAACGGGCCTCTTCGGCGGAGCAGGTGTCGGAAAAACCGTCCTGATCCAGGAACTGATCGCCCGGATCGCAACCGAGCACGGCGGTTATTCCGTTTTTGCCGGTGTCGGTGAAAGAACCCGCGAGGGTAACGACCTTTGGCTCGAGATGCAGGCGACAAAGATCGGCGATACCGATGTCAGCGTTCTTGACAATACATGCCTGGTCTTCGGCCAGATGAACGAGCCGCCGGGTGCGAGACTTCGCGTTGCTTTGACCGCTCTTACTATGGCAGAGTATCTCTGCGAGCAAAGCGGAAGCGAGACCCTTTTGTTTATTGATAATATTTACCGCTTCAGCCAGGCAGGTTCGGAAGTATCGGCATTGCTTGGAAGAATTCCTTCGGCGGTCGGTTATCAGCCGACCCTGGCAACCGAGATGGGGCAACTCCAGGAGCGTATCGCCTCGACGGAAAAGGGAGCGATCACTTCCGTCCAGGCTGTTTACGTCCCGGCAGACGACCTGACCGACCCCGCGCCGGCGACGACGTTTACCCACCTGGACTCTTCAGTCGTTCTGACCAGAAAGATCACCGAGAAGGGCATTTACCCAGCCGTCGATCCGCTTGCCAGTTCGTCAAGAATTCTCGACCCCAACGTCGTCGGTGAAAAGCATTACGAAGTTGCCCAGCGAGTTCTGGAATACCTTCAGCGTTACAACGACCTCCAGGACATCATCGCCATCCTCGGCGTAGACGAGCTAAGCAAAGCCGACCAGACAGCCGTCGCCCGCGCAAGACGCCTGGAGAGATTTTTCTCCCAGCCGTTCACCGTAACAATGCAGTTTACAGGTATGGAAGGCAGATACGTAACCGCCGCCGAAACAGTAGACAGCTGTGAGCAGATATGCGATGGAAAATGGGACAAATTACCAGAGCAGTCATTCATGTACGTAGGAAAGGTAAACGAAGCAGCGGCAAAAAGCTGACCTTGCGGTCAGTTTTTAATTACGAATTACTAATTACGAATTTTGGATTCGGCCTTTGGCCGAGACATTTTTATAATGGTTAAGATCTCAACAGGTACATTCAGGTTTGTTTTACGAACGCCGCAGGGCACATTGATCGACTGCAGAACAGGGTCATTGTTGTTTCCGGCCCACGACGGCTTGCAGGGTGTTCTCCGCAACCACGCGCCGATGCTTTGTAAGATCGGACTTGGCATAATACAGGTTAAAGAAATACATGACAGAGAAGATGCGTTTTTCCTTGTAAGTAGCGGTTTTGCCAGGATCAGCGAGAATTTTATCACCGTACTTTCTGACGATGTTACCACTTTTGAGGGCCTCGACGACGAACAAGCCGAAGAAATGCTCTCAGAAGCCAAAAGTCACCTCGCAGGCGGGGCATATTTCTACGCCCAGACCGGCCAGGCAGTGGACATGCAGAAGGCAAAACTTATCGTAAAAATGGCCGAAATGGCTGCTATACATTCTTAAAACCAATTTTTGGGATATCAGCCTGAATTTGTTTGCAAATTATCCTTTTTTGGTTATAATGGTGATATTACGCTTGTTAGTGAGTATGCGGTTTGTATGGACGTGTTCTTTAGTGCGACGAAATAAAACTGCGAAAGTTAAGTGACTAAAAACTCTGAAAAAATCGAAGATCGCGAAGAGGCCTCATCTGACGGCGTAGTTGACGATTTCGTCTCCCGTTTGAGCGATGAGCATAAAATGCTTGTTGTCCTGAAGGCCCAGCTTTATGGCGGCAGTTGGGAGTCAATGCTCGACGATCTTAACAACCGCCTTGCCGGTAAGCCGTATATTTTTAAGCTTGTCAACAGGATAAACGAAGACGTTGAGCGAATCGAAAAACTCAGGGGTTTTGAAGCCGAACATAGTATTGATCTTGCCGATTATGTAGATCTGACGTAACCGTTCACAGTTTTTTTTGACAGGATTACAGGATAAGTGCGCCAAGTAAAGCTAATGCAGACAAGCTGGATAATCCAGCACGGTTAAA
>VRUI01000065.1 GCA_019456225.1 Planctomycetota bacterium | reverse complement strand
TACGTGCTTGTAGCTATAATCAAAAAGGAACTGAAATTGGAGCGTTCGTTACACGAAATACTCCAAATTCTAAGTGTAGCAATTTTCGAGAAAACCCCGTTAAAACAAGCACTTACGGGCGATTTATATAATTCTAAAGAGCAACAAAACTATAAACAACTGTCATTATTCGACTTATAATGGGACAGTACTGATTCGTAATTAGTAATTCGTAATTGTCAAACTGGCCAATCGGTCAGTTTGAGTTAGTTATCAGGCGTAGCTGTGCAGGCCGGGGAAGAGCTTTGACAGGTTTACCCATAACAGCGTGATGATTATCGCAACCATTCCGAGTATCGCCAGAGTGCTGTTTGCTTTGGGGTACTTTTTGCCGTACATTGTGCGGAAGTGGAAATAGCCAAGATATACAAGCCACGAAACCAGCGACCAGAGTTCTTTCGGATCCCATCCCCAGTAATCGCCCCATGCCAGTTTGCCCCACCAGCTTCCGAGTATAAGCCCGAGCGTAAGCAATGGAAAGCCCGCGCAGACCATGCGGTATGTCGCGTCTTCATAGGCAAGCAGATTTTCTTCAGGAGCAGGCTTTGCACCAGCGATCCGGGCGCCTGCCAGGAAAGCAGCTTTGGCCATAATCATGTATGAAAGCATGTATACAGCGACATGGGGAGCGAAAAGCCAGCACTGTAACGCGGGAGGAAGCTGCTGGGGATCTGCACTGAATTTTGCTACGAAACCGGCAGGGAAAAGGACTATTATGCCTATGAGCATGTCGGCGCAGTCGCCGGGCCCGCCGGGTACGCGAAGAACTTTACGTGAGAAAAGTGTGATCGGGTAAACGAGCATTCCGAGAGTTACGAATACCTCAAAGAGGTTCTGCATAGGAATATGGCCGACGTGCAGACCGCGGTATATGAAAGCGGCAAGGGCAGAGCCAAACCCCAAAAAGTAAACAAACCCCGCGACCTTTTTTATTCGAAAAATCGCTAATAAAAAACCGACTGCATAAGCAGCTATCGCGATATAAATCAATAAGCCTTGAATTGTATATTTGATTTCCATTTAAAATCTTTCGTAATCGCTTTTATCCCTGCGCTTGCGCTTCGGGTTTCTGTTTTTTCTTTTTAAAGACCGATCTGAGCCACTGGTGATACACTATTCCGCCGCACATCGCAAAAAAACCGGCAAATACGCAGTACAACCCTGAGTCTGATGTCACCGACAAGATGGTCGCATAATTGCCGTTTGCTAGCGGCTGGTACGAACTCTGGTAAAAATGGTAGCCGCCGTAATGAAGGGGCTTATTTACCTCGATACATTTCGAAGCAAGCACCTTGCCGTCTTCGGTGACAATATCCAGTACGCTAATATAGTCGCTGATAGTACTATTGCAACGAATGACAAACTTCTTTGCGACAATACAGGAATCGGGAAATTTCTGATAAGAATACCTTTTTACCTGCGGCTGGCCAGGGAAATCTACCAGTATCTCAATAGCCGGGTTCATAGCAGGCCCCTCACTGTCCGTCAGCACGCCGTTGTTTGCAATTAAATTGTTAAACACTCGTGTGGGAGTAATGATCCCAAATTCCGGTCCAAGGTCAATGGCTTTTCCTACCTCAGCAGGTCCTGACCAGATAAGGCCTTTTTCGTCAAGCACTACAAGCTTTGGATCTTTGTAATATTCGATCCTGAAATCATTCAGCCTGATCAGAAACGGCAGATTATAAAAAGACGTATCGGCAAGGAACCGTGTTGATTCCTTACCATTGTGGTCGGTAAGTTTAATTTCAAGAGCCGGATTCGATCCTCCACCGGGCCTGTCGAATGCTTGCTCTTTACCATCAACCGTCTTATTAAAACCGAGATTGCGGAAAAAATGCACGGGTATAATATAGGAATTTTCGATGCCAAGGCTAATCTGTGTACCGATAACGACAGGCTCCTTGCGGAATGTTTTGCCATCTGAAATGAAGTTTATGTTTTGCGTATCATATTCGTATTTAATAGAGAAACGATCGAATTTGATACTATTAAGTAACTGATTGACGGACGATCCCTCGCTCAGATATAATTTATCCTCAGCGTATCCCTCTGAGATCGACATTCTGGAGGATTGGATCCGAGCGGATCCAAAATATTTTCGCTGCATCTCATGGCCTGCCTGGGAACCCCACATCGACCCGGCAATGATCAAAACGCAACCGACATGCATGGCAAGGAGACCGGGTAACTTGACAAGCCTGGGGATAAGGAATATTGAAGCAGCAATAATAACGCCAAAAACCGCCCAGTATACCGCTAGAGGGATGGAATTAAAGAATTTCTGAGCTTTATCAGCCCCTTGAAAAGCACCATAAATGGAAAAAAACGTTAATAATGCGATAAAAATAAGTCCAAGCCACAGCATAAGCCGTCTGAACTTCTTCATAAATAACCTTTCTGTGCGCTGCGGCACTGATCCGACAATCCAAATGTTCCAATAGTGCCTGGTCTTTTAATGGGTCCGCTGGTAATAAAAACTAATTAATACAATTTCTGAGCGTAAACTGCAAGCATTATTTGGCAAACAGCCAATATTATAGTATTGGCAGGCGAACGGGCAAGTTCTTTCCTGAACTCGGCTAAAATAAAACAAATGCCGCAATTTTACCTATTTTATTAGTAACAAAACCTGCCCTAATTACTCTTATACAGTATAGTCAATAGGAAATCCCAGGTTTCGGGTTATTTCGGCCACAATGGTAATCCAGGCACTCGTGATTCGGGATTGTGTTTGGGCTTTTTTATGATTTTTGGGGTATTTTCGTTCGCATTAGATGTAAATATAGTTTAAAATAGGTTTCCAAAGCACTATATGTTGTGTTTCCACCAGAAAAACGGTCCCACAATTAGAATATCTTGACTGTAAAGGACAAAAGTATTATCCTTATTTGGAGAATTCACCTTAAAGTTGACGATGTTATAGAGGCTTGGTCTGGTAATAACGCTAATTCCAGACAATCACGAGAGAAACTGTAAAGAAGTGGGCAAACGACCCGCTTCATAAATCTTCCTCGATCAGGATAAAATAAGATGAGTTTTTATAATTTAAAAAGATTGTCATATTTATTGATTCCAACGTTATTTTTATTGTTGCTAACGGGTTGTCCAGGACCCGGCGGCAAGGGCTCCGAATTAGATAGACCCGAAGCGATCAATGCCACTATCGGAACGATCACTGACATTATTCAGAGCGGTGTAACCGAGGTTCGGGGCTATGGAATCGTCGCCGGTCTAAACGGAACGGGATCGAGTGAATGCCCGCCAGATCTCAGAACAAAACTGATAAAACAAATAAAGGTCGAAATAAAAGACCGTAAAGGTATCAACCCGCAAGCTTTTATTAACAGCAAAACTACGGCCGTTGTGGAAGTTCGCGGAACGATACCGGCAATCACCTCTCAGGGCGATGTGTTTGACCTTAGAGTTGCTCCGCTGGCCAACACACAAACGACCTCTCTCAAAGGCGGACGATTATTTAGAACAAAACTCGTCAGGCACGAAAAATTTGTTGATTTCAAACGGTATCTTGAGACTGAGGCCTTTGCCGAAGGACCAATATTCATCAACAATCTTGCCGACAGAAACCCAAGAATCATCGGAGATTATATCATAGCCGGCGGCAGAGCGGTAGAAGGGGTCCGTGCGACAATGCTTTTACGCAAGCCCAACCATTATACCGCATACTTGATAAGTAAATTGATTAACAGTAAGTTCGATGTAGGTACCGCCCATGCCAAATCAGATAAACTAATATTCATTAATATCCCGGCGAAGTACCGCCATGAAAAACAGAAATTCCTTGCGATGGTTCGCTTGTTATACATGGGCAGTGATCCTGTACTGAAGCAAAAGAGAATTAACTCACTGGTCATGAACATGGCCAATGATAGAGACAAACTAACCCCCGAAATCGCCCTTGAAGTGACGGGCAATTCCGCACTGAACGAGATCGCCCCGCTGCTGTCACACCCCGATGAAGAGGTAAGGCTCCACGCAGCGAGATGCATGCTTAATATCGGCGACGACAGGCCGCTGAAAACCTTACAAAATATCATAGAAAACAAAAACAGCCCCTACAGGATCGAGGCCATTAAAGCAGTAGGCAGCGGCGCCAGAAGAAACGATGCGATCATGATACTTGGCAATGCTCTTAACTCCGAAGACTTTGAGACCAGCCTGGCAGTATATGAAGAAATGCGAAAACTGAGAAGCAGCAACGTTAACAGGTCCATTGTCGCAGGCGACTTCTTCCTCGACACAATAAGGTACCGTGGAGAAAATCGTATATATGTCTCACGCAAGGGAACACCGAAAATCGTCATATTCGGAGATCAGTTACAATGTGCAAAAAACCTGTATGTCGAATCCAACGACAAAGACATAACCATCAATGCCAGATATGGCGACAAATACGTATCGATCTGGCGTAAGAATCCCAAAAAACGGGGTGTCATCGGGCCATTGCAGTCAACTTTCAGCGTCAAAGAGGTGATAAAAACCCTAGGAGAACTTCCGATAGTTCCGAGAGAGTTAAAGAAACGGCCGGGACTGGCGATCCCTTATTGTGAGATATGCGAACTTCTCGAAAAAATGTGCAAAACGGGTGCGATCAACGCGAAATTCATCGCCGGTGAATTGACGGTTTTTCCAAATATCGACCCAACAGAGCCGCCGCAGAATATACCTGGCTCTAATGATAAGCCCACCGAAGAGAACGATCTGGATAATTCAGAGGAGTGGAAAACACTCCTCAAAGATGCAGGCATGTAAGGGTAATGCAAATTGGTTTTTAGTTAATAATAGTTACAGGCAAAAACGGCCCTGGTGCCGAAGCAGTTTTACTTTTAATCTTGAACAATATATCTTTTTTTGGATACTATTTTTTCAGACAATACAAGAAAGGTATTAGTCTGCAACAGGAAGGGTTTACATGAGGTTAGAGAAAGTCGTCCTAAACGGATTTAAGAGTTTTGCGGATAAAACGGAGTTTTCCTTCAACCGCGATATCACGGCGATCGTCGGGCCTAACGGCTGCGGAAAGAGTAACGTCGTCGACGCGATCAAATGGGTGCTGGGCAACCAAAGCCCCAAGGCGCTCCGAAGCGGGCATATGACAGACGTTATCTTCAGCGGCTCTGGAAGCAGAAAACCCAGCGGTATGGCCCAAGTGCAGCTGCATTTTTCGCAGGTAACCGGCCAAGGTCTGGAAAACGACGAACTGGTCATCACCAGGCGTCTGTATAAAAGCGGCGAGAGCCTCTACCAGATCAACAACAGCAACTGCCGTCTCAAAGATATCCGCGAAATGTTCATGGATACCGGCGTCGGGGTAAGTGCATATTCGATCATCGAACAGGGCCAGATCGATCAACTCCTTCACGCGTCCAAAGCTGACAGGCGAATCATCTTCGAAGAGGCCGCCGGTATCAGCAAATTCAAGGCACACAAAAAAGAAGCCCTCCGAAAACTCGACCGAACGGACCAGAATCTGCTTCGCCTGGCAGACATTGTAAACGAAGTACAAAAACAGCTTAGAAGTATTAAGCTTCAGGCCGGTAAAGCAAGAAATTACCTGCAGTACAGCGACCGGCTTAAAGAACTTCGGGTGAACTTTTCGCTTTCTGAGTATGACAAGATCGTTAAGCAGACGAAAAAGAAAAACGAAAAGATAGGCAGGTTCAAAGAGCTTTTCGCGATGGTAGTAAACGATGTCGCACGCAACGATGCCGAGGTCAGCGAGCTTGGCAAATCGATCATCGAAACCGAAGGCCATATCGGTCACTGGGACAATGCACTCGTCGCCGCCAAGAGCAAGATCGACCAGCACCTTGAAAGAATCGACTACCTGAAAAGCCGCGGAGCCGAACTGGTAGAGCGAAAGGTTAACGCCGCATCGCAGATCACCCGGCTGGAAGATCAGATGGGCGGATTTTCATCACAACTGGCGACGTGCAAAACCCAACTGCAGGAAAACGAGGAACTCTTCGAAGCAAACAACAAAAGCCTCGACAAAGTTCACGAGATTATCCACGAGATCAACGTCGATTGCGGAAGCATACAGACCAGTCTCGAAGACGAAAAGTCCGGCATCATCGATATAGTCAGGCGTACCGCTCAGCTGCACAATGTTATCGAAAGCATGAGCACCTATCGCGAGCGGATGGCCGACCAGAAGGACCGGTTAAGCGGACGGGCCGACGATACAAAACATAAACTCGCCGAACTGCTGACAAGCAAAGCGACAAACAATGCGAAACTGGCAGAGACCGAAAAGGTCATCGCCCAATTACAGGCCGGGCTGGACGACAAACGAGCGAAGATCGCCGACAACGACAGCGAGCTTGCCGAATACAACGACCGGCTTGCCGAAATAAAAGAAAAACGCAGCGGCCTGCAAAGCGAGATCAACGTGATCTCCGATATGGAATCAAAACGCGAGGGCCTGAGCAAATCGATCAGAAATATCCTGGACTCAAGCCAAAACGGTGATGGAGGAAAATACGACTACATCGAAGGTATCGTCGCCGACATCATCAGTGCCGATGCGAAATACGCCGTCGCTGTCGAAGCCGCACTGGAAGGGATGACCGACGCGCTGGTAATAAACAGCACAAGCAAATTCATCGCCGACCAGGAAACATACTCGAAACTAAACAACCGCATAAACCTGCTGCTAGCCGACAAGATAGCCCCATTCGCCGATAACGCGGACATGTCGAAGATGACATCTGTCAAGGGCAGGGTCGTTGAGTTTGTAAAATTCGACAGCAGGCATGCCTCGATAGTATGGCAGCTGCTTGGCAAGACAATTCTCGTCGACAGCATCGACGACGCAATCGAAGTTTCTCATGAACTCGGGGCCGGTTACAGATTCGTCACAGCAAACGGCGAAGTATTCGACGGCGCCCAGCGCCTTCGCATTGGTCCGGTCGGTAAAACAACAGGGCTTATCTCCCGAAAAAGCCGCCTGACCGAACTGGAAAATTTACTGGCGGGTATTTCTGTCGAGATCAGCTCGATCGACAAAAACCTGCAGTCGACAGGCAGAGATAACGAACACCTCGCCGCGTTGTGCAAGGATTTCAGAACGTCTATCTATGAAGCGAACACAGAAAAGGTAGATGCCGAATCGAAACTGAGAGTACTCGAAGAAAACATCAAACGCCTCAGCGACGAAGAACCGATGCTGCGAAGCGAGATTGACACGCTTGACCGGGAAATATCCGAGTCGGTGCAGAAGGAATATGACTCGCGGCAGAAACTTCAGGAACTCGAAGCCGTCAACACCGAGCGAAACTCGCATATCGACAAACTGGAAGAAGAGTTCGCCCATAAGAAAGAGCACCTCGAAACGCATATCGCCGAACAGACGGAATTGAAGGTGCATATCGGCCAGGTGCGGGAACAGCGAAAATCGATCCAGCAGCGGACGGCAAGTTTGCAAAGTCAGCTCCAGCATGCGAGGATTGCTCTGGAATCTTCCAGGACCGACCTGCTCGGCTGCGACGAACAGGTACTGCAAACGCAGCGAAATATTCTGACTGCAACTTCGACGGTATCTCAGTTGTACGTCGATAAGGAAAAGTCGCAGAAAAAGAGCACTTACCTTCATGCCAGGATCGACGAAAAGCGAAAACTTCAGAGAGAAACTGAAAGCACTTTGCGGCAAAAACGCACCGAGCAGGCCGAAGTCGAACAACAGATGCATTCGGTAGAACTTGATCTCAGCCAGCTTACCGTTAAGAACGAGGATCTCACACAGCGAGTCAGCGAAGAACTCGGGCTCGACCTGGCCGAGGCATATCAGAACTTCGAAGAACTGCAAGTCGACTGGAACGAAGTTCGCGATGAGATCAAGGATCTTCGCGGCAAGATCAGCCGCCTGGGCAATGTAAACGTCGACGCTATCGAAGAACTGCAGGAACTTGAGGATCGTTACGAGTTCCTGTCCGAACAGGTTGAAGACCTTAACGAAAGCAAGCTCCAGCTGGAACAGCTGATTAACAAAATCAACAAGGAAAGCCGCGAGAAATTCGTAGTCACCTTCGAGGAAGTCCGCAAGAATTTCCAGATCCTCTTCCGCAAGCTCTTTGGCGGCGGCAAAGCGGATATTCTCCTGGAAGACCCCGACGATGTGCTTGAAAGCGGCATTGAGATCATGGCCAAGCCTCCGGGCAAGGAAACCAGAAGCATAAGCCTGCTCAGCGGCGGAGAGAAAACCCTGACAGCGATGGGCCTGCTCTTTGCGGTATTCAAGAGCAAACCGTCGCCCTTCTGTATTCTTGACGAGGTTGACGCGGCGCTGGATGAAGCGAACAACGAACGCTTTAACATGATCGTCCAGGAGTTTAGACAGCAGTCGCAGTTTGTAATAATAACTCACTCCAAACGAACGATGAGTATTGCCGAGGTTCTCTTCGGCGTTACTATGCAGACTCGCGGTGTAAGCAAGAAAATCAGTGTCCAGTTCGACGGCGTTGATTCTGACAGCGACATAGACACCGAGCCAGACGCCGCAGTAGCTTAATTAGTCCGTAGGATGGGCTGCGGACATGCTGCATTTTGCTTTAATAACAGGATTCCATGGCCCCCTTTTATTGGGGGCTGTACTTTTTTGAAAGCGTTTATGATATGACAGAACGATTTGACAAACACGTCCTGGACAATGGCATGACCATCCTTGGCGAACATATGAGCCAGGTAGGCTCAGTGGCGTTTACGTTTCAGCTTCCTTGCGGGGCGGCACAGTTTGAAAAAGGCTGCTGTGGGGCCGGAGCAATAATTACCGACTGGATCTTCCGAGGCGCAGGCAAAATGGACTCCAGAGCACTGATCGACGCGTTGGACGGGCTTGGTCTTCATCGTAACTGTTCGGTGTCCGCCGGTTTCCTTTCGATGGGAGCGGCGCTGGAAGCGAGCAATCTCGAAAAAGCGATCGGCCTTTATTCCGATGTTATATTGCGGCCGTCTCTCGAAACCGAGCAATTTGAGCTTTCCAAAATGCTTGCCGCTAACGATATCATATCTCTCGATGACGACCCGAGGTCGAAAGTAATGATGGCATTGCGGGAACAGTTTTATCCGAAGCCTTTGGGAAACCCGGCGATGGGTAAACTCGAAGACGTCGAGAGCATGACCGTCGATCAGGTTGCCGCTATCGTCAAGCAGCGGTTCAACCTGTCAAAGGCAACTTTCGCCATCGCAGGCAAATACGACTTCGCTACGGTTGTAAAACAGCTCGAATCGCTTTTCGATAACGAACAGCCCGAAATCGACACGGCAATAGCGACAGGCGAAACAGGCGAAAAATACACCCACCTGCAGCACGAGGGTGCACAGGTCCACATAGGGCTTATGACTTCAACCGTTACCGTACAGAACCCGGATTACTATAATGTTATGGCCGCCGTCTCTGTTCTGTCGGGCGGAATGAGCAGCAGGCTGTTTACCGAAGTACGCGAGAAACGCGGACTCTGCTATGCAGTCGGTGCAAGCTACAACGGCCTCAAGCAGGCGGCGGGGATAAGCTGCTACGCCGGGACTACCCCGGATAAAGCACAGGAAACTATCGACGTAATAATCGCCGAATTCGACAGGCTCGGCAAAGACATTACAGAAAGCGAAATTGCACGGGCTAAAGTCGGGCTAAAGAGCAGCCTGATAATGCAAAGCGAATCCTCCAGTTCGAGGGCAAACGGTATTGCCGGTGACCACTACCTCCTCGGCAGGGTGCGAAGCATCGAAGAGATTAAAGAAAAGCTGGAAGAGGTAAGCGTCGAGACGGTAACCAGCTTCCTGAAAAACAATAAGTTCGACGGGTACACGGTTGTAACAATCGGACCGGAATCGGTTAAGGTATAGTAAACAGCAATTAGCGATTAGCAATAAGCAATTAGCTTTTAGGGATTGGTATGGAATTTAAGAAAAAAGTATTGGATAACGGTCTTACTATTATTGGTGAGGTCAACGAGGCTGCACTTTCTGCGGCGGTTGGTTTTTTCTGCAAAACAGGCAGCCGGGATGAGACTGCCGAGATAAGCGGCGTGTCGCACTTTCTGGAACACATGATGTTCAAGGGCACCGAAAAGATGAGTGCACTTCAGGTCAACGAAGAGTTCGACCACCTCGGGGCAAAGTTCAACGCCTTTACCAGCGAAGAAAACACCGTCTACTATGCGGCAGTTCTTCCGGAATACCTTCAGGAATGCAGCAGTCTGTGGTCGCAGCTTATGCGTCCGTCGCTGCGTGACGACGACTTCAATATCGAAAAGAACGTCATCAAGGAAGAGATCGCGATGTATAAGGATCTTCCGCAATTTGACGTTATGGATCAGTGCCGGGCACTGCACTTTAAGGGGCACCCGTGCGGCAATAGCGTCCTCGGCACCAACGAAAGCATTGACGCACTTACCGCCGATCAGATGCGGGAGTATTTCGGCCATCGCTATGCACCGAACAATATGATCGTGGCGTGCTGCGGAAATTTCGACTTTGACGGGCTTTGTTCTCTGGTCGATTCGGCATGCGGTAAATGGACGTCGGACGATGCTCCAAGAGAAATCTCAACCTGCGCCGGATCGCTGGAGAAAACCAGACAAACCAAAGACACCCTGGTCTGCGAACATATCTGCCTGCTTAGCGGGGCCGTATCAATGCAGGACCCCAGGCGCTACGCCGGATCGCTGCTTTCGATGATCGTAGGCGACCAGACAGGCTCGAGGTACTTCTGGGCACTGGTCGACAACGCGCTAGCCGAAGTCGCCGCGATGCACTACGAGACTATGGACGGCACTGGCTGTATATACAGCTACTTCCGCTGCAACCCGGAAAATGCAGAGAAGGTCATGGAAGTCGCCCGGAATATTTTCACCGAGCTTGAAAAAGACGGGGTCAATAATGACGAACTACAGAAGGCAAAGAACAAGGTGCTCAGCGCAATAACCATCAAAAGCGAACAGCCGATGGGACGACTGACAAACCTGGGCCTTAACTGGGTCTACTCGCAAAAATACAGAAGCGTTAGCGACGACGTTGAAGCTATAAAAGCGGTAACTGTCGAAGATGTAAACGCACTGATAAAAGACTATCCGCTAAGCAAATTCACAAACTTTACGCTTGGACCTAAGGCGTAAAGAATAATTCGGAAAATTTATTTAAAAAAAAATTGAGGTATAATCATGTTTCGTAAAAAAATTCTTGTATTTTTGTCGGTTGGTTTTTTGTTACTTGCCGGTTGCACTTCGTCAGAACTGCCGAAAAATACTATTCTGTTCATTGGTGACGGGATGGGCTTTGAGCAGGTTAAGGCGGCGGGCATGTATCTTAACGGCCAGGCAAATGTCCTGGGATTCGAATTTCTTCAATACGGCGGTCAGGTAAAAACACGCTCTGCAAGTTCGGCAATAACCGATTCGGCGGCGGCGGGCACCTCAATAGCAACAGGCGTAAAGGTTAATAACGGCGTAATCAGTCTTAGGATACCGGGTAACGAAGAAAAACTCCTTACGACACTGGAGTACTTTAAAGCAATGGACAAAAAAGTCGGTCTCGTCTCGACTACGTTTATCTCTCACGCCACCCCGGCTTCTTTTGGAGCACACGTCAAATCCAGAGGCAAATACAAAGACATCGTCAAAGACTATCTAAGCAATTCAAAACCGCACGTACTGCTCGGCGGGGCAAAGCACATCAGCAGGAAAGATGCCGAAAAAGCCGGCTATACCGTCGTAACAAACCGCGATGAACTTTTAAAACACGACACAAAAAGCAACGCCCCCCTTTCAGGCCAGTTCGGCAAGGATCACCTCCCATACGAAGCAGATGGACTGGGCAAATTACCGCATCTAACCGACATGACCATAACAGCGATCAAAATCCTCGAAAACCACGACGAAGGATTTTTCCTGATGGTCGAAGGCGGCAAGATCGACCACGCCGGGCACAGTAATGACCTTAAGCGAAACATCTATGAAACGATAGAGTTTGCAAAAGCGGTACAAGCAGCCGTCGACTGGGCAGCCAAACGCGGCGACACGCTGATAGTAGTAACCTCCGACCACGAAACAGGCGGACTTAAAGTAATAAAGAATAACGGCAAAGGAAACCTGCCGGACGTAATCTGGTCATCAAAGGGCCATACAGGGGTAAACGTACCTCTCTACGCAACCGGCAAAAACGCCGAACGCTTCAAAGGAACAATAGACAACACCGACATATTCAGATTTATAACACAGCCGGATATTGTGCCGGCTGCTAAAAAACCAGCCCTTCAAACAGTTGTCAATTAGATTTATTGTACCCCTTGTTGGATATTGGGTGTTCCTTGTTCGTTATTGGATATCGAAGATCCGGCAGTAGTGACGGATTCAAAAAACGTAGGGGCATCCCTCGTGGGTGCCCAAAATTCTGGCGAACTTGAATAACCAATAATGAATAATACAGTCCGTAAGTCTGTTTCGGACGTTATCTGGTGCTGTCTTGCTCTGCATGGTAGGAGCTTCTCGTAAACGGCGACGCCATCACCCAGTCGAAGCCAAGCTCGTAAGCCTTTTGCCCCCACCAGTCAAATTTCTCGGGCTCTACATATTCGACGACTTCAAGCGATTGCTTCGTCGGCCTTAGATACTGTCCCAAAGCCAGCCGGTCACAGCCAACCTCACGAAGATCCTTTAGCGATTGGATAACTGCTTCTTCTTTTTCGCCAAGCCCAAGCATTATAGAAGATTTCGTGATCGCCCTATTGTCGGCAGCCTTTGCTTTTCTAAGCAGTTCAAGCGATGTGCGATAATCGGCCCCGGGACGGGCCGTCGAATACAACGCAGGAACGGTCTCAATGTTGTGGCCGAACACGAACGGCATTGCCGTCTCCAGAATCTCCAGCGCCGCGTCCTGACAATGTTTGAAATCCGGTACAAGCAACTCGAACCTCATATCTTCGATCTCCCCGCGACAGGTTTTTATAACGTCTCTGAACTGACCGGCCCCGCCGTCTTCGAGATCATCACGATTAACGCTGGTAATCACGAGGTACTTAAGCTCCATATCCTTAGCCATCTTCGCCACACGAGCCGCTTCCGTCGCATCGGGCGGTTCGGGCTTTCCGTGGCCGACTGCACAGAACCTGCAATTCCGAGTGCAGATATTGCCAAGGATCAAAACCGTCGCAGTTCCGCTCTCCCAGCACTGGCCCTGGTTGGGGCAGTTTGCATTTGTGCAGATCGTCTCGATACCGAGCCCGCCGATAACATGATGCGTATGGTTATACGCCGCAGAAGCCGGGATACGTCGTTTCAGCCACGAAGGCAGCCTGCCAGTATTTTTCACATTAAATCCTTACCACCGCAAAACCGGCGTCTAATAATAAGCCCAAAAATTCTCAATACACATCTTAAACAATCAGCAAATATAGTCAAGTAATGACCTGCCAATATATTAATTTGCATTTTGCCAACATTTTGTGTGTAATATTGAAGTGTGAAAACCGTCTATATAACATAAACAAAATATCCGCCACAGGCGGTTTCCATCATTATACATTATACAATAGACATTATACATTTAAAAAGGGAGACTTAAGTGCTGAAAACATGGTTCAAGATCATCAAAACCGGCTTGCTCGTATTCGGAGCTCTGCTGTCATTTTTCGCATTTATCGAGATTCTGCATGCCTATCAGACATTGCGAGAGTTCCACCCTATCGCCGGATACGCCTTCGCCGGAATAATCGCAGCCGCTTTGCTCTGGTTAGCCGTCTACCTCATCAAGACCATCGCCTCCCAGCCGCCCGTCCTGATTCCGCCGCGTATAGGCGAACCGCAAACCGCCTCTCCGCGCAGAGTCAAAAAATACGCAAAATACCTCAGCAAATATATGTCCCGCCTGACCTCCAACCGCTACCTGCCCGCTGAGCAGCAGGAAACCGTCGCAGCCGCCATGGACAAACTCTCATCGGCCGTCTACTCCGGCAAATCTTCCGCCGCCCTTGCCGAAGAGATCATATCTGCCCAGGACCAGGCAATACGTCCGGCTCTTCAGACGCTGGACGACCAAGCCGAAAAGGAAATTCGCGCCTGCGTCGCCGTCGTAATGACAGGCGTAACGCTTAGCCCCTACAAAGCCGCCGACCTCATGATCGTCATCTATCGAAATTTCGTCATGGCCGGCCGCATCATGAAAATATACAACTCACGCCCAAGGCTTCGCGAACAATTCAAGATCGCCGCAGACATTATCGCCGTAGTAGCAACGGTAAACTATATAAACATGGGCAAAAATCTTATCGAAGGTCTCGCTTCCAGGGCGCCGCTTATCGGTAGATATTCCAGTGACATCGCACAGGGGATCGGAGCAGGCTTTATGACCTCAGTCGTTGGCCACGCCGCGGTGCAGCGATGCAAAGCATTCAAGGGGTTCGACCGAACCGAGGCCGCCAAAAAACTAAAATCAAAAGCAGCCCACTTCTATGAAGACGTACGCGACATGTTCAAAAAAGACATCCTCCCGTCAGTACTCAACAGAATAGGCGACGCCACGAAAGAAACATTCGACATGATCGTATCGGTCCTCGACGACACGTCAACCCTGATAGGAAACATAATAAAATCCCCGATCGAAGCAGCAGTAACAGTAGGGACAACAGGAGGGAAAGTGGTCTATAACACCTCTGCAAAAGGAATAAGCCTCGCCGGAAAAATCGCAGCGAAATTCACTAAACCATTTAAGAAGAAAAAATGAAAACCCTTTGGGTGACACCTTAAAAGCGCGGGAGCGCGAGCTCCCCGATAAAAACGCTAAGAACGCAGATTGATACCAAAGTCTTGAAAAAACTGACATCTTCGATAAAGCCACCAATTATGACAGATGGCTAAAGTCTTACCCTTATTTGAACGAATCTTAACACTTACAAATGCTTAACAATCGTCGTATGCGACGCATCGAACATTCTTACTCCGCCTTTGTCCAGTTGGAGTATCAATCCCGCTGCCGGGTCCACTCCTATGCAGTTTCCGCTGAATCGCTGCTGGTTGTATTCTACCGTCACAAGCGTGCCAAGCTGGGTTGAAAGACTTGACCATCTATCGACTATTTTCTGGGGGTTGGATTTTGCGATTTCCAGCCAGCGATCAAACGACCGCAAAAGCTCGCTCGCCAGCTGGTTTCTGTTATTAAAACTTCCCGTCTCGATATCCAGGCTTGTCGCCGGCATCAGTAGTTCGGTACTTTCAAAGAATCCCCTGGGCTGATGGACATTGAGACCAATACCTATTACGTAATTGTTGGCACCTGCGCCGGGTCTGGATTCCAGGAGGATGCCCGCAGCCTTTTTACCGTTTATCATTACGTCATTCGGCCATTTAAGCCGTGCGTTAACCGAGCTGAAATTGATTACGGCTTCGGCGACGGCAATCGCTGACGCGGTTGTCATAAGCTCCGGCCCAGCGGGAAAATCAATAAGCAGGATAGAACAAAGAATACTCGCCGAATCGCCAGAGAGCCATTTATTGCCGCGCCGCCCCCTGCCGGACGACTGGCTCTCGGCAAAAACCGCAAGACCGTCGTTTGCGGCATTGCGAGAGTATTCCCATGCGACATCGTTAGTACTCGACGTCGACTTAAAGACAAGAACCCCCCGCCCAACGATCGCCGGCGTAAGCGATCCCTCAATAACATCAACATCTAAAATATCAGCAGCATTCACAATAATAAATAGCCTCCGCCGAAGGCGGTTTCCTCAATTCGTAATTAGTAATTCGTAATTAGTAATTGTTTTAGTCCCTGTCCAATCCGATATCGACAGCCGTCGCCGAATGCGTTATCGCCCCTACCGATATCCTGTCGACGCCGCACCGGGCAATCTGCAAAACGCTATTGAGGTTTACATTACCGGTCGCCTCCAGCAGTGGCTTTTTACCGCACATCTCGTTCCGCATCTCGACTGCGTGTTTTAGCTGCCACTGCCCCATATTATCGAGCAGGATAACGTCAATGCCCTCCACCTTCAAAACACGGTTAAGCTGATGATCGACATGGTCGACCTCAACGGAGATAAACTTTACACTTTTGAAAGCCTTGGCATCTTTGACCATCTTATTAAGCTTAGACTGAAGTTTCGTCCCCATCTCGGCGACATGGTTATCTTTGATCATTACCCCGTCGCCAAGATGCATCCTGTGGTTATACCCACCGCCGCAGACAACGGCATATTTCTCAAGCATCCGCCAGCCGGGCGTGGTCTTTCGGGTATCGTATATTTTTGCCTTCGTCCCGCGAATTGCACTAACATACTTCCACGTCATAGTACTTATCCCGCAGAGCCGCTGAAGAAAGTTCAGCACCACACGCTCAGCACTCAGCATAGCCCGAAGCGGCCCTTCGATAACGGCAATCCGGTTAGCAACGTTTGCATGTTTGCCGTCGCCGATCAAAACTTTCAGCTTAAGCCTCTCGTCATATCGCTTAAGGATCTCGGCAACAACCGACATACCGCAAACAACGATCTCTTCTCGCGTGATAATATACGTCTTCGTATTAACGTCTTCACCGATAGTGATCTGAGAGGTCGGATCCCCATTGCCAAAATCTTCCTCAACAGCAAGATCGATCAAAGTCCCAATCCTGGAAACATCAAGTTTTCGCATAATTATCCTTTTAATAAAAATCTCTCGGCCGTAAGACCGTATCCTTCATTATACATTTAGTATTTTAGTCACTTCGCAACGTTTATGTAATACATTATCCCCTGAACGACCATGTTAACAGCGATAGCGGCAACTAGAATAAACGTCACCTTGGATACTGCTGTAATAATCAATTTCCCAAACGGATGGCTTATTGCTCCAATAAACCGCATCAGCACCCAAAAAACAATCAACACTGACGCAATTGCAACGATTGCAACCAGCGCACCCGCATCAGGATCATTCCAGATCGTCAGGCTAGTCACCATTGCTCCGGGACCGGCAATCAATGGACAAGCCAGCGGAACACACCCGATCTCTTCCGGGCTAAGATTTTTATCTCCGGATTTTGCTGGACTGTGACCATGATTTAGAATGCCATGCATTGCGATAAGAAATAGTAAAATACCGCCGGCAATACGAAGATCGGCAATCTTTATCTGGAAAACCTCATCAAGAATAAATTGCCCGCTCAGCGAAAAAACCAGCAATATCAAAAAAGCCACAACTATTGCAATATTGAAAGCTCGTTTGCGGGATGAATCTTCCAGTGGTTTTGTAACTGCCAAAAAAACCGGAATATTGCCAATAGGATCGATTATAACAAAAAGGGCGATGATCGCTTTAAGATAGGCCATTGTTATTGTTCTCCCTACATCTTAAATCCTGTAAATAAAAAAGCCCCGGCCGCAAGACTTGTCATCCCGGGCTTGACCCGGGACCCAGTGTAAAACAGTTTCCGCCGTAAGGCGGTTTCCACCATTATACATTATACAATAGACATTATACATTTAATTAAGTTCCGGCATTTCTTTAAGCTCTTTCAACTGATCCCTCAGCATCGCTGCCCTTTCAAAATCAAGCGCTTTAGCCGCTTCAAGCATTTCCTTTTCGATCTGAACGGTCATCTCTGCCTTGTCAAACTCGTCATCGCTAAAGTGCAGAGCTTCCTGAGCGGTCTTGCGTGCCTTAAGCATCTCGCCAAGCCCAGTGCCGATCGCCTTTTTGATCGTCTCGGGCGTAATACCGTTTTCTTCGTTATACCGCGTCTGAATTGTACGCCGCCGATTCGTTTCGTCAATAGCTTTTTTCATCGAATTGGTAACCCGGTCGCCATACAGCAGCACCTTGGCGTTAACATTCCTCGCCGCCCTCCCGATAGTCTGGACAAGCGACGTCTGGCTGCGAAGGAAACCCTCCTTATCGGCGTCGAGTATCGCAACCAGCGAAACTTCCGGCAGGTCAAGCCCCTCACGCAGAAGATTAATCCCGATAAGCACATCAAAGTCGCCCTTACGCAGGTCACGGAGAATATCGACACGCTCGAGCGTCTTGATATCACTGTGCAAATATCGGCACTTAAAGCCTTTCTTCGTAAGAAAATCCGTAAGATCTTCGGCAAGGCGTTTGGTCAGCGTAGTAACCAGCACACGCTCTTTAACGGCAACCCGTTGCTGAATCTCACCGATCAGATGCGGGATCTGGTCGGAGGCGGCATGGACAAATATCTCCGGATCGACCAGGCCGGTAGGCCGGATGATCTGCTCGACAACCTCGCCTTCACTGACCCCAAGCTCATAATCGGCAGGCGTCGCCGAAAGAAACACAACCTTACTCCATCTATTCTCAAACTCCTCGAACCGCAAAGGCCGGTTATCCATCGCGCTTGGAAGCCGGAACCCGTGATCGACAAGAACCTGCTTTCTGCTTCTGTCGCCGGCGTACATCGCACGTACCTGCGGAATCGTAACATGCGACTCGTCAACGAACAGCAAAAAATCCTCCGGGAAATAATCCATAAGCGTAAACGGTTTATCGCCGGGTTTAAGACCCGCCATATGCCTGGCATAGTTCTCGATGCCGCTGCAGTAACCGACCTCCTGGATCATCTCAATATCGTATTTCGTACGGGCCTCAAGCCGCTGAGCCTCAAGCAGTTTACCCTCATGCTTAAGCTGAATAAGCCTGCCCTCAAGCTCTTCCTGAATGCTCTCAACGCCCTGTTCGATTCGTTCTGCGGGCATTATATAGTGCTTGGCCGGGTAAATAAACACCTGCGTTTCTTCGGCGAGCGTCTCGCACGAGATCGTATTGATATAAGAAATCTTCTCAACCTCATCGCCGAAAAACTCAAACCGAATTCCAAACGATTCATAAGACGGCCAAAGCTCGACAACATCCCCGCGAACCCGAAATGTCCCACGCTTAAAATCAATATCGTTACGTTCATACTGAATGTCTGCCAGCCGACCAAGCAAATCGTTTCGCTCGATGGTATCGCCAACGCGAACACCAACGACACTGGCCTGATAATCCTCCGGCGAACCCAACCCGAATATGCACGACACCGAAGCGACGATTATGCTGTCGTCCCGGCTAAGCAGACTGGTCGTCGTCGAAAGCCTGAGCCTGTCAAGATCGTCATTGCGGGACGCGTCTTTTTCGATGTAAATATCCCGCTGGGGGATATACGCTTCGGGCTGATAGTAATCGTAATAGCTGACAAAATACTCGACGGCATTTTCCGGGAAGAGATCCTTAAGCTCCTCATAGAGTTGTGCAGCCAGAGTCTTGTTATGCGAGATAACCAGTGCAGGCCGTTTATACCTTGCGATAACATTAGCCATAGTAAACGTCTTACCACTGCCGGTAACACCAAGAAGCGTCTGAAACTTCTTACCTTCGTCAAGCCCCGCGCAAAGCCGATCTATCGCAGCAGGCTGGTCGCCCTGCGGAGTAAAATCACTATGTATCTTAAAGTCTGTCATACAAAAATTATAACCGGACAATAATAAAAACTCTACTGAAAACATTAACGCAGAATACGCGCGCAAAAAAAGCCGGGCTCATCCTTCGATGTGACCCGGCTGTAATATTCCGTATAGCTGCCGCTGACTATTTATTGGTCAAGCCGAAGCTGGCTGCACGCGCTGCTTTTCTTCTTTTGCGGCGGTTCTTTTCTGATGGCTTTTCATAGTAGCTATTGCGTTTCATATCGCGAATCAGACCTTCTTTTTCGCACATCTTTTTAAAACGCTTTACCATCTGCTGAACCGACTCACCCGCACGTGATCTAACCTTAATCATCTAAAAAAGTTCCTTTCTTAAGAACCGATATATCTTCAAATAACATAATTTGTTGACGAAAAGTTAATAACATACTGATTTATTCGGCATATTTCAAGCAAAAAATCATATCTACTGCAAAAAATATAAAAATTAACGACATAACCTCAATAATAAACCACCCTTACCTATTTTACCTATCCCACCAGAAACGGTACCAGGTACAGTTTTCCATTCCTGGGACAGTTTTACATTTGAACTTTCTTGATTATCGGCTATAATTAGAGCGTTAATTGGGGCTTTTTTTCATGGATGATGCTTTTGGCTTCGATCATTTCAAAACCTGACACTCAGCGAAAGCTCGAGATCCTGAGCGTAGACGGCCAGTACGATCTGGCCTGTGCGTGCGGAGCTAAAGACACCCCCGGCCGCCAGCGCGGCGGCGACGGCAACTGGATATACCCCATAACCCTCCCTAACGGCGGAAAAAGCGTACTTTTCAAGACCCTCATGTCCAATGTCTGTTCGAACGACTGCAAATACTGCCCGCTTCGCGACGAAAATGATGTCCGCAGGTGTGCCCTCACCCCGGAAGAGACCGCCGCCGCTTTCATGGATTATTACCGCAAAAAGAAGGTTTTTGGACTGTTTCTAAGCTCAGCCGTTGGTAAATCACCCGATGCGACAATGGCAAAATTGAACGCAGTTGCAGCAATTTTACGCAAAAATTACCGGTTTCGAGGATTTATTCACCTGAAAATCATGGCAGGAGCCTCCAAAGCAGCTATAGAGCAATCGCTTTCGCTGGCAAGCAATGTATCGCTGAATATCGAAACCCCCGGCGAAAAAAACATGCTCAAACTCTCCGAAAAAAAACAATACATCAGGGATATTATAGAGCCAATCAAATTCATCAGTGAAATAACGGCCAAAGGACGCAAATTCGACCGTGTAAAGCAAACCACCCAGTTCATAGTCGGTGCCGCTGACGAAATGGACTCGGAGATCGTTAAATACATGTCCGGATTGTACGAACGACTGAAAATGCACAGGGTATACTTCAGTGCTTATCAGAAATCACTCGGCCAGGCAGAAATCAATGAAAACACCCAAAACGATGCTTTTACGAGGGAGCATCGGCTTTACCAGGTTGATTTTCTATTCAGAAAATACGGTTTCAAAGAGTCTGATATATTCTTTGGCAAAAAGGGCAGTCTTTCGCTAACTACTGACCCTAAAGAGGTTTGGGCGAATAATCATCCCGAAGTTTTCCCGATAAACATCAATTCAGCTTCGAAATTTCAGCTTTTAAAGGTACCCGGCCTTGGGCCCATAACCGTAAACCGCATCATAAAACGGAGAAAACAAGCAAAAATCGGCGAAATCGCCCATATCGGCAAACCCGGCAAACTATTACACAAAGCAGAAAAATACATAGTTTTCTAGCCCGGCAACCCTCTGAGAATCTTTTCATTTTCTCCATTTTTTTAGCCCCTCCCTTCGGATTAGTTCGTTATTAATAGATGTATTATGGGGGGGCAAACTGCCCTGTGGAAAAATGGTATTTACTTGAAGGGTATGAAAATGGAAACGAAGAGGATAATCACGGTTTTTATTACAGTGTTGGTTTTTGCGGGCCTGATCATCTGCCCTGCTCTTGCCAGAAGATATGACACTATGATGGTCCGCTGCGACCGTTGGATAGATATCGGCATCAAAGAGAGCGAATTCGAGCAAGCCGAAGACGGCGACGATGAAGAGCCTAACGTGATAACATACGACGGCGAGTTGGAGCCGAACACGATCACATTGATATACTACCCTGACGAACACCCGGAACACCCAAATGACATTAATACCGAAGATGAACATGAGCCTAACCTGGTCGTTCTATTCCGTCAACCAGACACCGGCTTTGAGCATCCTAACAGCATTGACTACGAAGAGGACATCGAACCGAATCGGGTGCTTTTCTATGCCTGGGCCGAACACCCCGAGCATCCTAACAGCATTGATTACGAGGAGGATATCGAACCGAATCAGGTGCTTATCTATGTCCGGGGCAAACACCCCGAAGAACCAAATGACATTTCAGCCGGACAAGAGATAGACCCAAACGACACTGAAAAGATCATACTTGACGAGGGGACTGCAAACCTTAAAAGAAAGAATCCGAATATTGCGAAATCTTCCTGATACAAATCCTTATCACTGGGACGAAACGGCAGTATCGGCTGAGAGATTTGTTTATTGCCGCAGGGTATATGGAAAACGCTTAGATTGCCGGACTTGATCGGTAACCAAAGTTTCCCATAAACTCTGCGGCATTTACTACCCCTAACAATAAAAGACAAAAAAAAGACTTGTCTGCGTGCGTTCGGAAGGGTGGTAATTGATGGCGGTTCTATTTTACCTAAACCCCCAGAAACTACCACGCGGGTCGTTTCGTTGATCCCTTTTTTTGTGCATACCGGACATTGTGGACATTTCCCACCTATGGTTTTGGGCGTTATTTTTTGAAATTAATTGAAATTAATTGAACGAAAACGCGAAAAAA
>VRUI01000064.1 GCA_019456225.1 Planctomycetota bacterium | reverse complement strand
ATAATTCAAAAAATGTCAAAATATCGCGATTTATGTCAATTAATTTCAATATATTTCAAAAAAAACGCCCAAAACCATAGGTGGGAAATGTCCAGAATGTCCGAAATAGGCGGTTTCTGCCGTCATCCAGATATTTCAAAAGCCATAGCGATTTCGTCACAGTGGTCCTGTTTCGAGCATTTCGCGCAGTCGCTCCACACCTTCATAGGCAGCGAATCCTTCGAAATTTGCTTAAAACCGCACTTTTCAAAGAATTCAGGCTCAAGCGTCAGCGTAAACACCGTTTTAAGCCCCAACACCTTCGCCTCGTCAATGCACCCGTTAACAAGTTCCCGCCCGATCCCTTTCCCCCCAGACACCCCGTCAACAGCAAGCGACTTGATCTCACCAAGCCCCTCCCATACAACCTGCAGCGCGCAGCATCCAACGGGTCCGCCGTCAGCCGAATCGGCAACTTTGAACTGCTGAATGCTCTCATACAGGTCGGCTAGCGAGCGAAAAAGCATGCGCTCAAACTCGGCGTGCGACGATATAAGGCTGCAAATACCTTTGACATCAGAAATTTTAGCGTTTCGTATCTTCATGGCAAAACATTATAGCAGAAAACAAAATTATTAGCAATCAGCAATTATCGCTAATCGCTAATCCTTGACTTGTCAAATAATCTTCCTATAATGAAATCTTTAAACAAAAGCCAAATTCAATAAAGGATTATTAACAGTGTCAAAAAAAGTTCAAAAGACAGGCTACAAAAAAAACTTATGTCGTAAATGCACAGGTCTTTGCTGCAGGTATGCCGCGCTGCCGATAGAAACCCCCGAAGACTGGGACGATTACGATGATATCCGATGGTACCTTTACCACGAAAATATAGAAGTATTCCTCGATGAGGGCGACTGGTATATCAATATCAAGAATAAGTGCATAAACCTCTCAGAAACCGACTATAAATGCCAGATTTACGATATACGCCCGAGGATATGCCGTGGATACAGCGATGATAATTGCGATCTGACCAGCGATGACGACAGCAGCTACGAGTACGAACTCCACTTCACCTCTCCCGGGCAGATGGAAGAATACATGAAGATAAAGTTCGGTCCGAAGGTATTCGACAAACTCGAAAAAAAGAAAAAGAAAAAGAAAAAGAAAAAGAAAAAAAAGAAATAGGCTAACGCTATGAAAATCCAATCGGTAAAAGGCACACGTGATTTCTATCCACCCGTGATGGCGGTAAGAAACTTCATCCTTGACGGCTGGAAATCCGCCTCGCTTAGAAACGGCTTTGAAGAGTACGACGGGCCCATCTTCGAATATCTCAAGATGTACCAGGTTAAAAGCGGCGACGAGATCGTCGAACAGCTCTTCAACTTCACCGATCGCGGCGGCAGGCATCTTGCCATTCGTCCCGAGATCACCCCGACGCTCGCAAGGATGGTAAATCAGCAGATAAACTCTCTGCCAAGGCCGATCAAGTGGTTTTCGATCCCAAGGTTGTGCAGAGCAGAAAGACCCCAGAAGGGCCGGCTCCGTGAATTTTTCCAGTGGAACGTAGACATAATCGGCTCGGAAAGCATCCTCGCAGACGCTGAAGTGATCTACTGCACCATAGACTATCTAAGATCCCTCGGACTTACCTCAAAAGACATAAAGGCAAAGATATCGAGCCGCAAACTTCTCGCCGCTTTTCTGCTGGACATTGGCATTGCCGCAGACAGCCTTGAATCGCTCTACCCCATCCTCGATAAAAAGCCAAAGCTGCCGGAAGACGCTTTCGTAGAAATGCTCGGCAAAGCAGTAGAAGACGACGGAAAAGCCGATACCATAAAGAAGTTCATGGAGCTTTCCGACATTAGCGAGATAGCCGGTCTCTTCAATCCGGGCGAAGAAGCAAAAGCGGCTCTTCAGGAGCTTTCGGACTTGATGGATATACTCGGCCAGATGTCGGTCGGGGATTATTGCGTTTTCGACCCGCATATCGTACGCGGGTTGGCCTATTACACAGGCATAGTATTTGAGATTCACGACGCCGCAAACTCACTTAGAGCCGTCGCAGGCGGAGGCAGGTACGACAACCTCCTTGGCGATTTCGGAGGCCCGAAGGTCTCAGGAACCGGCATGGGGATGGGTGACTGTGTACTGGAGATACTCCTGAGCGAAAAGGGACTTCTTGACGGCCAGTTGCCGACGAAAAACCTCGATTACTTCATCGCGTGCCTCGATACTGACCTCCAGGGGGCAGCCCTGGAATTGACTGCTGCGCTCCGTCACGCCGGCTTTGCGACCGATTTCAGCTACAAGGCGACAGGGCTTAAGAAACAGCTGAAACAGGCTTCTGCGGCCAATTCAGCGATTTGTGTGATCATAGGCACCGAATACAAAGAAAAATCACTTTTCTTAGTAAAAGACATGAAAACCTCCGGCCAGCAGCTCATGACAAAAGAACAGGTGATCCAGGCTGCTAAGTAACTCAAACTGACCGGTTGGCCAGTTTGACAATTACGAATTACGAATTGAGGATTCGGCCTTGCGGCCGAGGCAGTTTTAATTAAAAAATGAATACGATGTAAACTCTTAAGTTGTATAGGTTTACATTGTTTTTTGGGCTGATTTCGGTCAGTTTGAGTAAGTAATCATATACACTAAATTAATCTGCTACCCCCCAATTATCTGTGCGCAAAATAAAAGCCAGGTTCTAAAAAATACAGAACCTGGCTTCGGAGGAGGGTGATGAAAAGCTTGGAAATATTAGGCATTGCCTATACTTTCATTATCGGATATTCCTTGCCGAGAGTCAAGCTGATTTTTAAAAAAAATTAAAAAAAATGGGCAATCCACGATTATTTCGCAAAAATGCGTTTATTTGTTGAATAATATTGAATCATTCAAACATTTTTCGACCTCGTTGGAAGAATTATCATTTAAGCAAAATAAAAGCCAGGTTCTAAGAAATAAGAACCTGGCTTCGGAGGAGGGTGATGAAAAGCTTAAAATATATAGCACAAGCACATGCCTGTACTGTTATTGTTGTTATTTCCTTAGAATATAACACGCAAAATAAAAAAGTCAAGTGCAATTATAAAAAAAAATAAAAAGCTGTTTATTTGTGCTTAAAACGGATTTCTTTTGAAAAATAATCTATCGATGGAGGATTTTGGGCCATATTTTCTTTATTTCCAGTCAATCGCGGGCAAATATATTGCAACTGAGTATAAAGACATAGCGGGTCAGTAAGTTTGATTAGATGTCCCCCGATAAAATCTATGCAAACAGAAATTTATCTTTGTTGACTTTTTCTATCCTTGTTATTAATCTGTGGTTATGGGTTTTGTTAAAAACCATTATGAGCAGGCATTTGACAGTTGGCTCGCCGACAACGCCGTAAACTATGTCTATGTAGATCAGCACAAGCGCCAGTCCTTTTCCAGCGAAAGGGTAAAAACGTTTGATTACCTGATTTACCCGACAAAACCTGCATTTCCGGGTCAAACAGCCGGTCCGATAGTGATCGCCGAGTTAAAGGGTAAGATATTCAGATCAGCTTCTCTTGCCGGTTTCAGATCCATGGAGTGCTGGGTATCCCTGGAAGATGTCAGGGGTATGTTAAAGTGGCGTCAGGTGATCGCTGCCTCTACAGCCTCTGGTATTGCCTCTGCGGTTTTTGTTTTCGCATACAAGCTTGAATGTATAGATGTTGAAAATGACGGCTGTGAGATATACGATTTTGGCGGCGCGCGGTATGTTTTTTATTGTGTCGACCTGTCCGACTATACCGATAACATGAAATTAAGAAGCCGCCGCTGGCAGACGGTAAATCTTTCAGCAGAAAACTTCAGGCAAAAGGCCTTTCCCCTAAGGCAACTGCTGGCTCCTGAATCAATAAAGCCATACAGAATATGCTACTGAGTCAAACTGGCCTGTCGGCCAGTTTGGGATTGATTATTGATAAATGATTATTTGAGGATTCGGCCTTACGGCCGAGGCTATTTTTATAAAAAAGCATCCGTTGCATAAACAAACTCCTGCCAATCATCGCCAATCTTTCGCTAATCGCTAATCGCTAAAAAAAACATGAATATATTAATAACGGAATATGCAAATATTATTCTTGTCGGCGGTCTTCTTGATCGCGCGCAGATAGACTCTCTCTCCGTCGAAAGCGAAGATGCCTTCTGGGATCTTTTGTACTGGTCGAATGTGATCCGTGAGAAGTTTTTCGGTAATAAAATACGTGTCTGTTCGATAGTACCAGGCAGGCTCGGCGGCTGCGACCAGGATTGCGCATTTTGCTCACAGTCTATCAAGTACGATACCGCCACCGAAAAAAAAGCTCAAACAATATCAGACGAGCAGATCCTTTCAGCAGCAGCCGATGCGGCAAACAATGGCGTGCCGTTTATTGGCATAGTCAATTCCGGAAGGGCTCCCAGTACAAATGAATTTGCGCGGCTTGAAAAACTCATAGCGAAGATCAAATCCGATTACGGTATCGGCGTGTGCGCATCTCTTGGCATCCTGACCGCCGAGCAGATGCAAAAACTGGCAGCAGCCGGACTGGATCGCTATAATCATAACCTGGAAACTTCCGAGAGGTATTATGGCAAGATCGTCACAACCCATAAATACGCCGACCGGGTAAACACCGTAAAAGCCGCCAAACAAGCCGATCTCGGCGTTTGCTGCGGAGGATTGTTCGGTATTGGCGAAACACACGCCGACCGCATAGACATGGCGATGGCTCTTAGAGAGCTTGAAATAGACATGGTGCCGATGAACTTTCTGCACCCGATAGAGGGAACTCCGCTGGCTGATTCCGAAGAGATTCCCCCCAAAGAAATACTCCGCATAATCGCACTTTACAGGTTCATCCTTCCAAAGGCTCACCTCAAGGCGGCAGGCGGCAGGGTGCTGAATCTTCGCGACATGCAAAGCTGGATCTTCCCGGCAGGGGTAACATCGATACTGACCGGAAACTACCTGACAACAGCGGGACGGGCGGTGCAGGAAGATATGCAAATGCTAAAGGATATGGGTCTTGAAGCGATTAGCAATTAGCGATATGCAATTAGCAATATGCGATTATGGAACCACGAATTAACACTAATAAAAAAAGATAAAAAGAATTTATCCGCGGATTTCGCGGATTACACGGATTATTTTTTAAAATAAAATGAAAAATTTGGCTGTGGGTGTTTTGTTGAGTATTGCTTACAACTTTTGTTATGTCAGTTTTGTTTCTGGCGGTTATTTTGCCACCGAGGAAAACGAGGAAAAGAGAGAGATAAGAGAAAAGATTTTTTAAAAAAAAGAGTGAAAAAGACAGAAGTTGGTGTTGTGGGAGTTTAAATGTAACTTGTTGTTAGATAAAGAATTGCGAAAGTTGTTATTAAAAAACGCGCATAAAAAACAAGAAGTTGAAAGATTGTAGTACTAATACACACTAATTAAAGATAAAAAGAATTTATCCGCGGATTTCGCGGATTACACGGATTATTTTTTAAAATAAAATGAAAAATTTGGCTGTGGGTGTTTTGTTGAGTATTGCTTACAACTTTTGTTATGTCAGTTTTGTTTGTGGCGGTTATTTTGCCATCCGCCAAAGGCGGACTTTGCTTCGCTCAGCGAAAATGAGGAAAAGAGAGAGATAAGAGAAAAGATTTTTAAAAAAAGAGAAAAAAGGACAGATGTTAGTGGTTCTGTTGGTGCGGATAGTTAGACAATAAGCGATAAGGTTATTTGGTGGATTATGAGAATTATATCTGGTAAAAAACGTGGTATGAAGCTGCTTGGTCCGGGTACGCATGAGACCCGGCCGATAACTGATCGCGTAAAGGAAGCACTTTTTAGCGTCCTGTACAAGTACGACGTTATCGAAGACGGATGTGTTGCCGATCTCTTTTCAGGGACCGGATCGATGGGCCTGGAATCGCTTTCACGCGGGGCGAAATTTGCCACGTTCATAGAGCAAAGCCCAAAGGTCGTCGCGATCCTCAAACGCAATATAGAAAAAGCCGCCTTCGTAGAAGAATCAACCGTAATAAAAGCGAATGTCTTTAAAGTCGGCGCTCCCGTTACAGCCGACATCGAAAAATACAACCTCGTATTCGTCGACCCGCCGTACGTAATGTCGACAAACTCCAGGGAGGGCACGCGCGTCGCAAAGCTGCTGATGCTGCTAAACGACCAACTCGCCGGCGGCGGATTAGTCATAGTAAGGACCCACAAACGAAGCGAACTCGATGAGACGTACGGAGACCTGAAGTTGATCGACAAACGAATGTGGGGCACGATGGGCGTTGCGATATTCCAGTTACAAAGCGAAGGCAAAACCGATGACCAGTAAGCAAGCAGCGATAAAGATCATAAAGAGGTTGCACGACAAGGGCTTTCAGGCCCTGCTAGCCGGAGGGTGCGTACGCGATATGCTCCTGGGTAGAAGTGCCAAAGACTTTGACGTCGCCACAGACGCCAAACCACAGGATGTTCAAAAGCTGTTTAGAAGAACCCTGGCGGTCGGGGCAAAGTTCGGCGTCGTCATCGTAATGCTCGACAGCTGCCAGGTGGAGGTAGCGACATTCAGGACCGAAAGCGGATACGCCGACGGAAGACACCCGGAAACCGTAGCATTTTCAAACGCCAGAGAAGACGCCGCCCGACGCGACTTTACAATTAACGGGATGTTCTACGACCCGATTGACGACGAAATATTCGACTACGTCGGCGGAGGGGCCGATCTGGAGGCCAAAACTTTAAGGACTATCGGCGAGGCCGGCGAAAGATTCGGCGAGGATTATTTGCGAATGCTGCGCGCGATCCGGTTTTCCGCCCAGCTCGACTTTGCAATCGACGATGGCACGTGGCAAGGGGTCTGCGATAACGCAGGCAAGATCACCTGTATCAGCGGCGAGCGAATTTCCATGGAATTAGAGGCCGTGCTCGTTAATGTCAACCGCAGCAAAGGCGTTCGACTCCTTTGCCGGTCCAATCTTGCCCGGGCGATATTCGATGGGTTCACCGGTGAGGGCGTCGATTTTGCAATTAAGGTTCTCGGCCTTCTGGAAGGCGATGTTGAGTACGTCTTAGGTCTTGCCGGTTTGTTCTCAGGTTTTCAAACTACGTTTGCGATGAAACAGACGGCGATCTTAATGCTTTCCAACACGCAGACCAGGCAGCTTCAATTTCTCATGGAAAACAGGGGGCGTCTCCTGGAAGTATTAACCCTTGCCGATTTGAAGATATTGCTTGCGTCGGGCTATTTCCAGACCCTCTACAATCTCCAGACCGCTATCGTAAAGGCCGAGGGTCGATCGCAAGAACCTCTTAAGACCATAAGACAACGCGCAGACAATTTAGCGAACACGGACATAGAACCAAAACCCTTGCTCGACGGCAATGAGCTGCTTGACCTGGCAGTCCCTCCCGGCCCAGCCGTCGGAAGGGCAGCCAGACAGATGTATTATCTCCAGCTAAACGACGAGCTTACGACAAAACAGCAAGCAGTCGATTGGCTGAAAAACTATCTCAAATCTTAAACCGGTTTAGTCTAAGTACATGACTTTTTTCGCTTCGATTTTCGCTACTCCGTCTTCGGTGATTATTTTGCCGTAAACCTGTGCTTTTCTCGTTGGATCGTATGAGTATTGCCCCCATTCGTCTCCTCGAATTTTCAATTCTATCTGACCGGTTTCATCGATCAGCAGGAAGTAATTATCTCTGAGTTTTTCAGTGATGTTTCCCTGAACTGTCACCCATGTCCCGTCTTCCGTTGCCGCAGCTTCGGCGACGCTTCGTATTTCGTAATTTTCCTGTCCGATCGCGGTTAACGCCAGCATTATCAACCCCATCGTCAGGACTGTTATAATTGTACCCGGCTTATTCATGACCTGTTCCTTTCGGTTAATAAAAAACACCCCCGCAATTTTAAATCGCGGCGGTGTTTCAGGAATTGCCTACTCGATGTTTTCCTCTTCGATTTCTTCTTCATCGAGTATTATTTCGATATCTATTATTGTCTCTACTTCGACTTTCAGTGAATCGTTTTCACGGTCAATTTCTCCAAATACTCTCACTACCTGATCAGGGTCCATATCGCGCTCATTCCACACTTTTTCGTCGATTTCAAGGTCTATATCCCCTGTTGCATCTCTAAAGAGGAACATATTGTCTGACAGATCCTCAATGATAAATCCCTCCAGAGCGACCTTTGCGTCGTCTTCAAGCTGGCGGGCCTCGGCGACGGTTATCACCTTGTAGTCGGCGCCGGTTGCCAGAAGCATCGGCAAAGCAAGCAAAAATGCCGCCAGAGCCGTTAGAATCAAGTATCGTTTTTTCATTTCCTTACCCTTTCAGTTTAGAACCAAACGATTTTCAAGTTTCTGCATTTTTTTACTTTCAATCGCAGGCGTCGGTTCTGCTTATTCCGGAAGGAACAGAAAAAAAGTTAGATTTTAGCGATTTGTCAAACCGTAATTTATCAACAATTTTGTCTGATCAATTTACTGGATTTTCCGGTGCCGATCTGGTACAATCGGTTCGTTACTAATTTTTGAAAGGACGGTAAAATGTTTAGATTGAATAGTAATTATGGAGGCGGTGCTAATTCGGGCAGCTATACCGGTTCGCAAGCGGCCTCTCGCGCAGAGAGTAAGGCAACAGCCGTTGAATGCCAGGTCAAGGCCCTTCGTGCCGATCTTGCCAGGTCTCTTATGATATCCGAAGCCCTGTGGGAACTGCTCAGAGACCGCGCCAAACTCACCGAGGAGGACCTTCACAAAAAGCTCTATGAGATAGACATGCGAGACGGTGTTCTCGACGGCAAGAACCAGCGAAAAGCACAGAAATGCCCGGACTGCGAGCACATGGTGTCATCAAGACACCCGGCATGCATATACTGCGGAAAAGTAATGGACGACTCTGTATTTTCGATTTAGACCGATCAGAGGGTCCGTTTTACGTGCAATAAAAAAGGGCCGAAAGCTATTGGCCACCGGCCCTGTAACTCTTTTATGATTTGCAATGCACCCTTATGGGCTTACAACCGTAAAGTCGTAAAGGCTTGCCTTATATTTGCCTGTCAGGATTTCAATCCCATCGACGTTTAGGCTGTTATACCAGACCTCAAAACTAAGTTCAAGTACCCACGAGCCATTGCTCAGATTCTGCTGGCCAACAGGTTCGGTTGCGTTTACAGCAAGTTCCTGATCAAATTCTTCACCGGTGTCAGAGTTTTCCAGTCCAAAATAGACCATGTTTGCCGCAGAATCAGTACACTGATTCCATGTAAAGGTGATCGGCGAGACTAGCACTGCTTCATCGCTGAAACTTGTCAGGTCAGCCTCCTGTGTTGGGATTACTATTGGATTAGAAGTACCTGGTTCTCCGAACCATGCGGTCGTCTGGTGGGCATTGCCATCTACATAATAAACAGTGATGGTATAATTGCCATCACCATAAGGATCAAGCGAAGCGGGGGTACTGAAAAAACCTTCATACTCCCATTCATAAATGTCGTCTTGGGAATTATACCACCGGCGAGTTTGTATACTGCCATTTGCAACTGCAGTAGATGTATAGGCAGCGTTTGTAATCTCGAATGTATTAGCATCTGGCGTTAAGAATTCGATTCTCTCTACGGCATTATCCGTACCGAAGGCAATTTGAAACGCATATTCAAGATTATCTGTGCCGTTGGGTTCTTGAATATGATTTAAAGCAGTGTTAATCTCAAGCCCATAGACATGGTCGCTGATTGCATCAGCGGGAGTTCCTGTTACTGTAAACTGGAAACCGCGATCACAGTATTTGCCAATTTCAAAATTGATGCTGTCATTATTTTGACCAGTATACCGAGTCTCAAAGCCGAGCCACGCTTCCCATTGGCCAGGAATGGTATGCGGTTCAGATAAACTCGTTGCACTAACAGCTAGAACTTCGTCAATAATGTACTCACCGGTGTCTCTGTCTTCCAAACTAAACCGGATCTGATTGGCAACTGGATCCGTGCATGCGACCCATGCGAAAGTGACCGGTGGCAGCGATGTAGATCCATGAGCAATGCTTGTTATTTTTGGATCCTGCAGGGGCTGAGATATTGGATTGGTAGTTCCTGGGACTCCGAACCACACAGTGGTTTCCTGGCTGCTGCCGTTTACATAATAAACCGTGATACTGTACTGGCCATCATCATAAGCGACCACCTCGTCTTCGTTTATGGTTTCTACTTCGTAAATCCACTCGTAAAGCCCGCTGTCTGAGTTATATGATCTTTCGGTTATTACCTCGCCGCCTGCTAAAGCAACATTCGTTTCATCTGCATTTGTGATCTCAAATATTTCATCACCAGGAGTGGTAAACTCAATCTTATCTACAGTTGCATCTGTTTCAAATTCGATTACAAAGGCATATTCCGCAACTGAATCCACTTGATCATACTCAAAGCCCCTGATCATCAAGATGTCAAACACATGGTCGCTGATAGAGTTCTCATTCCAATTGCTCACAAGTTCGTTAAAGTCTAATAAGTTAATGACACCATCTCCGCCTTCAGGTGCAATATCTACAGATGGCTCAGATCCCAGCCAGAACATAGCCAGCCTGGCAAGGTCATTGATATTTACCTGCCCGTCAGAATCGAAATCCGGACCGGTAGCGGTAGAAAAACGCGTGGTGAATTCGACGGATGCTTCTCTAAAGCCTGTGTTATATATTTCCAAGCCATTTACATAGCTGGAGGCTATTTCAGATGTAAAAATGAGCGATGCCTCATAGTTGGTGTTTGCTTGCAAAACCAATGGTGAAGTCCAGTCGTTGGCGTCAGATGTTAAGTCTTTTGCTTCGGCGATGTCGATGCCTGATTCGATAATAAAAAACTCCATTCCATTGAAAGTACTGCCAGGCGGACTCAACCAGTCTTGCCATTGAAATGTTGGTTTTCGCCAGATATTACTTTGTTGATCGAGAGGATAGACGAATACGGGGGTTTGTGATGGTATTATTATTCCGCTTGCGTCCAGCGATTCGTCCCAGACAGGGTTTTGTCCGCGAGTCATGGTAACCTGTATTTCGTTGCTGTCGAAAGCTGTCCAATAGGACTCTAAATCGAACCACCAGATAAAGCTAAACTCTACCGCTCCATTATCGCCAAAGACTTTAAACCAGAATTCAGACTGGTCTCCATCAAAAAAAACTTCTTCTCCAAAATCTTCGCCATTCCAATCGACCGGAAGGAAATCATTAGAATCAAACGTGTCACCCCATGGCATAGTTACCTGCAAACGCTCAATATCATCTACACGAGCTACAAAGTTGTAAAGATATCTATCGTGATAGAAACCCCGCCATTGCATAACGTAGGGATTTCCGCTTTCAAAATCTATTTTTGTGTAAGTACTGCCAAAAGACAAAACATCAACACCGTTAGCTTCGGAAAGAATTCCACCATCAATAAAGCAAAGCTCAGCAGAATAAGCAGTGTTTGCTTTGAGTGTCTCAATAGCATGCCATTGTGTTGCATCAACTGCAATATCCAGATCAAAGACTTCTTCTCCGTTTGAACTTTCCTCCAGATACAACTCGATGGAAGAGCCTGGCGGAGGATTCTGCCACTGCTGCCACTCAAGTGTCAGCCTCAAGTAAACGTCATTCTGGTCATTTATCGGATAAGTAAAAACAGGTATTTCAGTTGGAATAACAGCGTCGTCAAAATCCAGCGAATCGGTCCATGTTGTCTGGTCCGTATATGTCACAATTATATCTACGTCTGTTGTGTCAAGGGTGTCCCAGCGGGCCGAGGAATCGAAACCGCTCCTGAATTCAAAGTACAATTCTCCACTTTCCTCCAATTTGACATTTGCCCGGTACCACCCGTTCGGATCGGAGTCATTGTATTGAACAGGTTCTCCACCCCAGCCGCCCGGCATAAAATCATTTGTATCGTACACATATCCCCACGGCATTGTTATCTGGATACGTTCAATATCGTCGCCCCAGAAATTCAGATCGCATTCGTACTCGTCAGACGCAAGACTGCGGATAAGAGTAATTTTGCTTAAGTTCCCAACGCCATAACAAACGCTCACGCACGGCAACAAGACGCTAACTACAATAACTGAAACGATAAACCTCGAAAGACAAGTTTTCATCTTAAACTCCTTCACTTCATTGAAATAGAAAATCACCCTATATGTAATTGCAAAGGACTCGCCCTCTCCTTAATGTGTTTCGGCAAACAAAATTCCACAATATTGCAGCTATTATATAGGACTGTTTCAGTAAATCAATAAAAAAGTAACTTTTTTTTTAAAACTTTATCTAGTGAAAAAAGGCAGAGAGCGAGGATCGCTTTCAAGTTATATTGAATTCAGTATATCCTATGCGTCCTTGTTTGCCTCCTGGACCCGTTTGTGTTTGAGACCCCAAAGCAATCCAATGATAGAAAAAATCAAGAGTGGAAGTATATTTTCATACCATTTGTGCATGAATGGGGCAGTTCCTCTTATGGTAACCAGCGCATACTGTGAGCCATTGTTGACCGGTTTATAATTCTTCAGAATTCGAGATTCCAAGACATCTCCCTTTGTTATTGTCGTACCATTGGACAATTTGACAGTTCTATTTTCCGGATTTGCTAGTTGCTCATGGTCTTCTTCCGTGATGACTTTAACGTTGTAATGTTCCGGATTCAACTGGCGATATTGTGAATCGTAATGCCAAAATCGCATGAAAGCTGTTTCGCTGATAATGCTCATCATTGCAATTGCACAGAAGAGTGCCAGAGTGATATTAGTTCTCTTACCTTTTGACGCAGTTTTCATTCTATATCCCTTAATTAGACCGTTTTTATTCTACTACCAGTATAGACGGGAGAATATTGGATTCGTTACAAAAAAATAGCGTATTTTTTAAAAAAAGCCTCGACCGACAGGTCAGTCGAAAGACCTCAGCATTGCTTCGAACTGGTGGCGTTGCTGGATTGGGAGGTTTTGGTTTCCGATTGCCTTGCGGTAAACCTCGGCTGCCTGTGCGTTTTTTCCCTGCTTTTTGTAAATCATTGCCAGGAATGCGTATGCATCTGCTGTTGCGTCTGGTCTTTTTATGATGGAGTTTAGTATCGCGATCGCATCGTTGACCTGTCCGCTTTGGTTTAGATAGAATGCCAGCGTATATCCGTATCTGTTGTTGTTTGGACGCAGGCGGTATGCTTTTTTGCAGAGGGTTATTGTTTCGGCCGGATTTTTCCGGGCGATCATCACGCCGAGGTTAAACGCCGCTTCGGCAAAATCGGGGTGGGTCTTCAGTGCCCGTCTCATACATTTTTCGGCACCGGCAAGGTCGGGCTTTTCGGCGAGCAAAAGCCCGAGATTGAAATTCATCTCGGCATTGTTTGGGTCTATTGCCTGTGCTTTTCTAAGCGACTTTTCGGCTTGTTCGGGTTTGCCCAGCCTTGCATAGATTATCGAAGCGTTTACATGCGGCATTATCAGGTCGTCGCGAAGTTTGACTGATGTCTCATAATAGGCGAGCGCATCTTCCAGGTGTCCCTGGTTGGAGTAAAAGTTACCGATATTGTAATGGCTGATCGCGTCGTCCGGCCGTGCCGTCAGTGAAGCGAGGTATTCATAGATCGCATTTTTGGATTTGTTTTTTTGATCCGCCGAAAGCATCTGCGGCGGGAAGGTCGATATCGCGTAAGCGGCCTGTGTGCGTACAACCCGGTACTTGTCGCTCGTTGCCGCGATCAGCGTATTAAGCGATTTTTCGCTCATGTTAGCCGACAGCGATGAAACTGCCGCGGCCCGCACCAAAGGTGACGGGTCCTTTACAGCCATAAAGACAGCGTCCCATTTACGCTGATCGCCGCAGCCTGCAAGCAGCCTGATGAGAGAAGTTGCGACCACCTCGTCGCGGTCTTTGCTCGTGATATACTTAATCATTTCGCCCAGCCTGGACCAGTTGTTCTTGCGAGCCTCGTCGACCAGTTTCGCAAAGTAAACAGTTTTTTCCTGGTACTTATCGCCGTACCACTTGCCGGTCCACTCATCGGCCCATTCGGGCGTCTTATCGGTGTGGCAGATGTTGCATGCGTTTGGCGATTTGTGCGCTATGGTCGTTTTCGGAGTCGGCGCCCTGAACGAATGGTCGTGCCGGAGCATCCTGGCAAACTCGGTTTTCGGCATGTGACACGTTTTGCACTTACTGCCTTCGCTGTCCGGTTTGTGATGCGAATGGGCCGTTGGGTTTTTGACAAGTTTTTCGTGGCAGGGCAGGCATGCGTTGTTTGCATTTTCCCCGGCGAATCTGTCGCGTCCGCTGGAGGTATGGCAATGGATGCAGTCAAGCTTGCCGGTTTTGTAGCACGGGTTCATCATCCAGCCGGTAAACGTATAGTTTTCGCCAAGGTCGCGGCCATCCGGGTAGAAGTCACGATTTTCCAGGGTCATCAGGTCGTAATGGTCGTAATATTTTTCGCCTGGTTTAAAGCCCGCCGTCACCGGCCGCATCTTCGCATGGCACGGGGCGCACATACCGTCAACCTGTTCGACGTTGAAATTTTTCGTGCCGATGAGGTAGAGCTCCTTTGGCTGCTCTTTTTTGCCGAGGGCTTTTTGAAATTGGCGTACATGCTCCGACGAAGGCCCGTGACAGGTCTCGCAGTTGATTCCGGGCTCTGCCCACTGGGTGTCGTATGTGTCGGTCTTTAGGTCGTAGTTGGGTGACAACTGGCTGACATGGCAGCTAAAGCACGACGTGTTAAAAGTCAGCGGCGTATCCATCCAGTCGATAGCTTCATCCTGGTCGCCGGCAAAATGCCTGACCGCACTAGCGGTAGTATCGAACCATTCTTTTCTGTTGACGTCATAAGCCAAAGGCAGAACCTGCATGCGGCCTCTTTCAAGCAAAGTCAGGAAGTAATAGACATTCTTTCCGCCGAGTACGTGGACTATCGGGTAGTCTTTTGCACTCTTAGCCGATTTTACGCAGACGAAAGCCTTATCTTTTTTGATGACGGCACGGAATTTTTTGCCTTTTCCCTGGATGTATACTTTGTGCGGGCTAAGTTCTTCGGCTCCGAGCTTATTGGTGTAGGGCTGCATGGCAAGGCCGTGCCAGGAAGGGGCCCAAAGCTGATGGAATTTCTCATGGCACTGTCTGCAGCTAAGCGAACCGGCATAATCACGTTCGCCTGCCGCCGGTTGCCCCTCGACTGCGAAAGAGACACCGCAGCAGCACCAAAGCACTAATAATGCGGCAGAGGCAGCATGTTTTGATAAAGTAAACATTGTAGATTTCAATTTGGTCGACATTGGCAGTCGGGAATTTCTGTTTATTACTCAAAATATCAATTTAGAAAACAACATTAAGAAATGAAAGGCGGCGATGGGATTCGAACCCATGAATATTGGTTTTGCAAACCAGCGCCTTAGTCCACTTGGCCACGCCGCCATAAAACTGCTTCGGAAATAGTTTTATTTCTGAAACAGGTTTGGAATTATAGCGTCAAAATCTATTATATCAAGGATAAAGCGGTAAAAAAAATGATTTTGGTTATTTTGTCCTCATATCGGTCTTAGAGTTTTCTGCTGATTATCTCTAATACTGCCGAGATATCTTCGTACAGTGCCCCGGTGGTTATCGTGTGCTTGCCGTCTGTGTGCTGCTGGAGGATTATGCAGGAATTGTCGCCTACTTTTTGGGGAGTTGAGCCTTTTTTGGCGTCCAGGTCGATCACGGGTACGATCTGGTCGTCGATCTTGACTGTCCCAACGATGTAATTTGGCAATCTGTCCGAGAGATGAAGCTCGGTTCGATTGGAAATCTTTATCCGGATACCGTCTTCTTTGTCAATGATCAGAAATGTCGATACGTGGATTATTTGGCGGTTATTGGTGTTTTCAAGTGTGTTTTCCGGCAGGGTGGTCTCGTCTGTCATAGTCGGCTCCATATAATAAGTGTTAATGATCAGTATGAAGCTATTAGGTGCATTATTTGTAAATATTACAGGTTTCCAGGTCAGCAAGTGCCAACAGTGTGGCACCGGCAGCGAAAAAGATATTCCGAGAGTGGCAAAAAGGAATTAGGTTGCATTATTGTGGGATTTGGTTAGTATTTGGCTATGGTTAAGAAAAAAATATCTAAAAAGCGAGAATTTGACACGACAAAGCAGAAGGGCACGGGCAAACAGCGTTTGCAGAAGTTCCTTGCCTCTGCCGGTGTGGATTCTCGCCGGAATTGCGAAGAGCTTATCCTTGATGGTTATGTTAAGGTTAATCGCAAGGTAGTCGACACGCTGCCTGCTTTTGTTGATCCTGAGGTCGATGTTGTTACGGTTAATGGCCGGCGCGTTAAGATCGCTGACAAGGTTTATTTCCTGCTCAACAAGCCCAAGGGCGTTATCTGCACTAATTCTGACCCGCAGGGCCGCAGGAAGGCTATCGATTTGATAGATACCCGTCAGCGGATATTCTGTGTGGGGCGTCTGGATATTGACACTACGGGTCTGATCATCCTGACAAATGATTCGGAACTTGCAAACCGGCTTACCCATCCAAGATACGAACTGCCGAAGACCTATGAGGTTATGCTCAAGGAACGCATATCCGGTGACGCGATCGAAAAGCTTAAGAAGGGCACCTGGCTGTCAGAAGGCAAAACCGGCAGGTCGGCGGTTAAGGTTCTTAAACGTACGCATAAGGACTCTACGATAGAGATAACTATCCGGCAGGGACTTAACCGCCAGATCAGACGAATGCTGGCCAAGGTCGACTGCCGCGTTAAATCTCTAAGAAGAACGAAGGTAGGCAATATCACCCTGAAAGGGATCCCGATAGGAAGCTACAAAGAGCTGACCAAAAGTCAGGTAGCATACCTGAAAAGTATGACCGAATAGACGCCGGATGTGTGGAAGGCTGGTGTGTGGAAGTTCGGCATAAGCGGGGGAAATAATAAGAAAAAAGACTGAAAAAACAGACGGATCCATCTGAAACTGAAGTCTGGCTGCAAACAATAATAGTTAAAAAAAGGATGGCACTAGTCGATTTATTTTTGAGCTGATTCCGTGGGGTATTACAGTGACGGCAAAGGACGATAAGAGGGCATTTTTTAAGAATTTGGCGGTGATATTTAGTGCGTGCAATTAGTGAACTACGGCAACTTGTTGAGAAGGAGGGGCGCAAGCACTCAGTTATGCGGGGGCGATGTAAGAGGTTTCATTTCGAGAATATGCCCAAGGTGCAGCGGGTTTTTGCGAGGTTTTTGCGGATGTTTAATCTGATCGAGGCCGGTGAGCGTAATGCTCTTATGGTTGGACTAAGGGAGGTTGAGTTTGAACTTGAGGATCTTCCGGCGGGGTTTGACGGTTTTCGTGTGCTTTTTATCAGCGATCTGCATATTGACGGTATGGATGCTCTTGCCGCTAAACTTGTCGAAATCATCGATTCGGCGGATTACGATATTTGCATTCTCGGAGGCGATTACACCTTCAAATATGGAAGGGAGGAGATGGTCGACCATTCCAACCTGAAAATGATCGCGAAAAAGCTGGCGGCAAAAAGCAGGGTGCTCGGCGTTCTGGGAAACCATGATATGTATAAAGTTGCCGAGCTGCTTGACGGGATCGGTGTTGAGATGCTGATCAATGAAAATACTTCGATTGAAAAGGACGGCGAGAAAATTCATATCGCCGGGATCGATGATTCGCATTATTACGGAACCGACAATCTGTCCCAGGCCGATGCCGGCATCGATGACATAAGTTTTAAGATGATGGTCGGCCATTCGCCGGAGCGGCTTGTTGGGGCACAGGGGCATGGCTATGGTCTCTACCTGGCCGGTCACACGCATGGCGGGCAGGTGTGTCTGCCGGGCGGTACACAAATCGTACGCGGAGCATCGCTGCCGAGAAGATTCCTAAAGGGAAAATGGAAATACGGAAAAATGAGCGGATACACTTCAAACGGAGCAGGAACCAGCGGAATAGCGGTAAGATTCTTTTGTAAGCCGGAAATAGCGATAATTACATTAAGGCGTAAAGCGTAAAGTGAAAGGCGTTAGGGGTGATTATCGGCTTTTTTTGCGCTTTTTTGGGGATTTGTGCAAGTTTTTTGTTTCTTTGTGTCTGTATTGTTAGTTTTGTACTTCTTCGTTATAATAGTGCAATGTTGAATAGTTGCCGATATTTTGCTATAATTATTGGCGGAGTTAGCATTTTTTGATTATTTTTGTAACGCAATGGCTTCTTAACCGTCATATTTATTGACTGATTGATATACTATTTGAATTTTCTAAATGAGCAGGGATTGGATGTTTGACTTATCGACTATAAAGCGATTAACAGGCAGCAGGGCGGTTGTTTTTTCCCTGTTGGTGATCGGTCTGTTTTTGGCGGCAATGCCGATGCTTGCCATGTCAAATCGGCCGCTTCCTTCCAAAGAGATCACGCCGCCAAAAGATCCCAATTCCAGGGTTATCCCCCGGGCGATCGGTGTTGAGGCATTGCCCAAAAATGAGTATAATATTGTCTCGGAAATGCCTGCACCGCAAAGTGCCGGACTTTTTGTCGGGGTAAACAGTTTTAGCGAGGACAACGGACTTGCCGGTCTTACGTGTGCCGTAAACGATGCCGTCGAGCAGGCTTTTGTGTTTGTTCATGAGCTTAAACTTGTCAAACCTGAAAATTGCATTCTTTGTCTTTCCGGGCAGCCGAGCACCCCGCTCATCGCCAAGCAGTTGGAACTGCTTAAGCAAAGCGGCGTCGAAGTAACGACCGCGACGAAACCGAAGATACTCCAATCATTGCGTATCGTCGGCAGGATCGGGGCGTCGCGGCAGGACATCGTTATCGTCTCTTTCAGTACGCATGGTTTTGAGAGCAGAAGCGGCGTGTACCTTATGCCGACTGATGGGCTGAGGGATTTTCTCGCTGATACCGCGATATACTCCGGTACGGTCAAAGAGACGATAGGGAAATCGCGAGCGGGAAAAAAACTGCTTATTCTTGACGCGTGCAGAGAGAGGGTAGAAAACAGCAAGTCGAGCGGTTCGGGGGTCGCGATGAGTGAAAAATTCCAGCGGGCATTTGCGGCGTCTTCGGGGTTTGCTACGCTTATGAGCTGCTCGGCAGGGCAGTACAGCTATGAGGATACAGAAAGCGGCCACGGGGTGTTCAGTAAATTTTTGCTGAAGGCTCTCAGGGGCGACAGTCCTGCAGATGACAGGGGTTTTATAACGGTCGGTTCGATAAGCGAATATGTCTCGGTGAACGTCAGCAGGTGGATCCTTCGAAATAAGCCGGAAGTTCGAGCCGATAGAATCTCCACACCGGCCCTTGCCGGCGCCGAGATCGCAAGGCATATCCCGCTGGCTATCGGAAAAAAGCTGACAGATACGCAGATCAAAGCGGCAAGGGTCCAATATGTTAGTTTTTATCCGCCGATAGATACGGCAAATCACCAGGCATCTTCTACAAACGGCAGCTGCGTTATATTATTAAACAACAGCCAGGCGAATCTCCGGTCGATATTGACGACGCAATTAAAGGCGGCCCTTAAAAAAGCCTCGTTGAAGGGTTTTGATTTTACCGAGGAAACGTCGTCGGTTGACAGTAAGGCTCTCGGAGGACACCTGCAGGAGGCACGGCGAAATTATGCCGACACTTTGGTTTTGTGTGTCGTAGAGACTACCGACCAGGGCGAAAAGGAAGTCTATGGTGCGAAGTTTTCATATTACGATGCCTCGATCACGGTTAAGATATATGATGTAAATAGCCGCAAAGTTTTGCACAATTTTAATGAGAGTACCAGAAGCGGCAGTAGCTTTTCGGCTAAGGCTCAGCAAGACGCGGTGACCGCAGCGGCAAAAAAGATCGCACCGGTGCTGGTAAAGTGGTTTAAAGATAACGGGGGGGCGTGAAGATATGCTCCATTGCTTTAGAAGGGATTTTAGTATGATGTTGAAAACGCAAAATTGTATTAGCCGTCTGCTTTGGGTTTTTGTGCCAGCCGGCTTGCTGCTGTGCGGTTGTGCCGCCGACAAGGCCTATGACGAAGGTGTGAGGCTTCTTGAACGCGGTAATTATGGCAGTGCTGTCACGAAGCTTAAGCATTCGGTTCGCCTTGCCGAAGGGGATAAGTTTATAGACGATCTCGATGAGCCATGCTGCGGGAGAGAATATACATTGCCAGGTCAGCCGGCGCCAAAGCCTGTTGAAGAGAAGAGTAAGTGGCCGTGGGAGAGCAAAAAGAAACTTAGCAAATACCGCCAGAAACTGAAAGAGGCAAAACGGCGGGGTGGGAAATATCACTACAGGCAGGGGCAAAACTTTCTGGCGATAACGGATCTTGGTACCGCTAGATCTCACCTTCTCAAGTCACTGGAGTACGACCAATCGGTGTTTGAGTATCATGACCTTTTGAGAGTTATTATTGCCTCGACGGGTAAAGCTGAGGATATGCGCAAGCAGGCTTTAGCGCTTGCGGAATTAAAAAACTGGCCCGAGGCGGTTAAGAAGATGCAGAAGGCCCTGGCCGCTTACAAATCGATGCCGCGGGGGAAACAGACACTCGATAAGATAAAAAGGGATGCTTACGATTATCATTATCAGCTGGCGTACGATTTTCTTGCCAAAGATGACAGGGACGATGCGGGTGCGCAGGCGCGGCAGGCTCTTGTTTATGTCGCAAACGGTCATGGAGCCAGAAATATATTAACAAAGATCGCAAACAGGAACAAGGCGGACGGACTTATTCTCACGGCTGAAAAATTACTGGCTATGGGTCAATGCGAACAAGCCCTCTCAATGCTCCAGCATGCATACAAGCTTTATCCGTCGATGCCGAATATAATGACTCTTATCAAAAACGCGAAGGTCGCTGTATGTGATAAAATTATTGCAAGCGGTAACGAATATCTCCGAACAGGCCGCTATGAGCAGGCGCTCAGGTGCTTCAGGCGGAGCGGCAGAATGCTTAACGGTTATAAAAATATTGACGTCCTTATCGAGAGAGCTTCTTATGAACTAGCCGACGGGCACCATAAAAAGGCGGGCAGTTTTGTACGGAGACAGCTTTTCGCTAATGCTATTTTGTATGATGTATTGAGTCTCGGTTACAGGCCCGAAAACTATGCCGCAAAACAGCAGTTGATGGACAATAAGAAAAAAATTCAGAAGGATATCAATTATGTAATGGGGTTCGTAGGTTTTAAGTCCTCTCAGAAAAATCGCGAACTTACCAACACACTTGAAGCTGCCGCCGTACAGCACCTTAGCAGGGTAAAGCCGCCCAATGTTTTGTTTATGGACAGGATGGACCTTGCCAGTGTGATGGAGGAACTGAACCTTAATATCACGGATATGGTCGATCCGGAGTTTCGTATAGAAAGTGGAAAACTTAAGGGAATAGACGCGCTGGTCATCGGGCATATGCTCGAAAACAAGGTACTTACAACCAGTAAAACCACGTACCGTAAAACAGAGTACCAGTCGGGCACTAAGATGATTGCCAATCCTAAGTACCAGCCCGTTGAGCGTGTCTATAAAACGGCTATGTACAATCTGCGAAGGGCAGAGCTAAGACTTGCTGATGCCAGAGCTAACTTAAGAGCCTGCAGACACGATCACGAAGACGACAAATATTCTGCCGCGGAACAGGCGATACGATTAATCGCGGTCAACAAGGCCAGAAAGAACGTTGCCGCCGCAGAGAGCAAGGCTCACATTGCTCAGAACAGACTAAATATGACCCCCCAGCAGATAAGTGTCCCGAGAATACTCCCTCATACCTATCCTGTCCAGTATATTACCATGACGTCCAAGATCAGTCTTTCGATAAAGGTTCTTGATACAATGACCGGCAGTATCATTTTCACAGATCGGATCGTCGGCAAATACGCAGAGTCTGACAATTTTGTCAAAGGCGACAGCGTACGAAATGTCGTCGCAGACCCGCTTGACCTGCCTGACGACGCGGCGATGGCAGATAAGGCCATGGAAAAGGTTATTGTGAAAATGAACAGCTCGCTGGAGCTTGCCAGTAAAAAGCACGGTCAGCGTTTTGTCGCTAATATGCGGCAAGCCGAAAAAATCGGAGACTCGGAAAGAGCCGTTGAAAATTGTATCAGGTATCTCTTCGCCTACCCGGTCGGTTCCGACCATACCAACAAAATGATCTCGTATCTCGAGAGTTTGATATCGGCTGAAAAGGATCTTGTCGATCTTAACAAACTTCTCCAGAGGCATTGCCATGTCTTATTGCGGCAGGCAGAGTTCCCCGCAAACCTCAAGAACAGCAACGACCGGGTTGTGATAACCAGACTGAAAACAAAGGTCTCCGAGCAAATAAAACTTCCGTGTACGCTCATCGCCATCGACGGGCGGCCAATTGGTTCGATAAAGGAAGTCGACGCGATAATGACCCAGTACGGGGTAGGTGACAGGATCAGCATTACGGTAATGTCAAACAACAGAAACATTTCAGCCGAAATAGAACTGGCAAGAGCAAGATACTAGTTCATACTGACCTTTGGTCAGTATGAAAATTACGAATTACGAATTACGAATTACGAATTTTGGATACGGCCTTCGGCCGAGACAATTTAATAAAACAACAAACAGAAGCCCGAAGCGCAGGCGCAGGGATAAACTAAAAGCGCGGGAGCGCAAGGGCGTGTTGCCCAATTAGCTCCATAAATCTAAATTTTATATATTAACTTTTCACTGTA
>VRUI01000063.1 GCA_019456225.1 Planctomycetota bacterium | reverse complement strand
ACATGCAGTTGCCCGTCATCGGTTCCGGCGTAGAGCAGGCCCTTCTTCAGCTCGGACTCGGAGATGTCGGTTATTGTGCCGAACGGGACATTGCCGCTTCTTTCCGGGCCGTGCTTCGTTGACAGATCAGGACTAATGCATCTCCACTTGTCGCCCCTGTTCTCGCTCTTGAATACGTAGTTGGCGCCTGCGTAGAGCGTCTTCGAATCGTAATGCGACAGGATGAAGGGAGTCATCCAGTTGAATCGCAGTCTCTCGCCGTCCGGCGACGGGCCGGGCCGGATGTTGCGACTCTTACCTGTCTTCAGATTCCTTCGCCCCATCGAGCCAAACATACCCTCAAGATACATCGTGTCCAGGTTGTCCGGGTCAATCAGTGTCACGTAGTTGTCGCCGCCGTGGTCCCAGTGCCAGTGCTCCTCGCCGAGGGTCATCGGTTTCGCCTCACCACCAAGCACGCCGTTATCCTGGGTGCCGCCCCATATCTTGTACGGCTCACGTGCGTCGACCGAGATGGCGTAGAACTCGGCGATGGGCAGCGTATTGACGTGGAGCCACGTCTTGGCCCGATCGTGCGATATATAGAGCCCGCCATCGGTGCCCAGCATGACCCGATCGGGATCGTCGGGATCGATGAACATGTCGTGATTGTCGCAATGAGGCGTCGGTCGATCGGCCTTATACGAAAGCATGGGAACGGTGCGCTCGGAGATACTGGTCTGGGTCTTACCTGCGTCGGGTGAATAGAGAAGGTTGAAACCCACGATGAATATCTCGTCTTCGTTGTCCGGCAAGACCCTGATGAGGCAGAAATCATAACCGATCCCAGTCTTGACGCGGCCCTCATGGGTTTTGCGCCAGCTTTCGCCCTTGTTATCGGAACGATAGACTTCGCCCCCCACGCCGCGGTGGTCGCAGATGAGGTAAAGAACATTCGGATTGGAGGGCGCGATGGTGATGCCCATTCTGCCAACCTTCTCACCGGTGGGAAGCCCCTTGGTCAAAAGCTTCCACGTCTCGCCCGCGTCGGTCGACTTGTAGATTCCGCTGCCGGGACCGGCGATGACATTATTCCAAGCCTTCCTGTCGCGCTCCCAGGCAACGGCATACAGTGTCTTGTTGTCGGACGGGTCGATGGCGACTTCCACGACGCCGACCTTCTCGGAGATATAGAGTATCTTCTTCCATGTCTTGCCGCCGTCGGTGGTCTTGAAGACGCCGCGCTGCTTGTTGTAGGTGTACTGGTGGCCGAGGGCAGCGACATACACGACGTCATTATTCTCAGGGTCGATGATTACGCGGCCGATGTGGTGAGTGTCGTTGAGCCCCATGTTCTGCCATGTGCCCCCCGCGTCGGTAGACTTGAATACGCCCGTCCCGGCAAAAGAACTGCGCGCCATGTGCGGCTCGCCGGTGCCGACCCAGACCAGGTTCGAATCCTTGTCGGATACCGTTACGACCGAGATAGAGGAAGTCGACTCGCTCTCAAAGATCGGTTTCCAAGTCGTGCCGTTGTTGACGGACTTCCAGAGGTTACCGGACCCGGCGCCGCAGTAGATTGTCGACTTCCGCTTTTTGACCGACCAAATGCTCTCGATCTTTCCGCCCTGGATCCTGGGGCCAACAGCCGTCCACTCGACATCCTTGAATATCGACGATTCTCTCAGCTTCACATGGTGATCCCACGCCTTCATGCGCACTTCGGGCGGCGTCGCCGGACCAACCTCAACCGCAGCCGCGAGGCATAATGGCGCGATAATTGAAACCATCAACAGGTAGATACTGAAAGTACAGCTTCCATTTGTCATCTGCATTGTTACTCTCCATATTGAAATTATTTAACTAAAAAACATGTATTAATCGAGATTTCCCATATAACCTTATATATCTTAGCTCAGCTACGCCGCTGAGCCTCTTTTCCAATAGAATATCAAATTGATCTCAAAGGCTTTTTGTTTAGTTTGGTTTAGTTTAAACTATTTTGAGAATACTTCGAACTCGGTAAGGCCGCTTGCAGAGCCTTTCTGGTGTTTCATTACGGCACGGACTTTGCTGGTCATAACAGGGTCGATGCTTATGATATTCATGCTGTTGGCTGTTGGTACCTGCGGGTCACGGACCTGGTTTTGGGCGTCTTTCCATGTGTCACCATCCCAGTACTGAATTTGGTAGGAGGCTGGGATTCTTACGCCGACATTGTCAGCCCAGATGGAAAGGACGATTGTTTTTACTTTCTGTTTTTTGCCGAAGTCGACTGCTACCCAGTCGCTTGGATTTTTTGTCTCAAAGGCGGTCCAGCGGTTATGCGGGCCGGTCAGATAGAAAATCTTGCCGTCGATCACTTGATCCTTTTTGTCGAACCTGCAGACATAAGAAGCATCGACCTTTGGGTAATCGCCGCCCTTTTTGAGTGCGATATTAGGGCCGTATTTCCCTTTTCGATTGCCCGGTTTTGGCAGTGGGAGGTCGGCATAGCCCCATGCCTCGAATTCAGCGATGCCGACGGTTTTATCTGCTTTTGGAGTCATAACAGCACGAAGTTTGCTGACGTTTATCTTCGGGAAGGTGCAGACGTTTGGCTTATCACCGACAGGATGTCGATCCTGCCATTTAACTCTGCCAACAGAGACCCACTTGCCGTTCTTTTCGTATTCGAGTTTGATAGACTTTGGCGCTGCGACATCTGATATTGGTGTCAGGTTGTAGATTTCTTCTCTTCTGCCGTTTTGGCCCGCGATGAAATCTCGCTGGCCTGTGTCGTCGATGAGATAGAGTTTGACCATCTCTACTGGTCTTTCGACGCCGAAGTCGACCTGAACCCATTGGGGTTTTGAACTGAGCTTTGAGGCCCAGCGGTTTGGCGGAGAGATATGATACCAGTATGCGCCATCTTGTGCCATCTTTGTTGATGTGTTTTCTGCTGTCGTTGATGTTTTCAAATTCGGATAGTAGGCATTTTCGTTATTAACGGCAAAGTTGATCATTGGCTTTTCGGCTGGGAGTTTTTTGGGCATAATGTCATATGAAAGCTTGCCGATGTCTTTTCTTGTTGCGACTTTTTTGCCGTCAACAAAAAGCATCAGGCCCTTGCCCTTGCGATACTTTGCGCCGGTTTTATCCCAGACTACAGAGACTGCCCTGCCATGGTAAGATACATCGTCCAATGCAAAATACTTCCAGTCAGCAGGAACAAGAGGATTTATCTCAATACGATTTTCTGCCTTGGGATGCAGTCCCATCAAACCGGTGATGACGAGATCGGTATAGCCGGAGTGGAAATAATGTTCGCTATGGTCGAACCAGTCGTGGCCCTCATATGAACCCGTGTCAGGGTGTAGAGCTTCTGCGATGTAAGGTCTTCCCTTTTTGCGATGTGTTACCGAATAAATTTTGAGCATCTTGAAATAATCGTCGGTGTCAACGTAATCCTGCTTGTAATTATTGAGAAGATTTGCCATTGCCTTTAGGGTTTGAGCAGTCGCGAATGGCCAGGAGTTACCGCTCCAGACGCAGCAGTTAGCCGATATCCTAAACATTGGATCATTGCGCTCAGTTACAGTCGGGCCGAAATCGCTGAAGAAATATTCCGGGTCCATGAGGAACTTCCACGCAGATTCATATCCCGCATCGGGCATGTTGAACATCCACGGAATAAAGCCGATCTCTTCACGGCCCTTGCCGCAGCCAGCGTGCGGACCGGTCTCATGAGTAAGCGTCTTAGCCTTGATCACATAATCCTGTCCTTTTCTTGTCTCATCTTTGCGGAACATATGAAAGAAAAATTCTCTTTCCGGGTCCCAAAGCTCGGCCTGCATACGCTGCTTTTCAAGGTTTGCCGCAGCTTCGTATTCTCTGGCCATATCCGTATCACCTGCAAGCTTTGCAGTTTTTGCAATAGCCAAAGCACTCGAATACATATAGGCAGACTTTGACGGCCGATGCCCCTGGGCACCTGCGAACCAGTTATCAGTCATGCGGCTGTTGATATTCGTCTCCATACCCTCTGCCATGCCGTGCTGCCAGAACATCTGGAAATCCTTATCGTAATGGCTTCTTTTCCAGCCTTGGTAGTTTTTCGCCATATCGTCTTTTAGATCAACGATAAAATCCTTATCGAGCTGAGTGCGGTAAACGGCCCATATGCCATCTTCCAGCCAGCAGCTATACCGCCGTGGCTGAGCACCATTGGTCCGATACCAGTACCGCGAATAATCCTGCGACAGACGCCTGTCTTTTATCCAGCGAATATCATATAGCTGATGTCCCACCGGGCAGCTGATCGATCCATAGCGACCACTCCAGCCGGGCCTGTCGATAAACTCCGAAAAGTTATAGCCCGATGTCGGCGAGCCGTACACGATGTGCTTGGTCACCAGTTCCCACCGGTAATAATAAGTAGTGTCAATCTCAGCATCAGGCGTCTCAAGAAACGGGATATTGTCCTTATACCAGCCCCAGTCCTTATTATCCCAGAAACTCTGCTTATCAAGTATCTTCTGCTTATCTAAAACAACACTCTCTGCATAAGCTCCCACGCACATAACACACAACAGTAAAACCAACAGCAAACTTCTTTTGATCATCATTGTAAATCTCCTTATAGTATACTGCTCCCGATTGAAAAAAACGGTTTTTTTCAATCAGAAAGCACTTTATATCCGATAATTAGTATGTCATAAAAACGCCAACTCCCTCTAAAAATTGATTTTTTTATCTCTTTTCTACTGGCAGTGGACATACGGTGCTTAATGCCTCTTCGAAGGTTGGGACCGGTCTGAAGTTTGGGTGGTTTTTGTGTTCTATTTTTCTTCTTCCCCAGTATGAGCCGTAATATACTGCGCTTGCATCGACCCATGTTGCCAGTTTTGCGAAATCTTCTATGGGGAGATTCAGGTCCTTGTGTTGTTTGCCCTTGCGGATGGCGGTGATGAATTTGCTTGCGTGTGAGCCGATGGTTTTTGGATGCGAATATGGTGTGCCGCCCCAGTCGGATGCTTCGCGGTATGTTTCGATCAGGCCCTTATCGAGGATGTTTTCGTAAGATTTGCTGAAGATGAATGTCATTTCGCCGGTTAGATTAAGGTCGCCCTTGGGTTTATCGCCGCTGTGACATTTGATGCAGTGTTTGTCGAGGACGGGCTGGACGTATGAGGGGAAGTGCATGACCTGCTGGCCGGTTTTGTCGCCGGGCTGAGGGCCTGGCATAACAGCAGGTTTTGTCATTGCGATGGTCACTCCATGATTGCCCGCGGCCTGGTTTGGAGTTTCGTGACAGCCCACGCACGAGCGTCTTTCGCCGGGACGATAGTTTACATAGGTGCGTTCTCGTTGCAGTTCCATGAAGTTTTCGTCGAGTGCCTGGAAGTATACGTTGCGGTCAGCCGGGACATAGAAATGGGCTGAGCCGTCTTTGTAAACCGGCACGATGCCGTGCATTGCCTTTGCCGCAAGTGCGGTATCCTTGCTGATAAGGCTGGTATGAGCAATGCCGCCCCAGAATTGGCGACAGTCCCATGGACGAGGGATCTGCTCCATGACACGGATGTATTTTACTTCGCCGCGTTCAATGCCCTCCATGCCCTGATAAATATCTGTTACGATACACTCAGCGAGGTTTTTCTTTGCGAGATTTTCATCTCGGATCAAAGGCAGGACTGGCGGTCGCTTGCGCGTGCGCAGCGGCGTTGGCTGCCAGCTGGAGTAATCAGGATGGCTATAAATCTTTTGGTGTTTGCCACGATCGTCAAGCAGATACAGACCATATGCCGTCGGATGGTCCCATTCTTTGTCAGGGTTGAAAGCGACCATAAAAAGTTTTTCGCTTAGCGGATATGGGTCCATATAAAGTGGTCCCCGCTCGTGCCTGTGCCAACCGTTGTCTTCATACTGGTTCCAACCTTCTTCCTGGCGGATATCGACATAGGGGGTTATATAAGTCATTGGCTCGCGCGTGCGAATATTTTTTGTAGTGTCGATGCGAATGATGGTGCCGATGCCGCTTTGCGGGAAGTGCGGTGTGCCGAGCATGACGAACTTATTACTTTCGCCCGGAATCTGCCGCCCATGCAAAAACGTCGGCGGAAAAGTTATGTTGTTGCCATAAACTTCGGACGAGCCAGAGCCGTCCGGCTTCATAGCCCAGAGGCATTTAACGCCAAGCTGGCCCTTATCTACATATTCCCAGCGGGTGTAAAGGATTCTGCCGTCTTCCATGATCGACGGTGCAAATTCACTGACGGGGCTGCGGGTAAGCTGTTCCATGTTCTTGCCGTCACCGTCGATGCGGTGCAGCACAGCGGTGCTCAGGTGATCGGGCGCATCGCAGAGCGTGCCGTATTCGCAGCGGCTTGAGGTGAAAACAATACCGCCATCTGGCAGATAGCATGGGTGCATGTCATCGGTCTGGTGGTAATACATACGAGCCGTGTTGCCGTTGCGATGATTGTCATATTTTTTGATCCTGGCTTGTTCATCAGCTGGAGGAGAAGTCAGTTGACGGACCTTGCCAAGCCTGCTGCCGGTTTTTGGATCGATGTCAATTTCATAAATTCTAAATCCCTTAGCCTCACCCTGCTTCCAGTCGAAGACGATTCTTTTTGAATCGAAGTTCAAGTCGAACCTGCCAAAAATTCCGTCTTTCATTTCGGGGACAAGGTCGACAACTTTTCCGCTTTTCAGGTCAAGCACACACAAATTACCGCCAAAACGGCTACAGCCGTCGATAAAGTCAGTATAAAAATGGCTAGAGTGATAAGTTTGGCGTTTAATGAAGATAATCTTGTCGAAACTGATAAGTTCATCGCTCATCAAGCTCTTAGTATAGCTGGGCGTAAAATCCACCTCTTGAGCGGCAGCAATGCCAGCAAAAATGACAAGAATCGCTATTATTAACGTCATTAAACGGATTTTCATCGTTAACTCCCAATATCTGAGATTTCCCATATAACCTTATATATTTCAGCTCAGCTACGCCGCTAAGCCCGTGGGGTACAAATATATATAGCTACCCCAAATTATGCTTACAGTATAGCAGTTAATTCTTGATGAATCAAGAAGTTATGATAAAATAAGCTCATGGGAAATGCAGCGAACCAACAATCTGCCAACAAATGGTTAAGTATACCGATCATTGCTACGATTACTCGGTTATTGTGCCTTGAATTTATGTAAAAGTGTGCAGAAAGTGTGCAGGAATTGTGCATGTTTTTCGTTTTCTTAAATGTTGCATTTTTGTGTATCTTTAATATTTGTGAAGTTTTGCTTGATGAGCGAGTAAAACATGATAAACATAGAAAAAATTGATAACGGCTGCATGAGAATGAGAGAATTGAGCCATCTCACTCAAACAGCCATCGGACCCAAAACGGTTGGGTTCGAAGATATTTGTACAATAGGCTTTATTGTTGACATTGGAAGGACTTAATATGTTTTTTAGGCGACTAAATGGGAAATATCAGGCAAAAGGGATATCTATGAGAAACATATTCTTTGCAGTTACGGTAGCAATGGTGCTATGCGTCTTTACTGTGCAGGCTGAGGTTACGGTGCCGAAGATGTTCGGTGACCATATGGTTCTTCAACGTGGTGTCCCGGTGCCGGTTTGGGGTGAGGCTGAGCCTGGGCAAGAGGTTACGGTTGAATTTGCTGGTCAGAAGAAGGTGGCAACGGCTGATAAGTCGGGCAAGTGGATGGCGCATCTTTCTCCGTTGAAGGCCTCGTCTAAAGGGGGGATTCTAAGCGTTTATGCCGGGGCTGATTCTAAGCCCAAGATCAGTTTTGTCGACGTTCTCGTTGGCGAGGTCTGGTTGTGCACCGGTCAATCGAATATGGACTACGAAGTGGCAGGTGGGCGACGCGGCAAGCGAAGTCTTTTGGCAAAGTTTGACGCTGAAGCGAACTACCCGGCTATTAGACACTTTACAGTGCCCGAGAAATCGGCGGTTGTGCCACAGGAAGATATGTCAGCAGGTCCGGCTTGGCAGGTGTGCTCACCGGAAACAGTTTCGAAGTTTACCGCGGTTGGTTACTTTTATGGGCGAATGATCCATCGCGATACCGATCTTCCGGTTGGGCTGATTTTTTCAGCTGTTGGCGGGACGAAGATAGAATGTTGGACGAGGGCGAAGGAACTTAGCAAGGTTGACGGTTGTGAGTCGGCAGTTGCGACAGTATTGGAACGGGCTGAAGAAATCAAGGCTGGCACCTTCACCATGGAGAAGGCCGTGGATGCCTGGGCCGACAAGAATGATCCGGGTTCGGCTGTCAAGGCTGGATGGATGAGTGCCGCATATGATGATGCCGGGTGGAAAACGGTTAGCTTGCCCGGGCGCTGGGGAGGATTGAGTGTAGACGAATTAAAAGGGTTCAGTGGCATCGTATGGTTTCGACGCACGGTAGATATCCCCGCTAGTTTTGCTGGCAAGGAGATAGTAGTAAGCCTGGGAAGAATTGATGATCGCGATACGTCGTTTTTCAATGGTGTGAAGATCGGCACGAGCGTTAATTATGATGATCGCCGTCTTTATAGAGTTGCTGCAAAGCAGGTGGTCGCTGGCAAGAATGTGATCGCCATTCGTTTGTGGAACGGATGGGGTGATGGAGGGGTCTGGGGTGATCCAGCGGAGCTATCGATCTATCCTGTGGGTCATGAAGATAAGAAGATATCGCTTGCGGGGGATTGGCATTACAAGAAGGGCCTGCCTAACAGCAAGATGCCCCCGGCACCTCAGAGGATGGGGCACAAGCCAAGAGACAGGATGTTTACCGGGTTATACAACGGGATGATCGAGCCGGTCGTACCGTACGCAATCCGCGGTGCCATCTGGTATCAGGGCGAGAGCAACGGGGGCGAAGGAATTTCGTATACACGGAAGATGCAGGCATTGGTGGATGGTTGGCGCAAGGTCTGGGCTCAGGGTGAGTTTCCATTTTACTATGTCCAGCTCGCGAATTTCCAAAAACCAGGAGACGATCCGGAAGGCGGCGAGAAATGGGCAAAGACCCGCATGGCACAGTTGAAGGCGCTCGATATAAAGAATACCGGCATGGCCGTGACTATTGAACTCGCCGATGAGAAGAATCCAAAAGATGTCCATCCGGAGAACAAGAAGGATGTCGGTGAGCGGCTGGCGCTGTGGGCGCTGGCTAAGGACTATGGAAAGAAGATCGCATGCAGTGGTCCGCTCTACAAAAGCATGCAAATCAAGGGTAATAAGGCGATTGTCAGTTTCGACCATGTCGGCAAGGGTCTGATGGTTGGCGAGAAGATCGGCATTGAGCCGACAAAGGAAGTTAAAGGCGGCGTACTGAAGAGATTTTCGATTTCGGGCAAAGACGGAAAGTGGCATTGGGCAGAGGCAAAAATCGAGGGCAAGACAGTGGTCGTGTCGAACAGTAAAGTCGCAAAGCCTGTGGCTGTGCGTTACGCATACACGATGAACCCGGCTGGCTGCAACTTGTATAACAAAGACGGCTTGCCGGCGTCGCCGTTTACGACAGACGAGCATTGGCAGTAGAGTATTGCCGTGAGACTAATTTCTGAGACTTCGCCCTTGGACCAACTTGCAAAAGAGCTTTTCTACAGAGGATGGGCACAGGCTGCCTGCAAGGCTATACCGAAAGAGATCGATGAAGTGGAGGCGATGGCTTGTCGCCAGCGGAGTCGATGGAGCAAAAGCTTCTGACCGAGCGTGGCCGCAAGTTGTATAAGCTGCGAGGCCAGACGGTTGAGCCGGTGTTTGGGCAGATTAAAGATGCTCGAGGGATTGACAGATTTATGCGACGAGGATTCGAAGCATGTCGCAGCGAGTGGTCGCTGATATGCGCTACGCATAACCTTCTGAAGTTGTGGCGAAGCGGTAAAGTCTGCTGGAATTGATAATAGGACCGTTTTTGGATAATTGACGTTTTTTTGCTTGCTAAATCGGCAAGACTTTATTTATAATAGCTAAAAGTTAACAAAGGCTGTATGGGAAACAGAGAATTGAGCCATCTGTCCCTGACAGCCATCAAATTTAACGGTTGGATTCGAAAATCATTGTGCAACAGGCTCCTTTAGAATTAAAAGGATAAAAATGTTTGGTAAGCTGTTAAATAGCAAATCTCAGATTGCGTTTTTTGTTCTGTTAATTATCAGTGCTTCAATAGTCTTTGCAGGCGAAAAACTGCCGATCAAAACCAATAAGATCAAAGGTCAGCAGCCCGCTGTTGAGATCATCGCAGATGTTACCGGGCTCGACTCGATAGCGCTTATCGCAACGGGCCAGTCATGGGGACAAGCTGTCTGGGCCGAAGCTGTACTTATTGCTGAAGATGGAAGTCAGACCCGACTTGTCGATCTTAAGCCCGCTTCGTATAAAGTCGGATGGTCCAAGTTTACCCTCAATAAAGCACACGACGGCAAGGCCCTGGAAATTGCCGGCAGAAAATTTGCCCATGGCATTTTCGCACATGCTGACAGCAAAGTTATATATAAGCTTTCGGGTAAATATAAAACTTTTAAAGCATGGGCAGGTATTAACCATACAGCCGCTAACCACGGCGAAGTAGTATTTGAAATTCAAGACGGCCATGCCGATCTGATAAAGGACAAGATCAGAAAAACCACTCCTGCGGTTATCGAAGAGATCAGGGGAATCCTCAACCAGACAAACGCTAAAAAGCAGCTCAGACAATTAAAACATTATGAACGTAACATAGATAAAATTCGCAATGATTTGATCTCAAATGCACCCGGTGCGATGGCCAGGTACGAAAAATTCGACGAATTTGCCAGAAAAGTTTATTTGTCACAGATAAAAAAACCGCTGCTTTTTGTCAAACGCAACGAATACATGGCAGCGCATATTTACGATGATTTTTTGACGTGGCACCCCGGCGGCGGCATCTATATTATCGAAAACCCATGGGCGCCTCTCGATCAGCAGACCGTGCGGGCAGTGATCGACCCTGATACACCCGAGACTTTGGGCGAAGGTGTTTATCGTGATCCTGATATTTCGTTTGACGGCAAAAAAGTGCTTTTCGCGTTTAAAGGTTCGCATGCCGGCGACACCAGCATTTACGAAATCGGCATTGACGGCAAGGGTTTAAGACGTCTGACAAATCCGGGCTATTCGTGTCGCGACATGAAGCCGCAGGCCGGTCTTATCGGCAAAGGCCATCACGACATTGCACCATGTTACCTGCCAGGAGGGCGAATAGCATTTACAGGCACCAGGACCGGCGGACACGTCATGTGTTTTAGCAGCTATATTGACACGCTCCATACGATGGCCGCAGACGGCAGCGATATTAAAGGCATTTCGGTAAACAACCAGAACGAGTTCGATCCTTCAGTTCTTAATGACGGTCGCATTCTCTATGGCCGCTGGGAATACGTTGACAAGACCGCACTGTATATTCAAAGCCTTTGGGTAGTTGACCCAGACGGCACTAACGAGACAGCCGTTTTCGCCAACAATCTCGCAAAGCCCACCGCTGTCCTTGACGGCCGAGCAGTGCCGGACAGCCACCTCATCGCTGCCTCGCTCACACCGCACAACGGACAGTCCGTAGGCGCGATCGCCATGATCGATCCGCGAAAGGGCAAGAACAGTCTTGACGCGATCACTAATTTTACGCCCGAGTATCCGAAAGAAATGGACCAGGGTTTAACCCGCGGAGCCTCCGACCCCTGGCCGCTTTCGGAAGATATTATTTTGATAGCCAACAATGACACAAAGTTCGGCGAACACGGCGTGATCGAACTTGTCACCCGTGCAGGTTACCGCACCATTATCCACCGGGACCCCGGCATAACATGCTACGCGCCAATGCTCGTTAAGCCCCGCAAAAAACCACCGGTCAAACCATCGATGATCGTCCCCGGACAGCCCGGCAAATTCATGGTCCATGACATTTATGAAGGGCTCGACGGCGTTAAACGCGGCGATGTCAAGTGGCTGCGGGTACTCGAAACAACATCAAGGGTCAGCGGAATACCCAAAGGCGGCAGGTGGTGGAACCAGGCATTTCTTATCAGCTGGCAGGGATCATATGACGTCAAGGATTTCCTCGGCATCGTCCCCGTCGAAGCTGATGGCTCGGTCTTCTTCGAAGCACCTGTCGGCAAAGCACTCTACTTTCAGGCACTCGATAAAGATAAACGCTTGATCCAGAGTCAGCGCACCTTCGTCCAGTCAGTTCCGGGCATAACACGTTCGTGCAGCGGATGTCATATCAAAGATGATAACGCCGCGCCGCCGAATCGCAGAGGCATAACGATCGCCGCAGGAAAGGCCGCCATAAAACTCGAACCTGAATCCTGGGGCAAAGGCGCCATCGACTATCCGACGATGATCCAGCCCATGCTGGACAAGCATTGCCTCAGCTGCCATGGTGGCGAAAAAGGCATCAAAGGCGGCATCGATCTCTCTGGAGGATGGACCTATGCATTTAACATCAGCTATGAAACGCTTATCAAGAACACGCTGACCGGTTTTCTCAATTGTAAAAATGGAGCGGTCGAGGCATCGGAGATACTCGACTCCAGGGCACACGGTTCGGGCCAGGCACCGCTCGCAGAGTTGCTCTTAAGCGATCATTGCAAAACGATCACCGACAAAGAGGTCGATTTGATCATGGCCTGGATGGACGGCAATTGCAATTACTATGGAACGTGGGATTACTCTGAAAACGCGACTTGCGATTCGATCTTTACCGCAGGCCAGGAACTTGTCGAGCAGATGACCTCTGCAGGTTGTGTAAAATGTCACGACCCAGCCATCGGCAGCGACTGGATAAATCTTAAGGACCCGCAAAAAAGCAGGATACTCAGGGCCCCGCTTGCAAAGAGCAAATACGGCCTTGGGCTCGCATCCTGCCGCGACCGAAAGGCACAAAAGCCGAATTTCCAGCTCATCGGCAAATATACTCAGCCGCCTGACATTATCCAGCCAATGACAAAATCGAAAATTAACACCCAGGGCAAGCCCGTAACTGTCTTTGCCAATACCTCTGACCCAACTTACAAAACGATGTTGGAAATTATCAAAAAGACAAGGCAAAAGGCCCTCGAAACTCCGCGTGTTGACATGCCCGGTGCAGAAATAATCAAAGGCAAAAATCGTGATCTCCTGGTACACCAGCCATAGTCGAACGATAAATTGATTTTAAAATAAATTGTTTATATTTTGATATTCGGGGCAAATTAAAAGGGGTTCCGAACACTATTGGGTCAGCCTAGGTTTTTAGACCAGACTGACCCTCGCAAATGCCAGATTTTATATTTTACTGATTTGTTCTTGGTTCTTTGCCGTGGAGGTGCCTTATGAAGAAGTCTTCTCTTCGGCGGGCGCCGTATTTAGATCCACCAGAACCGTGGCCTCCGCCTGGGAAAACGATCAGGTCGAAGTCTTTGTCAGCTTTTATGAGAGCAGCAGCTAGCTGCATCGTAGAGGCTGGGTCAACGTTTTTGTCCATTTCGCCTACTGTGAGCATTAGCTTGCCCTGCAGATTTTTGGCGTAGGTCATGTTTGAGTTTGCCTCGTAATGCGGGCCCATTTCGCCCATCCACTGTTCGTTCCACCAGACTTTATCCATTCGGTTGTCATGGCAGCCACAGTCGGAGGCGGCGACTTTGTAAAATTCGGGATGCGTAAGAACAGCTGCGGTTGAGTTTTGGCCGCCAGCTGATCCACCATAGATGCCCACCCTTGATGTGTCCATGTATGGATATTTTTTGGCTGCTGCTTTGATCCATTTGATGCGGTCCGGGAATCCCGAATCGATCAGGTTCTGATAGCATACGTCATGGAAAGCTTTTGAGCGTAGTGAAGTGCCCATGCCGTCCATCTTGACGATGATGAAACCAAGTTCGGCCATTTTGCTCATACGCCAGTACTCCTTGAATGACTTGGGCACGAATGCACTTTGCGGGCCTGCGTAGATGTTTTCGATAATTGGGTATGTCTTTTCAGGGTCGAAGTTTGTCGGGCGGAGGATCATACCGTATATATCTGTTTTGTTGTCCCGAGCCTTTGCGACGAATCGTTCGGGGATTTGCCAGCCGGTTTTTAGGAGTTCTGACCAGTCGGCTTTTTCGAGTTTGCAGATAAGTTTGCCGTCACTACTTAAGCGAAGTTCATGTACCGGCGGCATATCGATGCGTGAGTATTTGTCGATGAAGTATTTGCGGTCGGGTGAAAAGGTCGCTTGGTGCGTGCCGTCGCCTTGCGTCAGGATCGTCAGGCCTGTGCCATCGAAATTTACACGACAATAATGTATGTAGTATGGGTCCTGGCTGGGATGGATGCCGCCCGCGCGGAACCAAATCTGCCTGTTTTCTTTATCGACCTTGTCGACGCGACGGACAACCCAGTTGCCTTTTGTGATCTGATTTTTCACTTTGCCTTTAATCGAGTCAAAGAGGTAGAGATGATTGTAGCCATCTCTCTCGGATTGCCAGATTATCTCGTTAGTGTCGTCAAACTGCTGATAAAACATTTTGCCGGAGTAGTCGATGAAGGTCTTGCTGGTTTCGTCAATGATGGCTGATGCTTTTCCGGATTCAGCGTTTACAGCAACGATCCGCAGTGCCTGATGGCCTCTTTGGTTGTAGAGGAATGTGAAATATGAAGAGTCCGAACGCCATCTCATGTGTGAGATGCTCCACGGATTTTTGAAAAGATCGTTTGCGACAGGGACTTCTTTGAGCGTTTCAATATTGAAAAGTCTTGGCTGATTAACCGCGAGTTGATCGCCTGGCTTGTGGTAATCGAGGGTGTGAAGCTTTGGCTGAAGCTGATCCTTTGGCGTAGATTCGACGATGTAGACTTTATGCGGCACTGCCTTTTTCTGACGAATGACGGCGATTTTCTTGGAATCAGGTGACCAGTTGATCTGGCCAGTGTAAAAATTGTCGTCAGTGCCGTCTGTGCTTAGTTTAGTTTCTTTTTTGGTCGAAATATCTCTGACCCAAAGATTATGTTCTTTTATAAACGCGGCAAATTTGCCGTCAGGTGAGACTCGCCCGGGGGCTTTGGGAGGCTTTGCCTTTGCATGAGGCTTTTTCTTTGCGGGGCGTTTTGGCTTGGTTAGTTCTATGCCGATAACGGCTTTTGATTTTTTGTCTTTTGCCTGATAGACGGCGATAGGTGTCGAGTCAAGTTTGGCGGTTAGCCAGAGGTGTCCTGCGTAGGTGTTTTGTGTGTGCTGCTGATTAGGCTTTATTTTGCCGTAACTTGAGCGATCACCGTCAGCGTTTAGCCAGAAGAGTTCTACTGTGTCTTTGGTGTTATTTACAAAGGTGATGGCGGTGGCCTTGCCGTTGCCTTGCGGAGCTTTTGGGGCGTCTTTGAGTGCGTATGCAGGCAGGGATTTCATGGCAGCTTCGGCGAGTGGACTTAGCTTGTATTTCCGCAAATCGCATTGCCACGATTTACCATAAGCATCGAAGGTTAGAGTTCGGCTGGGACGATCGAAGTTTAGTTTTTCGAGCTTGAGATTTTTTGCGTCAGCGTTTTTGATGCCATTTTTCTTCAGTGCCGCCGCGAGTTTTTTGTGATTGAAGGCGAGCCTTCGTTTGCCTTTCGTAGCATTGACAAAAACATACTCGCACGTTTCACTACCTGTATTGACTTTGTACCAGAAAGCCTTACCGCCTTCTTGCCAGTTAGGTTCGACGTTAGTCCGGTAGACTTTATTTCGTGTCAATGTTGAAAGATTAGCGGACCTGTCATAGTCCGACTGTGACCCTGCGCCTTGAGCAACAGCTGCCAGGGCTAGAATTACCAGGCCCAAAGCAGCTTTGCTTGATCTTAACTTTTTGTTCATGATATCCTTACGAAATGAATACATATTTCAATTATTATTCAAATCTGACTTCGATAACTCCGCCAGACAATTTTTCCTTCAACTGAAGTTCTATTTTAACAGCAGTTGTTTTGACTTCGGCTGGGGCTTGATCGCTACGTCTTTTTCCTTTGTAGGCAGCCAGACTGTCATTTCATTAGCACCTCTGTTTGCCCAGGCATAGTATGGTATAGCTGTAACATCGACAGGTGTCTTTTCCAATTCATTAGAGCCTTCAGCGAGTTTGAGGGCACTTGCTTTACCTTCGATGATCTGAACGCCGCCGAGGAGGTTTGGTTTGAAGCTTGTGCTTAGAGCAACGTTTTCGTCGAAGAGAAGGTTTCTTACGAGTTTATCCGGATGGTCAGCACCTTCGAGGCAGTAAACGATCGGGCCGCGTTCAATAGAGAAGCGGTCAATGTCTGCTTTGACCTCTGGATGAGCTTCAACTTTTCTGATTGGCATTGGCATCTGCAATTCGATGGTGTCGCCCTTGGCCCAAACTCTGTTCAATTTGACATATCCGTCTTCGAGCTCGACTGGGACGTTCTTGCCATTAACTTTCATAGTAACAGCTTTGGTTGACTTGCTCTTGTACGAGTAGAGATCGCTTGGGACAGGCTTACCCAATGCCCAGCCGGGGATTCTTACGCAGATCTCAAAGTTTTCTTTCTTTTGCGGCTTGACTGTCATCTTTACATCGCCCTGCCATGGGTACTGAGTTTTCTGGACGATGACAACCTTGTTGCCTGGCAGTTCGACATCGGCGGTTCCTTCGGCGAAGAGATTTACGTAGATGCTCTTATCCTTGTGAGCATAGGCGTATCTTGGAACCGATGCGAGGAAACGTGCGATGTTGCCGGGGCAGCATGCACAGCCGAACCATGGCTTTCTTTGGTGCTGGCCTTTTGACTCGAGCGGATTTGGATAGAAGAAGTCTTTACCTTCAAGTGAGATACCTGAGATAAGGCCGTTATAGAGTGAGCGTTCCATGACGTCGATGTATTTTGAGTCGCCGTGGAGCAGGAACATTCTGTGGTTCCAGTAGACGTTACCGATAGCAGCACATGTTTCGCAGTATGCTGACATATTTGGCAGATAGTAGTTCGGGCCGAACGCTTCGCCTGAATGTTTCGCGCCGATGCCGCCTGTTATGTAGAGCTTTTTGCTTGCTACGTTTTCCCATATCTTGTCCATGGCGTCCATGTAAGGCTTGCTCTTTGTAATAGCGGCAACGTCTGCGACACCGCAGTACATGTATGTTGCGCGGACGGCGTGGCCGACGGCTTCATCCTGATCAACGATCTTTACGTGAGCCTGGCTGTATTCGCCGCCATCTGGGCCCTTCGTATCGAGGAAGAACTTAGCCAAATCGAGATACTTTTCTTCGCCCGTTACACGGTAGAGACGTACGAGGCCCATTTCGATGATCTGATGGCCTGGAGCGTCTTCGTTTTTGCCAGGGCCGAAAGTATCACAAAGCAGGTTGGCATTTTTGATAGCAACATCAAGCAGGGTGCGTTTGCCGGTTGCCTCGTAATGAGCAACTGCTGCTTCGTAGAGGTGGCCCATGTTGTAAAGCTCATGACTCATCTTTTTAACGTTCTGCCAGCGTTTTTCGCCTGCCCTGTAGTGCGGTTTTTCGGGGCAGATGGTTCTTGCTGTATAAAGGTAGCCGTCTGGTTCCTGTGCTGATGCGATAAATGCGATCACCTTGTCAAGGTAGGCGTCCATCTCGGCATCATATTTTACTGACAAGCCAAATGCCGCACCTTCGAGAACCTTGTATGGATCGGTGTCATCGAAAGCCAGGCCGGGAGGTGAAAGGTCGTCAATCTTTTCGCCCTTGAGAACTTTTGCTGCACGTTCAAAGTTATAAAATCTTTTTGTTTCTTCGCACTTTTCAAATGCGTAAGGAATAGTTACTGAGCGGTTTGTTTCCATACGCGGAGCCCAGAACTTATCAGTGAAATTAACCGCTGTAAACGGCACTGGCGCATAGGGGTAATCTTTCATTGCGACTACATCTTCTTCGATTTCAACTTGGGTTTGCGCGGCCGTATCAGAGGGGTTGTCAATCATTGCCGTTGCATCTTCTTCACATCCTACCAATGCAAAAAATGAAATTGCGGCTAACGTCAGTTTAATTGCGTTGAACATTTAATGTTCTCCAATTAAAATAATAAAATTTATTTAGCTTCTTGTTTTTTCCGCCAGACAAATGCTGGCGCGTTTTTTGGATCGTAGCCTGCAAGGTGCAGCTTTTCTTTTCTGTCTGCAGGTTTTTTATAACGCCATTGGCTGTCGCCGAGGACGCCTTTTACTAAATCGGCAAGAGCAGGGTCATATTCTTTTAATTCCTGCCTGGTGTTTACATGGTTGTGTATATAATTGTTCTGCTGGTTTGTATCGAACCATGACTGAACGGCTTCGGCGAAGTATTCAGCCTTGTTACTGCCTGCATATGTGTCTTTCCAGAGGTCTGCGGCTTTTGCTTTTTTGTAAAGAACTTCAAGTTTTTTGTCAAATTGGTCATCCACCATTTTCATGCCATGATGGATGCAATGGCCAAACTCATGGATCATTATATTTTCGCTGGCGTAAGGGTCGCCCTTGAAACAAAGCAAGTTTTCTTCACCGCAGCTGATCACCGGGCAATGGTAAGATGGGCCGAGGCCGCGTGCTCGCCTGTCCCAAAAATCCTTTGGCGTCATCTTACTATGTTCCGGGACGTCAGTAGTAAATTCATTATATGCCATTACTACGAGATGAACTTTTTTCTCGGTTAGAGCGTCGAGAACGTCGGGGCGATGGCCTATTACGTTATCAACCAGATATGCCGCTTCAAGTAAGGCGTAATCATTAACTTTTTCGGAAGATACGAGCAGGAAATTTTTAACGGTTGTGTGTTTTTTGTAGAAGTCGCTTAACTCATACTTTTGGCGTATCTGCTCGGTCATTGGCGCTACAACTGATTTCGAAGCAAGTGGTGTTTGGTTTGAGATATTCCATTGTTTCTGAAATACTTTGCCCCAGGTATTGTCGGCGATGTGACGATTTGCGACGGTGAGATTATTGTCGGTCAGGTGCACCAGAGCAAATCCATTGTCGTCAGTTGCAGGCTGGGTGGCTGCGATCTGGTAAAAGTCTATGCCGTTCCATTTGCCCTGCATGGCGGTGTGTCCATGGCCTCCGAACATTGCGATAATGTTTTGTTTATAAGGAATGATCGCATCATGAAAAGCGTTCTGCTCTGCAAGCGACCAGTTAGAAAGGCCCCAGCTGTCAAATGCAAAGTGCATGAAAATAATGACGGGTTTGTTGGTATTAGCGACGTTTTTGGCCAGGTCGTTTTTTAGAAATTCCAGGCTGTCAAGCGGCGAACCCCAGCTTTTTTGTTCGCCTTTTGCGGCGCCAGGATATTCGTTTAGCATTATGCAATGAAGCTGCTGCCAGTTCCAGCTGTAGTGGTAGCCGTTTTTCGATATTTTTGCGATGCCGGGACGTTTCGGATTTCGAGCTTTTATGCCCTCTGTTACCGGGGTTGTATCGCCTGTGTGCTGATCGTGATTTCCCCATCCTTCATAGACAGGATAGGCTAATCTGGCATCGCCGTTTAAGCCGTAATCAACGGTGAAGAGGTCCCACTCTGTCTGCTTGCTGTCCTGAGTAAGGTCGCCGGTTACAACTACGCCGAGAGGCTTACTTACCTTTACGCTAGGTCGGTTTGGGAAATCAAGCCCAGCTACATTATTCATCTTTTCAATAGCAATTTGATTTGCCGGGACCATCTCATCGTCGCCGACGCCATAATGCGTGTCAGTAGCAACTATAAACGTAACGTCAATACCAGCGGCACTGCAGCTTGCGGCAATGAACAACACTAAAAAAAACATTTGTTTTATCATAATAAGACCTGTTCTACTTAACTTTTAAACGGGGATAATTTCTCAGATATCCCTTGTCAACTGTCACTGACTGCGGTGTAAAGGTTGGTGCGTTTGTTTTGACTTTGCCGTCTTCAAACCAAATCGGGTCCATGATCATCCATGCCTTACCCGCATCAGTATACGCATGACAGGACGTCCAGAAATTACCATCCGGGCCCTTGAAGATCTGGTTGTGGCCAAGAGTTACATATGGCGATTGATCAACCTGCAATTCCTTGCCATTCTTGAAGATATAATTTTTATCATCTTTTGAATACGCGCCGAAGATGGGGTTATCATTGCTTTTTGTCCATGGACCGCGAATATTTTTTGCAGTAGCGTATCCTACGGCGTAACCCTTCGTCCAGGACGAATAAAACAGGTAGTATATACCGTCCTGTTTGATTACATGTGCTCCTTCGATGCCTGAACCATCCCAGCCTGATTCTTGTTTTATTAACTCGACTGGTTCTTCGATCAGTTTGCCTTTTTCGAGGTCTATCTCGGCAACGAAGATCTTATGGATATTCGTCCAGCCGTTGTTGAAAAACGCGTATGTTTTGCCGTCATCGTCCTGGAAAAGATGCAGGTCGTTTGAGGGGAATTCGGCAAGCGGTTTTTCATGCGTCAGGACCTTATAAGGGCCGATAATTTCATCTGAGACAGCCAAGCCGCAGCCGTGGTGATGTTTCATTGTCGCGACATCACCGTACCCGCCTGAATTGTTCTGACAGTTAAAGGTGACATAGTATTTACCATTTATTTTGCGAAGTTCCGGAGCCCAGAAGCGATCCTTATACCAGACATCCTTATCGAGCGCAGCAGCGTCAATGATTAACGTCTCAAATTTCCAATTTGCAAGATCATCCGAGACGTAGAGTTTAACGCCGGCGTTTGGACCTCCCCAGTATGGAGGAAATGTGCCGACCGAATAGAACCTGCCATTGTCGGGGATGATCTGCGTGTCACGAAATTCCAACTGTGAATTCGGGTTTTGATAAGCGAATTCAACAGATGGGCCAGCACAACCTGCGACAGCAAATATGGCGGACACTGCTATAACCAATAAGACTATATTTCTTAATTTACTCATGGATTAATTCCTTTTAATGATCCTTGCATCGTAGACACCGCCTACGGAGTTTTCGGGATGTGCCTGAAACTTGACTTTGACTTTTTCTTTGCCTTTTGTTAGCTCAGCATCGATCTGGTACGTAGCGAGGAAAAATTCGCCCGGCTTTTCATTTCCCAGCTTTTGCGTGGCGATCTTTGCTGCGTCAACGAGAATATCGAAACTTATTCTGCCTCTTTCCGAACCCCAATAAGTGCAGGCAAGTGACATTGGCGTATCGGGCAGAACTTTCATGTCAAACTCAAACCAGCCATTATATGAATACCTCGACTTCCTGCCGCTAAAGGTGCCAACTTCTGTTTTTTCGCCGGTAAGATTATGATCGCGTTCAGGCTGCATCTGGCCGAGATTTATAAAGTCGACAGTGGACTCTTCCAGCTTTCGAAGTTCGGCAAGTTTTGCGGTGAATTCATCCTGCTCAGCTTTCCATGCCTCAGGCGTAAAGGTGTCCATGTAAACAGTATAAGGCTGTTCAGCGATCTGATATATTGGCAGCAATTGGAGATCACCTGGAACCCAATTATTATCCTTCATGTAATTGGCGATACCGCTGGCCGAATAGTTGAGCGGTTTGATCTGATTAAATGTTTCAAACATAGCTTCAGCATTTTCAGAGACGAGCATAGGCGGCTTCTGATTTTCTTCGAGTACTGCCGCCATCAATGTAGGGCCATATAAAATTGCTGCCCTGTTCTGCATATCCGGCAGTCTGGATACATGGAAACCCATCGACATGGACAACTCGACGATATCTCCGCCATTAAAGGTCCTTGCAAGATCAACATAGCCATCAGGGCCAACTTTAACGACTTGCTTGGTGCCGTTGACAGCAAGGCTTATTGTCTTTGCCCAGTATGGTTTTCTTATCTTGAGAGATATTTTTGTCGGCTCTTTACATTCAAAGCTGAGTTTGACGTTAGGGCCTGCAGGCAGATCAGAAAGTTGTGTAACTTTAACACCCTTGTTCTTCCAGTCCAGTTTTGATGAAATAAACAGATTAACGTAAAGTGTATTGTCAGAATGAGCATAGATGGTGTCGGCGTATTTGGTGTGGTTTTCCATACCGCTGCCTACGCAACACCAGAAGTTCTCTGTCGGATGGCTGTAATGTTTCCTGGCAGGCATATCAAGAAAACCCTTGTATACCAGTGCGCCGCCCTTTTCGGGATGCTGATGGGCGAGGATGTGATTTAAAACCGACCTTTCATAATAATCCATGTATGACGCATTCGGCTGCCACGCATAGAGGTGGCGAGTCAGCTTCATCATGTTATAAGTATTGCAAGTCTCTGTCGAATCATTCATTTTAGCGCCAAGGATATCTTGCTTTCCGAAATGCTCTTCACAGCTGTTGCCGCCATTTGCATAGGTGTAATGATTAACGACGGTCTCCCAGAAATAGTCTGCGATAGTGTGATACTTTTTGTCAGCTGTCAGTTCATATATTCTTGCCGCACCGATAGCTTTTGGCACCTGCGTGTTTGCGTGGACACCAGCCAGGCTGTCTTCGCGTTTTGAAAGCGGATCGAGGATTGACTTATGATAAAACTTTTTTGCAAGTTCCATGTATTTCTTATTGCCGGTAAGACTGTAAAGCTGTGCAAGTGCCTCGTTCATTCCGCCATGTTCGCAGGCGAGCATTTTCTGCCACTGCTCTTCGTTTAGATCTTTAAGCGTATCATAAACCCAGTCGACATGCTTTGAACAAACCTTAAGTGCTTTTTCATTACCGGTGTAATCATAAATATCGCAAAGACCTGCGATCAACTTATGCTGTGTGTACCATGGCACCCACAAACCGTTAAGGTCAAAACCCTTTGAGCGGATTTCGCCGCGTTTAACCTGTTCAAAAGTTTCTTTACCTTTTCTAAACGCTGACATGTACCCGTTGCCATTGGCCTTCTGTACAAGGTCAAGTTCATCGACCATATAATCGGTTCGATTTTTGTACTCTTGCTCTCCGGTGGCGGCGTACATCATTGCACATGCCGTCAGGTAATGGCCACAACTGTGCCCGGCGATGGTGTGACTTTCCCATCCCTTGTAAACTTCGCCTTTTGGCTCAAGCCCTGCTCGTAATCTAAACCATGCAAGGAAGCGGTCCGGCTCTAATGAGAGCAGATAATCTCCGTTGCGACCCATGGCGTCTTTAAACGGCCCATCGAGAAGCCTGACGTTCTTGAGGCTGAACATATGAGCTTTAAAGTCTACTTTGGACTTTACCTTTTCCGGAAACTCATTATCCAGAGAACCGGCATAAGCAATTGAAACCAAAGAACTTAATATAAATACAGTCAATAGTAGATTTAATATGTTTTTGCGCATTACCACAAATCCTTTCAAAATAGTCCTTTATTCACGACCAAAAATTTGTGTAACCGTTCACGGGAATTTTGAGCGTATTGAGCAACGCACTCAATGTCAAAATGCCCATTTTCGACTCGATCAAA
>VRUI01000062.1 GCA_019456225.1 Planctomycetota bacterium | reverse complement strand
TCCGTTCCGGCCTGATGGTTAATCTTTAACCGTGCTGGATTATCCAGCTTGTCTGCATTAGCTTTACTTGGCGCACTCATCCTGTAATCCTGTCAAAAAAAACTGTGAACGGTTACATTAATTTATTTATTTTGGTGATTTCGAATTAACCTGTTCCCTGGCAAACAGGGCTGCTCCAAATGCGCCGGTATATTGAGCATCAGGCGGTATATGTGCCTCGGTATTGAATGATTCACCGAGAAGTTTAGCTAAGAAAGGATTATGCGCGACAACTCCGCCGGTAGTGACCAGCATTCCGTCTATACGGTCCATCTCAACGACCCTCTTGACTACTGAATTGAACGCTTCTCGTACAATATCACCGACCTTGACACCGGCCCGTATCTTCTCCAGGACCTCAGTAGCGGCAAAAACCGTACAGAAACTTCCGAGCGATGCATCATGATCGGAACTTTCAGCCAGTGCATTCAATTCCGAAATGTCCAGTGCCAGTCGATTAGCGATCTCTTCAATGAACGCTCCTGTACCGGCTGCACATTTGCGATTCATCTTAAAACTCTCTCTTTTTCCCGCATCGTCAAGGTGTATCACTTTGCTGTCCTGGGCGCCGATATCGATCACTGTCATACGCTTTTGAAAATGAAAGTATGCCCCCTTGCCGTGGCACGCAATTTCGGTCATCTTTCCAGTGGACCAGGGCACATTATCCCTGCCATAACCAGTTGCCAGTGACCTTACTATTAAAGCCCGATCAATCGACTCGCGGGCGCAAACGCTGCTTAGGAGTTCGGCGGCGGTTTTCGCATAGTCAATGCCGGAACGTTGAAGGCTCTTGCCGACTATTTTGCCTGCAGGATCAATTATAACCAGCTTTGCCGTCGAGGCCCCTATGTCAATTCCACAATAATACTTCATCACATTATTTGTCCAGATATTGTACTCATGCTTGCGAAAGCTGCTCGCAAAAAGCCTCGATATTAGTGCGTGTCTGTTCCTCTGAATAGAGTCTCAGATCGTTTAGATCGCCGTCAATTATCACAAAGGGTATATCCGTCTTTGCATTAAGCCTCTGCGGCATGTCGTATCGGCTATTCGAGTTGTTCGGACACGTCTTGGCGTTGTGGTATAGAACGCCATCAATATTGTACCTCTCGATCATCCGCTCCATATAAGCTTCTTTAGGCTCGTCACTGCGACAAATATACAGCTCGCTATACGCCCTGGCCATCCCTTCGAAAGGCTTATCGGGATCAAGCGTATCGAATATCCAACTGTTGCAGTATGTAGAGGCAACCACCGCAGTTTGAAGTTCGGCGAATTGCAAAGCAAGGTTCTTAAGCTTGCCCCATATCGGCATACCTTCCCAGTATATTCGATAATTCTCCCCTTCGACGGCACCAACGCCATCGGCGAGCCGCTGCTTTAACTCTGCCAGAAGTATCTCGTAATAATCGATCGCATCCTGCCTGCCGCGAAGTACAACGGCAGGCCCCATCTGGATCGTCTCATCGAAGAAAGTGATCGGTGAAGGCGAATTAGCTGCCGTCTCCAGCACCGCCTTCCAAAGTTGGGTACACTTCCTGGACAGGTTTATCACTTCCTTTAATTTGTCCATATCGAGTTTGTTGCCGCCGATCTTTTCCAGAGGTTCTACAAGCTCTTCGATCTGTTTTGCGACAAACTTGACAATGTTCTCATCCACGTCACCGATCGAACGCGGCGTGTGAAGACCGATGCATGGCACGTCCCACTGCCGGGCATAAAACTGGAACCAGTCCTTGACATCCCTGCACTGATTCGTATTGAACACCAACACATCAGCTTTGGGCGGGCCCGACAGACCCATCTTGTTGAATGGGCTTTCACCTTTTAGATATGACCCGATATCGCTGGTCAAATACGAACAAATATCAGGCGAAAAGCCGCGTGCATTTGCCAGAGGGATCAGGTCGGTGGCCATTCTGGTGGCACCGAGCATTGCACCATGATTCTCAGGGAAGTAAACCTCAAAACCCAGTGCCCGCAATAATTCCGCGGGGCCAACACTCGTACACCATGCGATTTTTTTTTCTTTGGCTTCAGGGCCCATCAGTTCCGTGAAATACTGACCCATCAAACCCTTCATTTTTTTGCTCGCTTCGAAATTTTTTAATTCTATCGATGCCATATTCAAACTCCTGTCTTATTTTGTAATAACTCACAAGGACGAAAACGTTCGCCAAATTTTTCATATAAAGATTCGAGGCGACTTTTCACGTTATCGATTCCAATATCATACGCATATTTCAATATCCCTCCCCGAAAATCAGGGAAGCCGGTTCCAAGTACAATAGCCGCATCAATATCCGACTGACGCTCTGCGATCTTTTCTTCAAGAACATAAAAAACCTCATTAACCATTCGCATCACAAGCCTCTCGGTGATTTCGTCAGGACCAACGTATCGTGCTTTCTGGCCAGTCTCGGCTTGTACTTTCGAGATAATATCCCGAGTCGCCGCACTGTCTTTGGTAGTATACTCTCCTTTTTCATATTTGTAAACCCCCATACCTGTTTTCTGACCAAGGCATCCCTGCCTGACCAAAGATCCGGCGACCTGCGACAGGGGTATATGATGGCCGAAAGTATCACACATTTGCTTATCTGTAAACGCAAGGATATCAATACCTGCCATATCTATAAGCGTCAAAGGCCCCATCGCAAAACCAAACTCAACCATCGCGTCATCGATCGCACGCGCCTCGGCACCGTCTTCCAGAAGTTGAAACGCCTCCTTCAAATAGGGGATAAACAACCGGTTGACCAAAAAACCTTCGCGGTTCTTAACCAAAACAGGCGTCTTGCGAATATCCTTGACAAACTTCATCGCCGCAGAAATTACTGCCGCGTCGGTTTCATCGCGCCGGATCACCTCGACTAAAGGCATACTGTGGGCCGGATTGAAAAAATGCAGACCGATAAGCCGCTGCGGATTGGAAACATTCTCAGCAAGCGTGTCCAGGTTTATCGTCGATGTATTAGATGCAATAATTACCTCACTGCCGCACACGCCGCTTATCTGTGACAATACAGAACCCTTAACGACAACATCTTCAAACACCGCTTCGATAACAATATCCACTCCGGCGATATCACCCCAACTGCCGGCGATCGATATCCGTCCCATTACCTCCTCTGCCCGCAACTGGCTCATCTTCCCTTGTCCAACCCGCCTCTCCAGTGACTTTTCTATCCGCCCAATCGCCCTGTCAATGGCTTTACCATCCGTATCCATCACCACAACAGATTTTCCCGCAATTGCCAACGCCTGGGCAATACCCGTACCCATCGAACCGGTCCCGACAACGGCAGCACTGTTGAGCTTCTTCGGATTAACCGTCTCCAGTTCTTCTATCTTGCCGGTATTTCGTGTGGCGAAAAAAAGATATATCTTGTTTCGCGTCGCAACAGTATCCATACACTGGGCAAAAACTTCCTGCTCTTTCCTAAGCCCCGCCTCGTATGACTCAGTCAAACCTGTCCGAACAGCTTCAACGATTTTCTTTGGTGCGATGATCTCAGGCCGAACACTCTCGATAAGCTTTTCGGCTTCTTCAAAAGCCTTATCATTGACCTGGCCATCAGATACCTTCTCACTTCGTCGGCTTGCCCCCAAAGTTCGTTCGCCTGATTCCAACAACTTGCAGGCGCTTTCAATGAGTCGATCTTTTTCGCAAACCGCATCCACAAGTCCAAGGGCAAGTGCATCATTCGCTGCTATCGGCTGACCCGTCAATAGCATCCTCAGCGACGCCTCTGCCCCTATAAGCCTTGGTAATCGCTGTGTTCCCCCCGCACCCGGATTGATCCCGAGTCTGACTTCCGGCATACTGAATTTGCTCCCCGCGGCGCACGCACGAAAGCGGCATGACATCGCAACTTCAACTGCACATCCCATCACCTTCCCCGCCACAGCTGCAACGACAGGCTTTGATGAGTTTTCGACAACATCGAACGCTTCCTGAAATACTCGTGACGTTCGTATCGCTTCCCTGGCCGAATTGAGCTCCTTAAAAATATTAACATCCGCCCCCATGCTGAAATGCTCATCACTGCCGGTCAAAATTATTCCCCGAACATCGCTATCGGCGTTTGCCCGCTCGATTCCCGCGATAAGTTCTTCAAGCAATTCAAAACCGATCGCATTCAGAGGAGGGTTGCTCAGACGCAGAATACAAACGCCCTCGGATATATCATACTCGATCATCATGATCAAACCTAATCAGGCCTAGCCTGAACCAAACAAGCGAACATGAAGTCTAGCTCAGGCGGTTAATTTTTATGACCATTTCACGCTCAATCTCATTTGTAAGCGACAAAGAAATGCTTTAAGTTAAAATTCAAGGGTCAGTTTCAAAGAGTCTTTGGCACATTCGGCATACATCTCAAAGGCCTCTGGCGCTTTCTCCCAGGGCATTAAAGGCGTAACCATCTCAGTAAGCCCGGAAGCGCGATCGTCAAGCACCATGTCAACCGCTGTTTGAAAGAACGCTCCACACTCCGGACCGACACACGTGTTGATCTGGATCTCATTGCGAAAAACATGATACCACGGAAACTCCTGAAGCTGATAGTGCGGCATCCCAAAAACAAAAAGCCTTCCGCCGTGCCTGGGAAGATAAGCTGCCGTCTTGAGCGAATCTACAAAACCTACTGCCTCCACCACAAAGTCGACCATTCCATCGTTAGTCAACTCCTTGACCCTGGCGACAACATCTTCTTTTGAAGCATCGATCACATGGTCGGCGCCATAACGCCTGGACCATTCTAATCTCCAGTCGAGCACATCTGTCGCAATGACCATGCTTGCACCCATAAGCCGAAGCACATGCGTAAAGATCAATCCCATAGGACCTTGTCCGATCACCGCGCAGCTTTTTCCTAAAACGTCACCCGTTTTCGATAACGCGCGAAGCACAGTCGCCAAAGGCTGTGCCACTATCAACGAAGCAGGATTCGCAGCATCCTGTGGAAGGCGGGCAATCGCAGGCGGCTTGGAGATAATGTACTCGGCAAAACCATAATAACCCTCCGGCTGTGCCAAAACCAAATCCCCTTCTTGCCACCCTTCGCACCGGGATTCAACTATCCTGCCGATGTTCTCATGCCCCGCCCAGCCAACAGGATTAGGAAAGTCAATGTCCCCCCAAAGACCTTTACCCGTATATTGGCCCATATTGCTTCCACAAAGAGCAACGTGACTGCACCGAACCAGCACTTCGCCCTCAGCCGTTTCAGGCCTGGCAACATCGTCAAGCATTGCGATCTTTCGCGGTTCTACTATCTGAATCGCTTTCATTGTTAACCTCACTTCTCTAACAGGTAATTATCAGTAAGTCTATCAATTAGTCTATTGCGAATTAAATTGTGCCTAAATGCTCAGAGATTAAAACACATAATTACGTCTCATGCAAGCTGAATAATAATTTCGATGTATTTGTAGTAGTCAAGCGTTCGTAGGACAGTTGAAAATGTCGTTCATCCTTTAAAAAGCTGGATTTTCTTCTCCAAGCATAGTAGTTGTGTATTGTACAATTAACTAGTATTTACTACTGTTTGTAATACACCTGGTGTGCCCGAGACAGTTAAAGCTGAAGTTGATACATAAGATTTTTTTCTGTTGCTGGTTCTTCTGCTTGGCAAATACAAAGTTCGCGGAAAATGCCAGATGTAGCTCCAAAATGTATATCCCTGTTTTTCAGTGAAATATGCGTGTTTTTGGGGTGTCCTACGACCGCTTGACTACTACAGAGTTTTCGGTTTTGGCCATCGGGTACGGAGCCGGAGATGGCAACGGTTGTGACCGACAGGCAAAAAATGTTTTTTCGTTGATTTATTGGCTAAAGTTTATAAAATTGGCTTTTTGTGACTGTTTGCAGGTTCCTGCGGGGATGCAAATCGCGTAAATACATCGAAAAACTGAGATTATTATAAGGAATGAATACAATGGCCCAATATTTTCCGGAAGTAACCAAAATCGCCTATGAAGGCGCAGATTCCAAAAACCCGCTGGCATTTAAGCACTACGACGCCGACGAAATGGTGATGGGCAAGTCCATGCGTGACCACCTTCGCTTTGGCGTGGCCTACTGGCACACATTCAAGGGCACCGGCGCAGACCCGTTCGGTCCGGGCACTATCCTGCGCAGCTACAACGACAGCGACGACCCGATGAAGGTCGCCGATATGACCCTGGAAGCTGCCTTTGAGTTCTACGTAAAGCTCGGCATTGACTTCTGGTGTTTCCACGACCGCGACATCGCCCCCGAAGCCGACACCCTTGCAGAGACCAACAAGCGTCTGGACACCATCGTCGCCAAAGCCAAAAAGCTCCAGGCAGACACCGGCGTCAAACTGCTGTGGGGAACGACAAACGCCTTCTCGCACCGCCGCTTTATGGCTGGCGCAGGCACCAACCCTCAGCCGGAAGTTTTCGCATACGCGGCAAGCCAGATCAAAAAAGCCATCGAAGTAACCCACGAACTCGGCGGCGAAGGCTACGTATTCTGGGGCGGCCGTGAAGGCTACGACACACTGCTGAACACAGACATGTCACGTGAACTGGACCACCTGGCCCTGCTGCTGCAGATGGCTGTCGACTACAAAAAGAAGATCGGCTTCGGCGGACAGTTCCTCATCGAGCCAAAACCGAAAGAGCCTACAAAGCACCAGTACGACTTCGACGCGGGCAACTGCTTCGCCTTCCTGCAAAAGTACAACCTGCTGGATTACTTCAAACTGAACATCGAAGCCAACCACGCGACCCTGGCCGGCCACGACTTCCAGCATGAGCTCGACTTCTGCGTCGGCAACGGTATCCTCGGTTCTGTCGATGCAAACCGCGGCGACCTGATGCTCGGCTGGGACACCGACCAGTTCCCGATGAGCATCTACGAAACAACCATGGCAATGTACACCATTCTAAAGGGCGGCGGACTGACAACAGGCGGCCTGAACTTCGACGCCAAACTAAGACGCCAGTCAGTCGACGGTATCGACCTGTTCTACGCACACGTCGGCGCAATGGACTGCTTTGCCAAGGGCCTGAAGAACGCGGCAAAGATGATCGAAGACAAGACATTCGAAAATGCCGTCAAGGCTCGCTACGCAGGATGGGATACAGACTTCGGCAAGCAGATCGAAACCGGAAAGATCGGATTCGACGAACTCGAAAAGTACACACTGGAAAACGGCGAACCGGAAATCAACAGCGGACATCAGGAAATGTTCGAGAACATGCTGAACGATTATCTTTATTAAAATAGCGATTAGCAATTAGCTATTAGCTTAAAACTTCAAAAGCCGGTGACCACCAAAGGTTGCCGGCTTTTTTTTACAGACAAACAGTAGCGCGGAGCGCAAGCCCACACTACGGATAGCCTATTGACAATCTCCCACCTCCCTGTTACAATACCGGCGTTACAGGGTTTAATTCAGGTTTTTTAAGATGATATTTACTAAAATGCACGGACTTGGCAATGACTATGTTTATGTTAATTGCTTTGAGGAAACTGTCAAAGATCCGGCGACTCTTGCCGTGGCGGTAAGCGATCGGCACTTCGGCATCGGCTCTGACGGTCTGATCCTGATCTGCCCTTCCGACGTTGCAGGCGCCCGTATGCGAATGTTCAACGCCGACGGCAGCGAGGCACAGATGTGCGGCAACGGCCTGCGATGCGTGGCTAAATATATCTATGACCACAAACTGGCGACCGCCGACGAAGAGTTCTCCGTCCCCGGCCAGGCCACATTCGCCCACTCACTGAGTATAGAAACCCTCCGCGGGATCCTGACGGTAGGAATAGACGTCGGCGACGACGACACTGCCGCCGCGATCTGCGTAAATATGGGCCAGCCGATCCTGTCGGGCCCGGAGATCCCCGTCGCGATAAACAAAGAAACCGTAGTAAACGAACCGATCACCATTGCCGGTCTGGAGCACTCGATGACATGCGTATCGATGGGCAACCCGCATGCGGTATTTTTCTGCCAGACGGACGTAAAAGAACTGGACCTGGAAAAGTTAGGACCCGAAGTAGAAAACCACGCCCTGTTCCCCGAGAGAGTTAACGCACACTTCGTAAACATACTGGGTCCAAACGAAATGATAATGCGAACATGGGAACGCGGCAGCGGAATCACCCTTGCCTGCGGGACGGGAGCATGCGCATGCGCCGCGGCCGGCGTACTGGCCGGATTATGCGAAAGAAACGTGCTGGCCCACCTGCCGGGCGGAGATCTCAGGCTTTTCTGGCACGCTCAGGACAACTGCATATACATGACAGGGCCGGCGACAGAAGTATACAGCGGAGTATGGCCGGGCTAACAGCCAACGGCTATTTATACCTTTCATAGGATTCCATCATCATTTGATCATAGTCTTCCATGCCTTCTCCCATCCTGCCGCCCGGATACATTCCTCTACCCGTCGACATACCTCGTGTCTTGAATATCTCGACAAAAATATCCTGCTGATCCTGGATATCTTTGAAAGTAGAAGACAGTGCTTTTGACCAGTTTCTCTTAGAAACTCCAAGATGCTTAATATCGAAGCCGTTTTCTGTATAAAGTATCTCCTGGTAAGGTCTTCCAATGGAAAGTGAACGCTTGGATTGAACAATATCGACAAGGATCGCACCCGAAGAAAAATCGATTTTCCTAATATCTTCAACTGTCTTTTTCCGAACACGCACAACGCCGGGCATTTCCTGGGCCTCAACCTCTACCAATTGGCCGATAGACTCGCCAATCTGAATCTCAAACTCTTCGCTCTGCCATTTGCCGTCGTGAAATTTCGAAACCTGTATCTTTGCCGCCTTCTTGAGTTTGGCCACTTCAAGCGGGAAGAAATGGATCATCGGATCGATCGTGATATCTTCGGTCACATCTGAGTATTCGCTCCAAAGAATAACATCGTCTTTAAACGCGTCATCGGAACCGCTAAACCACCCCTTACCGGCAGTCGGGTTAAACACACCAAGCCGCATACGATAATGGTAGCTCCGAAGCGGTTTAATATCCTCATCAAACGCCCAGAAAACCAAAGGCTCTCTCATAATCGACAGATCATCATCTTTTGTAATCTTGATAAAATCAAAGTCTTTGCGAATGTCCTCCATCGTGCGGTCTTTTTGCGACGACGCTGCCGACGTGCGCCCGGTGCGTAGGGAGCGTGTTTTTGTCCGCGCAGGACGTATTGTCCTCCTCGGCCGACCGCCGCGTCCGCCAGTCGGATCCATCATCGCAAATTCTCCGCTACCCATAAATTCATTAGCGCCGCCATACCCGGGCCCTGGCCGGAGTCTGCCGCCGGTTTCTCTTTCGTATGCCTTCTGTTCTTCTTCTATAAGTTCAACAAGTTCCTTATGATAAGTAGGAGTCATCCATTCGACGTTAGAAGCGGCAACCTCGAACGCGACAGGCTGAAGCAGATCCCTCTGAGCTTCAAACTTCTCGAAGGTCATTATTTGCACTTCAATACCGCCATAGTCCAAATTCTGCGCCTTTTCGGGGACCACAATTTCTCTACGCTTATCGATACGCGGACGGGTGACAACCTCCCATTCGCTCCACTGACCGTCTTCGCCAAGAACCTGCCTCTCAAGACCGACCTCCGCAAAAACCGGAATTGCCAGTTCTTCATCCCTATCATCGACAGAAGCCCTGCTGACAAAGCAGTCCTTGAAATTCTTATAAAGATCAGACACATCGAACGAAGCCTGAACTGTAATAAAATCAATATCAGAAACTTCCGTCTGCGCCAGCTCATACGGCATAGTTATCTCGACCTTTTCAGTCGGAACAAACACCGCCGTCCGTATCACCTGGGCATCTACATCTTCAACAGCAGGTATCAAAGGCCTCCTGTAAAAACGTTTATCCCCTATATCACTTGAATCAGGTCTAACTATCCGGGCAATGGCTTTTTCATTGACCTTAACGGTACTAGCCATTTTCGCAAGATACTGACCGGCCTTATTATCCGGATACTTCCTGTATTGTTCGGTAGCTTTACCGTTGATACGCTGACCAAGATCTACAGCATCTTTCCGTATCGCCGCATCGATCTTACCGGGACCGTACGGCTTACGACGGAAGTCGGCCGCATACGGGTTTGAAATAACAAAAAACCACAAAATGCCCAGCGACGCGATCGCAATAACACCAAGGATAAGTTTATCAACATGATTTTCTAATAGATCTAAAAGCTTTTGCTTCATCGGAATTTTTCCGTTTCAAGACTAGTTATTTTATTACTCAAACTGACCGAAAATCGATCACAATTTTATCACATCATCCCACCGGCGGCACCGGCGGCACCGGCGGCATTTTCCTTTAGCTCTTCAATTATCGAAGTCGGCTTGATCTCGTCATAACCGCTGCGACTGAATATATACTCACACGTAAGATTCAGCTTAACTACAGCATCGTTACCATAACGATACCTCCGGTGTTCCGGAGCGAGTTTGTCAATCGGCTGCTGCCAGTACTGCAGCACAGTGATCTGGTTTCGTTTAAACGTCTCAGGCTTTTGATCCTTGAGATAACCTTTAAAGGTATGCTCTTTTTCGCTGGACAGTTCCTTGATAAAAGGAAAAACCGAATCGGCCCTGATAACTACTGCAACACTAAAATGAATAACATCGATCTTTTCGTTGCAAACCCTGCCCGTCCATGGAGCAAAACCGAAGACACCTGGAATGCCCGCTTTCAAAACATATTTAGGGGCGTCACCTTTAACATTCATATTATTATAACCGCCGCCATAACCGCCGCCATATCCGCCGCCAGGACCGCCCATGCCAGAATACCGGCCAGACTCTGGGAGGTAATCGGCAAATTTCCGGAAGTTGACACCGACAAGTCTTTTTACGCTGGACTTAAACACGCTCGACGAACCGGAGTTCATCGACTTGACCGTCTCGACAACATCCTCATAAACCCAGTACGAAATCTGAGAATACCAGCAATCCTCTTGAGCTGATTCTTCATTCTCAAAAGTATAGTCTTTCCAGAAAGTGTACCAGTCAAAAACATTGGCAGTGGCATATAACGCCATCACCTGGGCACGCTGGGCAAGGAATGCGTCTTTGATCTTTGTAGAAGCATCGCCTTTGCCTTTGCGACCCCTGACCCGCCCCCTGCCGTACATAGCAGCACCGGGCATTCTCTCTGAACTGCCGCGCTTTATTAGTTCCTGTGAGATCTCGTTAGCCGTCGGAGCACTCCTGGCATTGACACGTTTAAGCAGTTCTTCGATCTTCTGGCGACATTTTGTCCCGAAGTCGGTAAATATCTGATTTGATGAATCTACCGGCTCTGGAAAAATATCATAGCTTATAAGTTCTCTCTGTGTTGTCTGCTTGTCAAGGAGGGCAACATTCTTTGCGTCCGACTCAAGCTGATCCTGGTAGTCCGTCTCATTTTCAACATCTTGCTTCGAGTGCGAGCTGCCAAGCAACTGATCTACCTTGCGACCCTGCCTGGAACTCTGGTCCATCTTTTCTTTTATCGAACCGCCGATCAGAAGAGTCGGAATAAGAAGTATCAACGCAGACAAAACAATACCCGCAGGGATAAGAAGAGATGTATATTTCTTAATAAAACTTAATATCTTGTCCATCAATAATTCCTAACTAAAAACTAAAACTAATAAACATCAGTGACCGCCGCCAGGAACACCGCTATATCGACCGCCAAATTGACCACTGCCCCTGGTAGCACTTTTTTTCAACTCTTCAGGAGCACCGGTCCACAAAAATTTCACATTGATACGGAACCAGTGGTCCCTGGTAATATACTTTGGCTCTCCGTTGAGATCGATCTCGATCTTACCAAGGTCGTCAGCGTCCTTTGAAGGGTCGCTGTCTACTTCCTGCTGCGTAATGAAGTCGAAAGTTTTACTCATTTCTTCACGGGTCATCGGGTCGACCAAGACAGTCTCAACTTCAACCTTGTCCCTTAAGTTGCCATGCATCGGTCTTCTATATCCGCCGCCTTCAAATTCACCGCCATATCCGCCAACGCCATATCCGCCACGTCTCTTAGGCTTTTCCGGAGGCAGAAACCTCTGGATGTCCTTAACTTCACCGATACCGATGGGCATATCTTTATCTTTATACTTCACATCGCCGGTATCCTGCTTGAAATGCTTATTATCGTTTTTGACGTACATTTTAAAAGGAGAATTCTTTTTGAAATTTTCAAACCAGGTAATAATTCCCCAGTTGTCTTTATTCTTACCGACACGTATAGGATCAAGTAAATCGCCGATATTCTTATACGGGCTGTAACCTTCGATCGTAACTACAAAACCAGGACCATCCTCAACCTTGTCAACCACCGCTTGTCCGCCCGGATTCATAGCAGCGGGATCAACATAACCGCTGCCCATTCCGCCATAAACACTGCCCATCCCGCCCGGACCGAAGAACTCTTCTGAATAATCGGCAAATGGTTCCTCCACTGGATTGGTATCTAAGCGATAGAAACCGCCGGCAGAACTGCCTGCATTGATCTTTCGAAACACACCCGTAGAAATCTTACTGGCAGGGTCGATCGTCAACGACGTTACGAAAAGCTGTTTTCGATCCCCACGCGGAATCGACTTGATATCATCGCTTTTAAAATCAGGAAGACACGAAAGAATACGCTGAGCAAGATCCGGAACAACTTGACGATATTTAAAATGAGCCATGTATTTATCAATTTCTGTTTTGGACGCGTCTTCTCGCGATATTTGAGAATTGTAATCGCTTTCATAACGCTGAGATTCCGACAAAACTTTTTTGGTATATTTCCTGTCTTCATCATTACCCGAATACCTTACATTGTCAAGCGCCGCACGACCAAGCCCGAGAACAGAAACCACGAAAAATACCGCGGCCGCAGCCGTCAGAACTCTCGCCTTTCGGGCCCACTCCATCGCACGTACGATCTTGCGGGGAAGCAAATTGCTCCCGATAGCCGGGTCGTCGTCGAGAACCTGAACTCCAAGACCGTAAGCTATCATAAAATCGGAAATGTTTTCGTGGAACTTAGCTTCGTCGAGACCTTCGCCAAGTTTTATTTTCTTGACAGTACTAAGCTTTTCTACGGGGACGCCAAGCGTCTGCTGAAGATATCTGGCAACACCTTTAAGCTTCATACCGCCGCCGATTGCTATGATCCGGGAAAAACCTTTGTCACGTCCCGGACCGCTGGACGAATAGAATCCAAGCGAACGCTGAACTTCACTGCCAAGGTCCGTATAGATCGGCTTCATCGCACTGAATATCTGACGAACATACTTACTTAACAAAGCCGTACGTTTAAGCTTTTCGGCTTTGCGGAAACTAATATCAAATTTATCCTGGATCGCCTCGGTAAATGTATTACCGCCGATACGGATACTTCGCTGCCATACAGTACTTTTCGTGCTGACAACCAGCGTGGTATTATCGGCACCTATATCAAGAATAACTAACGCTTTTTCTTTGGAGGAACCGATATCGCTCCGGTCAAAGTTAGCGTAGTTATGCAGTGCGATAGGCGCGATCTGAACGCAGCCAACCTGCATGTCCTCAGCGGCAAAATGATCCATAACGTCTGCGATCAGTTCGTTCTTGATCGCGAAAAGGCCAACCTCGGTCTCTTTGCTGTCGGGATTGTCCATCAACTGCCAATCCCACTCAACTTCGTTAATGTCAAAAGGAATCTGCTGAACTGCTTCAAACTGAACGATCTCGGGAATACGTTTCGCTTCTACGGGAGGAAGTTTGATAAAGCGGGCAAAACTGTTATGACCGGCAACAGAAATCGCGACCTTGTCATGCTCGACATCGTTACGGCTGGCAAACTTATGCATCGTATCAGCGATGATACCCTCACGCTCGCTTGGCTCAACGTCCTCGCTGGTAAGAATTCTGCGGTGCTCGATAAAATCGAAACCGATAACCTCAAGACCATCTTCCCCTTCTGTGATATGAAGAGCCTTAAGAGCATTGCTCCCAATGTCGATCGCCCAAACGCTATTAACCGATGAAGCCATATTGTAAAACTCCTGACCGAAAAAATTCCTGACCAAAAGGCCAATTACATCAAATATCTAAAAGCAAGCCTCAAAAATCATCACCATAACACCATATAGATACATTTACTTGCAATTTCGTAACGAAATTTATATCATATTCCAATGAAAACATTCTGTATTTACACTTTAGGCTGTAAAGTCAACCAATACGAAAGCCAGCAGATGCGCCAACTCCTGGAAGATTCAGGGCTCAAACAGGTTGAACTGGCAGATGGCCCTGACCTGATAATGGTCAATACCTGCTGCGTAACACACATTGCCTCGTCGAAAAGCCGTCAGGCGATCAGAAAAGCTCAAAAACAAAATCCTGATGCCGACATCGTCGTTGCCGGTTGCCTGCCTGCCGGACAAACCGGAGAGTTAAATAACATCCCGCGTGACATCCTTGTCATCGACAGAAAGAATGGCCTTCCTGAAGCACTAAACAACATAATCGCCTGCAATACTACTACAGATGCCCCTAGTAGACCAATAATCGACACTAAAATCAAGCACAAAAAAGATTATCGGACCTCGCAAGACTCACTTCGCCAATATAAGGGCCAAAGTCGCGCCTTTTTAAAGATCCAGGACGGTTGTGACGGCTGCTGTACATACTGCATTGTCCCTAAAATCCGCAACATTTTATCCAACAAACCAATCGATGAAGTCCTCGCCGAAACATCCACTCTTGTATACGCCGGACACAAGGAAATTGTTCTCACAGGCATCTTTCTGGGCGCATGGGGTCGCCAAACCGTACGAAGAAAAAAGTGGGATATGACAATCAATAACCCGCTAGCCGAATTAGTCGACAAAGTCGCTTCGGTAGACGGGCTTAAACGCCTGAGACTAAGCTCGCTGGAACCTGCCGACGTGACAGAGGGACTGCTCGACATCTTCGAGAAAAACGATAACATCATGCCCCACCTGCACTTACCGCTGCAGTCAGGCTCGGCGAGCACACTGAAAAGAATGTGCAGGCAATACACAATAGACGCATTTATGGACACTGTAGAGATGGTAAAATCCCGCCTCGACCGCCCCGCCATAACAACGGATATTATCGTCGGTTTCCCGGGTGAAACGGACCGGGACTTCGAGGACACATGCAATGTAGCAAAACAGGTCGAATTTTCCAAAATTCACACATTCAGCTTCAGTCCAAGGAAAAACACCCCCGCTTTCAGCATGGAAAACCAGCTTGCCCCGGAGGTAATTAAGGGAAGATCACAAAAACTTCACCAGATCGACGAAGTTTTGCAAAAAAAATTCCGAAAAAAATTCATCGGCGACCAGGTTACCGCAATAATTGAAGACACGGATCCAACAAAGGGAAGAACCGAAAGATATTTCATGGCCCAGTTCCCAAATGCCAAAAACCCAAAAAAAGGAGACCTGGCAACCGGAATCCTAAGCGAAGACACGATAACCGCCCAGTAAAAGCGCGGGAGCGCTTTTAGAACCCATACTGCAAAGAATCAACCCTCCAATTCCTCAAACAGCATACGATAGTGATAACCGCACATCGCAGCGAAGATCGTTACGTGGAGCAGATGCGGACGCCTGAACAGTGTCCACAAAAACGGCCGCCAGAAGTACCTTCTGTCCTTTCCGCAGATTCCGATCAGCCAGATGGATTTGCCGAGCGCCTCCAGTGCGAGCAAACGCAAGCGAGTTTTTTTCTTCCTGGGCTTATAGTTTTTTAGCATCGTCATCATCCGCTGGTAATACAACTTCGGCGAATAGATCGTAGAAAGCACACGCTTGTACCCCCTTTCGAGCTGATCTTTGTCCATCTTCGGCACGAACGAAACCTTAAACTCATCATCTTCATAAACCCCCGTCCCCAGCAGCCGATTTTCCGCCGCCAACCGATTATAAAGCTCCGTACCTTTAGGCGCAGACAACAAACCGACCATCGCCGTCAATATCCCGCTGGTTTGTATAAAGTTGATCATATCCTCAAACACCGACGCCTTGTCGCTGTCGAAACCGACGATAAATCCGGCCTGAACCTCCAACCCGAAATTCTGAATCTTTTTAACGCATTCCACCAGATCGCGATTTGCATTCTGCACCTTGCTGCACTCCTGCAAACACTGCTCGTCGACAGTCTCTATACCGACGAAAACCTTCTCGAACCCCGCCTCGCTCATCATACTCATAAGCTCCTCGTCATCGGCAATGTTTATCGAAACCTGCGTATTCAGATAGAACGGATAATTACGCTTCTTCATCCATTCGGTCAGCGCCCCCAGCACATCCCTTTTGACAACCGCCTTGTTACCGATAAAATTATCGTCAACGACAAACACCGAACCGACCCAGCCGGCCTGGTACAAATTCTCGAACTCAGCAATAAGCTGGTCGGCACTTTTTAGCCGCATCCGATGGCCGAAGAGTTTGGTCACCTCACAAAAATCGCATCCAAACGGACACCCCCGCGAATACTGAATCCCCATACAAAGATATTTGTTAACGTCGATAAGATCCCATCTGGGCGGCGGCGTTTCTTTAATATCCGCAAATTCGCTTGTCCTGTAGATATGCCCGGCACACCCCAATTCAAGATCTTTCAGAAACATCGGCAAAGTAATCTCCGCCTCACCGAGGACCAGATAGTCGACATCGTCAAAACTTTCCGTCTCGACAGTAAACAAAGGCCCACCGCCGACAGTGGTAACCCCATCTTCCTTGCAGCGATCGACAATCTGGCGCACATTACGCCCCTGGACATACATGCCGCTGATAAAAACCATATCCGCCCAGCCGATATCCTCGTCGGTCAGCTTTGTAACGGCCGTATCGACAACCTTGATATTCCACGAATCCGGCAGCATCGCGGCAACGGTGAGCAGACCAAGCGGCGGAAGAAGCGCCTTTCGCGACATAAATCTGAGGATATGCTTAAGATTCCAGAAAACATCCGGACATCGCGGATAAACCAGCAGTGCATTCATAGGTTCCCCCCTATGCAAAAGTAAATGTTATTAAATTAAGTACGCCCAAACAGGACCGACACATACTTCGGCAATGAACCAGACATCACTTGAATATTTAATCGGCAAAACCACGCCAAAACGAAAACTCTTGACACTACAAACTGAATTTAATACTATCGATACAGCAAAGAATGTTTGCTCATAAACCTGTAAATGGGAAATATCAATTAAATTTGCGAGACCAAAACACAATGCAGGACAAAATAAACATACGAAACGCCACCCGCCACGACGCTGAAAGAATCGTTCATTTCAATAAATCAATGGCCCGCGAAACCGAGAACAAACACCTCGACGACCAGATCCTGACTTCCGGAGTAAACGCCGTCCTCAACGACCCAAAGTGCGGTTTCTACCTCATAGCCGAAGTCGACGGCAGCGTCGTTGCTTCCCTCATGATCACCAACGAATGGAGCGACTGGCGGGACGGAGTTTTCTGGTGGATCCAAAGCGTTTACGTTGATCCGGCGTTCCGTCGCCGCGGCATATTCCGCGCCATGTACAAAGAAGCAAGAAACCGGGCCGCAAGCGATTCAAAGGTCTGCGGATGCAGACTATACGTAGAACAAGACAACACCGCCGCCCAAAAAACATACGCAAGCCTCGGCTTCAAAGAAACAAACTACAAACTATTCGAAGATATCTTCTAGTAAAAAAACACTGTCAAATAATTATTCAAACTGACCGAAAACTGTCAGAAAAACAACATATGCCCTTACAATTAAAGGATTTGCATCGCAATTTCTTTTTTATAAAAATGCCTCGGCCGTCAGGCCGAATCCTTGCATTATACATTAGACAATATACATTCTCAAACTGACCAACCGGTCAGTTTGAGTAAGTTACACATTTACAATGCACTATCCACTCTTTTCGACGCCAATGATTATACTAAAATAAACCTGGACTATCAATAATATAATTTTGCCTTCCGGTGTACCGGAGTTTTAAAAAAAGTTTATATTATGTGAATTTTTTTCTTGACACTGCTATTATTCAGGTAACAATCTATTTATTATCGGAACAACGAACGGGTGAAATGAAGAACATCGTCATTAGCTGCCTCAACCAACCCTGTTTTCATAAGCACAATCTTTTAAAAGTTATATATCTTACGCCGATTAAGCCTGCTTTTAAGGCATAATAATGATCTGTTTATGCATTAATACGGAATTTTTACGAAATTTTTGTTAATACTATTTCTTTGAAAGGAAACAAATCATGAGGCACCAAACTAAAGCAGTAAAGATGTTAGTAACTACAGCAATAATGGTGTTGCTGCTGTCAAGTGTAAAGGCATTGTGTGCACCTCTGGGTCCTATTACATACTCCCTGCAAGGAGAAGTAACTTACAACGGGTCGAAAATGCCGGATACAACAAGGATCCAGCCGGAGATAACCGTCTGGGATGTCGATGCAGGTTCTTATGTTCACAAATCGCTGACAATTACTTATAGCAACGTAACAGGCTTATACACGATTTCGGGATTAGCAAATAAGGAGTATGATGTAAGGATAACTTTCCTGCTAAATGGGGCCCGATTCTCGCTCCCGGGCAATTACACGTTATACAGAATCGCAGATCTTCCCATTATGACCCCTACGGAAGAATCTAACTTTCATTTTGTAGTTGAGTATATCATGCGCCAAAGAGACCCATGGGATAACAATGCCGTTGATCAAATTACCGGCGAACCTTACCCAAGACATTCCGGCATAATCCTTTTCAACTGGGATCCGGTTCCCGGTGCCGATCATTACACGATCCGTGTAGATAAATATCGCGATCCAAGTCATCCCGACGGGTGGGGATTTATTGAGAATACCTACACACAAACCTCAATGATAGGTACTTCTGTGCCTCTGTCCCTGGGCTGGTCCTCTATCGGGACATTCGGCAATCACTACCAGGTAACATACTATGCCTATAACAGTTCGAATGTGCGTATAGGCTACTACATGACCACCTATAACTATAATGGTTACGGCTGGGACTACAGGTTTAAGGTTGCTCCCGAATATTCCGGACCCATCTGGTATGTCAAAAAGGATGCCGCCGGTTTCAATAACGGAAGCAACTGGTTCAGTGCGTTTAACAGTCTTCAGGACGCTATAGATGCGGCAGGCGCAGACCCCGATACTGATAATGAGATATGGGTAGCTGCTGAAACATATTACCCGGATGAAGGCGACAATTCGATCAACAATGATCGTGAATCGACGTTTGATCTTCCTGACGGCGTAGCGATCTATGGCGGTTTTACCGGCAGCGAAACCAACCGCAATCAGCGCGACTGGAACAATAATGTTACCACTCTAAGCGGAGACCTGAATCATAACGACGGACCGAATTTTTCAAATAACTCCGACAACAGCTACCATGTTGTTCGGAGCAGCAGCAATCCAGGCACAACGATCCTGGATGGCTTTACGGTAACTGGCGGCAACGCCAACGGATCTAATCCAGAAAACTGGGGTGGCGGACTGTTAGCAACCAGTTCTGATCTGGTCATTTCAAATTGCAGATTCCAAGCTAATACTGCCGGTGGCGGCGGCGGCATGTATGCCCTCTATGCCAGTGGCAATCCCACAATTCTTTTAACGACGTTTATAGGAAATGTTGCCACCGGATCAGGCGGGGCGATTGCAATTCAGCATAGTTACCCTTCATTCCAGTCATGCCTGATAATGGCCAATGAAGCACCTAGTGGCGGTGGTGTTTACTCCCTGGACAATACCGGCGGCCCCCCCGAATTTACCAACTGCCTCTTTAGCGGCAATACTGCCAGCAGTCAGGGTGGGGCACTCTACCAAACCGGCGTCGGGATCACTTTTAATCCCAATCCGCCGATTTTGACTAACTGCACACTCGCCAATAACTCCGCCATCACTGGAGCCGGCGGTGTTATGAGTAAAACCGGTCATGCTTCGATAAGTAATGATGCAATACTGGACAGTTGCATCCTTTGGGGCAACGACAGAAACGGTGTTGTTGATGAAGATGCCCAGGTATCCCTTGCCGGTGCCGCAGAGGTTATCAAATACACCTGCATAGACGGCTGGACAGGCGCTTTAGGCGGCCCGGGCAATATCGGCGATAATCCCTTGTTTATCGATGACGACGGTTTTGACGATGTTTTCGGAACCGAAGATGATAACTACAGGCTCTTGTTGAACTCACCCTGTATCGATACAGGTAATCCAGGGGCAGGTTACGAAGACCCCGACGGCTCACGTAACGATATGGGTGCCTACGGCGGCCCATTGGCAGACCAGTCAGGCGGAGTCGGCAGCCTGCCCGGCAGTGGTTTCCTGTTTACCACTGTAGGAAATATTCCGACCGCCTTTATCACAGAAGTTGATACTAATCCAGACGAATTGCTCGGAACCGCCAATCTTACCCCAACCGAAGCTTCACAATTCCATATCCATCGATACATCAATACTCCGTTCGGCAGTACCGTACGGCTGCATGGTCTGTTCGGGGCGATCGACAATGTTGCGTATTATGAAGTTCTTATCGCCCATTGGGATGGTTCAGTTCTGACAGATAGTGACTTTGAGCCATTAACGGACACTCTAACCAAGACGAGATATATCTATAATAGTGGTACCGGTAAATGGGATCCCAGTTCCATAAAAATCGGCCCTCACCCATCCGGCGACAGGCAGTTGTATATCCACACTTATGAAGGTTTCTGGTCGCATCTGGACCTTAGGCTGATCTGGAATACAAGGCGAAAACCAAGGGGGATATATGTTCTCAGGTGCAAGTCGTATAGTTCTTCATTAGTAGAAAACACTCCATCAAATGCCAAGGACCTTATAATCAGGATTGACAACACCCCTGTTGACGCAACGATTCATAATGTCAAGTATATTTCCACTAATCCAAATCATGATCCGGGAATAGATGGTGAGATCCTTGAATGTGCAATAATCGGTCTGGAAAGCACAACTGAAAATCTTCGCTTTAATATTACGGCCAGCCACCCCAACGGACACCTGCGTTACTGGCAGTTGGATACTCTCGCCGGCAAAAACGAATTAAGGGGACTTATTGCACATGAAAGTTATGAGCCTTCTGTCGATCCGTACTGGTTTGGTGTCAATACCGAAGAATATCAGAGTATCAATGCTCCCGACCCGGCTCCGAACCCGCCGGGTGTTCTGAAGGACTGGAAACGATGCGCTTACCAGTTCCGCCTGAGAGCATGGGCCAATGTAACCAACGGATACTCCTATATTTACTGGGACGAGTTCGACGATCATTATTACATTGATTTTGACGTTGCAGGCTGTAATAGGGCCGACATTAACAACGATGGAGTTGTCAATATGCTTGACATGAATATTGTCGCAAGGCATTGGCTGGAAACATGTCCCGTTGTTGAATAAATAACTCAAACTGACCGATTGGTCAGTTTTCAGGGCGAAAATTAAAGACTTTCGGTACCAATGGCAATTGCTTAGGGATTTGCCTCACGGAAGATTCTTTGATTTCGCCCTGACCTGCAAAATGCATTGTGATTTTATTCTGATTTCTCTGTGTATCCATACCAACGTAAGTTATAATGATGATGTCATCAAAAACTAAGCGTGTTATGCCAGGTAAAGCAATGAAAAGAATCGCGATCATTAATTTAATAGTCATCGTCATCATAATCGCCGGTGGCTGCCAGAACACGGCAAGCCATCACCGCCCGATTATTGGGATTACAAGTTGTTTCAGCGAATCCGACAATACTGTTTCAGTCGATTACAAATACATCCAGGCTGTTCTTGACAACGGCGGCGTGCCGGTCGTTCTGCCCGCTGTAAATGATCCGCACGCGATCAGCAAATATGTCACGCAGTTCGATGGGCTCGTTCTGGTCGGCGGACCCGACATCCCGCCTGCAGCCTATGGTCAACAACCTCATGAAACCGTAAAGCCGCTTACGCAGCTTCGATACGATTTTGAAAGCCGACTGATAGCAGAATGGTTCCGGACAAAAAAACCGATTCTCGGCATTTGTCTTGGGATGCAATTTACAAATGTCGTCAGGTGTGGTTCGCTCATCCAGGACATCCCTTCACACGTCGATAATCCAGTTACACATCGAGGCGAAAACTCCTGGCACAAGGTCAAAATAGAAAACAACAGCCTGCTGGGAAAAATCCTCTCATCCAATGAGCCCAATGTCTATTCAAACCACCACCAGGCTGTAAAGGATCTCGGTAAAAACCTTAAAGTTATAGCTCGCAGTCCCGACGGAGTCATAGAGGCACTACAACGTACCGACGGCCCCTTCGGCCTGTTCGTACAATGGCACCCCGAAGCTATGACAAAGAACCCCGACCACAGAAACGCCATATATGGCGCACTGGTCAAAGCCTGCATTTCTGAGCAAAAGTAGCAAGAAAAAACGCGCTTATGAATTTTTGAGGAATTTTGAGGAATTTAAACGCCGTCATCCCTTAATTTCTTTGATCAATTCGGATACGTCCTCTGTGTCGATCTTTCCGTCCATGTTCAGGTCGCCTGTTACATAGCCGTTTTTCGTATCCGGCGAGGTGTCCGCCCGTAAGATCAATAGCTTTAGGTCATCCATATCGACAGTTCCGTTGCCATCGATGTCTGACCATTCGATTTGCTTTTCTGTGGGTATTTCCGTAGTACTCCAGGCCAGGGCATATCGCTCGCGAGATATTGATGCGTCGCTGGTATTGCCCTCTACAGGCCCGTCATTGCTCATTACGATTATCTCATAGCTTCTGTACTTGTCGCTTGTCTTGTAGTATATATGCTCGATGTTATCGTCCACCGTATCGCAGTAATCAAGCATCACTTCACTGCCCGGCCGGTCCTTGTCCACCGCCCACAGTTCAACCCGAAGGTCCCTGTCAGCGTCATAATCGGCTAGGTACGGGTACTCGGTTTTGTAATGGCGGTTCCATGTCAAAGTAACCGAAATGACCTTGCCGGCAGGCTCGTCAACATCAAACCTGTAGAATTTCAAAGAATCATGCCGCCTGGCAATAGTACCGCTGTCCCATCCCATATCAGCAACATTGCCGGTCCCCTGAATACCGGCGTCAAGCTGGTTAAAAGCGGCTATCGCGTCGAGAGCGCCTGCCCCTTGCTGGAAGTCGAGGCTGTAATCGTGGTCGTCGGCGGTCGTTGCCGCTCCTTTGTGCCAGTACGGTAGTTTTCTCGCGGAATTGAGCAGTATTGACTTCATGACGCAGTTTCCGCCGTCTTTTGCGACGGCTGGCGCCAGCGATTTGTCTGCCTTTGCGTGCTGGGTCAGCAGTGCCGCTGTGCCTGCTACGACGGGGGTTGCAAAGCTCGACCAGCTACCGGTTACCCCATACCCGTCCGGGCTGTCGGCGTCGGGAACAATGCAGTTGCCCGGGGCGACAATATCGACTCCGCACCTGCCGTCCGTTGTCGGACCGCAGCTGGAATGAGCAGGCCTCGGCAGCGAAAAGACTTCCAGGCCAACGTACTGCAAAGCGGTTTTGATCGGGTCTATTACGCCAACGCCTATCACGTTGGCCCCTGCCGCCGGGAAATACGCCGGGTCGCAAACATCGTAACCATTGCCGATTCCGGCAACTATGACAGTGCCTTCCTGGGCGGCTAAAAGCTCTAGCCGGCGTGTCCACCACGACTCGAAAACAACGCCAACGCTCATTGTGAGGATGTCAGTGTCGACTTTCTTGCCGCCGGTTGTGAAATTACTTATGAACCGCCAGAATTCTGAGATCTTGACGGTTGCGCCGGGGGCGGCTCCGAGATATTGAAACTCGCCGAAATCCGGATGCGATGCTTTTGGATCGTTGCCGACTAGTATGCCGCCTATCGATGTGGCGTGTGTTGAAACTGAGCCGAGACCGTCGGATACGTTTATGTCGCCGCCGGTAAAACAGTTATGACCGGTGTTCCAGTTGTAGTCCATCTGGGGCTTGCCGTCAATGTAAGTCATGGACCTGCATACACTTGTGATCGTCGTGCCGGTGCCGTCGAGGGAATGTAGCTGCTGCAGCTGGCGGGTGTGGGTGTATTCCAGGGCCACCGGATGGGTCGGGGCGGCTGACGCGGCGGAACAGAAAAGCAGGATCGCAACGAGCAGCACCGCCGTTAATGAGGCAGCCCGCGGGCGATTATACCCTGAATTTTGGTCCATAAGCGTGTTATTCACTAGAAAGCCCTTTTTTCGTGTAAAAATCCACAAGTCCTATAATTCCATTGTTCCCAGTATAGGTAGTTATGAGTACAAGTATAGCAAAATTTAATATAAATTGCAAGTTTTTTGGCAGCGCGCCTTGATTTAATCCACGTAAGGACACTATTAGGAAGAAAATGGCAGAAGTTTTTTTGGTTGGGGGTTACAGGTATACTGGACATTGTCGACATTTCCCACCTATGGTTTTGGGCGTTATTTTTTGAAATTAATTGAAATTAATTGAAC
>VRUI01000061.1 GCA_019456225.1 Planctomycetota bacterium | reverse complement strand
CATGGAGATTATAACATATACAGTGAAAAGTTAATATATAAAATTTAGATTTATGGAGCTAATTGGGCAACACGCCCGCAAGCTCCTCGAATAAAACGTCCCCTCTGAAAGTATTTCAGACCAAAAAAGCAAAAACCCTGTTTTTTCTGTAACGTTTCTCATGAAATCACGTCTTCATTAAAGATAGAGCCAAAACATTTAATAAACAGCTAGCGTTTATCATTTAAGGAAACAAAAAAATGTGGAAAAAAAGACATAGTTACATCCTACCGTTCATGAGCCTCATCTTTGCATTCGTTGGCGGCTGCAGCCAGAAATCCCAAAAATCCACATGGAAACCCGTCTGGGAGGTTCCTCCACAAATTCTTGACTATGCCATGGGTACCGAGTCTGAAGATAGTGGCCAAATGCTCAAGCGTCTCGATGTAAAACGTTTTAAGCGGAAATATCAAGGCGTTATACCCCGAGCTTTTAGGGATGCAGAAGGCAATTATCGAATATGCTTGATAAAGAAGGATCCGCTGAGAGATTCGTATTGGTATGAGTTGTTCGAGTTTTCTGCTGATGGAGATTCAATGAAGGCAGCAATGTCATCTATTCCGAGTAGTCTAAAAGAACCAGATCCCACCAAAATACCAGGCTGGTAGATGGTTAAAAAATGCTCTGGGTCGTTTCTGACGCGGTCAGAAGTGTTTTGAGCATTTGATTTTAGAAATTGGTGCTTGTTTAGTATTTAGAATTTATTGCTTAGAAATTGGACAAAACGCCTTACTCTTTACGCCTTACGCTTTACAAAAAACGGGCCCCCGGATATTTCCCAGGAGCCCGATCTATTTATCAGATTATTCTAACAGCCGGTTTATTCAGTTTTAATAATCGCGGTTGTCAGTTTGTAATCATTGAGCCAGTCTGCGGCTGACGGGAAGTGGAAAGGCCCGGAGAAAAATAATGGATCTCGGTCCAACCCTATTGATGCTGGTGTCATATCTCGTAGCAGAAACAGAAGTTACGGAAAGCCAGCGTTTATTTTACCGGGTCGTTTCTGGGGGAATAGGCAATTTAGAGGTAGTGTACCTTCTTGTCAAGCCGGTTGATTACTGGAAAATCAGAATATACCCTATCGCAAAGACGGCGGCGTCTACTATGGCGTGGCTGACGTATCCCGGCCAGATCGATTTGTATTTCAGACAGCACCACGACCAGGCCGCTCCGGCGACAAATATCCCAAACGACGCCAATATCGTAACCGGCCAGCTGAAGTAAACCTGCATTGCGATAATATGGTGAATAGTAAAGCACCCGGCAGACACAACGATCGCACCCCACCTGGACATAAACTTCCTGCACTGCTTGACAACGAACCATCTCCACACATACTCCTCCAGCACCGAATTAACCAGTATCCAGTACGCCGCACCTCCCAGGTAAACCCAGCGGTTGGCCAGCCCCACCTCCCCGGCCATCTCCTTAATCGCCGCCGGATTGATCAGAACCCGCCCAAACGCCAAATATGCAGCAATAATAATCAAACTCATCAAAACACCAAGCCCGGCGGCAACAGCAAATCCACCATGTTTTGGCCGGGACAGACTAAACTTACCCTTCTCAACGAAAACAACCCAGAAAAGCGGCACCAGCAGGATCCACAGTTTAGAGCCACCAAAAAACAGTTTCCCAACAACACTATCCGGCAATATTTCCATACCGGCAAGGACACCGATACTCGGAGCACAAACCAGCAGCAACAAACCCAGCAAAGCCAAACGTTTAGAACTCAAACCAAAACCCTTAAAATAACAATATTAACAACCACGTAATAAGCAATAACCATGCCAGAACAGCAAAACTCGTGGTAAGTGCTGCAAGAGAAAGGGTTTATGTCGAAAAGCAGCAGCCCGCATCAGCCCGGGCAGCATAAAAAGCGACATTTCATGTACCTGTGACAGACATTATATGTACAGTCCCGCAGGAGGGGTGAAAATGCAGTTTATTCGCCCATGCTGAAAGCTGCACGTTTTCAGTCCGGTACCAAAAAAAGGTTTCCGATCCCCCCAAAAAACTATAATTGACTCCAGAGGGCGAATAATTTATGATACCGGTAAGTTTAAATGAAATAGCCTTGTCGGCAAGGTCGTCTTATTTATTAGACATTATACATTTCAAACCGGCCGAATGGTCAGTTTGAGTTATTGAACAGGAGTAATTGTAATGGCATTGATATCGGTAGTAATCCCGGCTCTTGACGAGGCGGGCTGTCTTGAGACTTTGTTCGCCCGTCTAAGCGGCATCGACGCTTCGGCCGAAGACACGTTTGAATATATCTTCATCGACGACGGCAGCAGCGACGGTTCGCGAAAGATCATCCGGCGCTTAGCCGAAGCTAATGATAACGTCAAGTACATCCTGCTCAGCCGCCACTTCGGCCACGAGCAGGCAACGACCGCCGGTCTCGACCATGCCTCCGGCGACGCCGTCGTAATAATCGACGCCGATCTGCAGGACCCGCCGGAGGTCATCCCCGAGCTGATCGCAAAGTGGAAAGAGGGCCATGAGATAGTATACGCCCGCCGCCGAAGCCGCAAGGGCGAGCCTATCGGCAAGAAATTCGCGTCCTGGCTGTTTTACCGAACTATCCGGCGCCTAAGCGCAGTCGACATTCCCGTAGACACCGGCGACTTCAGACTGATCGACAAATGCGTTGTAGATGCCTTCAAACAGTGCAGAGAGCACAGCCGCTTCGTAAGGGGCCTGATCGCATGGACAGGTTTTAAGCAAGTCGCCGTATACTACGACCGCGACGAACGCTATGCCGGTGAAACAAAGTACAACTTTTTCAAACTGGCAATGCTCGCATTAGACGTAGCAATAGGCTTTTCCTGTCTTCCCCTGAGAATAGGCATTTTGTCAGGTATGCTCCTTTGCTCTGTCTCACTGATCGTAACGCTGGTAATCGTCTGCCGATTTCTATTCGCAGGAGCAGAGATTTCCGGTATGGCAATGATGGTAACATGGATACACTTCCTGATAGGAGGCCAGTTCCTGATGCTCGGCCTGATAGGCGAATACATAGCAAGAGTATACAGCCAGGTACAAAACCGCCCACTATACATAACAGCAGAAAAATCAGAAGATTTGTCAACAAAATGATTTTTTAGAGGTCCCCTGAGCTGATATTTTAACTACAAACTGCGATAAATGGAAGCAATGCCTGAAAACATAAAAACATCTCCGACAATTTTCAAGAGAGCCGTTAAAGGCGGCTGGTGGATTTTTGCTTCTCGTATTATCCAGCAACTTATGGCGATGGTGCGGCTTGTTGTTTTAGCACGTATTTTAAGTCCGGAAGATTTCGGTCTGTTGGGCCTGGCACTTCTGACCATTTCAGTATAGGACATGCGGAGTAGCTGCAAAAGTAAACGGAGTCGTAATCACCTCGCCGCTGTTGATGCGAAGTGCCTGCAGTGCCACCAGAAGAGCGATAGTCCCGTTAACAAAGAGATTCAGATGCTCGACACCCAGATACTCTTTCAATCGCCGCTCAAATTCCTGATGAAATTGCCCATCATTAGTCAACCACCGGTTTTCCCATATCGTTTTCAGGCACTCCTGATAGTCATCAAGCTTGGGCATTGTTGGCTGCGTGACAAACACCGGGTCAGCTAATCCATATTTATCAATAATATCTTTAGTACTATGTTTTTCGATAACATCTAACATGAAAATCCCCCTGAGAAAAGCCCCAAACATAAAACATCCCAACAAAGCATACGAATTCAGCAGGAACGTGGCAGGGTGTAAAATGCTAATCCAATTTCTTGAAATGGCTTTGTTTGGTATTGTCTTAGATGCAGGCAGGGCAGGGAGTTTTTATCGGACGTTGAAAACTATATAATAATAAAAATGAATGTAATGGCTCGTTGGATACGGCGGATGGAAAAATGTTCAGGAAACCTTTGATTTGATGTATTGACCGGCATCTATTACAGAAGGCGTCGGAGGCAACTGACCTGCGTCAATCTTTTTGTTTATCAGCAGGAACGCATCGTCTAGAGTGTGTTTGCCCGTAAACGGTCCTTTGCCGGTCATCTGTTTTGCTCCCATCGCGCCCTTAAGATTGATACCGCTTTCGGCGATCAAAATCAGGTCGGCACCTTCATCAATATATGGTCCCGAGTAGACATCCTCTTTTCTGTAAATATGTTTGATCGCTTTTTTGCCGTTGATCTCGAACTCAGAAAAAACAGCGGTGAGTTCGGTGATTACGCTTTCTCTATCTTCCGGCGCGACACTTCCTTCGGGGTACTTACCTTTTTGATTAATGAAAATTCTCGCAGGATCAAGAGCAAAAGCCTTTGAGCCGTAAGCGATATTTGAAAGATTCGGATCAGTACCAGGATTGAATTGCAGGAGACCTTTTTCGATGAGAAGACGGTTAACATAAAACTCCGTTTCCAATCCTTCGAAGCCGTGATCAGAAAGTATCAGAAGCGTATCGTTTTCGTTGAGGTCAGCGACGATCTCACCAATTACAACATCGATCTTACGGAAATGATCTACAAACAGCTCGTGATACTTATGATTTTCGTCGGCATAGGCACACCAGAGAAAATGCATAAGCCTGTCTGTACCGGTAAAGATCAGCATGAAATTCTGCCAGTCCTGATTCTTCCAGAGATACCGGTAAGCGGCGATCCTCGCATCAAGAGTCTTGTCAACATCTTCAAGGAAATCATCCATAGAAGTGTGTGCCTTGCTCGCGTCAACATCCAGACGGTAATCCATGTCCTTAAGCAATGGGACCAGTTGGCTCGGATAAACGCTCTTATTAAAATCTATCGCCACGAAACCGGCAACATGCACGCCATTCATCGGCCGTACAGGATAGGTCGCAGGAACATTTACAATAACCGATTCGCCGCGAGCAACCTCCCAGAACGGCTTAACCTTAACATCGGTATAATTCGGAAACCGCATTGAGTACGTTCCGGGATGAGTGTCGATGAAACCAAATATACCGTGCTCGGCGGCATTGGCTCCGGTAATTATAGACGACCAGGCAACGGAAGAAATCTCCGGTATCGAGGAACGCAGCTTACTGAAATAACCATTCTTGATTATCTCATGAGTATTCGGCATGACCCCCGTTTCACCAAATTTCTTAAGCATACCAAAAGGCACACCATCAAGCCCAACGATCACAGTCCTGCTATCTGTTGACATGTCTCATCTTCCAAAAGTAATAACTGACTCAAACTGACCTATCGGCCAGTTTGAAATGAATAATGATTATTGTATAATAAACGATTCGGCCTGACGGCCGATGCTATTTCATTAAAAAGCTAATTGCTAAATTGAAGTAACGATACCACCGGCACAAGTATTATCGTCACGGACCAGAACGAAACGTCCGAGTTCCTGAACTTCATTAAAGTCCTTGATCGCGATGGGCTTTTTAGTTTTGATGACAACTTCTGCAACTTCCAAATTCTCAATAGAATCAGAATCCAAAGCGATAACCTCAAGCGTCGAAGAGTTTATACGTTTCGAAATACTTTCGATCTTGCAAGGCTGGCCCTGTGTAGCACAGCGAAGGGTCATCTTGTCGCCAACCTTAACGCCTTTTTTCGACATCCAGAAAATGTTAGCCGATATGGTATCGGTAAGAACAGGCTCATTGCCGGCGATGCAGACAACATTGCCACGATCCAGAAAAACCGAATCCTCCGTCGTCATCCCAACGCACTCACTCGAACAAGCCTCATCGGTCTCTTCAAGAAATTTCTCGATCGAACGAATAGTAGTAACCTGTCCATCAGGAAGTATCTTGATCTTGTCGCCCTTTTTCATGACGCCCGCTTCAACCCTGCCGGCATTGATCCTCTTGTCATCGATCTTATAAACATCCTGAATGGGAAAGATCAGAGACTTTTCATTAGCAAGCGATATATTTTTCAGTGAATCCAGACTTTCAAGGAATGTCGGACAATCAGCCCAGGCCATCTTATCGGATCTGCTCGCGATATTCTCGCCGTCCTTGGCCGACATCGGAAGATAGACAACCGGTTCAACGCCGATCGAAGCAAGCCACTCGGCGACATCAGACTTGATTTTTTCGTAATGCTCCTGCGAATAATCCATCAGGTCCATCTTGTTGATCGCGACAACAACCTGCTTGAGCCCAAGCATCGCAAGCATATACGAATGGCGTTTAGTCTGTTCCTTAACGCCCTCTTCAGCGTCAACGATAAGCACTGCAGCTTCTGCCTGCGAAGCACCGGTTATCATGTTCTTAACAAACTCAACATGCCCCGGAGCATCAATAATCACATAGTCCCGCACTTTACTCTTAAAGAAAACCTGCGTAGTATCAATAGTGATACCCTGCTTGCGTTCTTCTTCGAGATGGTCAAGCAGATAGGCAAATTCCGTCCCGCGACCAAGGTCGTCAGAAGCTTTCTTGATCTCAGCGATCTTATCAGCCGGTAGCGAATTCGTATCATAAAGAAGCCGCCCAATAAGAGTAGATTTCCCATGATCAACATGTCCAACAATAACAAAGCTCAAAGCACCCATATATTTTCCTTATAAAATAGCCTCGCCAAAAGCGAGTCCTTTAATTATAAATCATCAATAATAAATAATAAATGTAATTACATGTAGCCGAGCGAGCGAAGTTTCTGCATCATGTAGTCGGACTCTTTGTCCTGGGCGCGTCCGCTTCTTTCGGAGATTTTTGTTATTTTCAATTCTTCAATGATCTTGTCAATACTGTCGGCTTGCGAGTCAACGGGGCCGCAGCAGGTCTCGCAACCAATACTCCGGAAACGTTTTTGGTCTTGCGCAAAGTACAGCGAATTAACCGGGATATTTTCACGGCGGGTATATTCCCAGATATCGATCTCCCGCCAGCCGAGTATCGGATGAACGCGAATGTGTTCTTCTTCGGCCGCCTTGGTTTTGTATTGGTCCCAAAGCTCGGGGGGCTGATTCTTATAATCCCATTCGAAATCCTCATCGCGCGGGCTGAACACTCTTTCCTTGGCGCGAATCCCATGCTCATCACGCCGAATCCCAAGATACAAAGCCTTGTACCCATACTCAGCGATCGCCTGTTTCAAAGCAACCGTCTTAAGCTCGTTGCAGCACTCAAACTTACCCGTATCCGGGCCAACACCTCTAGCCAGTGCGTCCTCGTTTTTGGCAATTACGAGATTGAGATCCCACTCCTTTGCATACTTCTCGCGGAAGTCATAGATCTCTTTAAATTTATGCGTTGTATCAATATGCAGAACCGGGAAAGGGATCTTACCAAAGAACGCCTTCCGCACAAGCCAAAGCAAGCACGTAGAATCCTTACCGATAGACCACAGCAATGCAACATCGCGGTACTGGCTGTAAGCTTCACGAATAATAAAAACACTCTGACTCTCAAGCTTATCCAAATGATCAAACTTGTCTTTCATATTACACTTCCCCTTTAAAAGGATGCTTTTTGATAATTACAGTTAAATTGCCTTCGGTCACCAAACCGGCTCAAAATTCTATATGCCACCTCATACGATGCCAAAAAACCAATGTTCGTCGCGTAATCCCTGCATAAACCATTGTTTACTACAAACCTAATCGGTCAATTGTAACAAAAAAACAACTAAATTGAAAGAAAAAAGTCGGGTATCCGTCAAAATCAAGAGCCAAGCCAAGTAGAAAGCCAAAAAACAGAATCTGCAGAAAGGGCCAAAATAAATTTCCTAAAGTAAGCTTGACCTATGAATCACCAAGGGTTCAGTGACTACATAACACTCCTTAAAAGTGCATGTTTAATGAAAAATGGGTTCGTTTGGTAATTTCGTGCCCCGTGGCCAACATTCTCACGCCAAGACATACTTTACCTTTAAACACCTATACACATCACGCTAAATATTCTGCCAGATATCATTTTAGAATTCTCACTTATTATGTAGCAAGCATAGCTTGCGTTGTGGTTAGGAGGTTGTGGTGATATCGATATCCAGCGCATAGGGAGCTGATACTTGCCTGCCCTTGCCGGTTGCTTGCAGACGCTCCAGTTCGTGCATTGCTTTAAAAAGGCTGCTCTGGATCTGTGTTTCGTAACGGGTGAATTTGCTGAGAACATTATTTGAAGTTATATCAGCGGTTACCGTATGGCCTATATTGGGCTGATTTTCACGAAGTATTTCAGCCTGAATACGCGACAACTCATCAATAGCCTCGCCAAGATCGCAGGCATCCTGATCGCTAATAAAATCAGAATCAACGGAAATCTCGGCAAGCCCCCTCAAAAATTGCAGCAGACCCGTAATATGGATAGTATTGGGATGTTTCTTGAAATATTCGACAGCATGTTCTACCTGCAAAAGAGATGAGGCAAGCTCAGGATTAGATTCAGTTTCCAAAAACCTCTTTAATAGTGACTTAAGTGCAATGCCGACGCGGACCTCGAGAGTTGCAGTCTCGGATGGAGCGGAACTGGAAACAGAGGACGCAACAGGTACAGTTACCAGCAAAGGATCGGGCAAATTGTTGCTGCGGGCAGTTATCAAGTCTTGACGCAGATTGTCATATATCTGGGCCTCGATGAGTTCTGAGCGGCGAAGACGCCAAAAGCTGGCGGCGATGCGGTCTACAAGCAGTGTCTCAAGCGGGTCTGTCGGTACCATGCGGGCAATGAGGACTTCGCGAAAATCGTTATATTCATCCTGAGACTCGCCAGCGATAACGATCTGCTGGGCACGCAGGCCATGCGTGACAGCGTTTTGAGAAGTGATAGACTTACCGGAGGATGTGCGAGGGCCGGTTGACTTCAAGGCGTTTTGGCGGTTGGCTGATAATTGTTTTTTGGTAGTAAGCATAGGTACTCTCCAAGAAAAAAAAAGGCTATAAGCTCAAACTGACCGATTAGCCAGTTTGATAATTACGAATTACGAATGAACGATTCGCCCTTACGGGTGAGGCTCTTTTATTAAAAAAGCACGTCACGTAAACTAACTGCTTGCTGCAGATTAGCACAAAAAAGTCGGGTTGCAATCGTAAAATCCAGGAAAAATTTTACAGCAAGCCGTTTGGAACCGATTGACACCATATGAGACTGTTTGGCATCAAATATTTTTTTTAAAATGTTCTATAGACCGGACTTGCAAGACAATGCATAATTAAAAGTCGGTTTTAATTAAATCGATAATATGAATACAAGCATTGGCAAGTAATAAAAATGCACAGATCCGGACGATTGGAAAACATACACTGAGATTTTGAGTTTTTGATTCGAGAAATTCTTTCTGACTTTACGGTGTGTCCGGCATCGCGAATATAAATGTATTGACAATAAAGGTGCTTAATAGTATAATACATGCTTACTGAAAATGAGATAATCTGGAGACGGAATGATTAACGGTATGGAAGTAGCTGTGATAATGCCTGCATATAATGCAGAGCTGACTTTAGAGGCCATTTCTGATTTGCTGGAAGATTGATTACGGTCCGGTTCTGTAGGAAATCCTTAAGAAGTGTCATATCACTTTAGGTTGCTAAGTTTAGCAAAAAAACTTTTTTGGAGTTAAATAGTAATGCTCAAGCGTATCGTAAAGAGAATATTAAAAAGAGTAATGCCGTCGCCTATATTATTTATGATATGGAAAATTCCTTTCTTTTTTCATACTACAGTTACGTATATATATTTTTTACTTTCCAAGAAAAAAGGACAGAGGCTCAGTTGGGATGAACTTGACGAACTCGAAAAGGAGTATTACGCACCCCATACCGAACTTACATTGCAATCCCGTACAGACCAGGCCAGGCATCGGATTGAGTCTTTATTGCAGGTTCTCCCGCAGGGCAAAAAGCCGGATTCTCTGCTTGAAACTGGTGCTGGCCACGGCCTTCTCTCGATTACAGTACATCGTGAATTTAATATTAATGCGACGGCAATCGATCTGAATTTCAATGCTAATCCAGAGTTGGAGAAAAATGAGATTCCATATAGAACCATGAATGTTTCTCAGATGGACTTTGCGGATAACACTTTTGATTGCGTAGTTTCCTTTGACGCATTTGAGCACTTTATGGAACCGGATACAGCACTGAGAGAAATGATTCGAGTTACCAAACCTAAGGGTTTTATTTACCTTGATTTTGGGCCGATTTATTATTCAGCATTTGGATTGCATGTATATAAGTGCGTCCATGTTCCCTACAGTCAATACTTATTTGACTACGAAATGATGGAAGAATACATCGAAAAAAATGACTTACGGCGGATTGTCCCGAAGACACTCAATCGCTGGCGTTTGGACCAATACAATCAACTCTGGGAAAGCTATTGCGCCCAGGTAGACATTGTACACAAAAGAATATCGAAGGACTGCCGTCATCTAAAATTAGTGCGTGCGTATCCGGGATTGTTTAAGGCTCAAACGAAAAAATTCAGCGATTTAACAAATTGTCAAATTCAAATTCTATTTCAAAAAAAGTAGACGATTCTGTGTTATTGAGTTATGTTTTGTCGCTAAGTAATTTATACAAAAGGAATCGCCTGTGGCTATTATACCATAAAAATCACCGGAATTCCCTTGTCATTTTTTTGCCGGGTTGCAAGACTAAGGTATGCATGTGTGCTCCTCAATAATTCATTTTATGTGATGATTAAATAAATTATAGCACAATGAGATTTTTGCTATGCCCAAAATTCAAAATTTAACCGACTATAATCAGCATAGTAAAGTGTCGCAACAGCTTGTAATTAAATGAGTTGTGTAAATAAGTATTTGTTTTTTATAAAGTAACTCGGCTATATAGCCGAAATCTTATATTTAGGATTCTCTCCCGGTATTTCGGTGGGATCGAGCGTTTTCAAACTAATATGTTAAGCCGCAAAATAATAAGCTTTGTGTCAAGCCCATGATCAAAAACAGATTCCAAAATTTATCCAAAGCAGACAAAGTTCATACCTGGATAGCTGCGGCAGTTACCATGTCCCTGCTATTAGCTTATATTACGTACAAGTGTTTTGCCCATTCTCTGATCGAGGCGATGTATTACGGCAAATCGCTGGATATTCTGAATAACCTGATGAAATTTCAGCACAAATATTCGCTTGACCATTACTTAAACTCAGGTGATCTTATTTTCGCCAGGCTTATATATTTAACCGCCATCTTTTCAGTACTCTTAATTCTCGCGTCATACTTGGTTAACCGGCTTTTCTTTTCCGAAAAGAAAATTCGATTTGTTTATGTTCTGGCATTTTGCCTGCTTGTGCAAATGCTGGTTTCCATTTTAAATCCAAGGTGGCGAATATACTACAATCATGGGTTTTTTCGCGGCAGCATTTCCTATCAGATTCAAAACAGCGGCATTCCGGCACAGGATCCTCTGTTTGCTGGCGAAGTGGTCCGGTCACCATGGGGGTTTGCATGGCTTGGCGCACAGGTATCAACACTGTTGAATATAACCCCATTCCATGCATTTAATTTGATCAATTCGATTAATATCTGTCTGATCGCGCTGCTTGCTTACAAAATATCCGGACAGTTTTTCAAAGACAGAAAGGCAAACATCTGTTCTGCCTTGTTTTCGATATTCGGTGTAACGATCTTTCCGCGACATCTATTGCAATGGATGGGAAGCTTTTTATATTCGGCAAGAACCGAGTGGAGAGCGACTCCGTTTTTCCAAAAGTTCATATCGGGAAGCGGCGATCCGACGGGGATGCTCTTTTTCCTGCTGTTTGTTTTTGCAGCCATTCAAATCATCAAAAATCGAAACATCTGGTTATATACCTTTATCATGATACTTGCGATAGTCGGCGGCGGATTTCTTTATGCTCCTATGCTGCCAGGTGTTATCGGGAGCATTTTACTTATTTCTATTACCTATCCTCTGTTTGCATGGAAGGGGCATTTTGTCCGTTCCCCTCGCCCGGTAATCCATCTGATAGCTGCCTTGGCTATAAGTATTGCGATGCTTATTCCTTATTTCCGTTCGGTGTCGTCGGGTGTCGGTTCGCATGCTGCGTTGTTTCATTTAGAATATTTATGGCCGCATCTGGTCAGTTTCGTACTCCCTTTAGCGCCGATCATTCTTTTGATCTTTTTTAGCAGAAAGTTTTGGCTAAAGAAAGCGGATACGCAGATATTATTATTGCTTAGTATTATCATTGTCGCCAATTTGGGCATGTATTCATTCGTGCACATACTGGCGTTCGCCGAATACAAGTTTTTAATATTGGCAGCGTTTTTCGTCGGAATTTTCGGCGGGATTGCATTCTATACGCTTCAATCCCGAATGCCCAGGATTGCCGTTCTATTCATTTTGGCATTGTTCTTATGGCCTTCAGCAGACCATATTGTCATAAAATTAAAGAGACTCTCAAATAAACCTTTGTTAAATGTACTTTTCGGTGCAGGTTTTCTGGAGAAGGGGACGGATTTATTTGTAACCGACAGTGAAGAAAATGAAATGTACGACTGGATAAAGGGTAACACAGGCATAGACAGGGTCTTTGTCGATTCAACCATGAAACTACCAATATACGCAAAAAGACGCCTTCTCATAGGCCCCGGTGGTAAAGCCGAAGCGGGATACTCCATGCACATGGATTTGATAAAACAGCGAAACGGCTATGATGACAAGGAATACAATAAAAGAAAGGCGATCATACAAAATATATACGGCCTCGATGATTCACTCAATCATTCTTATGTCAGAGATTATATTAGTGAAAACAATATACTTATCATAGTCCGCAATGAAGATTTAGGCGATATATTTGAATACCCAGGACTTAGTCGAGTATTCAATTCTACACAAGAACGTTTCCAGGTTTTTGAGGCACGTTAAGGACGGGGCTTTCTGGTGTCAGGTAAGTTTGTTGAAGTCTATGCTTTCCTTTTCGTTGGCGAGCAATTGTTCTTCCAGTTCACATAACTTTTTGCTTCTTTTCTTTAAACGCTTAGCCGGTATCCCACCATAAATACTAAAAGGTTTGCAGTTTTTACTGATCAGAGATAATGCTCCAATAAAAACACCGTCTTCTATGACAACATTTGGAAGAACAACACTGCCTGTTCCAATTACAACATGTTTTTTTATTGTGACCGGTCCGTGCTTGACATTCGTAAACTCTTCGGGAATTGTCGGATGGCACATAAATTCACCTGTACTGTCCTCCGAACTGGAATAGATCGAAACCTTGCCGCTGGTTCCAGAATAATCTTCAATGATGATTTTGCCCTGGCCGATCAGGGAACTGTAGCATCCGATATGAACATATCTGCCGACTTCAATACCTCCGCGACCGGCCGAAATAATACAAAAATCATCGATTCTTGAGAAGTCGCCGATGGAAATATTTGCTGGATTGTAAAACGAGGCCTTTTTCGAGATACGAACATCTTTGCCAACGTGTTTTAGCCCCAGTTCCTGAATTTCGTCATTGTTCATAAATGGCATTGTCTATTCCTTAGGGCTTGATGAAGATTTACGCAAAAGTGTCCGAACGATATAGATAGGATACTTTTGCAGGCTGGAAAAATTCCTGAAGACATATTCCCCGATCGCAGAAAGAACCCCCATAGTCAAAAGCAGTTGAACCAGGATCATATTCAAAATCAGACCCGGTGTGACTTCCCGTAAAACTGAAAATGGAACCACCCACGCTACCATAATACGCAATGCAAATATTGCTGCCCCCATCAGGCATAACATTGAGAGGTACTGGAATGGACGTTGTGAAATACCGACAAAGTTATCCATCAGAAACGAAAAGAGCTTTTTGAAAGTCCACCCGCTCTTGCCGTGCTTTCTGGCTTTATGAGTAATTGGAACCTCGATTGTTTTCTGGGCTTTTGAATAGACATATGCCGTTTGAAATATTTTATGAGGTCCAAACTCAAAAGCTCTGACCAACGTGCCGTTGTATATTTTAAAAGTGCATCCAAAATCCATAACATTATGCCCGGCAACCTTCCGCATGATTCTGTTTGCAAACCATGAAGAAATTTTGCGAACCAATGAATCTTTCCGGTCAACTCTGCACCCGCTTACAATGTCGTATCCCTTGTCGAATTGTTCGACAAGAAGCGGAAGTTCCTCTGGAACCAACTGAAGATCGCTATCCATAAAGATAAAGTTTTCACCTCTGGCATTAGCGATGCCGGCTGTCATCGCCGCTAGTTGTCCCGAATTCCTGTATAAGTTAATAAGAGCCCCTGCATTAGCATCAGCCTCGTAAATTGCTTGTAACTTCTCAAAGGTCTTATCAGTACTGCCATCATTGACAAATACGATCTCATAGGTTCGCCCCAACGAATTCAACGCTCTAGAGAGGCTATGATAGAATTCATCAATACTTTTTTCCTCAAAGTAACAACAAATTATAACACTAAACTCAATTTGGTCATTAGTTTGGTTCATTTTTTTATCCTGGACCTTCTATATAACAGAGTTCCTTTAATGACAAAATGCAATATCACAGCAGAAATCTTCAGTTAACAATGTTCAATAATAGGGATATTTACCTATTTGTTATTGCCTGCGTCTGGATTGTTAGGAGATTGACTCTGGTCATTACTTTCAGCTAAAGCAAAAAGCCACACTCCGATAGGAAATCGGACTTTTTGCGATAAAAATGCCTCAATTCTTAATGATGCCGAAAATGGAACCGACAGTATCGAAGGGAAATCACCGATTTGAATAGTTGTCCGCTTTCTGCCAAATTTGGCCATTATTTTGTCTTTCAAGCGAGCGAGCAATACTAACGGTAACAAAAAAACCATAAAGTGACTCGTTTGCATCACCTGATATCCAGCTTCTTCCAGCGCGAACCGAAGTGTTTTATTTGTGTATCTACGGTGGTGATGCAGAATTCGGTCATGGTCTCCATAAAGAAACTCACAAGCAGGTACACTAATCAGAATACGATGTTTTTGTGCAGCCTTCTTTCGCAGCTGAACGAGGAAGCCCTTGTCGTCTTCAATATGCTCTAATACATCGAACATCGTAAATAGTTCAATATTACGACATTCATCAAGTTCTAAAGCATCCTGTTGAAAAATGGCATCAGCTATGCCCCTGTTGCTTGCCCGACAGGCCAGGGTTTCAGACCGCTCAACCCCGATGACGTTCCCAAATTCTTTGAGAACTTCGAGATTTCCTCCTGATCCGCAACCTATGTCCATTATAGTTGATATTGAACTGGATTGCCTTGCTTTCTCCAGGTATTTTCTGATTATGGCTTTGCGGCCGCACATCCACCACAAACGATCTTCAACGAGTTGGCTCTCTGAATCGGACATGGTCTCCAGAGCGTGGTCTTGTATTGGCGACATGTTGTTCATAATGCTCTACCTACAATTTATTTTACTGGAATTTCCATGTGCATTGTATATTTCAGCCTGGCTTACGCTACAAGGCCTTCTAAAAAGTATATCAAATCTGTCTCGAAAAGTCAAGTTTGTTAACTTCATTTTGGAACTATTTTAGAGATAGTGTTAGGATTGCTCATGCACTTTCCGGATAACATCACAAATTGTTTTGACAATCTCCTTTTCCAACTGACCGTAAAGCGGCAGGCAGAGAACCTGCTCAGAGACATGCGTTGCCACCGGCAGATTTTCAGGGCTTGATGACGGCAGTGCCGAATAGCATGGATATGTGCTGCACAGAGGGTAAAAGTATTTCCTTGGGAAGATATTGCACTCTCCCAGAATATCGAACAAACCGTCACGGTTTGTTCCGAACACATCTTTATCTATCAAAACCGGGAAATAGGCATAATTATGCCGAACGCCTTCAATATCAGAAAGACAAGACACTCCCGAAATCCTAGCTAGCCGTTCGCGGTAAAGCTCAACCAGTTCTCTTCTGTCGCTGATTTCCTTTTCGATCAGGTCCAGTTCCAAAAGCCCGAAGCTCGCCTGAAACTCGTTCATTTTACCATTTATACCGGGTCCGATCACGGTTTCTGCATCAGCAATTCCGAAGTTCCTGAGAAACTGGATACGAGTTCTTTGCCGTTGAGTTTTTGAAACAAGAGCTCCACCTTCGATAGAAGAGAAAAGTTTTGTCGCATGAAAACTCATTGCTGATATATCCCCATAGTTCATTATAGATTCATTCCCGATCTTGACACCGAATGCATGCGCTGCATCATAAATGACATTTAGTCCGTGTCGGTCAGCGATGGTTTGGATAGCCTCAACATTGCAGGGGTTTCCATAGACATGAACGGCAAGGATCGCCTTCGTATCCGGTCTGATCAAACCTTCTATCTTTGACGGGTCGATATTAAAAGTTTTGGCATCTATATCACAGAACACCGGCTTGATATTATTCCAATACAGAACATGCGGAGTAGCCGCAAAAGTAAACGGAGTCGTAATCACCTCACCGCTATTGATTCGAAGTGCCTGCAGAGCCACCAGAAGGGCGATCGTACCGTTAACAAACAGATTAAGCTGCTCAATCCCTAGATATTCTTTCAAGCGGCGTTCAAATTCCTGATGAAATTGACCGTCATTAGTCAACCACCGGCTTTGCCATATCTTTTTCATATACTCATGATAGTCTTCAAGCTTGGGCATTGTCGGCTGTGTGACAAAGACTGGGTCAGGCAATCTGTATTTTTTTATAATATCTATCATAAAAACCCCTTTTGGGAGATCAATTGAGCAAAATGTATTGCAACTGTCTTTACGAATCCGGCAAGGACTTGTTTGAATATTTAGAACTAAATAGAATATAACAAAAAATTAATGGTATTTCAAGTCTTAAAACGGCATTACTAACAACTCAACGAAACAAGTTGTTTTCGTGATATTTCACCCAATACAGGAACAAACCTACACGTTCGCCCTACAATTCTATGATATGTATTACATGCCAATTAGATCAAGGATATTACTCTTTGTCGACATATTTCGGGTCCACCAACGCATTTCTACGTCGTTTTTATAAAATAATTGCCAAATTAGCCCTGATATGTATACTGATGTTGTCTGATTTCCGATACTAATTATAATAAATGCCCAAAGCACAAGGCAAAGTAGATAGATATATGCAAATTAACGGCATGGACGAAAAAAAGAAAACTTCTCCAAACCTTTTCAAGGAGGCAGTAAAGGGTGGTGGCTGGGTGTTTGCGCTCAGGATATTTACGCAGTTGCTCTCTATGGGCAGGCTTGTCTTATTGATGAATATCCTCGGACTTACTGATATGGGGTTGCTTGGGATCGCGATGCTGCTGATGCGGGCTCTGGATACCCTTACAAATACCGGTTTTAGTGCTGCTCTGATCCAAAAAGATGAGAAGCTTGACTCCTATTTAAGCACCGCATGGACTTTTGGCATTATCAGAGCGTTTTTGCTTTTTGCTATTCTGTATGTCCTGGCACCGTATTTTGCAAACTGGAAAGTCGATCCCGAAAAAGTGTCGCTTACCATATCTATTATCCGTGTTTCGGGGTTGTCATTTTTTATCGGTGCGTTTGGCAATATTGGTATAATCCATTTCCGAAAAGAACTCCAGTTTCATAAGCAATTCATAATCGATATAATTCCGACACTCATAAGTATCGCCGTAACGGTGATATTAGTTTTGATATACAAAAACGTCTGGTCGCTTGTGTTCGGAAGGTTGTCAGCAAATATTTTCAGGTGTGTTTTCAGCTATGTAATGCACCCGTTCAGGCCAAAATTTGAATTCCAAACAGAAAAAGCAAAAGAGATGTGGTCGTTTGGTAAATGGGTGTTTTTCTCAACATTGATTAGTTTTATAATGACCCAGGGCGATGACTTTTTTGTTGTGGTTTATATTAACGCTGCCGCACTTGCACTTTATCAGGCGGCGTATCAATACTCGAATATTCCAGCAACAGAAATAACCAATGTCATCTCTCAGGTGTCGTTTCCAGCCTATTCAAAATTGCAAAATGATATCCCGCGTATTCGCCAGGCTTATCTGAAGATATTTGGTTTGACATCATTCCTGTCTATCCCCGCGTCAGGTATGATCTTTATCATGACCCCATTTTTTGTGACATTATTTCTTAAAGAGAGATGGTGGCCGATGATCCCGGTAATGCAGGTATTAGCCATAAAAGGGCTTGTTAGGTCTCTGGGCGCAACGAGGGGGCCGCTTTTTCAAGGACTTGGAAAGCCTGGGATATCGGCAAAACTTCGCATTGTCAGGTTGATATTATTTGCAATCATGATATATCCCATGACAGACGAATGGGGGATTTTAGGTACGGCGTGGTGCATTACAATTATCGGAGTTGTTATGCAGCCATTTGAAGTTCATTTGTCTGCAAGAGTACTGAAAAGCTCTTTTTATGAAATCCTAAAACCTGCAATTTTGCCATTCATTGCAACTTTGTCAATGTTGTTGGTAATGTGGCTAGCAATTAAGACTTTTGGTGAAATAAATGTGATTGCCGTCGTGACAATAGGAATAATTGGAATAATGGCTTACATATTGACGATATATATTCTAGATATGTTCTTTAAGCACGGTTTTCGCAAAAATATAAGTGAACTTCTAGCTTCAGTGCACAAGCGTTAATTGAGATTTTAAAATTGAAGTGGTTATTTAAAAATGAATCCAACAAATTTTATAGAAGAAAAATGGGATTATTTGATAATCCTTGATGCATGTCGGTATGACTACTTTGAATCTATGTATGCCGACTACATTAAAGGTGAACTTTCAAAGCGAATATCCGCAGGGTCGAGCACAAATCAATGGAGAGATGCGAATTTCCAGGGCAAATACGATGACATTGTCTATATTTCCGGCAATCCGCATCTTAGCGAGAATACTTCTGTTTACGATTATATTGCTGGCGAGCATTTTCATAAGGTTTATGATGTGTGGCGTTACAACTGGTCGCAGGGTACTGTTTTGCCTGAAGACATTAACAAAACAGCTATTCAGAGTCTGGGAAAACATCCAGGCAAACGATTTATCATACACTATATGCAGCCGCATGCACCTTATCTTGTCCTTGGTGATGACGCTAAAGGTTACGCACAGTGTCAGGGTGATGCAGGCAGATGTCTTGCAGGAGAAAATGATTATAAAAATGCACCTGAGTATAAGAAGAAAATGCTTAAATGGTTATTGAAGCTTTTTACATGGAACAATATTCTCGGCAACCATCCTGATTGGATGCTCCGAAAATGGCTCAAACTGCCGGCAAGAGCACCTATGGAATATGTTCTACAGCACTATGACAATATTGCACTGCGTAACGCTTATAAGGAGAACATACGGATTGTGCTTCAACATGTGGCTGAACTTCTAAAGTACCTTTCAGGCCGAATTATCATTACTTCCGACCATGGTGATCTGCTCGGTGAGGGCCGATGTTATTCGCATCCACCAAAATCCGTTCATCGCATCCTCCTGGAGGTTCCGTGGCTTGTAATTGATAAGAAGCACAAAGATGTTTTGCAGCCTGATGCAGACAATCAGCCCGCAGAAAGACCAGATGATGCAGAGATGTCTCAATGCGAAGATGCTGATGAGCAGATGAAAGCCAAACTTCGTGATTTGGGTTATATGTAATTGTGGTTTCTTTTAAAGATACCCTAGGTCTTTAAGTTGTTTTTCCACTGAGGATTGTTCGGCGTCTGAATATTCGGTTTTACCCTTAGGGACACCCGTCATGTCCTGCCGAACTTCATTTACCTCAACCGTAAATATGTCTTTAAGAACCCTGCCGTCCATGTGGTTTGGAACCGGCGTGCCGATCCATGAAAGTACGGTTGGAGCGATATCGATTATATCGCAGTCCAACAGCATCTGCTTGACCTCTTTTCCAGAAGCGACGAAAATGCCGTCTTTGGCATGCGTACCGTCGAGAGGTTTATCGAATACGATCTTTTCACCCGTCGGAGTGATCCGGTGTTCTGCGCCGTCAGCAAAATAGACGACCAGATCGGGCATGGTTTTGCAATCTGCGCAATTGGTATAAACCTTTACTGCAGGCAGTATTTTTTCTATAACAGGGACGTTTGAATCTGGGCCGAATTCTTTCATCAGGCCATCAGTGATCTCTTTTGCGATCTTTTGCTTATCGCTATCCGGCACATTGATATATAGCATTCCGCCCATCCCGCCCAGACAAAAAGCGGTTGTACTATTAAAATCAACTATGCGCCTCAGATGCGAAATTATTGTCTTAATAAACAGTTCTTTCTTGCCGCCTTCGGAAGATCGCTTAACAAGCGGGCCTAGCAAACCTGCAAGTGACTTCAATGGAGGGCAGCAATTCTTGATCTTGCCCCAGGCAGTTATTGGTTTCTGCGGTAAAAGATTCAGGTAACCGTTTTGTCGCAGCCAGACATTGATGCTGACTGAGGATCTGCCGCTGCAAAAACCGTGATCGGAGACGATCATTGTCATCGTATTTTCACCAGCTGCTTCGACAAGATCCCTGATTACATTGTCACAATATCGATAAAACTCAAGGGCCTTTGTTTTAAGATCAGTGTCAGCGGAAGTATTGTCGGGGTTCAGCAGGTTCCAGAACCTGTGCTGAAAGGCATCGGTAGACTGTATCTGAACGCTAAAGATGTCCCAGTCAACATCGGCCATTATATTTAATGATGCTTCCCTTCGGCCCTGAAGTGTTTTTATAGAACTTTCAATAAACTCGGCATCTGTGTCTTCGGTGCTTTTGTGCACAACTGTATAATCCGGAATCGGTTTGATATATTTATTGTATGCATCGGGCGGACTTACCGTTTGCGGTGACAGGCCAGGGCAAAGAAGCCCAGGTATAATTATGCCGTTTTCGAGATCAGGTGGAGGAGAGGTGACTGGCATGTTGATCGATACGACTTTTTTGCCTGCTTTGTCTGCAAGTTCCCAGATTGTCGGAACCTTGATATTCAGATAGCTGTTCAGACATATTTCCATATTTTGCTTGTTTAGCGTGTGGAATGCGAATACGCCCGTTTTGCCTGGGTTGCATCCGGTCTGGAACGATACCCACGCTGGCGATGTCTCATAAGGCATGACGCTATGGAGATTGCCATGACAGCCTTTTTTGACGAGTTTTGCCATAAAAGGCATTGTGCCATTTATAAAGAATGATTCCGCAAGTTTCCAGGTAAAACCATCTAGTCCAATTATAAGAAATCGGTTTCTGTTTGCCATAATAAATCTTTTCTGTATAATAATTCTATATGCGATTGTAACAATTTGTATATAATTGGCAAGGTCTAATAGATATTTCACAAATATTGGGTCTTTTCCGACGCTGCTTATTCAAAGAAAGAAGAATCAGAGATTCTGCAGGTAGGTACCCCCTATAATTGAACATTGTTAACTGGAGAGTTTTGGTGTAATATTGTTTTGCCAAAGGAGCAGACCACTATCCAGAGGGAAAGAATCGCCCTGGATATTATCCGTACAATTAGTATATGCTGAAATAGTTTCAAAACAAAGCTGGAAACCTTGAATTTTCGAGACAGATATGTTATTCTATTAGAAAAGAAGGTTAGCGGCGCAAGCGATCTAAGATATATATATTATATGGAAATCCCAGAGTATGGTAAGAATTTACGGTAATTTGTTATAATGGTTTTGATATGAAGTGGAAACCGATTTTAGAACCAATTGCCCTTTATAAACCTTCCAAGTGGATCGAAGGCAAGGCTATCTGTGCGGCTGTTAAGCTCAAATCTATTCTTTACAGAAGACGCGTTAAGGCACATAGATCGTCAAGGCAAAATGCTCTGCAAGCGCGGCGTGTATTGATCGCGGCGAATGGCGGTATTGGTAACGCGGTAGAGGCTACTCCGCTTGTTGAGGCCGTTAGAATGTTCTGGCCTCAGTCGGAGATAACGCTGATGACATGTGCGGGCGATTTATTTGAAAACTGGTGTGTCCCTGACAGGATTATTCATGATGTTGATGAGATTAAGGGAGAAACTTTTGACCAGACCTTCCTGACTTATTCAGCCCATTGGGGCAAGCCTGCCTGGATGGAACAGTGCAGTTGCGGTAATATCCACAGGCCAAGTCAGTACTTTGATGAAGTATGTCTTAAGCCTGAACGAGAGTACAACGTGGATATGATCAGGCGGCTGGGCTATAAGGGGCCTTCGCCTGGGTTGTATGTTTCTATTAAAGAAAAAGCTGATGCATTGAAAGATAGCTCAATGCGGATTTGTTTTGTTCCTGGCGGTAAGCTCGAGCCAAGGTGGGCGCATAAACGCTGGCCTTATTACTGCCAACTCGGAGAAATTTTGATCGAGAAATATCCTGACTGTACTGTGTACATCTTGGGGACAAAGGAAGATGAAATTGACGAATCTCTATTAGCAGCACCTTATGTAATAGATATGCGAGGCAAACTGACCCTGAGTGAAACCGCATGGGTTCTTAACGAGGTGAGCCTTGCTGTCGGGAACGACTGCGGACCAATGCATATCGCCGATGCCGTCGGATCTTTCGGAGTGACGATATTCGGCCCATCATGCGACCTGAAGAATTCGCCAAGAAACAAGGTCGTATCAATGTACTCCGATGATCTGTGTCGTCCATGCCAATACAACCGGCCAATAACCTGCCAGGATCCAAAGTGCATCCAGAAAATCACCCCGCAGATAGTCATGGAAGCTATCGAAAAGCTGCTATAAATTAGATTGATATACAAAAAAAAACGGTCCTTCGCCGAAACGAAGGACCGTAAATATTAAATCATACTGCAATTACTATGGCCAGTTCCACCATGAATCATTAACGAGAACTGTATCTTCGCTGTTCCTGACATTAGTAATTCCAACGCCTTTAGGCGGATTGCCAACTCTACGGTCTGCATCAAGAGCGCCAGCGCCTCTTGTGGTATAGATGTTGTCATACCTTGTTCCAACGTCAGGACGTTTTGCAAAGTCTACGTGACCGTCATTGAAGAGGACGTTTTGACCTTCACGATCATGTGGTTCGGCATTGCCAACTTGAATTGCCCATTTGTTGGAACTGTCAAAAACAATAGTCCAGACAGTCTCAAGGAAGTCCTCGCCAGTTGGTGCCACTGATCTTGAAATTGCGGGATCAAACCAGGGGTTTCTGTCGGCCATTACTGCATTACCTGGATTAGATGTTCCGTCAGCGGGGTGGTGACCTGCATTTGTTCTATAAGGTACCTGATAAGAATAACTCTGGCATTTTCTAGCACCGTAATCACCAAACGAAGCGTGACCAGCTGAACCGAAGTCCCAGAGTTCTACAACGTCAGAGGGCGTCATGTTGACAAACGGCTGCTGATTACTTGCTTGACAAACAAAGCTCTTTACCCCAACGTCAGCTTCTCTGACAAGCATAAAGAGACTTGATGAAACCGTAACAGCATCGTCCCCGCTCCAGTCTTTGGAGGGGTTAGCCCAACCGCCCATTGCTCCGGTAGTTGACCAGGTGTTGATACCAGGACCACCTTGGATCGGGTACTCATCACGGTAGTCGAATGCGTAAACATTCACTGCTGTTCCCATTCCTCTAAGGTTGGTACCACATACCAGCCTCATGGCAATCCTTTTAACCTTGCCCAGTGCCGGCATCAGAATTGCCAGCAGCATCGCTATGATCGCGATTACGACCAATAGCTCAATTAGTGTAAAACCTTTTTTCTTCATGATTCTTTCTCCTTACGAATTAGAGATTTGCATTTCGCCGCTTTCGGCACAACATTTAATTACATACATAATTCCGTTTTTGGCGTCCCCCCATGGGACGCACCTTCTTAAACAAGCAAATCTCTCTGGTTAAAATTTCAGCCAGAAAGCGGTTTTTTAGCATGAAAACGCCCGACACGGATATTACCGAATCGTACAAACGCATTTACAGCAATACGCTGTTTAAAAAGTGCACAGGAGAAAGGATGGTTGGTTCGGAAATGAAAAACTAAAATATAATATGATGGCTGTAAGAAATAATAAAAACAGGACCCGAACCCAATTATCTTAATCTTCTTGCTACTTCTTCATACTTATAGTCTAACCCATAAGAACTAATGCGTCAAGATAAATTTCGGAAAATAACTTAAACTACTTGAAATAAATCTCAAATTATGTATTTTTATGGAAATAACGAACAAAAAAAATCTCACAGAAAGCTTTTTTTGACAGGAAAAGTAAATGGATAGCTCGCAAAAACATCTTCAGTTTAAAGAAAAACTTGCTGCGATCGGACAGGAGCATATATTAGCTTTTTACGATGGTCTAAACGACGAAAGCAAGGCCGATTTGCTTGATCAAATTTCACGGCTTGACCTGGAAAGAACACCTGATTGGGTGGATAATTACGTCAAAAACGCACATTCTATGGAAATACCGCCCGAGATTGACCCCGCCACATCATACCCGTGTGCCCCATGCGAAGGCTCTCAAAGCGAGTACGCAAAAGCCAGGGAAATAGGCGAAAAACTGCTCTCAGAAGGTAAGGTTGGCGCGTTTGTAGTAGCTGGCGGACAGGGTACAAGACTGGGTTTTGACGGTCCTAAGGGCGATTTTCCCGTTAGTCCGATAAAGGGAAAAACTTTGTTCCGGATCTTTGGCGAAACGATTTTGGCTGCTTCGATCAAGTACGGCGCGCCCTTGCCGTGGTACGTGATGACAAGCCCGCTAAATAATGCCGCAACGGTCGAATCCTTCGAAAAAAATGCGTATTTTGGGCTTAAAAAAGAGGATGTTTTCATTTTCCAGCAGGGTACATTGCCGAATTTTGATTTTGACGGCAATATTCTTCTTTCGGCCAAAGATACCATCGCAAAGAGCCCGGACGGCCATGGAGGCAGCTTGAAGGCACTTTTTGATAGCGGTGCGATCGCCGATATGCAGAATCGCGGCGTAGAGTACATCAGTTACTTCCAGGTTGATAACCCGCTTATTAACATCTTCAGCCCGCTTTTCATTGGTTTTCATGCTGTTAGCGGCTCTGAGATGTCGTCGCGGGCACTTATTAAAAGCCATCCGAAAGAAAAAATTGGCAATTTCTGCATTGTTGAAGGCAAGATGACCGTTATAGAGTATAGCGATCTGCCGGATGAGTATGCCGAGAAATGCAATGCTGATGGCTCGCTGATTTTTGAGCTTGGTTCGATCGCGATCCATCTGATCAGCAGGTCGTTTGTCGAGGATTTGAACAGGGATGGATTCGCTTTGCCAATCCACCGGGCGGTCAAGAAAATCCCTTATATTGATGCGACAGGGGCGATTGTTGACCCGGACGAACCGAACGGGGTTAAGCTTGAGACTTTTGTATTTGATGCGTTGCCGTTGGCCGAGCGGTCTGTTATACTACAGACGCTACGCCAGGAGGAGTTTGCTCCTGTTAAAAATGCCGAGGGCGACGACAGTCCTGCCGTTACTCGTGATATGATGATCGAAAGGGCGGCTAGCTGGCTTGAAAAGGCAGGTGTCACCGTTCCCCGTTTGGGTGGGATTGTTGATTGTGTAATTGAAATGGCTCCATCGTTTGCTCTTTGTGTGGAAGATATCGAGGCTAAACTTGATGAAATTCCGGAATTAAAAGCGGGCGGCGAGTATTATCTTAAATAGTTATATGTTTTGTAAACCCTTATTTGTAAGGAGGTTATATTTTGGCAGCTAAGAAAAATTCTGGTTTAATGGTTCATGTTATAGTAACTGTCATCGGTGTGTCGGCGGCGTTTTTTGTCGGTTTCAAGACGGCCGGCAGCGGTCAGGGAGATGTTGACAAGCAGCTTGGCGAATTGAAAAGCAGCATTGAGACCAATGCGACGGGTATTGACGCCAATAAGAAGTTTGCCGGTGATAATAGCAAGAGGTTTACTGAATTATCGGTAAATTACACAGCGTTTTCCGATGATGTTTACGAGCAGTTGAAGCCGAAACCGCAGATTGGAATTCCTGCAAGTGCTGGTAAGGGAATGACTTACGTTGATAGCGTGTTGGGTTTGAAGTGGTCTACGCGTTACTCTGACGGGCATAAGTATTGTCTTATTCCTTATCCGCTGCCTTGGAAGCATGCACAGGATTTTGCCAGGAAGGTTGGCGGCAGTCTTGTGGTTATTGATGATGAGGCGGAAAATACGTGGATCGTTGAGAAATTCGGCAGTTCGACGGAGTTCTGGATCGGGCTGACCGATGAGCGGGATGAAGCTAAGTGGATATGGGTAAACGACTTAGCTTTGCTCTATAATAACTGGGCGACCGGCGAGCCGGATAATTATCGTAAGATGCAGCACTATGTTATCTTGAATAAACAGGCTGGGAAGGGGGCCGAACAGCCTGGGAAATGGAACGATATCACCGGAAATGAGATTAAAATCGGCATTATTGAAGTGGACAGATAGGGGATACAGGACATTGTCGATATTTCCCATCTATGGTTTTGGGCGTTATTTTTTGAAATTAATTGAAATTAATTGAACGAAAACGCGAAAAAAACAGATATTTTGACTTTTTTTGGGTAAAAGTGCGCGCTTTTGAACATTTTTTGACACCTAATTCAGAGGTAAACTAAATTCAACAAAGGTAGAATACCCCTTTATGGTGTATTCTCGGGCAGCGGGAAAGAAAGTAGTGAGGAGTGCAGTGGCGTTACGGGGGCTATAGTATATGTATACCCAAAATATCGCTCGTCGACATAGCGCGCGGTTCTAGTGACAAGTTGGAAGGTGGCAAGTGGGGGTTGACAGCAATTAGCAATTAGCAATCAGTACTGTCCCATTATAAGTCGAATAGTGACAGTTGTTTATAGTTTAGTTGCTCTTTTAAATTATATAAATCTCCCGTAAGTGCTTGTTTTAACGGGGTTTTCTCGAATATCGCGACACTTAGAATTTGGAGTATTTCGTGTAACGAACGCTCCAATTTCAGTTCCTTTTTGATTATAGCTACAAGCACGTAAACACTGATCGCGATCCAGATTTGGGTCTTGACTGCATTGATTGAAGTCCCAAAAAATGACTTTATTCTCAAGTGCTGTTTGATCCATTTGAAGAATAGTTCTATCTTCCAACGAAGTTTGTAAAGCTGACATATTATCAGTGCGTCCAGTTGGAAATTGTTGGTCAGAAACACGAAAGTTAGATTCTGATCTTCGTCGCGAAAACTGATTCGCCTTAGTGG
>VRUI01000060.1 GCA_019456225.1 Planctomycetota bacterium | reverse complement strand
TTGCAAATGTCGCAGGGTCCGGTGTCGGAGGATCAGTGTCCGGAGGAAGTGGATCATCGGTTGTAGCACTTGCACCAGCCGATGCCGTACCAACATTTGGCGTAGATGCAGAGTCACGCATCTGAACCGTGTAGGTGTACTGCGTAGAAGCAGTCAGGCCCGTGTCGGTATAACTTGGGCTTGTCTGCCATCCGCTGTCCGTTCCGCCAGGATTCAAGCTGGTCTCGTCGAAGTAGTACTCGACAGGACCGGAAGCATCTGTGCCCGTTGTCGCTGTCATACTGATAGCAGTATCGCTATCGGCAGATGGAGCAGAAGCAAACGTTGCAGGATTCGGTGTTGGTGCAGTCGTATCCGGAGCAGCATCAGTTGTAGCATTTGCCCCACTTGATGCAGTACCGACATTTGGCGTAGATGCAGAGTCACGCATCTGAACCGTGTAGGTGTACTGCGTAGAAGCAGTCAAACCGCTGTCGGTATAACTTGGGCTTGTCTGCCATCCGCTGTCTGTACCGCCTGGGTTTCCTGATGTTTCATCAAAGTAGTACTCAACCGGACCAGATGCATCAGTGCCTGTTGTCGCCGTCATGCTGATAGCAGTATCACTGTCAGCAGCCGGAGCACTTGCAAATGTCGCAGGGTTCGGTGTTGGCGGCGTGGTATCTGGAGGAGGCGGATCGGTTGTCGCACTTGCATCGCTTGAGGCTGTACCTTCATTTAGAAGAGAATCACGCATTGTCACAGAGTATGTGTACTGCGTACTTGCTGTCAAGCCCGTGTCGGTATAGCTAGTCGATGTCTGCCATCCGCTGTCTGTACCGCCCGGGTTGCCGGAAACTTCGTCGAAGTAGTACTGAACCGGACCAGATGCATCAGTGCCTGTCGTTGCCGTCATACTGATAGCTGTGTCGCTATCGGCAGATGGAACAGAAGCAAACGTTGCAGGATTCGGTGTTGGTGCAGCAGTATCAGGATTAACGCCGAGCGAAACTTCGATAGCAACCGGTGCGCCCGCGGCAGTTGGTGTACCTGCTGTCGGGTTCTGGCTGATAACGTCGCCTGCTGCGACTGTACCGCTGTAAGCAGTAGTAATCGTGCCAACGGTAAAGCCTGCTGCAACTATGTCGGCCTCGGCATTTGCCTGCGTCATACCGACAACATCCGGTACAGGATCGCCGACAGGTACGCCGCTCTCGATGAACTGCACTTCAGCAATGCCGGTAAAGTCGGCACCGTGATTGGTGTTGGCCTTTATGGCAAACCAGCGTGCGTCCATGTCATACAAGTATATCTCGTCGGTGACCGCAAACGTTCCGGTCGTGGTGCTCGCCGGCGTGGCCTGGGCGAAGGTCTGTGCCCCCGCTGTCCCAATCAGGGTCCAACCGGTGCTGAAGTCATCGCCGGGGTCGGCGGCGGCACTGGAATAGTACAGGTCCGCCTGGTTGATGCCGCTTTCGCCATTATTGTCAACACGGAAAAAGCCGCCATTCCACACCCTCAGCGAATACAAATTGTAATTGGCGCCCAGGTCGAGCTTGAGCCAGAGGGTCGTGGGAGTACCGCCCGTCGCATCGTTCCTGAACTGGCCCTGTGAATTGTAGCTAATCCCGTGTTCCTCGTCCGGATGTGTGCCTGTGAGGCCTGGAACCCCGCCGGTGCCGCCGGGGTTTACGGTCTGGTCCGGCCCTTGAAACGACTGGTATGTTTCCGTGGAACTGGCGGTGACGCCAGTAATCACGTCCCCTGGTGGTGGCGGACGAGTTCTTGCGCTTGCATCGCCCGAAGCTGTGCCGGTGTTTTGCAGTGCATCTCTGGTCTGTACGGTGTATGTGTACCAAGTACTTGCTAACAAGCCGCCATCTAAATAGGTTGCACTTGTCTGCCATCCGCTGTCATCTGCGCCTGAGTTACCTGATGTTTCAGCGAAGTAATACTGAACCGGACCAGATCCATCAATGCTTGTTGTCGCCGTCATCGCAATTGCCGTATCACTCGTGGCATATGGTGCGACAGCAAACGTAGATGTAGACGGACTTGGCGGAGAAACATCGGCAGGAGTGGTTACATTTGCCGAAGATGACGCTGTGCCTTCATTGTTATAAGCATCACGTATTTTGACAGTATATGTATACTGAATATTGCCTGACAGTCCTGTATCTGTATAGCTTGGACTGCTTATCCATCCGCTGTCATTACCGCCAAAATAGCCTGAGGTTTCATAAAAGCGATACTTGACCGAACCGCTGGCATCTGTCCCTGTCGTTGCCGTCATGCTGATAGCTGTATCGCTGTCCGCTGATGGCGTAGATGCCCATGTTGCCGGGTCAGGCGTAGGTGCCGTGTTGTCGGTGATGGCGGCCTTAAAGAGCATGGTCCTGGTAACGGACGCACTCTCGGCTGGACCGTCGCCGATCACGTTGCCCTGGCCGTCGGTCTGCGCGGTCGGGACGTAGGCGTCGTCGCTGGTGACCAGCAGACGGTCGATCCTGGTGCCGTCTTCGCGCATCCAGAGATTGATCGTGTGTACGCCGGTCGAATCAACGGTGAAGGGGCCTTTCTTCATCCAATGATAGATGTTCCAGGTGCCCCAGGACTGGTAATAGCCCCAGTCGGAGGCATGCATGTCATCGCCCAGGTGGTAAGAGTCCTTGTTGGAGCCAGTACCGTGAGCCCGAACCCAGACCCAGTGGTCGCCGGTCTTGGCGAAATCGATGAAGTAATCCATCCGAGGCGACTGGACGTCGTAGTTGATGCCGTAGTTTTGGCCGCTGTCAGGAACTATCATCGCGCCCGTGCCCAGGTAGCCTGCCGCGGCCGTGTTGAGCTCCCAGTCGTAGCCATTGATGCCGGCCGCTTTGCGGCCATAGTTCTCGGCCTCGATCACAGCCAAACCGGTGGCGTCGTCGGCCTGGGAATAGACCATGTCCGTGGTTTGCCAGGTCAGCCGCGTGGCGGCCGACGAGTCGGTCATGTTGCCTGATCCGTCTCGCATCGTAACTCCGTAAACGTATTCGGTGACGCCCGGATCGAGCTCTTCATCCCAGTATTTCGTGCTCGCCTGCCAGCCGCTGTCATCGGCGCCGGTTCCGCCCATAGCCTCTTGAAAATTGTACTCGATGCTGCCGCCAGCATCGGCGCCTAGCTTAGAGAACATGGCGACTTCCGTCTCGGTTACCGAAACGGGCTCGAGGTAGAACTCCGCTGGATCGGGAGTCGGAGGAACAAGGTCTAACAGCGACTTGGACCAGATGGTGAAATTGTCCATCCGGCCGTCAAAGTAGCCGCCTAAAGCCCCACGGCCCAGGTAGCAGACCGAGGCGCTGACGTCTTTGACGTCGTGGGTGAAGGCCTCGTTTTTGCCCCACTCGACACCGTCGATTTGAACAATGGCCGTGTCGTCGAACATCATGACCAAGACAGTATTCCAGACGCCGGTCGGCAGCGGATTGGCCGCCCGCACAACCTGCTCAACGCCACCGACGTTGATCCCGAAAGAGAGCTTGCCCTGACTGTCGCTCGGCGAAAGCCAGCACACGTCGCCGTTGGGGTTCGAGAACTCGAAAATGCGCTGACCGTTGGCCCCGCCGTCCCATTTTACGTCAACGACAAACGTGACGTCAGTCGATGTGGCCACGCTCGAGTGCAGATCGACAAACTGATCCACCCCATCGAGGTCCAACACGTTCCCGCCGTGGTCGGATGCGTAAGAGGCGCCGTTGATCAACCGGCCCCAGGTCACGCCGTAGGTATCCCAGACGCGATAACCGTTTTGCTGTTCGAACTTGTACTCCAGGAACAGCCCGCCGAAGTCCTGATCAAGCTCGCCGACGTGCAGGCCGTCGCCCCAAGCCCAAGTATTCCAGAAACCCTTGTCCCGGTCGCCGTTCTTGATGTAGTTGCCGTCAACCATGGCGTTGCCGTGTACCGGGCCGGCGACAGAGGAGTTGCCTTTGCAAATAGCATAGTCATAAATATCCACGCCATGAATCTCGGCATGTTCCAGAACACAGGCATTACCATAAATACTACTGCCGGCGTGAACAACAGCGTAGTCACTAACTAAAGCATTATCAGTAACAGTTACATTAGATTCGATATATGCAAAGCCCGATACAACAGCATTGCCGCTGACAGTACCATAAACCTGTGCATAATCTTCAACGCGTGCATTGTCAAGAACCTGAGCACCTGCATCAATATATGCATTCGGCGAAACATACGCAGTCGGATCGACTGTGCCGTTATTAGCCGCACTTGGCAGCCAGGCAGTTGCTTTAGGCGTGGTTCCACCAAGCTGAACCTGATAAGGGAACCTGTCCTTGGGAGCACCGCGATAATCGGTAAGAGGATCGTTTTTGAAAATACCCATTTGCAGGATATTCGTCGGTGTCGCTACGACCACTAGATAGAGTTCATCATCACCGGATTGAACCGTGAAACTTCCTTGTGTGCCGTTGGCGAAGACAGTGCCGTAGCGGGGGGTTCCGTTATCTACCGCTACAAACATCGCGCTCCACGCGGAACCACGCGCCGAGTCGATGTGACCGGTGAGATCGGCGGTTACCGTTCCCTGGTTGGGTTCGAGTATGCAGATGTTATAACCGTGCTGCTGTGGTGTTCTCCATTTTGGTGGCTCATACCAGCCAGCTGGAAGGTATGGCACTTCTTCCAGGAGCGTAAAGAACGTGCGCGTGTTGTTGTATTGTTGACCTGCCCATGTGCTTGCATATTCAGGATGCAGATCATAGTCCCATGTAATATTCTTTGCTGCCATCTTGACCCACTCATCATCAAATGGAGTCTCAGGACTCGGGTCCATCTCGGCCATTCCCTTTGGCGGAAACTGCCCGCCTACGACATCGCCTCTGTTCCACAGACGCGTAACATACAAACCACCATACTCAGGGCTCTCAACCAGGTGATCCCAGATCAGGTAGGATTGATAGTAGTTACCACCCATCGAAGGAAACGCATGTGCTTGCTTGGCGCATGGCCAGACAGGGTTTATATACGGAGTGCCCAACCATGATACCTGGAAGTTTGCGTTGGATTCCCACCAATGCCCGGTGATGCTACCCATCTGATGGGCGTCGGTACCGTGAACATACTCGTGAGTATTTACATAACCGGCGTACATAATGCCAAAGCCAAGGCCGAAAGGACTGTTGCCCATAACGAGGGGACCCCAGCCGTTACCAACAATCCACTTATACTTGCGGCCATCGCCACGCTTGCCCTCGGCGTGAGAGACCAAAGGCAGGTGCTTGCCGGATTTTTCGTTATAATAGGTGTAAATCGTCTCGAGTTCATTTAGCTGGGTAGCCAGGATTCGTGCCCCAATGTCATCGCCGGCATTCGGATTCTTCCCCTCGTCCCACATTGAGCGAAAGTGCGCCGATTCGTGCCAACGCAGATCGACTAGCGGATCGACCGAGCGGTCGGGATCGCCGTACCATTCGTGTTCGATGTCGGAACCGTGGATGGCGTAGAAGAGATAAGTCCCAAGACCGACGCCGCCGGTGTAGTTGTGGCTGATGTCGGCCGTGTTCATCTGTTCGGTATGAACACGAATCGCGGCAATAGAACCTGTAAAGGATTGTGCTCCAAGATTTATCACAGCAGTATTACTAAAGCTTAAGGCCCCAGCCTGTGTCGTGACATGCGAGCCGTTAAGATAGTAGCTCGTCTGCGAGCCATTCGACACTGCAACCAGATGCTGCCAGGATGTGCTGCCGCTCATAGAGAAATTGTCGACAGTCAGATCAAGATTCGGCGAATCCTCAAATCTGATCAGGACTTCACCGGCCTGCACCGAGGGATTCTGAATCCACATTTCCACGGTCAAAACGCCATCGGTGATTTCGCTGGGAAGGGTATATCCATACCCAGGCTCGAGAATCATCCGGAGTTTGTTGCCGCTGTCAAACGTCACCGCGGGCGAACCGTTAAGAGCCGCTTGAAATAGCGGATACTCCGTCGTCGGCCCGTCAAAATTGAAGAATCCGAAGCTCCATTTAAAAGTTCCAGCGTTGTTCCAGTTCTGGACGACATTGCTATCGTCCCTAGCGACCATAAACTCGGCATGGTTATCAATAGCCAGTTTGCCCCCTGACTCACTGCCACCAACATAAATCATTCGCGCGTCGGTTTGTTCTGCGCCCTCATAAAACGGAAAGACAACAGGAACGACCCCGCCAAAAACCTGGGCTGCTGTTATCAGCACTAAGGCTACCGTAAGTAAATAAAATTTCTTCATGATTTCATGCTCCAAATAAATTTCTCATTTTCCCTTAAACCTCTCAATTCTTTATCAGATTTTATTCCAAACAAAGAAGGAGACGCACGTAATAAAAACCAGGTACAAAAATTCCGCTGAATTGCTATTGTAAAATCAAAGGATATGTACTGAAAGATGTGTGTTGGCTGTGCCGCTGAAAATGCGCATGCACAAACCTCAGCGGTACAGTTACAAAAAGATAAACGATAAATAAGACATTTCAACTCACCTTCCTATAGAACAAATTTATTTAAATTTATCTAAAAGTGGCAGAGAAAAAAATGATAAAAACCGATGCGTAAATCAATAGATGTAGTGAACTAATGATGCTTTGTCGCTCTTATTATCAGTCTCTTGTAATTACAAAATACATAAACCCCAATGGGATTACCAGGGTATTTTGCTAATTAATAAACACACTAACACAATCATTTTGAAATGCAACCCTTTTTTTAAAAAAAAAGCACAGCCGTCCCATAAGTACGTAGATTCCGCATTGTGGCCTTATTAATCGTAGCAAAAAGGCCCTTTTCGTAGTGCGTTTCTATTCCCCCAGTTTGCGAATTTTATTGGCTATCTCGATGTGGCGGCTTTTGTGGTCGATACTGCTGATTTGCAAGCGACACTTATTTGCGTACAGTTGGCAACAAGCTGAATCGTCGTCGAGTCAATCGCATAGACCGTTCGCTTGAACCGCCTTGGCAGGCCGGAATACTTGTGGCCAAACCCAAAGTCAGGATGCTTGTTTTGGATATGGGACAGCACATCCCAGAAGAGTGCCTGGGCCATGTCGGGGTCCCGAACACGGTTTGCATATGACAGACCGTTCCTGCTGGGCGGTGTCGCACCGCGAATGGTGGTCAAAACCCCCGAGTGATTACGCAGTGTGTCGGCTACGTCATTGAGCGAGAGACTGTGTGCGATTTGGACATGCAACATGGAAACAATGTGCGACTAGGGCGAAAATGACCGTGCCTTTTTGTCAACACCAAATGATCTGGAAAGTTTTGGCACAAGATGAGCCGGAATGTGGTTGCATATTTGTTTGAGAATGGTATATTGATGTTTGGCGGGTTTCATGGGTTACTCCTAATTTTTGGACAACTTTAGTGTAACTCATACCCCGCTAATTTAAAAGAATCCTCTCATATTTAAATCCCCTATGGGATGGCTGTGATAAGATTTGTAAAATTAAAGACTTAAGAAAATCTCAAAATATAGCGAACGTTTTCAATATCCTAGTGTTTAATGTTGATACCAAGCAGTTGTTAGGGGGCAAATGATTTAATCCTAAAAGCTTGTATTCCGACTGATAATTTCAACGCTAACGGCAGATTAAAATCTTTTTATAAAAAATTTTCAATGCCAATCAGTGCCATAGAGTGCCAATCAGTGCCAAATGGCCCTTCGTAAACTTTTAGCCGAATTTTACGATTGCAACCCATTTTTTTTCTGTTAATCTGAAGCAAGCAGTTAGCTTTTTATACTGCGTAATTAATGTTTTTTTGAAAGCCTGAAACTGTAAGCGAAGTTGGTCTTATTTGATACCTTCGCATTTTTAACTTTATTATTGTCTTGGAGTAAATCTATGTTTACCTCTAAAAAACAATTAGCAGCCAACCAGCAAAACGCCTTAAAGTCAACCGGCCCCAGCACAGCCTCTGGTAAATCGATCGCTTCACAGAACGCTGTCAGCCATGGCCTGCGCGCCCAGCATATCGTTATTGCTGGCGAGTCTCAGGATGAGTACAACGATTTTCGTAAAGTCCTCATTGCCCGCATGTTACCGGCAGATCCGCTTGAGGAATTGCTTGTCGACCGTATCGCCGCCAGTTCTTGGCGTCTTCGCCGCTCAGAGCTCATCGAGGCACAGATATACGACAATCTGCGTGAAGATTTAATTACCGCCCGCCGCGAAAATTTGCCAGATCCTTTGCTGGTAATACTACCCCCCGCGACCTCTGTTTCCTGTTCCGATTCACCCAAGCCAGAGCCTCTGGAGGTACGCGTAGGTCTTGCTCTTAAGGCTTTGTTAAAGAGGTATTTGGAAACTGAATCCAATCCTGAGATCGCCTCAACTCTCTTGCAGGTAGAGCAAGCAATAGAGTCTTTTAAGAAATATCCCAATACTGTCTATATCCCGGGCCTGCTGCAATTTATGAGGGGGATTGCTGATATTTTCGAGGACTCTGATTTCTTCAGTGCACAGGATACTTGTGATCTTGACAAAGCTATAGTAGAACTGTCGGACATTCAGGCCGATATCCTAAGCGAAAACCGGCCCAATATCGGCCATGCGGTAAGCGAAGATCTAACCACAAACAATGTCCTTGGCAAATTCGCCCGTTATGAAATACAGATCCAGAGCAGCCTTTTCAAGACTATGCATGAACTGGAGCGTCTGCAGGCAACCCGCAAAGGTCGACAAGTACCAACTCCACACACACTGGATATTGATATCACAGCAAATCCCTAACCACTAAACTATAGTGAGCTATGCTCGATACAAAAAACCGAGAACTCTATACGCTATTTAGAAAGGAAATTCAGCTTTAATGTATAAGTATTTATAGCTGAAGTATATCCAAATTAAGTGTTTCGACCTGAATACACGAAATTTCCAAACGAACCCATTTTTCAGAAAATACGAATCACTGTTCACTATTAAGCATTTACTAAACTTTAAAGACTTGCCTGTACACAATTGACCAATTGAGGGGCGTTTTAGTTCCTAGCGGTAAGTGCTCTTGCTAGGAGGCAGTTGAGTGTCTGTTTACGGAGTTGTACTTTTGTGGCGGTCGCCGATTCGTTTGGCAATGTATGGCCGATAAAGCTAGCATTAGGGAACCTCCAAGAATTCATTTTGGCGAACAAGCGAATCGTTTTGATTCTGGACTGCGTTAGAAAAAAACCGCCTTAGCTACGGCTAAAGCTGAATTTCCTTCCTTGCCAGAATACAAAAACCTTCTACTTGCCGCTCAAAAGCAATTATTAGAGCTGCCCTCTATTTTTACGGTCTGCGCAAATTAAAAGCAATGCACTCCGTGAAGTTGTCCTTGGCAATGAAGTATTCAAAAAGACAAACAACGAGATGACAACAGCATTTAAGACGGCACACAGCAACCAGTCACAGCCAACCCGTCAGACCGTTAAAGAAATGAAAGCTTAGTTCACCAGAAAAACCGCTGGACAATTCTGTTTACAGCCCCATCTCTTCATTGGTGATCCTGTATTTCTTGCGGAATCTTTCCGGCACATCCCTAAGGAGCATTCTTGCCCCTTCGGAGTATTTTGTATTCGGATATTTTGCTATTATCTCCCGGCACATTTCGATGCCTCTTTTTGGAGTAGTAATTCTTCTGCCCATCTTAATGAAAGCCTTTGCGTTTTCCAGAAGTTTGCTTGCCGCGTATTCGTCAGATGGATTCATCTTCTTTGGTTGAGGATCAACCCGTTTTGTCGTAGCGGCTTTGTTGTTGCCCGCTTTGTTTTTGTTAATCATTTTCCAGATGGCATTGGCAATACCGGTTTGACCTTTGGAAGGCCGGGTTGCAGTGCCCGTAGCGGCAGTTGAGTTAATAACTCCGCCGGTGACTTTACTGAACATCATCGGAGCAAGAAAACCAACGGCCGATCCTGCGTATTTGATGGTGCCGTCGTTTGATGTTATCACCAGAAGCGGTTTATCATGCTTGACTAAAACTTCCTTCTTAGCTAAAATTTCCTTGAACTGTGTATCTCGGCTTTTAGGGTCATGTGCCATTACATGAGCCCAGGGCCAGGGGTTTTCCATGATCTTCTCTACTACCTTTCGCTTAGCGACAAGGCTGTCGGTATTGACGGCGAGAAATTTCACATTATCCGTACCAAAAGCCGCGGAAAACAGTTTCTTAAACGCCTTGGTGTTAGTCAGGAAAGTACTCTTTTGTTTTTGTGCCGCGGAGCTCCCATAAGGGTTCATGTGCGGCTGCATTGCATACTCGCCCTCAAATCCATCATAATATTGCGGAGAAGTTTTTCCAGGCGTCGGTGTCGAAGCGGTTGCCGGTACTGCCCCCGTTGCCGACGGATCGTTAGGTTCGGAAGGTGTGACAGAGGCAGCGTCCTTGTCTGATAGCTGCCAGAATATAACGCAAAGCGCTTCGCTGCCCGGCGTATATTTAAATGTTGTTGAGTTGACGCAGTTCAGTTCCATCGCAGATATCTTGGGCGACTTGGGGTCTGTCAATTGAGTATTAAGACTTTCGACATCGAAGTCGAGGAGGTTGGCAGCTTGTGAAGTGGTATTATAACCCGAGTAGGTGTTGGGGTTTTTAGGCGGTGTTTTCTTTTTAGGAACCCGAACGGGTCTTTCACCGGCAAGCAGAGTGATGGAAGTCATGGTCACACGCGCATCTTCGACAGCCGAAGTTTTATAAGCTATCTGCGCGGCTTGCTGGGCTCTCGTAAGATCCCCGCTGAAATATTCGTTCCAGGCCATGAGCATGTAGTACTTTGCCGGCAATTTTTTGCGCATACGGGAAAAAACTGTCTTGAGAGTGCGAAGTGCGGCGACATTTGATGCAATCTGCTGCTTTGCGGGAACCCGGTGAGCGTTGAGCGTAGCGGCCAACTTCGTGTACGCATCATTAAGGACTGTCACGACATCTACCTGAGCATTTCCGGTGCCGGCGGCGGCAGAACGCCTATTGCCAGACCTGCTCCGGCCCCCATTCAATTCTTCCCGAGCCTGCATATAGTCCACGGCTCCAACGCCCGTACCAAAACCAAATGATTCGGTACAGACACCGAAAATTGTCAAAAGAACAAGAATTGAAAATATGCTTTTGTTTCTGGATGAATAATTCATTAATAAAACCCCCGTTTAGGCGTTAATATTTTTTATAATCCAATTATACAGTATAATACCATATTATTATCGTCATGTGTGCAAAAAATCCATAAAAATTGTGCTCATAGCGATATGGCAAGCCGAAATTGGCCTGGATGCGGGATTTTTAGTGGATTTTGCGGGTTCTTTTTAATATGGTATTTATCATGGTGTTTTATGATTTGAATTTTAAATTCGGGATATAGCAATGTTTACAGGAATTATTGAATATTCGGGTGTGGTTCGGTCGGTGCGGTTCGGTGCGACAGGCGGGGCGATCTCTGTCGATATTGGCCCGCTAGCCGGCGGCACCAAACTCGGCGACAGTATCGCCGTTAACGGAGTCTGCCTGACCGTGTCGAAGCTTACCTCCGCAGTTGCCGACTTTGACGTCAGCGGAGAAACCGTCAGCAAAAGTTCGATAGGCAAAGTTACCGGCGGTTCGGCAGTAAACCTGGAACGGGCAATGCTCGCCGGCGGAAGGTTCGGCGGACACATCGTCCAGGGCCACGTCGACGGACTGGCAAAGATAGCGGCGGTCGAGAAAAAAGGCGATTTTGTTGAGATACGATTCGAAGCTTCTTCCGAACTGCTAAGCGAAATAGTCGCCAAAGGTTCGGTCGCCATCGACGGGATAAGCCTGACAGTTGCAAAACTGGACAACAAAGGATTTGCCGTCGCAGTTATTCCGGTAACGCTGCAAGAGACTACATTACGTTCGGCGAAAACCGGCGACATTGTAAACATCGAAACAGATATAATATGCAAGACTATCAAGAGACAACTTGAGCAAATGACCGGAGCCGGCAAGGGACTGACAATGGATAAACTTCGGGAACTTGGTTTCTAGAATTAGACATTATACAATATGGATCATCCGCCTTTGGCGGAATCATTAGACATTCGAAAATATGCCGCAAGAAAATGGAAAACAATTTGTTGATGATCTTCCGGTCGTTGGGATCACTATGGGTGATCCCGGCGGTATCGGGCCTGAGGTTGTTGTTAAGGCTCTGGCCGATCCTCTGGTCAGGCGTCAGGCTAAGTTTGTTATTTTCGGCATGGCCGAGCAGCTTGCCTATGCCGCCGATATGGCCGAGATAGAACCGTACTGGCTGCGGCATCAGCATGAAAAGATCAGCCGCCATTACCCCCGCCAGGTAGTAATCGCCGACTATGACGAGTATTCCGTGCCTTCCTGGGTGCATACCCCGAGCAAAATTTCTGGTGAAGCTTCGATGCGGTTTTCTTTCGACGCCATCAAAGCTGCAAACGAAGGTATTATTGACGCAGTCGTCACCGCTCCGATCAGCAAGACCAGCTGGCAGTATGCCGATAGTACCTGGACCGGTCATACCGAGATGCTTGGCAGCCTGTGCAAATCGCGAAAGGCCATGCTGTTTGTCGGCGGACCGTTAAAGGTGGCGCTCGCCACAATCCACGATGGACTCTTTGAGGTTCGCCATAAATTTACTATCGGCACTGTGTTCGAGCCTATCGATCTTTTAAACGATGCACTGAAGGAATATTTTGGAATCGAAAAACCAAAGATCGCCGTTTGCGGACTTAACCCCCACGCCGGCGAAGACGGACTGTTTGGCGACGAAGAGCGGCGAGTGGTCTCGCCGACAATACTGATGGCACAGGAAGTAGGCATTGATTGCTGCGGGCCATACCCTGCCGATACGCTTTTCGTAAAAGCCGCACAAGGTGAGTATGATGGTGTCGTAGCAATGTACCACGACCAGGGACTTATCCCGGTTAAGCTGTTAGCTTTCGACAAAGCGGTCAATGTTACAATAGGCCTTCCGATCATCCGGACATCTCCGTGCCATGGAACGGCTTTCGACATCGCAGGAAAAGGCGTCGCAAACGAGTCAAGCATGAAAGAGGCGATCAAAGTTGCCCTCGAAATGATCAAGACTGGCAGAGACAACACCCAGGAAAACAACAATGCAAACCAAACATGAAATAGAACGAATACTGGCAAGCGCGTCGACGACGCCGAATAAACGACTTGGACAAAATTTCCTCATCGATCTGAACCTGATGCGAAAGCTCATCGACACCGCCGAAATCCAAAGCAATGATGTCGTCCTGGAAGTCGGCTGCGGGACGGGATCGTTTACGGAAGGACTCTCGGAGGTTGCCGGGTTCCTCGTGGGCGTCGAATACGACAAAATACTCGGACCAATAGTAAAGCGGAATTTCGCGGATGTCGAAAACGTAAAAATAATAAACGCAGACATCCTCGAAAACAAACACACTCTATGCGCAGAAGCTGTAGAGGCCGTAAAACAGGCACAAGCAAAACTAGGCGGACGCGTGTTGCTCGTCGCAAACCTCCCCTACAATGTCGCAGCATCAATAATGGCAAACCTCATAACCGGCGAGCAATTAACTGCCGACGTTATGTATGTAACGGTGCAAAAGGAAGTCGCAGAAAGAATGGCCGCCGCCGCCGGTGACAAACGCTACGGAATACTAAGCATACTAATGGCAGCAACGGGCAAAACAGAGATCATCAGGATACTGCCGGCAAGCGTATTCTGGCCAAGACCAAAGGTAGAATCGGCAATGGTAAAATTCCAGAGAAACGAAGAAAAAACCACCCAAATAAAAGACATGCACACCTTCAGAGAGATAGTAAGCCTATTCATGGGCCACAGAAGAAAAATGCTAAAAGCAACAACAAAGCTAGCCGAAGGAAAACTAGCAGAAATAAAAAACTGGCAAGAATTATTCAACAACTGCAAAATAGACCCAAAAGCAAGACCAGAAAAACTAACACCGGATGATTACATCACACTTGCGAATATCTGTATTCATGAAAAATCAATTTAACAGGTGTACATATGAAAGCGATCAGAATATTAATCTGGACAAGTGGTTTGTTAGTTTTACTGCTTATTCCTTTTATATCCTCTTATGTAGGAAAGTTTAAACATGCAACGACAGTAACTATTGATATTAATAAGTATGGGGAAATATTAAAGGAAATAAAGAAACACGACCCTCAAGCCATATTTCATTTCCCGGAATCTATTCCTGCCCAAGGCGATATTTTTTATTTTCATTACAGACCAACATTCATGCAAGGTGATGGCGATATAATGTTATGGTATAAGACTTCCCCGAAAAAGATCGAAGAGTTATATGAAAGGTTCTCAAAGATAATGACAAAGTCTTATCATGGAGGACATCTGGAATATTGCACATCAAACGAAACATCTAAACTCATTGAGCTTAGCAAAGATTACGAGACAATGCAGCTCGATGAAGATCCGGATAATATACCAGAACACGAAAACAGGCGTGAAGTTATTATAAGCCGAGAAAAAAACGAAATAATATTTTGGGCATACGGGGTATTCTGATCAACCCAGATGTATCGCATAATTTCTCAGTTTTTTGTTTTGCTGTTTTGGGTTTGGTATGTGTTTTCCCAAATGCTTCCAGAAGTCTTTGCTGTGGTTTTTTATTTTCGTGTGGGTCAGCTCGTGGAGGATTACGTAGTCCATCAAATCCTGCGGCAGTGATACGAGGTTGATATTCAGGTTGATATTGTTTATTGAAGAGCAGCTTCCCCAGCGGGTTTTCTGGTTTCGCAGGGCAACCTTGTTATATTCAAAGCCGTGTTTTTCGGCAAGGTATTTCAGTCTCGGGATAAGAATTTCGCGGGCATGCTTTCTGTCAACTTTTGCAAGATGGGGGGGCTTTTCGATTCGCTCAATCTTTTCAAGGTGCTTGTTTACCCAATCACTTTTCGAATGGAAAAACTTCAGTGCCTTCTTGAAGGAAACCCTGCCCGGCACAGCAACACGAACATTTCCGCTGTTCCTGACGGAAATATTGATATACTTAGCCCGGCTGCTCCGCTCAAATAAAACGTCTCCGACACCTTCGACATCAACGATCTTTCGCAATGGTCAGCCTTCCGTATCTTCTTGCTGAGCGTCTTCCTGCGAGTCGTCTTCCTTTGGCTCTCCCTCTATCGGGTCATCGTAAGGATTATCGAACATATCATCAGCAATCGAATCGTCCTGAGAGTCTTCGGCTTCACTCTTGCTCTGTTCGGCAGCGAGAAGATCGGCAACAGTAGGTTTGTCAAGCATTCCGCCTTCAAGGACGATCTTAACATCTTCAACGTCAAGCGTTTCATATTTCAGCAGCGACTGTGCGAGTTCATCAAGCCTTTCTTTATTTGCATCGATAAGCTCTGTAGCCGATTGATAGGCCCCGCTAACCAGTTGCTTGATCTCTTCATCGATAACCTGCGAAGTCTTTTCGGAGTAGTCCGGTGTCGAGCTCGGGAAGTACATCTCGCCGCCGACGTCTGTCGCATAGCTGACAGGTCCAAGTTCCTTGCCCATACCCCAACTGAGAATCATCTCTTTAGCCATAGTCGTCGCCTGACGGAGATCCGAGGATGCCCCGCTCGTAATATCGTCAAAGAACATTTCCTCAGCGATACGTCCGCCAAAGCAAACCTGCATCTGTGCGATACAGTATTTTTTCGAGTAGTACATACGATCCTTTTCCGGAAGCGCAAATGTCGCTCCGCCATAAGGACCTCTCGGAATAATGCTAACCTTATGAAGCGGGTCGGCCTCTTTGAGCAAATACTGGATAAGAGCGTGCCCCGCCTCGTGATAAGCGGTCATCTTCCTGTCTTGCTCATCGACAACCCTGCTCTTTTTGGCACGACCCCAGCGAACCTTATCGCGCGCCTCTTCCAGATCGCTCATTTCAACGCAGTCTTTAGCTGCCATACTTGCGCTGATAGCCGCCTCATTGATAAGAGCCTCGAGTTCGGCACCGCTAAACATCGGCGTCTGACGAGCAAGCTTTTCAAAGTCAATGCCTTCGCTCATCTTAATTTTCTTGGCGTGTATGCCAAGTATCTGTACCCTGCCGTTAAGGTCGGGCAGAGGCACGATAACCTGCCTGTCAAATCGACCCGGACGGGTAAGAGCCTGGTCGAGAATATCTCCACGGTTTGTCGCGGCCATAACGATAACCTGATCGTTCGTATCAAAGCCATCCATCTCAACAAGAATAGCATTTAGCGTTTGCTCACGTTCGTCGTGTCCGCCGCTTGCCATGCCCATGCCGCGTTTTCTACCGATCGCGTCAACCTCATCGAGGAAGATAATACAAGGCGAATTTTCCTTAGCCTGTTTGAACAGATCGCGGACGCGGGACGCACCGACACCGACAAACATCTCGACAAAATCACTACCCGAGATAGTAAAGAACGGAACATCCGATTCGCCGGCGATAGCTTTGGCCAGCAGTGTCTTTCCGCAGCCGGGAGGGCCCACAAGTAGAACGCCGCGCGGGATCCTGCCGCCGATCTTCTGGAACTTCTTAGGGTTCTTGAGGAACTCGATCGTCTCGGCGACTTCCGCTTTGGCCTCTTCGATACCGGCGACATCCGCAAATGTTATCTTTGAATCTTTACCCTGAACACGGTGCTTGCTCCTGCCGAAATTCATAAGCATACCCCCGCCGCCGCGCATATTCCTCATAAACACAAAGTAGATTATGCCCACGAGAATTACCAGCGGAAAAACACTCATAAGGAACGGACCCCAGAAATCCGGAGCTTCGCCTATGGTTTCAACCTCTGCAGCTACAAGTCGATCTCTAAGATCATCGTTAGTCGTTGCCGGAATGTAATTAACCTGGAAAGAAGCCTTGCCTTTCCCGACTTTCTCAACTCTATCTTCCTTAAGGGTTCCGACGATCTTCGAAGGGTGGATCACAACACTCTTGATATCTTTATCTATGAGCATCTGGTTAAATTTGTTGTAGCTTATCTCCTTGACCTGGTTGACCTTCTGAAACATCATCAGGACAGCAAGAATGATAAGACCCATGATAAGCCAGCTGAAGGGCCCCTTTGTCTTTGGAGCCGGAGTCTTGCCTAAGGGCGGCTGACCCGGGGATTTCTTTGCAGGATTTTCTTTTTTTGGATTTGGTTCGTTTGTCATAAATAACACTCTTTATAAAAAATACATATAATCACTCGCCCCCCTGTGAGGCCTGTCTACCCCTACCACTTTTTCTGCATAAGTTCTACGATTCTTTCGGCAGCGCGGTTCATGGCAACTTTCGAACTATACTCAAAGTCCTGCCCCACAAATGTCGAGAAATCGACAGATGTATCGACCGTTTCATTGTCAACCATGATCTCATTGGTTTTCAGATTCTGCCATCTTACAGTCACAACGGCATTGGCTTGATTTTCAAAAATACGCCCAGTATTGCGCTCCACGGAGATATTCCGCTTGCCGATAGACGTTATCTTCCCGCTAAGGACGCTGTCTGCGATGTTTCTATCCGAGACGATCTTATACGGAGTATCCGTCTCGATACGTTTGCATATCGCGTCTGTCAGGTCATACTCATGGCCGCGGCGAAATGACTGACTGTCAAACATCTCAACGTAAACGCTGGAAATCTCCTGAGGATGCAGCCAGGAGTTGTTATAACCGCTAAAACCGCCATGACCACAGCCGCCAACAAAGCATACCCCGGAAACAACTGTAAAAACAAAAAAGATGCTTATAGATATTTTCAAATATTTCACTTTCAAAATCTCTCAAAAAAACGCAGGTTTTCCCGCATTATATAGTATTCCGGCAAATTAGCCAAACCAAAACAAGCATCTTGCCAGCCATAAAGACGATTCCATTATTATACATCACAAACCGAACAAAAGGTCAGTCGGAAGACCCGATCGCGCTAAGCCCAAACCAGTTGTCCAGAAACAGGCAGGTAACATCGAATAATTTGCGTTCCAGGGGCCTTTTCTCAGCTGCTGTCTTTTCACCGGTTCTTTGCTTTTTTATAGCTTCCTTAGCCAATTTCCCCGCCGTCGTTTCCGGCCAGAAAACCGATGTATACTCATAATAAGTAATGGCCGCCAAGGGCAGTTCGGCTCGGGAATAATACTTGGCTATCTCAAGTTCCTTGTAAGCAAGCTGCTCATCTACCAGCTTGATCTTTTCATTGATATCATACTTATCTACATCCAAGGGGTACTTCTTCTTGAACTCCACGTAGTGGCTCCTTGCAAGTAACAGGGTTGTGCTGTCGTATTTTGGTCCTTTCCAAGCAGAGTGCAGCGAATGGGCCATTTCCAGCAGCGATTCTTTGCGCATATCACCGGTAGGCCATATCGAGAAAATTTCTGCCCATACGTCATAGGCATCAGCATATTTTTTCCTTTTTTGATACCCCTTAGCCAGTGTCCTAAGCGCACGTTTGGCGATAGGAGCGTGACCGGAACGGTCAGCGATATCATGCATAATATTGTCGGCCTCCTCATATGCATGAAACCACCTTAAGCCCAGCACAGGCCGTTTGTGACCCTTGATGAAGAGGTCTGCTATAGAAAACTGCTTTTCCATTGCAGATTCGTAAAACTTGCTGTCGGGATAAGAGTCGAGAAACTCTTCATATTTTCGGCTTGCCTTGATAAATTTTTTCCTGGCATAGAGAAGTTCTGCTGCGACAAAGGCATCAAAATCTTCACCGGCAAACTCTGGAAAAGCGACTTTCAACTCGTTAAGGGCCTTGGCAGCCTCTTTATGCTTGCCCTGAACAATCAATTGCTTGATATTCGATACGGCAAGGGTATAATCGTCGCCCTTGCCCCTGTCGATCTTTTCCCAGTCCTTACCGTCCTTCAAATGGTATGTCTCAGCTGCACCGGCCGAAACAGAAGCAATTAGTACCAGAAAAAAAAGTGTCATGCACAGCAAAAAAGATCTGCTATTTTCACTTTGTAACTTCATGTAAACCTCGATCATAAGAGAAATTCAAAATCAGCGTCTATTATACCCTATACTATATATCTTGCAAACTCTCTTTATAAATGAATTTTTTGTGATAAATATAGTAATCGGCCTTTACAGACTGCGATTTTGCTCAAATTTGACAGGATCTTTGAATATTTATTCGCTTTATGATATAATAATATTGGAAGATCCGTCTGATCTTACCATTTTTATCCCCTGACCCGTGATGGGACGAGGGTAACAATTTTTTTATCCAGACAGCTGCTTATTTCTATATGGCTAACAAATACTCATTATGCATATTATTATCGGTCCTAACGGCGATCCTGTCCGGTTGCGGTATGAATATCGCCATCATCGACAACGTTGTGATCCCAGATGCCGATTTTACTGCGGCAAGAAGCCTTAAGCTGATGGACCCGGAAGGGCCTATTTTCATCAAGGAGATTGTCACTACCGACGGATTCAATACTTATGAGTATTCTTCTAACAGGGTCCCAGTAATTGACATGCCTGACATCGCAACTGCCGATTTCCATCTGGACGAATATGACCGCAACCACTATATGGTCGTAAAAGGCAAAATGACCTGCGGCAAGACATACCCGGTCATCCTGGATACTGGTGCAAACCTCGACGCTCTTATCGTCCAGGATATTCACATCCGCCAAAACGACCTTCCCGTATACCCGCTTACCAAATCTTCCGGCCCGGAGTCTAAAATGTCCCTCTGTGCGGTTGAACAACTCACACTCGGCGATTTTAAGCTCCGAGACTACACCGGTGTCTCCTGGGGCCAGCACGTCGAACTAAAACTGCTCGGACTCATTCCGCTTGGAAGAAGCACTGATATTTGTTTTTCGCTTCCACTGATGAGCAAATTCAAGTACTTCAAATTCGATACGCCCGCCAGGCAGGTGCAGTTTTCGGCAAAAAAATCCTTCAAACCGCAATCAGAAGAAAACTGGCACCGTTTTCCGCTGACGATAGAATATCTAAACAACGATCGGTCAAAACAACGCCTTTTTATAAATTTAGAGGTCAACGGAATACCCATCAGACCGCTGCTCGATACCGGTGCCGGACTTGGATTGATGATGAATAACCGGCTTTGGGAGCGGGTTAAAGACAACTTTGAAGAAACCGGCAGATCGAAATTCCATTTTATACTTCCCTACCACTTCGAAGGCAACAAACCAAGGTGTGTAGGCATTAAGGTAAAAGACCTCAGCCTCGGAGACATGAGTATCAAAAATGCCGAAATAACAGTATTGCCCGAAACAAAAAACTGGAAAAAAACAGACTGCATAATGGGAATGGGATACTTCCGAGAAAAAACAGTAGTACTAGACTTCGAAAAAAAAACCCTCTGGGTCAACAAATAACCACCCGCTAATCATATCGGAGCCTGCAACCATGTTAACGCTGCTAGCAGGGAGCTGTTTTCTTTTAAGAAGAAAAAAGTAGCGGGTTAACAAAACAACAAGTTGAAGAAATTTAGGGGTCAGACCTGCTCTGTAGAAAACCTCAAAAAAATTCTTAAAGGAAATTTACCGGAGGAGAAAACCTTAAATATTCCAGGATCGTCCATAGTAAAACTTCCAACATCCCCTATTCACATACAGCATTTCCATTAGTTATTTTTCCAAAACAAGCCAAAACCACAGCTTAAAGCACCGTAAACAGCAATTTATTTTAAAAAAGTACCGGACCAGTTGCTACCCTCCTCCCAGATTATTTCACTTGTGTTAAAGCAAATATTCCTGTATAATAATCGATTAACTTAACAATCAGGGGTTAAAATCCGTCGCATAGCTTGTCTGGTGTTTGGCGGATAACATCATCTGCGGGTTGAAACCGGTAGAACTGCTGTGGCATATTAAAACCATTCCACCTTGTACTCTGTAAACTATAACCAGAAAGGGACTTTCTTGTATAATAACGAAAATACTTCAACGTCAACTATAACCACTGCGCTGCTTCTTGCCGCTGGTACAGGTAGTCGTCTGTATCCGTTTACAGAAAACATGCCCAAGTGCCTTACCGAGATCAATGGAATATCCATACTTGAGCGATTGGTAACCACTCTGGCAAAGAAAGGGTTTAAACGCCTGGTCATTGTCACAGGACACATGGACAATTGTATTATCGAATTTCTGGGTTCCCAAACTGCGGGCATAGCTATTGATTATGTATTTAGCCCGCGCTATAAGACAACAAACAATATTTATTCTCTATGGATGGCCCGTGAAACAATCAAAGAGCCGTTTATGTTGATCGAAAGCGATCTTGTTTTTGACGAAAGCCTGCTGGATAACATGGTATATCCGGACAAGATTGCTGTTGCACGCATGCAGCCGTGGATGAACGGCACAACTGTCACAATTAACAAATCAAAGCAGGTCGAGGCATTCCATAAGGGTGAAACTTTTTCTTATGATAACGCCAGATATAAAACCGTAAATATTTACAGTTTTTCGCAATCATCATGGGTCCGCATTAAAGATCGACTGGATCAGTATATTTGTGCGGGCAGGGTTCACGATTATTATGAAACGGTATTTGCAGAGATGGTTGCAGATGGCAGTCTTAGCCTTGACTCGGTATCTTTCGATGACAAGGCCTGGTATGAAATAGACACAGTCGAAGATTTAATGAAAGCCGAAAAGCTATTTTCAACCCCAAAATATGTTGCGACCGAATTACTCAAAACCAGAATGCGTATCTCAGAAAAAAAATGGCAATCTTCGCATAAATTATCAGAGGATGAGATGAAATCCCTTGTTGACTAGAAACCCTAAATCTAAGATAAATCCTCAATAATCTCTAAGCTAGTCCACAAAATACTATCAGAAGAGCGATCCTTAAAAACTTGCGTTCTGGAACTTTAATATGATTCAATCTAATTATGAAACTCAGCTCCAGAAATATGAATTCATCAGTGGCCAGCATGGCGGTTATTATCGTCATGATTTTGTAGATCACGCATATCTCTACAATCTTTATTTCCCGCCTAAGCCTGTTTTTGATCACTTCAAAGAGCAAATTAACGATCTTGTTTTGAACTATCCTGTTGCTCAAGACGCTTTGGCTGGTCTGGTCGCAAAAGTCATCAATCAGCCGGCAGAACGAATTGTTGTTGGTAATGGAGTCGCTGAACTTATCAAAATAGTATCAGGTCACCTTGCTAAAAAAATAATCGTGCCTGTTCCATCTTTCAATGAATATGCCAATGCAGCCCCTCAGGGCCAGGCGATTGAATTTCCACTTGAAGCGACATCGTTTGAACTCAATGTCGAAAAATTTGCCGCTCAAGCCCAACGGGTTAAAGCCGATGTCGCAATTGTTGTTACGCCCAATAACCCTACCTCAATGATTGTCCCTAAGGCTAATCTTATCAAACTTGCTCAAAAGCTTGCGGCTGATGATTGCATCTTAATCATTGACGAATCTTTTATTGATTTCGCACAGAACAGTGATAAATTCACCCTCGAAAACGAACTTGAAGATTATCCCAATATGGTAATATTCAAGAGTATGAGTAAAGCTTATGGAATCTGTGGTCTGCGGATCGGTTATCTTCTTACGGCCAACACCTCTTTTGCCGAAGCGGTACGTGACGGGGTGCATATCTGGAACATCAATGGATTTGCTGAAGAATTTTTGCGTATCTTGCCTGCTTACCGGAACGATTTTCTCCAAAGTTGTAAAATGGTAATGCTCGATCGCGACAAACTTTATGAAATGTTATCTGCAATCGAGGGGATGGAAGTCTATAAGCCCGATGCAAATTATATTTTCTGTCGTCTTCCTGATTCCGCAATAAGTGCACCGGAATTCACCCGCAATTTATTCATCAGGCATAATACGTACATAAAACACTGTCAGGGCAAAACTCTTCCTGATTCGGACCGCTATATTCGTATAGCGAGCCGAACTCAGCCCGAAAATTGCAAATTAGTTAAAGCCATGATTGACATTCTCGCTACAGATGAAACGGAGAAGTCTTGACAATGGAGCCGAAACTTCCAGATACCCATCAGACTTCGATGCTGACTTTCGCTAAGGACCTACCTAATATCTGTTCACTGGTGGGGCTTTTATGTGCTGTTGTCAGCATGTATTTCTCGATTTTGGGGAACTTCCCCGCAGCGATGATCGGGATGCTCTGGGCCGTATTTTTTGACTGGGGCGATGGCATCATTGCCCGCAAGATTAAAAATCGCACGGATCAGCAGCGAGCTTTTGGCGGCATGCTTGATTCATTGATAGATATTATCAGTTTTGGTATCTGCCCAGCGGTTCTACTGCTAAGCTATGGCGAATTTGGTTGGCTGTTTCTCCCAGGCGCTTTTATAATTGTCGCTACCAGTGCGATAAGACTAAGCTATTTCGATATTTTTGGCCTGGTTGACAATTCAACCTATGTGGGCCTTGCACTTGATAACAATGTCCTTATTCTCGCGTTAGTTTTTCTGTTGGATGGGCTAATATCCCAGGCAGTATTCTCAATAGTTCTGTATGCCACGCTGATGATTTTAGCGGGCTTTAATTTATCATCTATTAGAACTCCCAAGTTTGCCGGACGATGGTTTTATATCCTGACCGCTTATGTATTGATATTAACAATTATCTATGGATGGATAATGTGGCACCGAGGAAATTAAAGAAACTATCAAAACCAGATACTCGGAGACGTAATATGTTATAATCTGTCATCCCATTTTATGATTCGCAAAAACAATTCAAGCTGAACCATTACAACTATGTTTTCCTCATTCTGAACAATAATAATTATTAACCAATCTAGGTAGGGCTTAATATGAGTAGTATTTTGAGTAATATTTTTTCAACTGAATTATACACATGGATCATTATTCCTTTATTGATCTTTGTAGCTCGTATTGCAGATGTCAGCTTCGGTACAGTACGGGTTATATTTGTATCGCGGGGTTTGAAATATCTTGCTCCGGTAGTGGGCTTTTTTGAAATACTAATCTGGCTTATGGCTATTGGTCAGATCATGAAGAATCTCTCAAATCCTGTTTGCTTTATTGCATATTCGGGCGGCTTTGCAATGGGCAATTTTGTTGGCATGTGTATAGCAGAAAAATTATCTTTAGGTTTTGTTATGATACGAGTCATAACTGTAAAAAAAGCATCGGAGCTTGTACGGCAATTGAGAAGTGCAGAATATGGCGTAACAAGTATTGATGGCCATGGCAGTGAAGGGGATGTTAATATCGTTTTTACAATAGTGCCAAGGAGTGAAGTTAAGAGTGTAGTCAGTTTAATTAAAGCATTTAGCCCAAAAGCATTCTATACATTAGAAGAGGTAGGGCATGTTGAAAAAGGCTTCTTGCCACCAAAAAACACTAATGGTTTCACTAAGTCGTTAAACTTTTTCAAGCCGTTTCGAAAAAGTAAATAGAATTATTTATAGTTGGGAAAGAAAGTATGGGACCTGGTCCAATATTGGTTGAATATGCCGGACGATGCTTTTATATCCTGACCGCTTATGTATTGATATTGACAATTATCTATGGATGGATAATGTGGCATCAAATCAGATAAACTACAAATATGACTATATTTTCCACCAGAATGTCAAAACCGCTACGGATTTCCACTTTTATATAATTGTACATAAAACATAACTATGACTCATAAAGAGCAATTCAAATACGGACATTATTTTTTTCATTTTGGCATCAAGAGCGATTCCTTAGCCGGCGGCCCGCCTTTAGTCTGTTTAAATGGCGGCATCATGGCCGACACTGGTAGCGAAAGCCTTTCATATATTTATGTCTGTCAGGATCGCTATCCTGTTTACGCGGGTTTGAGCGGGATGCGTTGTCTGCTTTTTGTCCGGGATGATGAACATTTGCAGCATTATCACAATATTTTCGCTGAAGTTTCTCAGCATTTCGATTCCATTAACCAATTCACCAAAGTTTTTCCTGATAATATGCTGCATGAGCCATTGTATATGCCTGCTGATATCAATGCTCTGGATATCCCTCTTGCTGATACCGAGGCCTTCGTTGATCAAACTACAAAGCAAAACATCATCAACTCCCATGTGCGCGGCGGGATATATCTTAATCAAATTTCGCCGACTATTTCCAAACTGATCGCCCAGTTCTATGACTATCTGGCCAATGGCGATTCCGATTTTCATGTCCAGATAGACCAATATCATCACATGGCACAAGAGGCTCTCAAATGGCATAACAAATCGCAATATGTCCAGCTATTGCAAACCCATGATGCATCCTGTCCGATTCCTTCGCACGTGCCAACTGCAATATTTTCTTCCCATCACCTTAATGATATGACTTGGGACAAACTGATAACGCTCGTTCAGGAAAAAACCGGTTGCTCCAATGCTGAGAAATATTTCGTCAAGTCGGGTATAGACGCTGCCGGGGAAGTCAATGTTATTCTAAACCAGAAAAACTTTACTTCAAAATCTAAGGAGTTAGCCAGGGAAATCGCTATTAAAGTAACCGACATGAACCGAACCGAAACCGAGGTGCAGTTATTGGTACAACCATGTATTGAAAGGCCTGACAATGACGGTGATTGGCCAACAAGTGTTGGGATTACCTATAATATTTATGATTCTGAGAATATCGAACGATTGGTAATTGCAGGCCATGTTTATGAAGATGTAGAGCGTAAAACGTTCATTGGAAGTTACCTCTGCGACGATCTGACTGAACATGTATTGCAGGAAGTGGGAGAAGATAAGATAATCAATCTTCTACGGTTATTTGCAGAGCAGGGCTATCGAGGTCCGATCAATCTTGATGCGGTACGCAACCATCAGGGAGAATATATTTTCATCTATGATTGTAACCCTCGCATAGGAGGAGCGCTTCCCGGCCTTATAATAAAAAACGCACTTGAAGAAAAGGGTATGCAGGTACAATCGCTCTTTACTCTTGGATATCGTGGTCGTATTGTTTATCTTGATATTAAATCGAAACTTGTTGAATTAGAAGAGTTGGGCTTGCTTTACACCCGAAATCGACAACGAGGAGTTTATATATTACCTAACATGGTACGCAGCGACAGCTATGATTTGATTTTGATAAATATGGAAATGGACGATGTTCGCAAATTCATCAGTTCTGGACATATCAATAGTTTATCCGAAAAACAATCCTGTGATCTGGGTGGTGTATATATATAATCCCATCCACAGAAGGTAAATTAGATAATATGTAGGTCATCAGGGTTTTCGGTTATAATACCGCAAAAACTAGTGAAAGGGATGACCATGCGTAAGAGACTAACAAAAAAGGATCGTTTTTTCAATGACATTAATTTTACAGCAGACGATGACATTTATGTCGGCATTGATGTCCACAAAGTTGACTATCACATCGCTATTTGGCTCAATAACGGAATTGCTCTGACTTTTGTAGCACCAGCTGATAATTCCGCGATTGCCAGGGAGTTGGATAAACTCAACCCAGGTCTAAAGCAGATTGTCTACGAAGCAGGGCCAACAGGTTTTTCTCTGGCTCGCACATTAGCGGCGGCATCATTGCCGGTTGCGGTAATCGCCCCATCTAAAACTCCAAGACCTCCTGGCCAGGAATCAAAGTCGGACAGGCTCGATTGCAGAAAGCTTGCCCAACTTGCCGCAAAGGATATGCTTACAGAAGTTGCCGTGCCAAGCGAGCAACAGGAAGTCGACCGGCAAGTCAGCCGTCTTCGCAATCAGCTTGGTGATAAAAAAATCCGCATAAAACAGCAGATCAAGAGTTTGCTTTTGCAGCATAACATTAAAGAACCTGCTGGCCTTGCCCGCTGGACAAAACAATCAATCATTCAACTTGGCGATATGGAGTTATGTCAGGAGATGCGTTTTACACTGGACGTAATGCTTGACCAACTGAACTACCTCCAGGTACAGATCAAACGTGTAGATAAGCAGCTCAAAGAAATCTTCAGCAAAGACGATCACAGCAGGCAGATGGAAATATTACGAAGTCATCCGGGAGTTGGTCCGATTACCTCAAGGCAGTTTTGCGCCGAAGTGTTCAGCCCAGAGCGTTTCAATAAATCCACACAGATTACAAGATACGTTGGGCTGTGTCCCCTTGTCAGCCAAAGCGGACAAAAACGCAAAGATGGTCGGCTGATGAAAGCGGGCCAGATAAAACTGCGAGCAACTCTTATTGAAGCAGCTTGGGTCTGGATAAGACTTGACCCTGATGCCAAAGAAACCTTTAAAAGATTACTGTCCAATACGGGCGAACCAAACAAAGCAATAGCTGCCATGGCAAGACGGCTGGCGATCCATTTATGGAAAATGCTGTGCGATGACAAGTTGTATTGTAAAGCTGCATAGAGTTGTAATTACAAGATGAAACATGAACAATAACGCATGAGTTATTAAAGGAAATATTTTGTGGAACTCAAAGACCGCTGCCAACTACGGGTACCCCTTGTGCCATAGAGCACGTATTTAGATTGTAGTCAGCAGCTGGTCCGGTCGGAAAATTATCCTGTGCCTGGCAAGAGCCAATAGAGCACGTATAGCAGAATGAGCGACCCACAAATATTTTCCATGATAACCATGCAAATTGAAAGAACAAAATAATGGGTTAAAAAAATATAAACTCGACAAATAATTTGTGGGCAAAAAAATAAGGATTCGCCTTCGGCGAGGCTGTTTAAATTCTTTTCAAACACCCCCCAACCGAAGCCAGATATTAACTAATTGTGGCCTGCGAATTATTC
>VRUI01000005.1 GCA_019456225.1 Planctomycetota bacterium | reverse complement strand
TGACAATGCGGAGACTGCTGTCGGTAAGGAAATTGCCGATCAAATGACAGCGGCAAACATCGAAGGCGAAGCCAAGAGAATCCTCGAAGAAGAGGTTCCTCTTATAGATTGCACAATGGAAATTAAAGTTGTAATTCTCAATTCCCGTATATGCCTGGAAGAGCTCTCTCAGGCTACTACTGTCGAAGAAATCGATGACGTAGTTGAAAGGTACAATCAGACTATCGTAGATGCCGATGAGATCATTACAGCAATTCTTAAAGGCGGTACAATCGATGGGAATAAAATAACAGCAACCGATAACGCTACTATTATCGCACAAGTCAAACAGCTTGACGTAGAGCATAGCGAATTCCAGGAAGCCGCCGATGCTATGATAGCAGCTCAGCGTAATATGGTTGCACGCAATGCCGCTGCAGATGCGGCTATGGTGGCTCTCGATACAACTGGCGAAAAAATGGAAAAGTTGCTTGTCAGTGTTGAGGGATTGACAGATGAGGAAATGACAGAGGCCAAAGAAGACGGCGAAAATGCCAGAGCAACCGCAATATGGTCTATAATCACTATAGTTATCAGCTCAGTGATATTGGGATTAGGTATAGGCATTTTCCTGACTCGTTCTATAACAAAAGTATTGAACCGTATAGTATCATCGCTTACTGAAGGTTCTGAGCAGGTTACTTCAGCTGCCGGTCAGGTGTCAAGTGCATCGCAGTCTTTGGCTGAAGGTGCTACCGAGCAGGCTGCCGGTCTTGAAGAGACCTCAAGCTCGCTTGAAGAGATGGCTTCTATGACCAAGCAGAATGCAGATAACGCTCAGCAGGCAAGTACTCTGGCAGCAGACGCTCGCAAGGCTGCTGATAGTGGTAATGAGTCTATGGGTCGTATGAACACTGCTATTCAGGATATTCAGAAGAGTTCTGATGAAACAGCTAAGATCATCAAAGTTATCGATGAGATCGCTTTCCAGACTAATCTTCTTGCATTGAACGCTGCTGTCGAAGCTGCTCGTGCCGGTGAAGCCGGTAAAGGTTTTGCGGTTGTCGCTGAAGAGGTTCGTAATCTTGCAATGAGAAGCGCAGAGGCAGCTAAGGATACTTCAGGGATGATCGAAGAGTCTGTCAAGAATGCAAACAACGGTGTTGAGATCGCAACGGAAGTCAGCAAGGTTCTTGAAGATATCGTTGAAGGAATCGGCAAGACTACCGATCTCGTAGGCGAAATCGCGGCGGCTAGCCAGGAACAGTCACAGGGTATAGACCAGGTTAACACGGCGGTTAATCAGATGGATAAGGTTACTCAGGCTAACGCGGCAAATGCTGAAGAATCTGCGAGTGCCTCTGAAGAGCTAAGTGCTCAGGCCGAACAGATGAACAGTATTGTTGAAGAGTTGTCTGCCCTGGTAGGCGGATCTTCGCAGGTCAATACAGGATCAACTGCCAGCAGTCCCAAAAGGACGCTTAATACTTCTGACCATACTTTCCATCAGATAGCCTCTGGGCCTGCAAAGACTCAGACAAGTCAGGACACTGCTGAAAAGTCGATCCCCCTTGGCAATAAAGGTGATTTTGAAGGTTTTAATAGTTAATTATTTAGCAATAAGCGATTAGCGATTAGCAATAAGCAATAAGCGATTGGCTATTTGCAATGCGTAATCAAACGGCAGGCGGCTTTCGGGTTGTCTGCCGTTTTTTTGTTAGTATTTGTTGAAGCTGCGGATTTCGTCGATGGGCTTTCGCTCTTTTGGGCGGATTTGCTCTGAACTTGCATATCCGACACTGATTACCAGTTCGACCCTTTTACTTTTTGGGATTTGCAGCAGTTTGTTTACTTTCCCTTCGGCGAACCATCCCATCATGCATGTGCCGATCCCCTGTTCTACAGCTTGCAGGCAGAAGTGTTCGGCGGCGATGCCAATGTCGATCAATTTGGTAGGTACCCCCTATAATTGAACATTGAAAACTGGAGAGTTCTGGTGTAATATTGTATTTTATTATAAAAGGAACTCTGTCATGAAGAAGTCGAAATTTAACGAAACTAAGATACTAGCCATCCTCAAAGAAGCTGAGGCTGGCATGACCGTTGCCGAGATCAGCCGTAAGTACGGCATATCAAACGGTACGTTCTATAACTGGAAGAGCAAATTTGCGGGTATGAGCGGTTCTGAGATCAGGCGGATGCGTCAGCTCGAACAAGAGAACAATAAACTCAAGCATATGTATGCAGATTTGTCTCTGGAAAATAATGTTTTAAAGGAACTCATTGAAAAAAACTTCTAAAGCCTGCCAGTAAAAAAGATTTTGCCAGGCAGGCAACAGAAAAAGGCCTAAGCGTTACGTCAGCATGTAGTGCGGTTAATATCAGCCGAAGCAGTTTTTATTATAAGCCAAAACGTAACGATGACGCCCAAGTCAAAGAGCAGATTGAGATAGCTATAGACAATCGGCCCAGACGTGGGTTTCCGAAGATATTTGACGCTATCCGCAGAAAGAATTTCAAGTGGAACCATAAGAAGGTTTATCGCGTGTATAAGGAAAATGAGTTTCAGCTCAAATACCGCAAGAAACAGCGTCTAGAGCTAGCAGAGCGTAAGCCGATGCCTAAAGCCAACGGACTAAATGAAGTTTGGAGTATTGATTTTATGAGTGATGGTTTAACTAATGGTCGTAAGTTCAGAACGTTTAATGTGATTGATGATTTTAACCGTGAATTCCTGACAATAGAAGTTGATACCAGCTTGCCGTCAGCAAGGGTAATTCGCAGTCTTGAGATAATTGGAGAAGAACGTGGGTTTCCAAAGTACATTCGCAGTGATAATGGGCCTGAGTTTATCAGCCATTCGTTTAGGAGATTTTGTTGCAGCCACAGGATTCGGCATCGTCGCATTGAGCCTGGCAAGCCTCAGCAGAATAGTTATATCGAGCGTTTCAATCGCAGCTACCGTGAAGACATTCTTGATATGTATGCGTTTAGAAACCTGCAACAGGTTAGGGATTTGTCAAGCGATTGGCTGATTGAATATAATTATGATCGCGGCCATAAGTCACTTGGAGGTAAAAGTCCAGTGGAGTATGCCCGCAGTTTTTCCCCTTTTACCCCTCAGCAGTTCAGTGAAGGGGCCAAAAGGGAAAAAACTGCTAAGAAAGTGTTAGACTCTCCAATTACAAATGTTTAAAGAATGGGGTATTGACAATTTCAGTTGCCGATTTTTCACCCGGCTTGCAAAACGTGCGAAGGGCTTTGGGCGCTGGGAGATTATCAGAACAAGAACAGGTGCCTCAGTAGAAAAACGATTAATTGAGACCAGGTTGCTGTAAGTTGCACTGGCGACTTTGTTTTTCAGTTCTTCGTCATCGATAACAACGAATTTCCACGGTTGACTGTTACATGCCGAAGGCGCCAGCCGGGCCGCCTCAAGACATCGCTCGATCTTTTCGGGCTCGACAGGTTTGTCCAGATATCGTCGTACACTTTGTCGTTTTGTTACCAGTTCAAGAAAATTCACGGTTACTCCCGTTTAGATTATTGTTTTCTAATAAACATTACCAGGGCAAAGGATATATCCATCGGCGTTAATTATCAAGAGTTAGTGTTGAATTTGTTATACATTTCCAGGTTATGTTGTTTTTTTGCAACGCCGTATATTGAGTACTGCTTTAAGTGGCATTCGCCCGATAATCATGGTGATTGTTCAAATAGTGGGCAGTTTTGCATGAAATATGAGAGGTCAGTGTTGCAAAAAAACAACACGCTGATTTATGGGTAAATGCAACTACGGTTGCTGAATGTTAAAAAAGGATTATAACAGCATATAATTAAAGAGTTTATGGATTTTATTCGAAATCTGTGACTTTCTCAGGTTTTGTGGCATGGTACTTGCTCTTAAGTATGAGATATGACTAAATCAAGACACGAAGTAAGCCTGAGGAAGGTGAAAGTGTCTTGTTCGGAGTCTAAGCTGATGATTCAGCTTAGCAAGGGTGTTGTAGGAGCCAGGCTGGAGTGAGCCTGGCTCCCTTTTTATGCGCGGACCGCATCGAGAAAATTTATCAATAGACTTTGCCCAATAATCATTTATACTTGCCGTCTATGGACCGAAGTATATACCGAATTATTGATGTGAATTTTAACCGCGGACGTGAAGCTGGGCGAATGATCGAAGAGTTTTGCAGGTTTTCGCTGAATTCCAAACCTCATAGTTCCCGGGCAAAGTCGATCCGCCACCAGCTATGCGCCGCCATCGGCAAGCTGGACGCCGATTTGCTTTTGGCTAACAGGGATTCGCAGACCGATGTCGGCAGGGGGCTTGTTATCGATGATCAGCACAAACGGGGAGATATTAAGGACTGTTTTGTCGCGGCGTGTAAACGTCTTACGGAGGCCCTTCGTGTTCTTGCAGAGGTTACACAGACGCTTGATCCGGCTGTTGCTGGAGCTATTGAGAATTTGCGTTTTGAGGCGTATACTCTGGAAAAAGACGCATCCCTGGCTTTTAATGCCCGCCAGAGATATAAAAATGTCCGGCTCTATGTGCTGATTACGGTAAAGCCCGGCGACAGCATTTCAAAGATTTCCGAACTGGCGTCAAAATGCATTAAGGGCGGCGCCGATTGCATCCAGGTTCGGGCCAAAGGGCTTGACGATTGTGACGGACTTGCGATCTCTAAAGCCGTCACTGCTCTGTGCTTAGAGGCAGGTGTATTGAGCATTGTTAACGACCGTGTGGATATCGCAACGCTCAGCGGCGCAGGCGGAGTGCATTTCGGACAGGGAGATCTAACTGTCGCTCAGGGCAGAAGTTTGCAGGTTTCGCCGCTGGTTTTCGGTTGCAGCACTCATTCGGTTGACCAGCTAAATGCTGCGATAGATTCAGGTGCCGATTATGTCGGTATCGGGCCGGTCTTTGCCACAGATACCAAGCCCGGCGAGAAAGTTGCCGGTCTTGAATACGTCGGACAAGCCGCAAAGATTCTTAAAGACAGCGGCGTTGGGCACGCTGCGATAGGGGGGATAACGCTTGATAATGTTGAGCAGGTACTAGCATCTGGTGCCAGAACTATAGCGGTTTGCTCGGCGATTACGGATGCGAGCGATCCTGAAGATATGTGCGACAGGTTCACAAGGAAAATCCTCGCTTTCCGGTAAAGCTTTTTGCTTATTGATGTTATGGTCCTATAATTTATGGTTGCGGAAAATACTTGTTATATGTTATTGGTTTAATGCCGATATTTTACTTGGAGTGCGTGTATTACCTTCCGTTTTGTAGCTTTTCGGGAAGTTATCCACTTGAGATTGTAGTAAAATAGGAAATTCCGGATGTGTCCGATGTTTATGTAGTCCAGGTATCTTATGGCTAATGTGCTAACTTTTGTTTATAGGACGTAATTAGTTTTTTCTTTGTAAGTGCTTTTTTTGTAAGCCGTTATGAGGTTTACGTTTTTTTTTAATGAGCGTTTTACGCATTTTCCAGGAATGATTCACATGATTCAGGTCTTACTAAGTATTCAAATAAGTAGTTAGCTGTCAATTACGCCTTAAGTTTTCAACAAGTTATCAACAATCTGTCTGTACTGTGGAACGATGCCTGGAATTTATTGATTTCCAGCAATATAGTTCAAAAAAACGCCCATGAAATTATATCATTTTGTGGAAAAGAAGGTTATAATTTGCAAAAGTTAACAGAAATTCCAACTAAAGGGGTATAGATTATGTTAAAAGGGATTATTGGTATAGGCGAGTCATTGCACGCATCGATACCGAAGCATGCCAAGCCAATGAAGGAACTCCTGGAAATGGGCGAAGGTGCTTATACCCAGCAGAGCGATGCTTTAACTGCAATAAAGGAGCTTATTGAGTCCCAGGCTGACGATGGTGCTGCTTATATCGCCATCAATGTTGACGCTTTCGGCGAAGATGACCCTAAGACCGCAGTTAATCTGATGGTCGAGTACACAAAGCTTGTCCGTCAATGGGGCAAAGGCGTTGCTGCCTGTATCGACAGCAGTGACGACGACATTCTCGTTGCCGGTCTGAAGGAATGGTATAATACCGATGAAGCGGTAAAACAGCCGCTTGTCAATTCGATCAAGGTTTATACGGTTGACCGCCTGATGCCGCTGAAGAAGGAATATGATTTTGCGTTTATCGGTATGCTGATGGGCGAAGAGGCCCCTACCGGTCCCGGCGGAGCACATTCCATCGACGAACTTTATGCCCTTGCCAAAGAGCTGTTCGACAAGGCTATGGAATACGGATTTACACGCGATGAGATATATTTTGATTCTACGGTATATCCTCTTGCTATCGACATGCCGATGACCCCCGGCGTTGCGAGTTTTACTTTTACCGCTTTCGAAACGATCAAAAAGATCGATACTGACCCGGATATGCACGGTGTACATTTCTCGATGGGTATCAGCAACTCCTGTCGTGACCTGCCGGCTCGCAAGGTCGGTATTTGCCGCGCATACGTCGAAGTTGGCATGCGGTACGGTCTTGACGCCGGTATCGTAAACGTCGCTCATCACTTCGGTGAAAGCCCCGCTGACCCTGAACTGGTCAAACTCGTCGAAGCCTTTGCAAATATGGACGGTACGATGGAGCCTATGAACGATGCGATGATGTTGATGGGCCAGTTCTGTGTATCGGCTAAGAAGTAATCGATCGCACGGCATATAAATACTTAAAAGCGGTATCCTGTAGATAATGAGGATATCGCTTTTTTTTGTTTCCCCGAAGTAATCTCACTCACTATGGGTCGTGAGCGAGATTTTTTAGTGGCAGTAATTATAAATATTACTTTTTGTGATCTTTCATGATTACTGAATCTTGCTTAATCGCTTTTATCCCTGCGCTTGCGCTTCGGGCTCCTATTGCTCCGAAATAATCTCGCTTTTTCTTGCAAAAAGTTGATCTTTCGCTATTATAGTAGTAATGGCAAAGAAACAGGCAAAAAAAACCAGTATTTCGACGGGCACTATCGCCAGGAATAAGAAGGCTTACTTCAATTTTGAGATCGTCGAAAAGATCGAGGCGGGTATCTCGCTAAAGGGCAGCGAGGTCAAGTCGCTGCGCGGCGGCGAGGTTGACCTTGAAGGTTCCTATGCCAAGCTGAAGGGCAGCGAGGTTTTTCTCGTTGGCTGTAAGATCGCCACCTACCCCCAGGCCGGTCAATTCAACCACGAACCTGTCCGCGACCGCAAGCTGCTGCTGCACAAGGCACAGATCAATAAAATTCGCGGAAAACTTCAGCAGAGGGGTTTCACTCTCGTCCCTTTGCGAGTATACTTTAACGGCAGGGGTATTGCAAAGGTTGAGATCGGACTGGCTCGCGGTAAGCGGCAGTTCGATAAAAGACAAAAGCTTCAGCAGGACCAGCAAAAACGAGATACAGCAAGAAGCATGAAATATTATAAGAGATAGCTACTCAAACTGACCTTTCGGCCAGTTTGAAATTACGAATTACAAATTACGAATTACGAATTGAGGTTTCGGCCATGCGGCCGAGGCTATTTTATTTTTTGAAAACTCTCCGGCAGTTTGGTGCCGGTACTAGATGAAAGGGATCAGCATGGCTGACGAAGAAAAGAAGATCATTGTTGATGACGACTGGAAGGAGCAGGCTCAGAAAGAAAAAGAGGAGCTAAAGAAGCAGGAAAAAGTTCAGTTAAAGCAAGAGGAAAAGGCTGTTGAAGAAGCCAAGCCCGAAGCCGGCGAGCGTCCTCCGCTTCCTCCGGCGAATTTCCCGGGTCTTGTAAGCATGCTCGCTACGCAGGTCTTCTTTGCTCTTGGTCTGATCGCTACCGAGCAGAACAAAGATGTCCAGCCGGATCTCGAGATGGCAAAGTTCAATATCGATATGCTTACCATCCTTGAGGAAAAGACCAAGGGCAATCTTAGCGATGACGAAGAGAAGATGCTGACCGACACACTTGGCCAACTCCGAATGGCATTTGTGCAGGTTTCCAAGAAGGGCTAAAATGTCAAACATACTCGACGAGATCATAGAATACAAATACATCGAAGTCAAAAGACGCAAGGCGCATACACCCCTTGAAGAGGTAGAGTCACTCGCGGCGCGTATGCCAAAGTGCCGGAATTTCTATAAGGCTGTAACCAAGCCCAACGCCCGGGGCCTTAACGTTATCGCCGAGGTCAAGAAGGCTTCTCCTTCGGCCGGTCTTATTCGCGGCGACTTTGACCCGGTAAAGATCGCGAAGACCTATCAGGCCTGCGGCGCAGACGCTATCAGTTGTCTGACCGATGAGAAATATTTTCAGGGTAAACTCGAATATATCGCCATGATCAAAGAGGCTGTCGATCTGCCGATCCTTCGCAAGGATTTTACCATTGACCAGTACCAGGTCTATGAAGCAAAAGCAGCTGGTGCCGACGCGATACTTCTTATCGCCGAAGCCCTCGTTCCCGCGCAGCTTATGGACCTTTTGATCCTTGCCCGCGAACTTACCCTGACTTCTTTAATAGAGGTTCATGATGTCGATCTGCTGCTGCAGTTGCGTTCGCTTGCCGGTTTTCCCCAGCAGGGCTACAGCTTGCTCGGGATCAATAATCGCGACCTTACTACGATGAAGGTCGACTTTAACACGACAGGCCGCCTTGCAGAGTTTGTAGACAACCGCAGCGAACTGGTCTCCGAAAGCGGTATCAAAACACGTCAGGATGTCGACAAGTTAAAAGAGGTAGGCGTAGGCGCAGTCCTCATCGGCGAAACCCTGTGCAAAAGCAAAAGCATAGAAGATAAATTCAAAGAACTCTTTGGATAGTATAGAGGAAATAAAAGCCCGAAGCGCAAGCGCATGGATAAAACCCGGGACGTAATTTGGTGTAAATGTTTAAGGGAGAAAAAAATGTGGCAAGTTTTATTACCCATCTTTGCAATTCTTCTGGTGATCGCCGTGGTCATCATACGAAGGCGCGTTCGGGCAAATATCCGCAAGATGCTTATGGCGACGCCTTTTCCGGACGACTGGCAGGAGATCATCGACAACCATGTTCCAATTTATAAATATCTGCCGGACGACCTTAAAGATCAGCTTCACGGTCTTGTCCATATATTTCTTGTCGAGAAAAAGTTTACCGGCTGTCAGGGTATCGAGATCACCGACGAGATCAAGGTCACCGTCGCTGCCCAGGCCTGTATTTTGCTGCTGAACCGCAAAACGAAGTACTACCCAAAGCTTAAGATGATCTATATCTATCCGCATACATATGTTGCTAACGAGGATGGCGTAAAAGGTGCCCGCCTCGGTGAATCGTGGCAGAATGGCCCTGTCGTGCTGACGTGGGACAGCGTTCAGGGCGGCGCGAATAATATCCACGACGGCAGAAATGTAGTCTTCCACGAATTTTCACACCGCCTCGATCAGGAAGACGGAGACGCCGACGGTGCCCCCATCCTCGAAAGCAGGTCCAGCTATAAGACGTGGGCGCAGGTGCTCGGCAAAGAATACGAAAAGCTGCAGGGCAAAACACGCGGCCGCCGGCGGTCGGTATTGAACAAGTATGGATCAACGAATCCCGCTGAGTTCTTCGCCGTCGCGACAGAAGCCTTTTTCGAGAAGGCAAGGCAGATGAAGAAGAAACAACCGGAACTGTACGAAGAGCTAAAGAGCTATTACAAGATGGATCCGGTAGAGTGGCATTGAGAAAAACAATTACGAATTACTAATTACGAATTACGAATTTTGGATTCGGCCTTGGGCCGAGGCTATTTAAAAATTATGAAACAACAATTTGATAAAAACAGTTTAACAGGTTGGCGAAAAACGCTCTTTGAGGTTATTTTCGAGGCCGATACTGGCGCGGGTAAACTTTTCGATGTTGTTTTGATGCTTAACATCATTGCCAGTGTTATCGTCGTAATGCTTTACAGTGTCGAGAGTATCAGGGTCAGGCACGGTGATTTGTTAAGAGGTCTTGAGTGGGCGTTTACGATTCTTTTTACTATCGAATATATTCTGCGGCTTGTCTGTGTTAACCGGCCTTTGCGGTATGCGTTCAGTTTTTTTGGTATTGTCGATCTGCTTGCCATATTGCCGACATATCTGAGTCTGGTATTGCCGGCCAGCAGTCCGCTTGCCGTTGTCCGCCTTCTGAGGGTGCTCAGAGTTTTCCGCGTATTAAAGTTCGGCAGGTGTCTTGGCGAGGCTAATATGCTTATGCAGGCTCTTATGGCCAGCCGCCGCAAGATATTCGTTTTTATGTTCACCGTACTGACGCTTGTCGTAATTCTCGGTTCGCTGATCTATGTAATAGAGGGCCAGGAAAACGGTTTTACAAGCATTCCACGGAGTGTGTACTGGGCTATAGTTACTTTAACAACGGTTGGTTATGGTGACATTTCTCCTCAGACTCCGCTTGGTCAACTTCTTGCGTCTTTCGTAATGATCATGGGTTACGCGATAATCGCCGTCCCCACCGGGATCATCACTGTCGAGATGGCAAAGTATGATAAAAAGAATATCACATCCCAGGTCTGCCCGGAATGTACCCAGGAAGGCCATGATCACGACGCGGAACACTGCAAATTCTGCGGGGCAAAACTGTAGAGATGTAATATTATCCTCTGCGTTTTTTGCGAAGCATCCACCCGCCAAGTGCAAGCAGACATACTGATGCGGGCTCTGGATTGAGTATACCGTCAGGGCCACTGCCTATTCCGAAAGCTATTAATGGTTGAATGTCCGCTTCGGTAAATCCTGTAAGGCCCGAAAACGTAAAGACTGCCTGATCCTTAACAAGTACTTTATTAGTCAGAGGCTGTGTTGAAATCTCACCTTTGTAAATACCATAATCTCCATTATGGGTGATATTGCCATTGAAGTTGTTTGGAGATATATTGCTGTTGCCAACGGTGCCAACGCCAAAGCTGAGGAACGGGTCGATTTGAGAATCAAAAGTCTTGAACTGCCAACTGCCGTCCTTTGTTTCCAATGCTTGCAGGTCTGCATCATTTTCAAGGAGGATGTCCGCAGCATCCTTGACGCCTTGATATACATCTCCGGTTGCACTGGAATACTCTAAGGTCGGGCGAATACCGTTAAGATTAACGATGTCGAAGAAGAAGCTTGTCAAAACCTCATCAGGATTGAGGCTATCTCCTGGTGAGTCATTTGTGAGCGTCAAGGTCATCGAGTCACCCGATATGGTGAAATCAGCATTGAAGGTTACATCGATACCTTGCGGCGATGTGCCCGATGCTGTGAAGAAAACCCCGGCATTAACCGGCATTGCCAAAAACCCGACAATGACCAGCAAAAATAATACGTTATTAGTAGTTAAAAACTTAGCCATAAATAGACACTTTCAAAAATTGTAAATAGATCCATCATCCAACTTACCTATCTTAACATAAATCGGCATAGAAGTCAAGAAAAACAGGTTAAAGGCCATGTAGTCCCCTGGTAAATAGTAACAAAAACGAGCCTGAGCCTGCTATATTGTTGCCAGAGATATAAGTTATGGAGGGATTTTTCTGGCAATTTTTATGTTTTTTTGGTAAAATAGGTGTTTTAGATGTGAGGGTCTGTGGCTATGTTTTTTTCAAAAAATACATTTTTTATGAGTTTGATCACTTCATTGTTGGTTTGTGAGGTGGTTTTTGCGATATCTGCCAATCCGGTTGCTTTTGAAGTGCAGCAGCCTGATGGGAAAAAGATTCGTCTTCATATTCGCGGTGACGAACGATTTCACTGGTTTGAAGACGTTGAAGGGTATACAGTCGTTCGCGATAACAAGAGGTATGCTTATGGTCAGCTTGACTCAACCGGCAGGCTAAAACCAACCGCTTTGTCTGTCGGGGTCGACAATCCGAAGGCGGCGGGCCTGAAAAAGAGGATCTTACCAACGGCCGGAGTTCGAAAGAGTCTTGCTTCTTCCAATATATTGGGTGAGGAGTCTGTAGTGCCGCCTGCCGCAATCGCACCGGCCGGTACGGTAAAAAACCTTGTAGTCCTTTGTTTGTTCAGTGACCACACGATCACCAGTAACGCGCGTCCGTCGAGTGACTATGACATTCTCTTCAACCAGGTCGGCGGACATTCTACGCTTGCTCCGACCGGCAGCGTTAAAGATCTCTACCTTGAAAATTCTTACGGTGCGATGACGCTGGACAGTACGGTGACCGCATGGGTAACGCTTCCGAATACAGAAGCATATTATGCCAACAACAACGACGGAACCGGTTCATATCCAAGAAACGCCCAGGGGATGGTGGAAGATGCTCTTGATCTGGTCGATCCGCTCGTTGACTTTTCACAGTTTGATAACGATAGCGATGGGTATATCGATGCGATCACTTTTATTCATTCCGGTTATGGCGCCGAGACCGGCGGCGGCAGCGGTGGTTGGATATGGTCTCACCGCTGGTCTTTGTGGGCGCTTGCCGCCGGTGAGTGGACCAGCGACGAAGGCGTAAGGGTTTATGATTATCATACCGAGCCTGCGCTTTGGGGAACCAGTGGGACGAATATTGTTCGGTTTGGAGTTATCGCCCACGAGTTGGGGCATTTCTTTGGTTTGCCGGATCTGTACGACACAGACGGTTCCGGTGAGGGAATCGGCTCGTGGGGGATGATGGCAAACTCGTGGGGGTTTGATAACTCGCAGCTTCATCCGCCGCATTTTTCTGCGTGGAGTAAGATCGAGCTTGGGTGGATAACGCCGACGGTGATCGATACTGCCGGTACTTATACCATCAACCAGGCAGAAACGAATGCGGAGGTTTACCGCATAAACAATAACTATCCGTCCGGCGAATATCTTCTGATCGAAAATCGCCAGCCGGCCGGAATTGAAACAGCTATACCGCAGGGCGGGCTTTGTATCTATCATATTGACGAACAAGCCGACGATATTACCGAGGGGTACCCCGGACAAAGCGGCTGGCCGGGCAACGGCAACCATTATCGTATAGCTGTACTGCAAGCTGACGGAAACTATAATCTTGAAAAAAACAATAACCGCGGCGATGCGGGTGACGTTTATCACGCAGGTGGCGTCTCGGAAATATCGCCGGCGACGATACCGAATACGCATGCATATCAATCGGGCAATATAATGGTTACTGATAATACTATCAGGGGTATTTCGTCGGCTGGCGAGTCTATGACTTTTACTTATGACGACGGAGTAACACCGTTGCCGCCGCAGGCTTATGATGTGGATGTTTTCACCGGCGTCAATACTCCCCTGACGATCCGCCTGCAGGCAGTCGATGATTCCAGGCCGAGTCCTCCTTCGGCGCTTACTTTTAGAATTGTCTCGCTGCCTAACCACGGCAGTTTTACCGACAAACATGGCGTCGCGATCAGTTCGGTGCCGCATATATTGGCCAACAATGAAAACGAGGTCATTTATACCCCGCGTTCAAATTGTCGCCTTGCCGCAACTTTTGATTTTGTCGTAAACGACGGCGGTACGTCGCCGGATGGCGGGGACTCGAACGAGGCAGTCGTTACCGTTAGCGTTGTCGATCTTGTGTACTCGGCAAATATGGACACCGACCCCGGGTGGACGTTCAGCGGGCACAAAGGTCGACCGGACTGGCAATGGGGCGAACCGGAAGGTAAAGGCGGGTCTTACGGTAATCCTGATCCTACAGCCGGCAAAACAGGCTCAAAGGTTATCGGTTACAACCTGTCGGGTGATTACAAGAAAATGAATTCGACAGAATGGGCGGCTGCACCGGCAATAGATTGCAGCGGTGTCAATAACGTTGTACTTAGTTTCTACCGCTGGCTCAATGTCGAGTCGCCGCAGTATGACCATGCGTATATTGAAGTTTCCAATGATGGTTCCACCTGGAATATGGTATGGGAAAACTCATCGGAGATAACCGATTCCAAATGGACGCTGCAGACGTATGACATCTCCGCCTTTGCCGATGGTCAGCCGACGGTCTATGTCCGCTGGGGTATGGGTACGACAGATCCGAGGTGGCACTACTCGGGATGGAATATTGACGATGTCAGCGTGATGGCGGCAAACCCCGTAGTGTTTGACGGTGATTTCGACCTGGATTGCGATGTCGATGCCGACGACCTGATCATCATGGCGGGCCATTGGCTTGAGACGTGTACCGAGTGCGATGGAACCGACCTTGTCGATAATGACGTCATCGATATGCAGGATTTCGCGATCTTTGCAATGAACTGGTTGAAAGAGGTTTAGGGCATAGACAACTGCATGTGCTGAAACGCATCCAAAGATCAATCGTCAAGTATTATAATTTCCTGTCCAGCTTTCTGTAGCTTATTGCTTCTGCTATGTGGTCTGGTTGTACGTTTTCGCATTCGCAGAGGTCGGCTATTGTTCTTGCTACTTTGCAGATTTTGTCGTGTGCTCGGGCGCTCAGCGCAAATTCTGTCATTGCGCATCTCAGCATCTCGGCGGATGTTTCGTCGAGTTTGCAGTGTTCTTCCACGAGGCGGTGTGTCATTGTTCCGTTTGTGATGAGTCTGTTTCCGCCGAATCTTGCTGCTTGCCGGTGCCTGGCGTTTAGGACCTGCTGGCGTATGGTCGCGGAATTTTCGCCTGTGCGTTTGTCGTGGAGCTGGTAGAAATTGACGGCGGGCACGTCTATGTGGATGTCGATGCGGTCGAGCAGCGGGCCGCTGATTCTTGACATGTATTGTTCGACCTGCCGCGGCGTGCATTTGCACTCTTTGGTGTTTGTTCCCCAGTATCCGCATCTGCACGGGTTCATCGAGCAGACAAGCATGATCTGCGCTGGAAATGTTACAGTTCCTTTCGCTCGTGATACCGTTACCGATCCGTCTTCGAGCGGCTGGCGGATCATTTCCAGTACGTTGCGCGGGAACTCCGCGAATTCGTCAAGAAAGAGTATCCCGTGATGAGCCAGGGACAGTTCGCCGGGGCGGGGGGTGGATCCTCCGCCGACTAGTGCCGGTCCGCTGGCGGTGTGATGCGGCGATCTTACCGGGCGGCGCGCGATGAGGGCCTGTTCCTTGTCGAGCAGGCCTACCGACGAATAAATACGCGTCGTCTCAAGCGATTCTTCCAGTGTCAGCGGCGGCAAAATCGTAGCAAGCCGCTGGGCGAGCATCGTTTTTCCAACCCCGGGCGAGCCTATCATCATAACATTGTGTCCGCCGGCGGCAGCTATTATGAGTGCTCGTTTGACCGATTCCTGCCCCTTGACGTCGGAGAAATCTACGTCGTATTCCGAGGCGACGGTCAGCATTTTTTCCATGTCTACACTTGACGCCTCCAGCGGCATTTCGCCGGAGAGAAAACCGGCTGCCTGGGCGAGCGAACCTACTCCGTAGACGTCGATGTTCTGAACAACGGCGGCTTCTTCGGCGTTTTCCAGCGGGACGATAATACAGGAAAATCCGTTTCGCTCGGCGGTCATAGCCATCGACAGTACCCCGTTGATCGGGCGGACGCGACCGTCCAATGCCAGTTCGCCTGCGATGACGAATTTCCTGATGTTTTCGCTGACCAGCCCTCCGCTGCAATGAAGCATTCCCAGTGCGATCGGCAGGTCGAAAGCAGGGCCGACTTTTTTGATGTCGGCAGGGGCGAGGTTTACCAGCGACTCGGTATCGGGATAGGAAAATCCGGAATTGACGATCGCGCTGCGGACGCGTTCGACGCTTTCCTTGACGGCTGCATCGGGCAGGCCGACGATCATGGGCTTGTCCAGACCGCCGCGGGCGATGTCGATCTCAACTTCGCAAACGATACCTTCGATACCCTCAAGTGTGACACTGTAAAGTCGTGCTAGCATAATAAAACTCCTCTTAAAGTACTCAGTATGGGTATTTTATAGCAGGTCACCCTAACTTCATCAGTGATCTGTGATTCGTTACAACAGGCAGGTCTTATCTCTCACCAAACCACCGACTCTTTCGACGCCGCATGGAGTGGATCCACAGGAACGGCAACACCGAAATCCTGCCCAGCAGAATATACAAACCTGTCAATTGCAACACCAGCCGCCGAAATCTATCCTTTCTACAGATTTTGCTATCAGGGCCAACTTTCTCAAATACCAGTGGGCACCATGACCATGCTCCATCCACCAGCCGAAGACTGTGCTTCTCATACAGCTTCAGATTGCCGCAGTACTTCCTATTACCCTTAAGATGGGTCGGATAGTTCTTGTGGATCATATAAAAGGGAGCATGCGTGATCAAATTGCCGCCATAACGCAGGTAATTACTCAGTTGACTTACCATCCATTCCGGCTCCAACACATGCTCCAATACATCCAGACATAATACCATGTCATATCCTTCATGCTTGATCTGGGACGGATTGGTTAATATCGTAACATCTGCATTGGCCTGCTGAAACAACTTCTTAGCAAAGGCCCTGGAATAAGATCCGACTTCAAAATATGTAACCTCATGTCCCATTTGGGTTAGATACAGTGCATCAATCCCAAGCCCATCTCCTGTCACCAAAATCTTTAGGACGCGGTCATATCCACAACACAGGTAACGTTTGATCCGTCGCCGCATTTGTCTCTTGAGCTTGTTCAGATTCCATATCAGAAGTTCGTACAGAAATGAATCGGTTTGATCATAAAATTGGTCAAGTTCCTCGCTCCAGCAATATCTCTTCAGTTTAGCTTTGGCAAATGCCCGCCTTACATTGCTGCCAGGCTGCATATGCTCAGCCTTTAACAGTTTAAGCACCTGTTCCCTGTCACGGTCTGTGATTACAGATATCCAATCTAATACCTGTCCCAGGTCTTGCAATTCAACCGGTACTGTCGGCAGGGACTTCGGATATTCAAAACGCTTTTGCATAGCTTCTTTAGGCAAGCTGACATTCCTTTCAACGAGTATTTCCTACTTATTTTTGTATAGCTCTGGTCAGCTATGCCAATAAACTTGCTTACTATTATATAACACCATGGCTGAATAGTAAACCCCAATAATAAAAAGCGTACATTAAATAGGTAAAACTGGACACAGAAAATTCCGCAAAACGTAAAACCGGTAAAAAACGGTAAAAAGTGGTAAACTTTTTCAAGCTCTTGACTATATGAAATTCCAGCAATATTGGCAATGTGCCCTTTGACCACCGGGGAAATAGAGGGCATCTGGTTTCTTCATTTTCCATGATATATTTTTGACTTGCTTTTTGGCAGGTGAAAATGGTATAATGTCTGCTGTAAAGGTGTGATATTGCGGTCGTGTTTTTGGCGGCAATCTCGCTTTGTATGGGGCTGTGCCTTTTTAGGCAGTTGAAAGGTTTTTATATGTCAATTCGCAGATTTTTTCCGATTTTTGTGTTATTATTGCTGTTTTTGGCCTCTTTTGCTTCGGCATCGGACCGTCGGGGCTGGAAAAGCAAGCAGGTCGATCTTCGTGCCGGTGCAGGCAGGCGGATAAAGGCAATTTATTACCCGCCAGGCAAAGAGGTGTATACCCGCCGCCAAAAGAAAAGCCGCGTCAAGAGGAATATGCAAAAAAAACAACGCCCGGATAGAGCAAATCTTCTAAGCAGTGATTCTGTGTCGATTCAGGCTCCAACGGTCAACCCCGGTAACGTTTTCGTAAATACCATCGAATCCCCTCCAGTCAACGGTTTTATTCCGTGGATCGCGGTTTCTGCGACGGATCAAACGAATGAGAATGACCTACTTAAACCCTTCAGTGCAGTTAAGGAACTTACGGTTAGAGGGAATTTTCTGCCGAATAACCCGCAGACAGATTTTGCGATAGGTCTTTTCGATACCGGGGCAAGTACCTTTCTAATTGGTTACGAGGCTTCGCAAATTCTTAATATTGACGAAGAGTATGACGGTGGAAATATTATTCCGATCTCCGGTGTTAACGATGAGGTGTTAGCGTGGATTACGTACCCGCTTGCTCTCTATGTCTCGGGGCTCGATGCGATTGACTCTGGGGCAACTCCAATGACTCTGGATACGTCCAGGCTTGTTGGCGAAAGTAATATATCAGTGGTCGTAGGCTTTCCGCCCGAACCGGGTGCTCCGGAGCTTCCGACTGCGATAGGTTCGCCAATGGCCTTCTTTTATACGACGGTATTCAAGAATGACCATCCGATCTCGGTACACTACAACGGAAAGAATTACACTGCTCCGGATATTGAGTTATATCGCACCAAATATGATGATCCCGATGAAATAGATGATCCCAATATCCCGGATTACCCGATAAAAGTTCCGCTTGAACTTCGTCCTTTGGGTGCTTATGACGTTTCTTATTTCCCTTCGTTCGACATTTTTTCGCCCGACTCGGGGCCATCAACTCCATCGGTTATTATGGGTAACTTATCGCAAAGTTTATTTTTTATTCATGCTGTCAAAATGGACGATGAAAATGGGTATACCTATCATGAAGACAGGTTTATGCTGGACACCGGTGCCCAGGTAACAGTAATCGGCAAGAGGATTGCGTCATTGCTGGGAATAAATCCGAATGATCCGGAATTCATTGTCGACATAGAAGGCGTCACTGGAGAGGTTGCTGAAATTAACGGTTATTATATTGATCAGATCGAGATTCCGGCTTTGGGCGAGAGACTGAAGTTCACTAATGTTCCGGTTATTCTACTTGATATTTCTTCGCCAGAGGGGGGTACGCTTGACGGGATTATCGGGATGAATCTTTTCAATGAGTACAACATGGTGCTTCGCGGCGGTGGGATGTTTTTGCAGGATGACCCGTCGCTTGAGCTTGAGTTGATCACCACACCGCCGACTACGCTTGCAGGTGACATTGCTCCCGATCCGGTTGACGGGGTTGTTGATATGCAGGATTTGTCTGTGTTTATGCAGGCCTGGCTGTCGTCCAGTGGTGATGCAAATTTCAATTACCTGTGCGACATAGCTCCCACATCACTTTCCGATGGTAAAATTGATCTGCAGGATTTCGCTTTGATGGCGGCCAACTGGTTGCGTGATCTCAATTGATTATTGTTATAATTGTTTATGCTGAGTTGGTTTTTATCGGGCTTTTCGGGGGTGTTTTTGCCTGAACATTTCTTGTGGCCGACTCGTATAAATGCAAGTAAGAGTGTTGTGAAAGGAGGTTGCTATGCACTATATATCAGTAAAAAACTGGCTTCATCACATGCATTTGCCCCAAAGGCGCGACTCGGTTGTCAATATAAATCACCTCGTACACAGCGAAGGATTCTGGGCTCTCGTGGCAATTACGATGATTCTTGCAACGCTATTTCTGCTTGCCTGGTGGGGCAATGTGAGTACTATTTCTCCTCTGCCCGACTACCGTTTGATACTATAACAGACGTTACTCGTTTGTGGGCAGTTGCAGCTTTTCGAGGATGGGTTGCAGGTTTCTGATGGCGTTTCCTCTGTGGGAGATTTTGTTTTTTTCTTCGCTTGATGCCTGGCCCAGGGTTTTGCCCAGGCTTTCAACAAAGAAAACCGGGTCGTAACCGAATCCGTTTTCGCCGATCTCTTCTTTGGCGATCATCCCCTGGCATTTGCCTTCTGTTTCGGCGAGCACTTCGTCGGGTTTTGCCAGGCATATCGAGCATATAAACCGCGCCGTTCGGTTCTCGGAGGGTACGTCTTTCATCAGGTCGAGCAGTTTTTCGATGTTGCGGTGATCGATGAGTCCTCGCTGCTCGCCTTCGATCTTCGGACCGGAAAATCTCGCCGAATGTACTCCGGGCGCCCCGTCCAATGCGTCAACACACAGACCGGAATCGTCGGCGATGGCCCAGCAACGGGTTGCGGCGGCGTAACCGAGTGCTTTCTTTCGGGCGTTTTCTGCAAAGGTAGCCCCGTCTTCGGGTACTTCCTGTATACCTTCAAAATCGGCAAGCGAGAGCCACTGGACGTCAGCGTCCAGCATCGCGGAAAGTTCAGCGATCTTGCCCGTATTAGTAGTAGCAACAACAATTTTTCTTTTCATAATTGTTCAGCGATTAGTCCGCCAAAGGCGGATTTCGCTTCGCTCAACAGCGATTAGGAATTAGTCTGGGTTTACGTATTCTGGGATTTGTCCCTTTTCGTTTGGTTTGGTTACGATACTGCGAATGTAGATGCCCCTGGGGCTGTCAGCTTCGACCCATTCCTTATCTTCGGGTTTTTTTATCAGCCTGTCTGTCTCCCATTGCATCTCTTCCAGGGAGTCGGTTTCTAATGCTTCTGTCCAGGTAAGTTTTCCTTTTTCGGTTAGTTTTTCCAGGAATGCTATGAACTGCTGTGACTCGTCCTTGCCGGTTGGGTCATACGTTAACACGTTTGCTATAACGCCGGCGGGTTCTCCATCAGGCAGAGGACCGGAGTCGGTTTCTATCGGCGGAAAGTCCATCTTGTTGCTAGTGAAGAGTTTGGCGGTGTTTATGTCGTAGAACCACAAAATATTTGAGTCGCTGATTATTTCTTTATCGCTGGAAGGCAGCGATATCCAGAGCGTTACAATTATCAGAACTGCGCATAATGCGCCTATGGAAATCTTCAATACCGGATGAGTCGAGAGCAATATCCGAAGTGCTGACAGACGCTCCAATAAAGAATCGCCTTTGTAGGATTTGCTTGAATATCCCCTGGAGGCGGTCATGTCTGTCCATTTTTGATGGATCTTGTATTTAAGGTATTTCCATTCGGGGATTTTGAACATGAGAATTTTCCTGATGCCGGTTAAAGGCCTTGCCGTCTTATCATTTCTATTGGGTCAGGGCGTTAAGCACCTTTGTAAAATCTTCGTTTCCGATAGCTCCCTGTGCAAGTATCGTTTTGTCCTTGATGAAATTGATCGTTCCGGGATCTTTCCATTTCCAGGAGCTACAGCTGCCATCGGCAAAAGCTACGTTACATCCGCCGCTATGGCGCATAGTCATATCGCTTCTGACCGAGATCCTGTTCCATTCCCGGACATTTGCTTTCATAGGGATAAAGCTTCCGCCGATCCATTTGTTACTGCATAGGCACCCGGGCTCGGAGTCAATAAAGACGAGTTTTCCGGAGGTTCGCGGAACTTTGGTTACGGGCTTAATCCCGTCTCTGCTGATAATTCTTGATCCCGGCCCTCCGCCGGACGGCGCTCCCTGTCCACCGCCCATCGAGAAAGACAGGGCATAGCTTCTAAACCTTTTGCTTTTGTCGGTGGGGCAATGATAAGTTTTTATATCTCCTACTTGAGGCCATAGCAACCCGTCCCTGATAGCGAATTCCGAACCGCCTTTGGGATTTGAATTACCTTTGATGCCGTCATTAACCCAGTTCTTTTTTAAGAAGCTTCCGTCAGCTCCGCCTGTAAAAGGAGGGCATACTTTGTAGTTATTGTTTTGGGAGTACATTTCCCACGCGGTTATCAGGGTGTGAAGATTGGTGCTGCAGACGACCTGGCGGCTTTTTTCTTTGGCCGCTTTCAGTGACGGCATGAGCATCGACAAAAGCATGGTGATAACCGCAATAACCACCAGCAGTTCGATTAGTGTAAAAGCTCTTGTTTTTTTGTGTACTCTGGTTTTTGCCCGCATTTGAATTTATCTCCTAAAAAAACGGTTATAAATTGAATCTCAGGCCCTCTGCCGTCTTTAGTAAATCATGGTCTGGGACACAATTATAACAAAGAAATCTCAAATGGCAACTATTTTTCAAAAAAAACCGGTTCAAAGTGGTAAAACTGAGCTATCTGACGGTTTTAGACGCTGGAAAACAGATTTTTTATTGCACTTATTTGAAATTGCCGATAAGAACATTGAATAATAAATAATAAATAATAAATATGGCACATCCGCCTTTTGCGGAATAAATTGTATGGTCAGGGATAAACTTCACATTTTTAAAAAGCATGATATTTATTCGCCTCGGCTGGTGATCGGTTTGTCGGGGTGGATGAACAGCGGTGATGTTTCTATCGGATCGGTCGAGTGGCTTATCGAAAAGCTTGGTGCCATTCGCACCGCGGCGATCGCGCCTGACGGGTTTTATCTCTATAACCTTCCCGGTACGATGGAAACTGCCGAAGAGTTTCGCCCCTTTACGCGCATTGATGATGGGATCGTCACTACTTACGATGAGCCGGAGAATATTTTTTACTACGATAAGGTCAATCACCTGATGCTCTTTCTCGGCAAAGAGCCCAATGTTAACTGGGACGAGTTCGCCGAGTGCATTATCGCCGTTTGCAAGGACTATTCCATTCGTGAGATTTTTTTTGTCGGTTCTGTCGCCGGCCTCGTGCCGCATACCAGGCAGGGTAAGATCGTCTGCTCGCTTTCGGACATTCGCTACCGGGACGATTTTGCCGAGCATAGGTTTAAGTTTACAAATTACTCCGGCCCCGCCAGTTTTATGACGCATTTGTTGGTGCGGTGTGCAAAGCACGATATTATGATGGCAAGCCTTGTCCTTACCGTTCCGGCTTATATACATGGCGACAACCCAAAGTGCATGGAAGCGGCGATCCTGAACCTCAAGAACATCCTCGGCCTGAAAGTCAAACTCAGCAAACTGAGAAACCTAAGCGATGAGTTCGAGAAAAAACTCAATGAAGTAATAAGCGAGATGCCCGAGCTAGCCGAGTCCATCGAAAAGCTCGAAGAAGATTTCGATAAGGAACTGATCGACGAAGAAATGGGCGACCTGAAAGACTGGCTCAAAGAAAAGGGCGTAAGGCTGGATTAAGGAAATGGATAAGTTTGGGGGGGCAGAAAGTGCCTTTGCGAGATAAGGAAATATGGTTCGATTCTGATTCTGAAGCTTTCAAAAATTAATTTTTACAGCCTTTTTTTGTGAAGGCTCTTCCGGAAGCCGTCTTGAGATACTTTTCAAAATCCATACTTTACAAAGATTTATCGATTGCCAGCAAGCGACATTCACCGCCAGCAAACGACAACAGATGACAAAGAATAATCACCGCACCAAACAAAATCTAGCTATATTATAGGACTAGCCGTGTTAATTGTAAGAAAAAAAACTAAAAAAAAGTCTTTGTAGGACTTGACAAAGGGTGAAAAATTGGAGTTTCAATTCACAAAACACTTGCATGAAGTTTCATATCTCATTATTATTTACTTCTTAAACAGGGCATATTGCTTCAAATTGGATTCGATGTCTGAGTTTGAGAAAGAGTATAGCTTATGGATGGAACCAAAAAGACTGCAGAAGAGATCATGGAGGAAATACAGGATCTTCGTCAAATCATAGCAGACTTTAAAGCAGAGGATAAGGAACTTCATCTTCTCAGTTCTATAACGAAGCAGGTGGTTGATTCTGTTATCACGACAGACCTGAATTATAGAATCACCTATGTAAATCCAGCATTTCAAAAACTGTATGGATATTCTGAAGATGAACTTCTGGGCGAATCACCAGACATCCTCAATATAGAACCCAATTCCAGGCAAATTCAAAAAGATATTTATCAAACTGTTTCATCAGGCAATGTCTGGCGAGGTGAATCGGAGAATCGTAGAAAAGATGGCAGTACGTTCCCTTGTGAAATAGCCGTTTTTTCATTGAAAGATGAACAGGGTAATATCTTTGCTTATGCTGGGACACAACGAGACATCACCGAACGTAAACAATCTGAGGAACAATTGCAGGAAAGCGAAAAGCGTTTTAGACATGCTGTTGTTGAATCTCCTTTTCCAATAATGATCCATGCTGAAGACGGGGAAGTTATCCAGATCAGCAAGGTCTGGACGGAATTGACCGGTTACCAAGCCAATGAAATTGATACTATTTCAGCTTGGACTGAAAAAGCTTATGGCGAGAAAATGGAATTAGTTCAGGCTGATATTGACAGAATTTTTGAACTGGATGAAAGGACCAAAGCTGGTGAATATCATATAACTTCCAGTGATGGTAAAACACTTATATGGGACTTTAGTTCTGCACCGTTAGGACGATTGGCTGACGGCAGGCGATTAGTGATGAGCATGGCGATGGATGTCACTGAACGCAAACAGGCAGAAGAGGCTCTTCTTGAAAGTAGTGTTCGTTTTAGAGAGTTGATGCAGCAGTCACCTGTTGTATTTGAATTATATGATATTGACGGTCTTCAGACAGATGTCAACCATGCATATGAAACCTTGTGGGGATTTCCAGCAAGCCATACGGTTAACAAATTCAATGTTCTAAAGAGTAAGGAAGTCGAAGAAACAGGCCTGATGGTTTATGTCAATAAAGCTTATGCTGGCGAAGCTGTGACAGTTCCTGAGTATGAGTTTGATTCTACAGGTAAAACGGAAGGAAAGAGGAAAGGAAGGAAACGCTGGCTGAGCACGTGTATATTCCCATTGAAGGACAGTGCGGGAAAAGTTAAAAACATTGTTATTACGCATGAAGACATCACCAAACGCAAGCAGGCGGAAAATCAATTGCACGAAGCAAAACAGCAGGCTGAAACTGCCAATATTGCCAAGAGCCAGTTCCTTGCCAATATGAGTCATGAAATCCGAACACCAATGAATGTTATTACAGGTTTTGCCGATTTATTACTTTCTGAAAATGACCCGAGTGAACAAAGAAACCATGTGCATTTGATACAGAAAGCCAGCAAATCACTGCTGAGAATTATCGATGAAATATTAGACGTTTCCAGAATAGAGGCAGGGAAACTTGAAATCAAGATGGAAGATTGTTCTCTCAGCAAATTACTTGATGGTATTGAAGTCATGATGCAACCTCTAGCCAAAGACAAAGGGTTGCAGTTTGAAATTTCCTGTTCAGCCAGTCTGCCCAATGTCATAACAACAGATGGTGGTCGTGTTCGTCAGTGCCTTATTAATTTTATTGGCAATGCAATCAAATTCACCAGAGAAGGACATGTTCATTTGAAAGTGTCTATGGAGGAGAAGCAGGATAAACCGTTTATTAGATTTGATGTAGAAGATACAGGCATGGGTGTGCCGCGAGATGAGCAGGAAACTATATTTGAAACATTCACACAAGTAGATAGTAGTCATGCTTGACAGCATGGCGGCACTGGACTTGGGTTGTCGATCACCAAGCAGCTAGCTGAACTACTTGGGGGTGATGTTTTTCTTACCAGTGAAGAAGGTAAGGGTTCGGTCTTTTCCCTGTTAATCCCAACAGGTTCTATTACAGAGTCATCATTGAAGTTAAGCAGTAATGAGCAAACGGAAGAAGAGACTCTTAAGCCTGAGCCGGCACATGATATCCTGTTCTCCGGTAAGATCGTAGTAGCAGAAGATGATAAAGGCTGTCAAGTACTGACAGGAAAACTTCTCAAAAAGTTAGGATTTGATATTGTTTTTGCTGATAACGGCAAAGAGGCCGTTGAGATAATTCTTCAGGAATCTTTTGACTTAATACTGATGGACATCCAGATGCCCTATATGACTGGTTTTGAAGCGACAAAAGTCCTGAGAGAGCAGGGAGTTACGACTCCAATCATAGCCCTTACTGCCCATGCCATGGAAGGAGATAAAGAAAAGTGCCTGGAAGCTGGATGTGATGGCTATCTATCAAAGCCTATCGATAAGGATGAATTGAGAAGAGTACTGGAAAAATTTATCAAAACTACCGAGGGAATAACGTCTTAACCTAATCACCCCATCATAATAATTAACAAGAATTCGTATTAGAGTGCCGGAAGTAAGCAAGGCAAAAGATCATCATAGCGTGATAGCAAACCTGAAACGGATGCATGACCTGCCCAGGCCGCACCTTTGCGGACGGACGCTTTATCCAACAAAAGAGATTGAAAAATGGGTTTCAGAAAAATGCATTTCCGGGAAATAATGCTTTGTGATTTTGGCGTATGTGGTATAATTGGTAGTGGATCAACCCAAGCCTTTCGCCAGCGTCGGAAAGGAGAGAATACATGAACAAGTTGGTAAGGTTAAGGACAAGGTCGTCGCGTGACGGCTGCTCTTTCAAATATTATATAGACTACTTCGATGAAAACGGTAAGAGGCGGCAGATTTCGCTCGGTCATGCTGACAGGAAGAAAGCTGAGAGTTACCGTTTAACCGTATAATGGAGTCGGCGAAGGTAGAACATGGTACTTTTCACGATTTGCGTAGAACATGTATTACAGAGTGGTTAGAGAATGGTTTGCAGCCTCACGAGGTCAAAGAGCTTGCCGGGCACAGCGACATTCAAACGACGATGAATTATTACACCGCAACCCGGAAAAACCTTCTCGACAAGGCCCGTCGTGCAAGTTCAAATGCACTTGGAGATGTCGCATAAAATGGCAAAAAAGAGGTGTGTGCAGAAAATACCGCAAAATCCACACACACCAAATGCTAATATGTCAGGCTGTCACCTGACATAAATCGTTAAACCTCAACGACTTAAAGTAAGTCGGGGCGAGAGGACTTGAACCTCCGACCTCATGACCCCCAGTCGTATCAGAGCCTTTGCTATAACCCTCCAATCGCTGTTTTCTGCTTGTTATCATTGTTTTACTGTCCATTACTGTCCACCAAAGTCAATACTTGTACGCAAAAAAGACAAGTATAAGACAAGTTTTTTAACCTACCTGTCTCTTGGAAAGAAAGGTAGAATGTCAGGCTGTCTGCCCGTTAGTTTTTTATGGCACTCACGATAGCCTATATCAAACCACAATCTGGACGCTTTTCTGTCAGCAATAAAATACCCAACAAAAAAACCAATCCCAAGTAACAGTGTCGTCCACACCAATTTATCTTGAATCCCTGCTTTTTCTTGCTCTTCCATATTTATCCTACTTTCTTATTCTGCTTACTAATTGTCAAGTCTGGCTGTGCGTCAATGATACCCTGTAGTGATTCTCGTTTGACGTGCGTATAATAATCCATTGTTAGCGTTATCGTTGAATGGCGCGCAAGTACCATCGCATCGGACGGGTGGACGCCAGCCTTCGCCAGATTTGTAATGAATGAATGTCTTAGGCTGTGGAAATCTGCTTGCCCTTCTTCGGTCTTGTACTCAATGCCAGCTTCTTTTAAGTCTGATTTAATCATCTTGGCCGGTTGGTTTGGCACTGCAAATACTTTTACTCCGGGCATTTTATGTGATAGGAAACTTTTAAGCTCTAAAGTCGTATCACGTTTCAAGTCCAGCACTGCAAGCTTCTTATTCTTTGTATAAGCCCCTGTGACCGTGACAGTGCGGTTATTGAAGTCAAACGATGACGCAGTAAGGTTTCTGATCTCATTGGCTCTCAAGCCGGTCTGAAGTGCTAGTTTGTAAACCAGATACCTCTCATGGCCTGTTAAGTTGTGGTGCTTCCTTCCGTTCTCTGCTATTTCCAGCAGTTTAATTTGTTCTTGAATAGACAATGCCCGGCGTTGTCGCCTCTTTTCTGTTTGGGTTACGCAAGTTAGATGTTCAAGGGGATTTTCTGTTGCTCTGCGTTCCTTAATCATCCATTTTGCAAACTGTTTTACGGCTTTCAGGCCATAGTTGAACGTCCTCTGTCCAGTGCCTTCATCGCTTCGCATATCGGCAAGAAAAGTATAAACCTCATTAGCGTCAATGTCGCTGTATGTTTCAAATCCGCAACCTTTAAAGATAGACTTAATGAGTGACGTTGTTTGCTTGACGTAGGGTTCGCCGTTTCCTTTTGCCAGTAAACCATTATGAAAGTCGCTCAAGTGTTTAATAAGAGATTTGCCGATATGGTTTGATATTCTGCGGTTGTCTATAAGACCAAACTTGACAAGAGATTTTCGCATCTTTCCCGATGTGTTCTCAATCCATCGTTGAAGGTCTGGACTAAGTACACCACCGGACGATAATAGTTCTTCGATCTTCTCTGCTGCCCGTTCGCTTGCTCGCTTATTGCTGAACGCTGGCAGTCTGCGTCTTTTGTTTTGGTTGTCAGTGAATCCGATATACCAGCTTTGGCACTTCTTTTTATTGCCTGACTTGTCTGTGTAGATTGGTTTGTAGAGTTTCATTATTGAGCCTACCTTTCAATTTCGTCCTTTACTTCATTCCAAAATGCGATAACGCCTTTTAGCCAACCCTCAATATACTTATCCACGTTGTCGCTATTTTCCTGGGCCTGTTCACGCAGCCAATCCTCAAAAATTTCCTGATATGAATCACAATTCCAACCGTTCTTGCTAATATCCAACAAAGCGGCATACTCTAATCTTGTCGCATCATCAAGTCCATCGCTGTATCCGTTTTGCACAAACTGTTCATCGTGTTCCTCTTTCTCAACCTTTAGCCTTTCAATTACATTTTCCATTTCCTGAGTTCCTTTCAAAATTAGTTCTTGTCGATACACTTCTTTCTCGATTGCCTCTTGGCACACACGAGAAACCATAAAACTGTTTTTAACTGTTTGCAATCGCTCATACAATCCATCCGGTAGAGTAACTGAAATTTGTTTCGTCCTGCTTTTAGCCATAGCCTGCGTCCTTTCAATTCAAATAACATTACGGTTGTTATTTATAATATACACAAAAAACGCACGTTGTCAAGCTGTAAAAATAAAATCTACGTTATTTTTATTAGAAAACCCCGCAATCCTTGTTTTTGGTCTAAAAAGTGATTTGTGGTGTGGTGAAATTTGGTTCTGCTTGGTTAGTTTTCTATCCCATTTCAGGATTGTTTATATATGGTAACCCGACCTCCCTGCTCAGTCATAATCAAGCAACCGTCCCCATGCTATGGCCGCGAGAAAACAAACCAATGATAGAGGTAAATTTAAGGCGAATAAGATAATTTTTTTAACACCCACCCACCCTTCGCTGATAATCCACTGCTGAATGTCTTGAGAACCCATTTTATCTAAAACAATCATCGGTGATAGCGGAGTCCAAAAGCCATCCATTAACCACAAAAAACACTGATAGCCAAGTATGAGTATGGATAATAGAAAAAGACCGATAGCGGGAACCCAATAGAAGTATACCGCAAATTCAGCGAATTTTGATTTTGTTGGTTCCTCGGGTTTAGTTGGTTTCTCTGGGACAGTTGGTTTCTCTGGCTCAGTTTTTTCTTCTGGTTTTTCATATCCGCAGCATACACATATTCCATCAGTAGGGTCAAGAGTGACCCCACATTCAGGACATGCTTTGGTTGGGTCATAGGGTTCCATCTTTATCTTCCTTTCTAATTCGTCATCCCTAACCGTCTCAAAATACACTCCCGGCACTTCATCTCCAAGGTCGCAAGCAAAGGTTTTAATCACTTCTGCTCTATAGTCTGGTCTATCTTAATGTCATATTTTTGGGTTCTTTCGACGTAGTAATTTCTTCCCCATCCGGCAAGTTTGCCATTTTCAAATACTAAAGGAGTAAAGTGTTCGTCGGTCATTTTTCGGTTTATGCCTACTCCCTCTGTCAAGTACAGCCAAAATTCAATGTTGGTTCCATCCCTGCTATACGCCTCTGTTTTCCTCGGTTGGCCCATCACTTCTACAACATCGGCTTTTGATTGCCCGATAGATAGACCAAGCATCGCCTTTCTGTTGCCCCCGGCTTCCCATCCGGTCTGTATGGGACTTCCTTGGCATCCTACAAGTAAAGCCAGCATTGCCATTAGTACAATTTTTTTCTTCATAATATTCCCTTTCTAATTCCCTATTGCCAACCGTCTTTCAATACATTCCTTATTCTGCCTTGCTCTCATCTCCATCATTGCCAGTACAGGCTTTAGCCACTTGATTACATCGTACAGTCTTGAATATTCGATTTCCAAAGTGAGCTTGTCAGACTCATAGAGGCTTTCGGTCAATTCCTTGATGTATTGCCAGGTCTCTTGGAGTTCGTCTGCAATCTCAAAATCATAATCATACAAGATCAAGTCTTTTGCGTTTGCCTCGATCCAGTGGTTTAGGTCGGGGGTAGTTAAGATGTGCTTAATATCCTTGAAGTCCTCAGCGGTCAAAGGGCCTGCACTGCCGACAAGTTCACCGTTCCACTTTCGCCGGATAGCGTATATTTCGCCTGTTTCCCTATGTCTGAATAGCTCTGCTGATTCTTCCATGACCCAATTATACCCATATTAGACCATATTGGCAATTATTTCCTTTTTTTCTTGCTTTGGGGAAGCGAAGTCCTATAATTGAATGAGGCAGGGGCAACTATTGAGGTTTCAACGGACAGGCATGCTGGATTATGTAATCGCTGAGGGTAGGCATTTAATAACTTTTTTAGGAGCAGAGAGATGAAGAATTTAATTCTAGTGCTATTGATTACATTGGCTAGAACAAGTTTTGGTAATATTATAAATTCCTCTACAGACGGGAATGGTCGATTTGAATATGTTTTTGAAAACCATCGCCAAGCACATGATATATCGGAATTTTCATTGCCTTTTGGAAGCGTTAGCGGAGGAATATATGATGCAGAGAGTTCCTTAGATTGGGATATTAGTATACTGCCTGATGAAATATTATTTTATACAAATGACATTAGTGAGTATTTGAAACCTAGTGAACAGAAATCATTTGTATTGTTTTCAGGTTATACTGATACAACTTTTTATTTGCACGGGATATTTGGAGAAGAGGATAGAGCGGGAAATTATTATATTATTGATTATCAGGAGATAATTGCCCCCATACCTGAACCAACAACCCTCTTACTTCTCGGCCTCGGTGGGCTGGTGGTGAGAAGGAAACGATAAAACCTTTTAGAAAAGGATGAAGATGAATAAAAACCTGTTGGACAAACGACCGCATTTAATACCCTCTCTTATCGCAGCAGCTATGTTGCTCTTAGCTTTAGCAGAATTGCCGTATGGCTATTATCAACTGCTCAGGCTTGTTGTCTGTGGTGTCAGTGTTTACATAGCTTTTACCGCTTACAGTTGGCAAAAAATGTGGGCCATGTGGCTGTTTGGCTTTGTGGCTCTTTTGTTTAATCCCCTGATTCCAATACATCTGTCACGTGAGATATGGCAGCCGATAGATGTGGTTTGTGCGATACTGTTTATTGTTATTGTGTTTGTTTTGAAAAAACCAAAAGAAGAAAATATATAAAACTAATTCAATTCGCAAGGAGTTCGTAGATGTCAGTTTCAACAAAAACAAAAAACATAGCAGTGGCATTCATTATTATTGGCATCGTTATTACTGCACTTATTTGGCGGGTTTCAAGGGTGAAACTCGAAAAAAAGAGTAAGTTCAGAATAAAACAGACCATAGATGAAATGGTTGCAAAGTGCAATGCTATTACCGATTGGGACAAAAGTTTTGTAGATTATGAAAAGAAAGTAGATGACGGCCATAGAAGTATTTATACGATTGATATTAAAGAGGCTTTGGTCAACGATGAACATCGACCTGTATTGTTTTATGGATATGTATCTGATGTCAAAAAAATTAAGGAAACATATTTTGCTGTTTTTACTATGGTTGAAAATGTAGATATTTCTTTCGCTCTAAAGTGCAATTCCGAACAAATAGAGAAAATACTAAACCAACCTACAAAAGATTATGCTGATTCTTACGCTGTGTTTGCCACTATTTCAGAAATCCATAGGCCTGAGTTTGAAGTTGATGCCTATCAGGATAGCGAGGATGGACCATATATTTTAGTTGAGCCAGGCGATTATTACATTGCCAATGGCATTTGTTTGGATTTATCGTTTGTTGGTGACTATGACCATTAAGAATAGATGCAAGTTTGAAAGAACAACGACATCCTCGGCCTCGGTAGGCTGGTGGTGAGAAGACGGTAAATATAGCCCTTGACCATGCAAACAGAGCGATATACAATTTTAGTAAGTCAATTTGAGGTTATCTTGAAAGGGGTAGAAATGAAGCCTCCTCCATTACATGGTATCAACGGTCGATTGAGACGTCATATAACAAACGTGGGCGCACATCATGCCAATAGAATTTTAGCTGCGAAGCGAACAAAGAATCTCAATAAAGACAATTATCTAAGAGAGCTTTTGGATAGTGGTCAGATTACATTAGAACAACTTCAGAAAATGATTTCTGAGCATGGTCGAGTTCCAAGTAGTTTTGAGTGGATGCAGGAAGTTGGGGATTCAATTCTTGATAGAGCGGATAACGTGTTCTTTGCTAAGTACGGACGTGACCCCACTGAAGATGCAGATTTCAGACTGAATAATGACTATTACAAAATATGCAAAAACCTGCAACGGATTTGGCAATGTTATGATGCTGATTTAGAAAAACTCCGGTTTAATTATCAAGAAAAAACAGGAGCTAGTTCGGGAACCGGGAAAATTGTGGAAGAGGTCAAATATATAAAAGTAAAAAAAGTAAGCATTGTAAATCTTGTGTTTAGCTTTTTACTCTCATTTTTACTTGTGCCATTTGGAATAGCGATGATTGGTTCGGGTATTGAAAACGAAAATTGGATATTTCTTATGCCACCTGCTATATGCTTCATTTTACTTGCTCTGTGTTTCTATGGCTCTTTCCAAATGTCTGTTCGTGAAAAAAGGATAATTCACAAATGTAGCCAGTGTGGTTATGAAATTAATACATGGCAATCTACATCAAGTTGCCCGAAGTGTGAGGTGTGTTTAAAGTAAGTCTATGTTTGCAAGAAATCCGCAATAGGATTCCTATGTGATTAAGATAATAAATCGTGGGACTCCCAAAGTTTCCCCTCTGCTTTCCTTTGTTAGTACACAACCCAAAGGTTATCCGGCCACTGCTGCGATTCCTTGCCTACGCAACACTTTATTTCTCATTATTCGACTTTTGGTATAAATGTACTAATGTTGCTTTTTTCGGGGTAGTTTTTGGACTGGCGCGTGCTGTATGGCCTTATAGGCAAGCATTGTTCTTACAGGCACTTCTTTTGTCTCTGCCGATATTTGCATAAGCCTTGCTATGACTTCACCAAGCTTTGACAATTCCACTTCCCATGAAAGCAGGCCATTATCCCATTCGTAAAGAGACTCGAACAACTCTTTGACATATCGCCACTTTCCCTGAATATGCTTTTATTCGCTCAATAGTCTGCTTTGAGCCTTAGTTTCGACCGGCATTGTAAGGTATTGAGGTCTAAATGGCAATGATTTTCATTTTTGGGTTTGATTTCCCCCTTGATTGACGTTTCAGCAGTAATTGCTCAAGATATAGTTTTTGTTGACAAGCGGGGCTATTTAGGGCAAAATATTGTCATTAACCTGTTATGGATGGCAGGTTTGGCATTGTTTGGAGAGATCGCGTGACAACAGAAAACCAGATAGAACAAGGTTTGATCGACAAGCTAGTCGACCTCAAATACACATACCGGAAAGATATCCGGGACCGTAATGCGCTTGAGAATAATTTTCGTGAGAAATTTGAAACACTCAACAGAGTTGACTTAACGGATGCAGAGTTTGCCCGCCTTTACGATGAAATTGTCACCGCTGATGTATTTACCGCTGCTAAGGCCCTACGCGAACGCAACACTTTTCTTCGGGAAGACGGAACCCCTTTACAGTATACACTGGTTAACATCAAAGATTGGTGTAAAAACGATTTTGAAGTCATCAACCAGTTACGCATCAACACTGACAACAGCCATCACCGTTATGATGTGATTCTGTTAATTAACGGCATACCCGTGGTACAAATCGAGCTGAAAACCCTTGAAGTCAATCCACGCCGCGCTATGGAGCAAATTGTTGATTACAAAAACGATCCTGGCAATGGCTATACTAAAACGCTACTTTGCTTTATGCAGCTGTTTATTGTAAGTAACCGCTCTAAAACTCGTTACTTTGCAAATAATCGCAAGGAACACTTCAGTTTCAATGCCGACGAACGCTTCTTGCCTATTTATGAATTGGCAAGTAAAGACAATAAAAAAATTAGCCATCTGGATGACTTTACTGACACGTTCCTTGTCAAATGTACTCTGGGTAGAATGATCAGCCGGTATATGGTGTTGGTGGCCAGCGAGCAAAAACTGATGATCATGCGTCCGTACCAAATCTACGCGGTAAAGGCCATTGTTGATTGTATCCACCAGAACCGTGGTAATGGCTACATCTGGCACACCACGGGAAGCGGTAAAACACTTACCTCGTTTAAGGCTTCCACTCTGCTAAAAGATAACCCGGATATTGAAAAATGTCTGTTTGTAGTTGACCGTAAAGACCTCGACCGACAAACACGGGAAGAATTCAACAGATTTCAAGAGGGCTGTGTTGAAGAAAACACGAACACCGAAACCCTGGTTCGACGCATGCTGTCAGAAGATTATGCTGACAAGGTGATTGTTACCACCATTCAAAAACTAGGCTTGGCACTGGACGAAACCAGCAAACGCAGCCAAAAGAACAAACAAAAAGGCAAGCAAACCTACAAAGAGCGTCTTGAGCCTCTGCGTAACAAACGCGTTGTCTTCATCTTTGACGAATGTCACCGTTCGCAATTTGGAGAGAATCATAGAGCCATCAAGACATTCTTTCCCAATGCCCAACTATTTGGGTTTACCGGTACACCGATCTTTGAAGAAAACGCCACCTACAAACAAATCGACGGCACGCAAGCATCCTACAAAACCACAGAAGATATTTTCCAGAAGCAACTGCACGACTACACAATCACCAATGCCATTGAAGATCGTAATGTGTTGCGTTTTCACATCGACTATTTCAAACCCGAAGGACAAGCAAAACTCAAGGCCGGTGAGACAATCGCCCAGCAAGCCGTGGCTGAAGCGATTCTGCAAAAACATGATGCCGCCACAAGCTCACGACGCTTCAACGCTATTTTGGCCACCGCTTCCATCAATAACGCGATTGATTACTACGAATTGTTTAAGCAGATTCAAGCCGAGAAATCCGAAGAAGACGACAGCTATGTGCCGCTAAACATTGCCTGCGTCTTTTCGCCACCAGCCGAAGACAATAAAGACGTCAAGCAACTACAAGAGGACCTACCACAGGAAAAGGCCGACAACAAGAAAGCGCCAGCTAAAAAGAAAAAGGCGTTAAAAGCTATCATTGCTGACTACAAAACCAAGTATGGCACCGACTATCGCATTAGCGAATTCGACCTATACTATCAAGATGTGCAGCAGCGTATCAAAGACCAAAAGTATTCTAATAAGGATTACCCGCACAAAAATAAAATTGATATCATCATCGTGGTGGATATGCTGCTCACTGGCTTTGACTCCAAATATCTCAATACCATCTATGTAGATAAAAACCTCAAGCACCACGGCCTGATTCAAGCCTTCTCACGCACCAACCGTGTGCTCAACGATACCAAGCCCTATGGTAATATATTAGAGTTTCGCCAGCAGGAAGACGCTGTCAATGAAGCCATTACCATGTTTTCCGGTAGAGACAAAGGCAAAGCCAAAGAAATCTGGCTGGTGGACTCCGCCCCGAGTGTCATTGAAAAACTCGGCAGTGCTGTCAGTTCTCTTAAAATCTTTATGGACTCTCACGGCTTAGCCTGCCAGCCGGAAGAAGTCAACAACCTCAAAGGCGATGACGCACGGTGTGATTTTATCAAACGTTTCAAAGAAATACAGCGACTTAAAACCCAACTGGATCAATATACGGACCTAAACGACCAAGACAAGCAAAGCATAGAAAAGCTGATTCCTGAAGACCAGCTGCGTGCATTCCGAGGGATGTATCTGGAAACCGCCCAAGAGCTCAGAGCCAAACAGAGTAAAGCTAGTGATGACCTCAGCCCGGAAGTGCAAAAATTGGATTTTGAGTTTGTACTCTTCTCCTCAGCAATGATTGATTACGACTACATCATGGGCCTCATTGCCAAATACACCCAGAGCGAACCCAGCAAACAAACAATGACCCGTGAGCAACTAATCAACCTGCTCTGCTCTACCTCAAACCTCATGGAAGAGAGAGAAGAAATAGTCGACTATATCAACAGCTTGAAGGTAGGTGAAGGCTTAAGCGAAAAAGCTATTCGCAAAGGGTATGAAGCCTTTAAAACGGAAAAGTTCAACAAGAAACTGGCAGACATGGCCGAAAAGAACGGACTGGAAACAGATGCCCTGCGAATCTTCGTAAAAGGTATTATGGACCGTATGATCTTTGACGGCGAACAACTCAGTGATCTGATGGCTCCTTTGGAGTTGGGTTGGAAAGCCAGAATCAAAAAAGAACTGGCGTTGATGGAAGACCTCATGCCGTTACTAAAAAAACTGGCCCAAGGGCGTGAAATTTCGGGGCTAGCTGTATATGAGTAAGAACACAAAAAAAACATTGGTGCCTAAGCTGCGTTTTCCTGAGTTTCGTGAATTAGGCGAGTGGTCATATATGAATGGGGATATGGTATTTGACTCGATCAGCAATAAAAACCACAATTCTGACCTTCCTGTTCTTGCAATTACTCAAGAGCATGGAGCCATTCCTAGAGATATGATTGATTACCATGTCTCCGTAACCAGTAAAAGCGTGAAAAGCTATAAGGTTGTCGAAATCGGTGATTTCATAATAAGCCTGAGGTCGTTTCAGGGAGGCATTGAATATTCAAATTACAAAGGAATTTGCAGCCCTGCTTATATTATCCTTCGGAAAAAAACTAACATCCTTGACCTTTTCTTTAAACAGTACTTTAAAACGAATGCTTTCATTCAAGACATGAACAAGAATCTCGAAGGTATTCGGGATGGTAAGATGGTTAGTTACTCGCAATTCTCAGAACTCTTGCTACCAACTCCTATTCCAGAAGAACAACAAAAAATAGCCGATTGCCTTTCCTCCATCGACGAGCTGATCACCGTACGAGCCCAAAAAATTGACACACTCAAAGCTCACAAAAAAGGTTTGATGCAACAGCTATTCCCAGCCAAAGGCGAAACCGTCCCCAAATGGCGTTTCTCTGAATTCAAGGATTCGGGGGAATGGAAGGAGAAGTTAATAGAAGACTTTTTTGATGTTGGCTCAAGCAAACGTGTGTTACAAAAAGATTGGACGACTCAAGGTATCCCATTTTATCGAACTAGAGAGTTGGTTTCTTTAAGTAAGAATGAGCCATTTCGAAGCGAAATTTTTATATCAGAAAATCTTTTTTCCAAAATTGCTCAGAAATATGGATTGCCTTCTGAAGGCGACTTCTTGATTAGTGGTGTGGGAACCCTTGGGATATCTTATCAAGTTCAAGCAGGTGACAGACTCTACTTTAAAGATGGAAATGTTCTTTGGTTTAAATTAAAAGAAGGGATTAGCTCAACTTTTTTTAAGTACTGTTTTGAGTCAGATGTAATACAAAATCAAATACTTGGGCAAGCATCTAAATCTACAGTTGGGACATATACAATAAAGAATGCAAAAATAACTAAATTTCCTTGCCCATCTGATACTAACGAGCAACAAAAAATAGCCGATTTCCTTTCCTCCATTGATGATCTGATCACCGCACAAACCCAAAAACTCGATGCACTAAAAGCCCATAAAAAAGGACTGATGCAACAGTTGTTCCCTTCAGTTGACGAGGAGGACGCATGAGTTTGGAAGCTATCGCAAATCAAATCGAAGAACTCGACGAGAACATTGTTCTCATTTTTGCTTTCAATTCAACGGGCAAAACGCGGTTGTCCGTTGCCTATAAAGATATAACTAAAGCCCCCGAGAGCGGAAAACATGCAGGGGTTTATTACAATGCCTTCAGTGAAGATCTGTTCGTATGGGATAACGATGAAGAAAACGATGGTGCAAATATTCGATTGAATATATTACCTAGCAGCTTAAATATCTTTCATAGCTTTCTATATGAAAATCATGATGCTGTTATGAACAAGCTCGCTATGTATTCGCCTGAGTACAATTTCCGATTCAACCCTTATTTGGATTCTAAAAAAGGTATAGATTTTGAAAAAGGTATAGAGTCAGTCACCTTTTATAAAGAAGATGATGAGGAAAGGGCTATTAAAATTTCAAGAGGCGAGGAAAGGATGTTTGGTTGGTGCTTTTTCTTAGCCTTGTTAGAAGTTGATGGTTGGGCTGATGAGCAGGACGCTCATATTTTCATCGACGATCCTGTGTCTAGTCTTGACGAGCATAATATATTCATTACAGCAGATACGATATTTCAGCAAATTGAATCTCATTATGAGAAAAAGCGTATCATTATAACCACTCACCACATAGGTCTGTTTTCCAACCTGGCAAACAGACTAACTAAAGGCGAAAAGAGTGGTCGATACAAAAATCTAACTGGTTTAAGAATTCTAAAGCGTGTTGGAGACGAGTTGGTGCTTGAGGAACTAAAGCGTAATGTTTTTCTGTACCACTTGCATCTTCTGCAAGTTTTAGATGAAGCAAGTAAGGATCAGCTGTACACCTATCACTTTGCCTTGCTAAGACAGCTTCTTGAGAATATTGCATCATTTTTGGGGACCGCAAGAACGGGTTTCACCTTAAGCGAAATCGGCGTCGAAAATACCGAAGACGTTTTGAACGTAATAAATACACATTCACACAAGAACGTTTATTACAATCAAACAGAATTGATGAATAGTACGGAACAAGCTTATTTCAACGAAATATTCAGAAAATTATTAGACAAATATAATTTTAAAATATACGCGAGTTAAACATGACTGATCAAGAACAGAATAAACTAGGCAAAACACTCTGGGGCATCGCTGATCAATTACGCGGTGCCATGAACGCAGATCAATTTCGTGACTATATGCTGTCGTTCCTTTTCTTGCGTTATTTATCGGATAACTACGAGACCGCCGCTAAAAAGGAATTGGGTGAGGATTACCCGGATGTATCGCCAGATATCCTGAAAAAAACTGGTGCAACGACAGCACTTCAAATTTGGTACGAGGAAAACGAAGAGGACGTTGCCGAGTTCGAAAAACAAATGCGTCGCAAGGTGCATTATGTGATTGAGCCGCAACACCTATGGAGCAGCATTTCGGAGTTAGCCAGAACCCAAGACGATGAATTACTGCATATCCTGGAAAAGGGCTTTAAGTATATTGAAAACAAATCTTTTGAAAGCACCTTTCAAGGTTTGTTCTCGGAGATAAATCTCAACTCCGAAAAACTCGGCAAAAAATACACTGATCGCAATGACAAACTCTGCACTATAATTACTAAAATAGCGGAAGGCATTGCCGAGTTTTCTTCCGACAGTGATATTCTAGGTGATGCTTATGAGTATCTGATTGGCCAGTTCGCTGCCGGTTCAGGTAAAAAAGCGGGTGAGTTTTATACCCCTCAACAGATTTCCACGATTCTTTCTGAAATCGTAACGTTAGATAGTCAAGAGCCTTCCACCGGTAAAAAGAAAAAACTCAACAAAGTACTGGATTTTGCCTGCGGTTCTGGGTCGTTATTGCTGAATGTGCGTAAACAACTCGGCACTCACGGTGTTGGCAAAATTTACGGTCAGGAAAAAAACATTACAACCTACAACCTGGCACGCATGAACATGCTGCTTCACGGTGTTAAAGATTCCGAATTCGAAATCCACCACGGTGATTCACTGAAAAATGAGTGGGACATTTTGAATGAAATGAACCCCGCCAAAAAGCTAGAATGCGACGCAGTGGTGGCAAACCCACCTTTTAGCTATCGCTGGGACCCGACTGAAGCTTTAGGAGAAGACTTCCGTTTTAAGAGCTACGGCCTGGCACCAAAATCCGCCGCCGATTTTGCCTTTTTGCTGCACGGTTTTCACTTTTTAGGCAGTGAGGGCGTTATGGCCATTATCCTGCCCCATGGCGTACTGTTTAGGGGTGGCGCAGAACAACGTATTCGCACTAAACTGCTGAAAGATGGCAATATTGACACCGTGATTGGTTTACCTGCCAATCTCTTTTTCTCTACAGGCATTCCAGTATGTATTTTAGTCCTGAAAAAATGCAAGAAACCAGACGACGTGCTGTTTATCAATGCCAGTCATAAAGATAACTTTAAAAAAGATAAGCGGCAAAATCGTTTACGACCTGAGGATATCAAAAAAATAGTTGATACATATCAGTATCGAAATGAAGAAGATAAACGTTATTCTAGACGTGTCTCCATGGAGGAGATCGAGAAAAATGACTACAACCTGAATATCTCACGCTACGTTAGCATAGCCGAACCAGAACCCAAGATTGATTTACAAAATGTAAATGCCGGGCTAGTTGATTTAGAAGGCAAAATTATAGAAGCCACAAACAAACACAATACATTTCTAAAAGAACTAGGCTTGCCTCCTTTGCCCATTGAAAATCAGAAAAAATAAATTAAAGGGAAAAATAAAGAGGAAAAATAAAGGGTCAGACACCTTTCATAAAAAATATTGGAAATCCTTCTTCGCAGTGGTGCGGAGAGATGATAATGGAGTATTTTATTGAAGGAGAATCTCATGGCTAGAAAAATCACAGTTCTTATTGGTTTGTTTGTTCTTATATTTCAACCGGCAGCTATTGCCCTCGAACGTGGCACCGATGATCTCCATGTCCGTGTAATTGACAGCGGTGTATCGACCAGCAAAATGTTCAGAACAGACCTGGGCGACGACGAAAGAAAGCCGGGAGAGGCAGATAAAGAATGGGCTCACGGCCGCATTTCCGGATTTTATCCCGCTGGGCCATTACTGCGTAGAATAAGGGAAAATGGGTACAAAGGTCCGGTTCTCTTGCATACATGGCCTGGACGCACAGTGGTTGGTTGGTACAACAGAGCGGACTGTACAATCTGTGGGAACTGGGGAATTGAAGCACTCAACACGCTCATTGTAGATATAATCATGACAAGCAGAAATGGCATGTCCAGGCATATCTTACCGGATTACAAAACAAAGTTTTTCATTAGTCATTCGTCAGCAGATCATAAGTTTGCTGAGCAGCTGTCCAAGTCGCTTGTAGCAAGAGGCTACGGGGTTTGGTATGACGAATGGCAGCTGTGTGTTGGAGACTCCATAATCGAGAAGTTACAGACGGGAATACAAAATAGTACATATCTCTTAGTGGTACTATCTCCTGATTCAGTGGAGTCACGCTGGGTCCGTGAAGAGCTCAACTCGGTTCTGATTGACCAAGTCGGCTCTGCTACATCTCAAATACTACCCATCTTGTATCGACCATGTGAGATTCCTCTCTTCCTTAGAGATAAGTTATACGCAGATTTTACAGGAGATTACTATGATTCCATCGAGACTCTATTGCGGAGATTACCTATGCATGATGGTTAAGGAAATAACTAGGTAAACGAAACTGGCCTGGACTTCCTCCACGAACTGCCGGACGACTTTGAAAAAATGCTTGAAGAAGAAACCTGGCAAATCTGGCCAGACCTGCCAAATAATGAAAACGAGTAAAAGCAGAATAAAAGCCTTTGATAGTTAAAAGTATTTTGATAGGCAAACGAAACGGGGTACGGTACCTTTTTTAACATGAGTTTTCGAGGCAGATTTGATATTCTATTAAAAGAGGCTCAGCGGCGTAGCTGAGCTAAGATATACAATGTTATATGGGAAATCCCAGGTAATAACTTGTTAGCACCAGCAAAGATGAAGGGAGTACGACATGGAGAAATCAGCGGATAGAAATACACTCGAATGGGAGTACCGTGAAGCGAACGAGTGGTGGCGAGCGATCAGCCGAATGCATCGAACAGATATGACATTCTTCACGGCCGTACAAGCAGGAGTTCTCGGAATCATCCGTGAGAATCTCCTGGATATGTCGGCTGGGCATGTAGTCTTATCTATGATCGCGTTTGCCGCTGCAATCATAGCCATTTTGAATGAGATTCGTTTGTACGCGTACCTGACTGCGTTCCGCGATCGCGGAAAGGAAATTGAAGAGGAGTTGGGGATGTCGCTAATCAAGGATGGTATTGCTAGAGCAAAAGCTTCTAAGCCCGACATACGCCGTAAGCACATCTACTTTGCTTACTATGGCCTTCTTCTGGCGGCATGGCTTGTCATTTGGGTGGTAAATTTATGCTAACATTTGGATAAGGGACTCGTTACACTCGCCCCTTATCCATCGCGTTCGATGCAATAGATCATTCAAAGGAGATTGAAACAATATGCCATCGTTTACTATTTCATTTAAGTGAGAAATTTTGTTTCAAATGCAAGGCCTTTGCCAATACCTGTCACTATTTTGCCGCGGAGTTTTGCGTCAGTACAAGGCGTTTCTGGCATGCCGCCCGGAGGCGTACTGTCGTACGTTGAGGACGTGCGGGCCAGAATAACAACGCAGTAATGGCACAAAAGAACCGGCAAAATCAGATGTCACGGTACTCAACAAGCACCGTCTCAATATCCATATCAAGATTCTCGATTAGCTTTGCGATCTCTGCCTCGTAAGCCTCGGCGTGTTTAGTGATCTCGGGGAAAGTCTTATCGAATTCGTAGGTCATGGCTTCGGCATCGTCGTCGGTTTCCACCTTGCCGGTGAAATCATCATCGACCGTAAGGCACTAATAAAACATGAAAGCAAACGGCTGGTTATTCTGAAAATACAAAGACAAAAACGGCAACCTTGCCGGAATTGGCGGATTACGAAAATAGATTGGCGGCTAAATAAAACTCTCTGTTTTTTCGTCGCAGATTTTTTATCCTTTTTTTCTTGCATATTGAGTTTGAAACTGATACAATCATTACTTATAATTTAATATAGTATGAAATCACCTTAATGGTTTCATGCGTTTCAAGGCAAACACGACATTTATGGCTTTTGGCTGTAAATCACAGAAGCGTATGGATTACAGGGTGCTTTCTGCTATGTGTGGGGAGCATCCTCTTTTTTTGACCTAAAGAGGGGATAGCTTTCGTACATATTAGTAGATATGCACCGTTGATCTCGCTCTGTGATGGGGTGTCGTGCCCTGCCTTGGACGTGTTTCGGCGGTGCACCTTTTTTGCGCACACGCCTATAGATTTAAACTAAAACCCATGGTTTTTTTTGCGGAGATTGTGCGCGTTAAGATTTAGAAAATTTGGTGTGGTTGAGAGCCGGATGCTGTTAATAGTGCAGCGGTTTTCAGTCGAGGCAGTGACGGAATGGTAAACGTACTGGTAGGCGGTTATGTGCCATAATCCAGTCGGCTCAAGGGTTATATCACCCATAAGCCCAGGTGTGACTAATTGAAAAGCTGTGGATATACACAGGTGCGTACCTTGGTATGAGCTGCGCAGGTTCGACCCCTGCCTGCCTTGTTAGATTAAATGTAAGTTTATTATTAAAGGGATCAAAATAGGATACAACATGTTACCGTCTCGGCTTTGTGGCGTTACAGGTTTAACGTCGCCGGGGCGGTGATCCCTTTAGACAACTATTAAAGGGATTGCTTAGGACACAACAGGTTGCCGTCTCGGCTTTGTGGCGTTATGGTTTAACGTCGCCGGGGCGGTGATCCCTTTCTTTTATAAAAAATTATAGAGCACCGTTAAGCGTTGGTTTTTTCTCAAATTTCCATTCGGAAAAACAGCTGCGGTGCTCTTTTTTTTCTCACAGCAACCCACAGAATCTCACAGGACACCTCTCAGAGTGTCCTTACGCTCGTAGAATCGCCGATCAGACCTTGATGGTAGTCATAACAGCCTATTTCCAAAATCAACCTTATATTCCACTAATTCTTTTTTAATGCTGGAAAACTCCCCTGAAAATGTTGGGGAACCTTAACTATTGTTAATAGTTCCAGTTATTCAAAAAGACAAGTTTTGACAAGTTCAAATACTAAGTTTTGTTAGGTTTTCAGAACTCAACAAATTTCAACATAATGTCAACTAAAGTCAACAGTTATCGTATAATTTCATTCTCTCTTGCAGGCTTTAAAGACTAACATTATTAGCCGGAAATGGCCCTTGACTCTCCAAACTGAGCGATATATAATCATGCCGGTTTATATTGACTGGGAAAATCGGCAAGGAATAAAACCTGCTTGTCGTTCAGTGCAGAGAATTTGAAAGGAGATTATCAAAGTGTCGATGACAGTTCTAGGAGAAATCCTCGTTTTTATTGCATTAATTTGGTCTGCGGTTCTTGCTTGCAGGAAAAGTCCATTAAAGCACTGGCGGTATCATAAGTGGCCCTTTTTCATGACGCTTATTGGAGGTTTTCTTATAGTTTGCGGGCAGTCTAAATCAATACGAAAAGATGCAATGGCTATCAGTTGCCGGTCAAATTTATCCTCACTAAACATGGCGCTAGTGTTTTATTTAGAGGATAACAAGAATTACTTTCCACCAGCTTCTACTTGGTGTGATTTACTTGCTGATTACATCATTCCGCCCCTACAGTTTCCGACCTGTCCATCCCAACTTGACGTGAAATGTGCCTACGGGTTCAATGGAAATCTGAGCGAAATACCTCTTTCCAGAATCAAGAACCCCGCCAGCACCGTTGTATTTTTTGAAAGTGAAGGAGATTGGAATAGCTACAGTGACAGGCACCGTGTGACTATGGAGCCCAGACACAAAGGCGGTTTCCATGTTTCCTTCGTAGACGGCTCTACTAAGTTGGTTAATGCAGAGAATATGACTAAGTTGAACTGGAATCCTGACTGAATGAAAGTAGACTAAAAGACAGAATTGCCTATGCTTCCACGTTTAATACGGTAGCTATTGTAGCTGTCAACTACACAAGACCGCCTTTGTCCGCAATTCATATAGTCAGAATCGATATATATTTCTCGGTAGACTATTGTTTGCAAGGCAGGTGGTGGCTTGGGGGGTGAAGGAAACGATAATATTATGCGGAGATTTGGATTATGAACAAAAGGCAAACGGTGGTCTTGTCGGCAGGAATAATTATCTTTATAGTTATTGGACTTTTTCCTCCATTGCGTAGAGGCTATGGGTTCTTGCTGACGGAGAACAGTGCGGCGATCCAATTTCAGAAGCTACTTATCCAATGGTTTATATTATCTGCTGGTGTTGCTGGTTTAATTTACTATCTGCGTGGTGATCAAAAAATGAATCAACTTCAGTATATTGTGGTCGGATTAGCTATAATAGTTCTTGTATTTCTGGTTATTTTTGCTGCGGGGCAGCCAGCACGCCTACCTGTTACTCGTTTCAGATACTGAATGTACATCTCTTATAGGCTTCGGGAAACTCCGCTTTTTTATGGACCGAAGAAACTCGGAAATATGTACTTAGCTCACAGAGTGTAACGAAAAGTAGAATCGTCTATATAAGCGATTGTTCTTCTAAAAGTTGGCCTATCTCAATAGGGAGATAACGCGTATTAACTGCTCCCACTAAAATTTTACCTAAGAGTTCGCTTGAGCAATCTTCGCTTTTAATTATTAGAGTGTCTGAGAATGCTTTTTCTAATTGCTCAAATGTTAAGCAAAGCGCCTTTCTATAATAAACAAAACTCTTGTGTGTTATGAGAGGGTGTTCTCCTGAATCTACTATGCAAGCTTCATCATTTAATCCAATCGCTTGGTCCTTCCAGCTTGTTATATTTACAACAGCTATTTTTTCAGGATTTGTGGAGGGTTCTGAGATGATAACCCAAGGATGGTCGTCAACGTGACCATAATTCTGATTACTTTGATAAGTATTACCGATTTCAAATGGCATTAAAATCAATCACCTAAAGTTTATATTGGAGAGCAACTTTCCGTCGAAGCTTGAATGATTCCTTGAAGCCAATCGCTTCTGCCAACGGCCTCTAACAAATCAGTCAATGGAATTGGTTTTTGGGAATCTCCGGGGTTATTTTTTATAAACTCTTGAAAGGTTTCTGATTTCGTTGCGACATCCCATTCCCCTAAGTCTCGGTTTTCGTTCCAAATCTTTCTCAGTAATTCAATTTCATATTTGCATAATTTTCCATTACCAGGGTCATTGATAAGCCTAATATCATATCCAACTTTTTGAATAAACTTATCCCATTCAATACCACCCGGCGCTTCTTGACGTACAAGATTCAATAAACGGCTAAGAGTTGGCCCGTATTTGAGTGCAACAAATCGATCACCAGTTATAGGTGTTCCTGTTTCTTTTATGCTTTCCCTGTCCGCAAAATATAATAATTTTAAAATGCGCATGTAATTATCAGAGCAGTTTGTTTGAGGTTTTTGTTTTAACAAAAACGCAACTGCTTGAATAGCCTTTTCTAGGTCAAAAGAAAAAGGGTTTGAATTGTTACAGGGAGCACGCATAATTTAACATCCTTTCGTTAATATTCATTCTACACTATTCTATTCGTCCAAATCAAGTAAAATATTTAGGAATATCCAATAGTTCTGCCTTTAAGTAGCGACAATTACTACTTTGCTTCCTTATAATCCTACCTGCGACACAGTTTATTGTTCATTTTTTCACTTTTGGTATAAATGTACCAATGTTGCTTTTTTTGGGGTAGTTTTTGGACTGGCGCGTGCTGTATGGCCTTATATGGCGGTCTTATAGCGTGCTGCTATCCGGCATGATCGACAATATTTCTCGCTTGCTTTCAATTCAACATCACAGCCGGGGCAATAGCTCGTTTTGATAGAACCCACCACCTTGTCGGCGTCAAGACCGATCTGCCGGGCGTAGGCTTAATACACTGGACAAACTTAATTGCGTTTGCTAAAAAGTTTAAAGAATGATACAATAGGAATTATAAACGATGTAACAGTAGCGCTTATGCCGACGATTTGTGCATGTATTGTACCTTCATCAAATACCATCTCGCCTATAATGCCTATACCCATGTGCTTTTCATGCATTATCAATAACCAAATATTACAAGCTAATATAGTAAATGGCAACGAAGAGAAAGCCCCGCCAACCAACAGACCGGCAACAACGGCAGGTAAACAGCAAAATAAAGCTCCAGTTACTCCCAACAAGCTAAATCCAAAATCAACTATTCCTAGAACAAAAGCATAAACAGTGATAAAAATTGTAATTATTATGCCAACGGGATTAATAAACAGTCCTCCGAAATCAATTAGTACTCCTTTGTTGTGCAAATACCTCATGCGTGCTAAGTCAGAAAAGAAAACAATAGCTATTATTATCCCATATGCCAGTTCCATAATTTAACTCCAAAAAATCACCAGAATCGGTATTGTCAGTCATGCGTCCCGAGTGTGCCTAGGGACCACTATTCAAGTATTATACCAAGTTTGTCATGGTTATACAAGCACGAGCAAACATTTTCCGGGCAAGTACCGGATTCGGTTCATGAAAAGGCCCATGCGTAGGGCCTACCGATCTAAACTCGTCCGGGCCAAAGCTGCAATAGGTGGTGTCAAGGTCATCGAAGTCGTTACCGTCTGCACGCTCTAAAAAGAACTGTGCCTTTGTCCATCTCAAGCCTTCCTTATCAACTCTGTCGGCTTTACGTTTTTTGTCTTTGATCTGGGTAAGCATCTTGTGCTTTGCCCGATATTTTCTTTGTCGTTCTGCATTTGTCATGGTAAATCTTTCATATTAGATAAAACGTTACGTTAGCTGTTTTTGGCTGGCAGTGTTTTTGGCCTAAAAATGGGGGTACTACCCTTGATATTAGGCTAAAAATGAGGGCGTTACGGAAAATTGGGGCAATAGTGCCTTTTGGCTGTTTTGGGGCGTTATTTTGGGCTTATTGCATCTGACTTTAAATCTGACAAATCTTCCCTGATTTCGTCCCACCGCCTTCGCAATTCCATTTCTTGACACCCCGCATATATGAGCTAAAATGGCCTTACTGCGCAGACACCAAAGGAAAGAGAGAAACCCACTAGCCCAATGTAAGGGCTAATGGGTCAACTGGATTTATCCCTGCGTGGCTATAAGGAGGTGAACTATGTCTGAACTGACTATGTTCATTGGTGCTGTGATAGCGCTGATTGCTGTGATTAAGTCATAGCGTAGGTGCTAAGCACCCGGCGAGGTTTCTTGAGAACTTCGCCGTCTTTTTTTAACTTTTTACTACCATTTGCTGTTCATAAAAAACCTTTCATGTCTTTAATATGGAATACGCAATATATCTATCTTTTTTGCTTGATTTGTACCCTCGGAGCGGTATAATTGTCATTGACAATTAAATAATGAAGTTCACTGAACTTTGAGCGTTTTCTCTCAAACCGGCAATTTTGTAAGACCAAAGAACGCACAAGATCGGTGTCCCAATACGGGACATCGCTTGCGTGTCTTTGGTTAGGCCTTGCCGGGCCTGAGAGAAGCATGATGTAGCGGTGTCCTTTTTTTTGGGCGGAAAACAACAATATTTTTTTAGGGAGAAAGAAATGAGAACGTCAAGTCTTGTGGTGGTGGTAATTCTATTAGCCTTGCTGTTCTGTTGTGGCTGTAGTAAAGAATCCGCTACGCCAATATTAGACTCGTTACGTACCTCCGATTTACCTGTCAGTGATGAGGCCACTTTTGAAAAGATGCTCAAACAAGCTGAAGAAGGCGATGCAACAGCACAGCTTAATCTTGCACAAATGTATGATGACGGTAACGGTGTTACCCTAGATCACAAGCAAGCTATCAAGTGGTACACAAAAGCAGCTGAGCAGGGAGTTGCTGAGGCTCAGTTCAATCTTGGACAAATGTATTACATCGGCGATGGTGTTGAAAAAGATTACAAGCAAGCTATCAAATGGTTAGGAAAAGCCGCAGAGCAGGGACATGTCGATGCACAGTGGCGTCTGTGGGTGGTGTATTATATAGGTGATGGCGTTGCCAAAGACGACAAAAAGGCCGTCAAATGGTTAGGAAAAGCAGCTGAGCAGGGAGTTGCTGAGGCTCAGTTCAATCTTGGCGTGATGTATGGCAACGGTTATGGCGTTGAAAAAGACGACAAGGAGGCGGTCAAATGGTACACCAAAGCCGCAGAGCAGGGGTATGCTGATGCTCAGCGGTGGCTGGGGGTGGTGTATCGTAAACGTCACGGCGTTACGCAGGATTACAAGGAGGCTGTCAAGTGGTACAGGAAAGCTGCTGAGCAGGGAGTTGCTGTGGCTCAGAATGAGCTTAAAAAAAGGTCAATAGAAATAAATGACTCATCCAGACATAATACTATTAGCAGCGGTAACAATTCTGTTATTCAGCCTGATGGCTACGGCATGGGTGTCCATATAAATCGTTTTGGCCAACCAGTAATACTAAAACCAGACTTCGGCGGTGTTTACGGAGAACGCTTAGAAATCAAAACCGACGGATACGGCATGGGTGTTCACATGGATCAATATGGAAGACCGGTTAGGGAAAAGAAATGGCCTTAGAAATTATCGACAAAATACGGAGATTTTAATTATGAACAAAAGGCCACACTTGATCCCATCTTTAATTGCAGCGGCGATGTTGCTCTTAGCTTTAGCAGACTTGCCTTACGGCTATTATCAGCTGCTCAGGCTTGTTGTCTGTGGTGTCAGCGTTTACATAGCTGTTACGGCTTATAGTTGGCAGAAGATGTGGGGCGTATGGTTGTTTGGTTTTATCGCTCTACTGTTTAATCCTCTAATTCCAATACATCTGTCACGTGAGATATGGCAGCCAATAGATGTGGTTTGTGCGATACTGTTTATTGTTATGATGTTCGTATTGGAGAAACCTACAGGGGAAAACTAGGAAGGAATAATAAAATGACAACTAATGTTGCTCTTATAGATAAATTTGCAGATGAATTGCATTGGGCTGTTGCCATCGATTTTTTTAGCATTAAAGAGCTTAAATCCGTTGCCAAATCTATAGATTGGCCTTGTAGTTTTTTTAATATTTCAAGCAAATTAAAATTAAAAGAGCAAATGGTATATCTCTGTTCATTTCTTGGGCAAAATGCAATTAAATTATATATTGGAGTTTTGTTTGATAGAAACTTTGCAGAAATATCTTCTGAACGATATATAGAAAAATTAACATGCCGTTGGTTGTTGCAGTCAGATTTACCCAAATGCAAAGAGAAAGTTAGTCGCTGGGAATCTCTAGGTATTTTAGACGCATATTACAAGATTAAAGAAACTGGCAATGATGAAGATACACAGTTTTATTTAGAGATTATACAAAAAATATCTGGTGATTTTTATGAGTCTTTAACTCAGAAGAAATGTGATGATGATATTTATAAGTTTTGCTTGACTAGAAGGTTTAATTTGTATTTTGCCCACTTCATTGAAATAATAAATGCTGTTGCAACAAAGCTCGGTATTGAGTAATGGAAGTGTGGGTATTCGTGCAAATAGTAATAAAAGTGTGATGTGTATGTCCTTGACCTCCCAGTCAGAGTGATATAGAATCTTAGTAAATCAGTTTTTGGGTAATTTTGAAAGGGGATAAAATGGGCTGGAATTTAAACCGTTTGTTTAGATCTCAAGTTGGTTTATTCTACCGACTTGCTTTCTATCGAAAGCCAATAAATGCGCTAAAGAGAGACCTTACAACACAGGAAAAGGAGTCTATCGAAGCAATGATATGTGGCTTAGGATGGGTAGCCGACAGCAATATGGCAAGAGTGCCCGAGACAGATTGCATTTCCATAATGGTTGTAACACCCATCCGAATTGTTATGGCTGCAGGAGAATTAACGACAGACATTGAATATCACGAAATAGCGGATTGCTATTGGATCGAAGATGACTTTTGCCTCGAAGCAATGGAGAAGGAAAAAGAATTAGGTATGTCAGGTTTTCGCTACAGTCCCAAATTAGATAAATCGGATGTCTGGACTGAGCATAGACGTGATGTATTTAAAGAAATAATACTACGACACGTCAAAGAATCTTCTCAGATGCTTTAGGAACAAATAAAAAAGCAGGAGAATTTGGGTAGTCGGTTTGTAAAGGCAAGCCCAAGAAACTAGCATCCACCCACCTTCCCCCCATTTACAGCACCTATAAGGCTAATTTAGTCCTCAAGCGTATTGCTTTTGCTTTCTTTTGTAGTCCTTTCCCTGTTAAACATAGGTTTTAATATGGTACTCTTTGGTTGTTTTATTGTTGGTTCTTTGTTGTTAGGCTGTGGAAGTGCTATGGCTCATGTGTCCTACCCATCATCCGGATATTGAATACGGATGGGCTTCCGAGTTTGGTTGGTGAATAAGTAAGGCTGCTTTGGGGACGATATTTCATACCAATTACTGAATGACAATCACGCATTTCCAGAGTAAATCTTTGCCAAACATAGCCTATGGTGATATTATGCACGTGCTTATAAATATTTTATTATGAGGTAGAGATGTATATATTTGGATATGACCCGGGCGGTAACGGTAATCATGGAGTTGCTGTCCTAGAAGTGTCGGATAGCTTGGCTTCAGTATCAATAGATTTTTTCACACTGGAAACAACCCAAGATGTAATTGATTTTTTTGATACCTACAGGAATTCATTAGGTATTGGAATTGATACATTAACTCGTTGGTGTACAGGAGTGAGTGGGTGGAGGCCTGCTGATCACTGGTTGAAAAAACAGTATAAAAGTATTCAGAATAGTATCATGTCACCCAACTCTCTGTTTGGTTCAATGTCAATCGGAGGGATGTTAATTAAGAAAGCATACTCTCAACGTAGTAAAGTTGGACTTGTTTCCGAAACACATCCCAAAGTAATATATTTTGAGTTAACAGACAATAGATATGATTGGCAAAACTCTAAAGAAACAATGGATTCAAATTTATCAAGCTTCATAGGCCTCAAAGTAGTTACTAAAACTGACCACGAATTTGATGCCATAATATCATCCTTTTGCGTCCAGCAGTACCTGTTAGGAAACTGGAAAAATAATTTACATGAGCTTAGTTTAGAAGAAGGTGATCAGTATATAGACCCCTTTGTAGAATCCGTATACTGTTGGCCTTAAAAACCCTATTATAAACTAGTTTATAATGTTTTTACCACTATTTTACCGGAGATATGTGTCGTAGGAGCCTCGCTGCTGATTTTTAGAGTATAGGTATTATAATCTTACACCCTGATGCAGAGAGTGCCTTCAACCGTTTTTCAACCTCTTTCAGCCGTTCGTCCAAGTCCTCATTTTCCTTGTGCCGGATGATAAAGTCGATAATGCCCTTAAGTAAAAATTAGCATTTTTCAGGAAAATTTTGGGAACGGTTCTCGTATCCCCACGCATGCCACAAATAATATCACGAGGCGTAACCTTGATATAACCAGACACCTTAATTTCCGATCCATCTATATACACCTCATTGTGTATTGTGAATGTCTATTGGACTCTGGGTGAAAATAATTTGGAAGGATAAGCCTTACGTGCCGGGTTGGGTGGCCTCTTGGGGCTCCCCCCTATGGGCTTTTAGTGCTGTTTTTGCTATGATTATCGCTGATTTGACGTAGCTTTACCCCTTGTTTGCCTGCGCTTTGCCAATGGTTTGACAGTGCTTTACACCTGCTGTCCGGGCTATGCTATGTTATCCCGGGTCTGCTATGCTGTCCGGGTTTGCTGCTGTCTGTTATCCCGGCTATTCAGTCTATTGTAATCTTGCGTAATAACATGCCGAATCGAATAATCTTTTTATTTTATAAAGTTTTTTTTGCCTTACAATCTACGTTTATTATAGCTTAAGCACTGATATTCAATAGATACGCAAACTAATTCTAAAGAATTGGTTGACGCGGTTTGATTCATAGGGTATAGTTTAGGCAGTTGAGACTAATGGAGTCTTGACAAGATATTGGCCGGGCGATACCCGCAAAGTATCCCCGACCGTGAATCAAAACTGTTTAGGAGTTTCGATTATGCGTAAAGTATCAGGAAACAAGCCGGATGTCTACCAAATTGTTACAGATCAAATCTTAAAAGCACTGGACGAAGGAACCGTACCTTGGCGCAAGCCTTGGCGCGGCGGTTCAGCAGGTAGACCAAAATCATTATCAACCCGAAAGCCTTATAATGGTATTAATGTTTGGCTATTGAGTATGTCAGCACAAGCAGCAGGATTTGAAAGCTGCTATTGGGTTACATACAAGAAGGCGCAAGACCTTGGCGGTCAGGTTAGAAAAGGTGAAAAGAGCACTGTTGCGGTATTTTGGAAAAAGCTGGAAAAGAAAAAAGTAAGCGATTCAGGCACTATTGAAAAAGATGAGTTTTTTATTATGAGATATTACAGGGTTTTCAATCTTGACCAGTGTGATAATCTTGACCCTGACAAACTACCTGTTGATGCTATGCCTGAGATTGACGAAACAGAGCTTGATTTTGAGCCTATTGCAGCTTGTGAGCAAATTGTACATAATATGCCGAATCGACCAGCGATTACTCATAGCGGCGATCCTCAGGCGTATTACAGGCCTTCGGCAGATATTGTAAATATGCCGAATAAGACAAAGTTTGAAAGTGAATCTTTTTATTATAGCGTCTTATTCCATGAGTTATCACACAGCACCGGCCATAGTTCAAGGCTCAATCGGCAGGAAAAAGCCGTAGCAGCTTTCGGCAGTGTTAACTATGGAAAAGAAGAGTTAATTGCTGAGTTCAGTTCCTGTATGCTTTGCGGGATTGCTGGAATTGAATCAGCTACAATCGAAAATAGTTCAGCATATATCGACAGTTGGTCCAAGGCTATTAAGAAAGACCGTAAACTTGTTGTTCAGGCTGCCAGTGCTGGTCAAAAAGCCGCCGATTTTATAAGGGGGGTGTAATATGCAGCTATGCGAAAAGTTCAGACCCAAAACACTTGATCAAGTTATCGGTCAAGACAAGGCAGTTAAAACTATCCAGCGATTCAATAAATCCGGTTTGGGGGGCCGGGCTTATTGGATTAGCGGTATAAGCGGTTCAGGTAAAACAACACTTGCCCGGATAATTGGCAAGAGCATTGCAGACGATTTATATATTACTGAATATGATTGCGCTGATCTGTTAACCGTTTCGGCACTTGATAAGGTCGAAAAGGATATGCAGTACAGGGGCTTTGGTTCTGGCAAGGCTTATATTATCAATGAAGCGCATGGACTTCGCAAGGCGTCTATACGGCGTCTGTTAGGGATTTTAGAGCGATTGCCTGATTATATAGTGTTTGTCTTTACAACGACTAAACAGGGGCAAGAAAGCCTATTTGATGACTGTATAGACGCAAGCCCATTGTTATCGCGCTGCATTGATATTCAACTGACTAATCAGGGATTAGCGAAAGCCTTCGCGCAACATTGCCAGAATATTGCAAGGTCTGAATCATTAGACGGAAAGCCCCTGCAAAGCTATATTAAACTAGCGCAAAAGTGCAAGAATAATTGTAGAATGATGCTACAGGAAATAGAAAGCGGTTATATGCTTAAGGAAACAGAATAATGAAAATTAAAGCCGTAGGATATACAAGAGTAAGCTCTAAGGGTCAACAAAAAGATGGTACTGGTCTGGAGCGTCAAGAGCAAACTATAACAGAATTCGCTAATAAAAATGACTATGAGATTACTATCGTTTACAAAGAAGCGTTTACTGGTACCGATGCCGACAGGCCTGAATTTCTTTTGATGTTAGCTGAATTGCTTAGTAATGGTATTCGTGTGATTATCATTGAACGATTAGACAGGTTAGCGCGTGACTTAATGGTGCAAATGCAATTAGTAAGTATGCTATGCACTAAAAAGCTGACTTTAATAAGTGCTGATACCGGTTTTAATGTTACTGAATCCTATAATTCAGACCCTATGAATAAAATGATGTTACAGGTCCAGGGCGCGTTTGCTGAGCTTGACAAGTCTATGCTGGTGTTGAAGTTGAAAAAAGCAAGACAGGCAAAGAAAGCCAAAACAGGCCGTTGTGAAGGTCGCAAGCCCTACGGATACCATGACAGCGAAAAGCCTATTCTCGAACGTATCAAGCAGCTTAATCGAAAGCCTCGGGGCGGTGTTCGCCTTGGTTGCTATGAAATAGCCAATATCTTGAATAAAGAGGGCCTTGCAACTCGTACGGGGAAAAAGTGGTCTGGCGTTGTAGTTAAGCGAATCATCACTAGACAAGGGTGGTCAAAGTAGGAAGGTGCGGCGATATGCAGGTCAGGAAAATACTTATTCACTATTTGAAGACCTAGATTAATAGAAAACTCGGTGAATAAAAAATCAATTAATGATTAGCGCCTTTTGCCATGCCTCCCTATATCGCATTGATGGCCGGGGTCAAGCCACCTAATAAAAAAAGTGTTATCTATCATAAAGCCGATTATACGGCCATATTTACTTAATGATATGTTGAACTGATAAGCACACTCGTCAGGCTCGCTATTATTCAGAATGCCTAATCCGGTTAACTGGACTGTATCGCTTAACCAATTAATAGGGTGTGCTCTTAACGCCCGTGAATTGCTTTGCCTAAAATCATTAACTTTCCACGTTGAAATACTTGCCAATCTTTTTAATAACGCTTGCTTATAGTCTTTATAGTAATCATTTCCATATTGTTGGCAAACTGCTTCAAAAGTAAATAATTCGTGGGTAAGGTCAAGATACTTAAAAGAAAATCTCATCAAATATTGCGTGATTTTTTTTATTGGTGTTTTGGGGAATTTCGGGTTAGAAGTGGTTTGGGTTTTGTAATATTGCTTCTTAGGCATTTAAAAGACTCACAAAATACTTCTTCATGGTTTCTGGGTCTATTGCTTTAGAACAAATCTCATCTTCTGGGATTCCGCCTCTTGCTTCCAACCAAGGCTTTTCAAGGTGAGTCATTTGTTCCAACTCGAAAGCATCGATTGGCATATACTCTCGCAAAAAACCTACTAACCACTTATCAACCCCTAACAAATACTTTGGCCGTTGGTTTATTTCGCTATTTATAGGTGCCCACCCATTTTTGTAAAGATGATAAAGGTGTGGTACAACAGGGCCATGAACCCAAGCCTCAATTTTATCACTGAACAGTAAATGATTATAGTGGGCCAAATGCCATCCCTGTGCATAATACAAAAGTTTCTGTAATTTTAAATTTGTCAACAACTCACCTGTATGATTGGCAAAATTAATAATATATTGTGCCAAATCTGAGGCCGTGGTAATTGGTTGTGTATCATAGCTTTCCATATCTAACTCCTATTTGTTCATTATAACATATTTCGGTCAATATCAAGCATAATCTTTGGTATATTTTTGCGCCCAACAAACTTATCGCAAACTAAGATATTCCATACATTTTTAGCCTTCAATTCTCTGCCCTCTTTTAAACTATTGCAACTTGGCCCTAAACCTCTCCATTTGTCTCTGAATCGGCCCTGATAATATCCCCATTTTCCGCTCTTTCTTTTTTCTTCGTCTTTCAACCCGGGTGTTCAAAGTGAGAAGATGGGGGATCGCCAGTCCCCCGATCTTCAAATTATCGTCGCATGGACGCCATGTTAACTTTTTAAAGAGTGTTTTACTGTCAGTTGTGCTTATTCATATAACCGGATTTAACCGTGCATTGCTGCCTCTGCCAGTTTATCGCAAATAGTGTTTTCGTCTCTTGGAATCCACCGGAAAGTTATGCTTGTAAACTTGGTAGCTAGTTCCTTGGCCTGTCTTGCTCTACTGGCATAAAATCCTTTTTTAATCTTCCAGCTACCGGACATTTGTTTTATGACTAACATTGAGTCACCAAAAATGACAATCGGGCTGTCCTTGTGTTCATCTAGCAGAAATTCCAGTACTCGGATTAAGCCCTCATATTCTGCGACATTGTTCGACATACTTTCACCATGTCCGATGTAGTATCCTTCTTCAAGTAAGATTCCGGTATCGCCTACAATATAACAACCGCAAGAAGCGTGTCCGCCCGGATTCTCCCAACAACCGCCGTCAAAATATCCTTCTATCATAGTTGCACCTGTAGTTTACTTGTCATTGTTTGTTCGTCCAAAAGCTGTCCCAATCGAGCCTCAGTGTATAACAAAACCTCGGCGCAAGACTGAGTCAACCAAAGAAGTTTATCGTAAATCAATTTACAGGCGGTCAATCTCTGGTAGATGTCGGGAATGTCGTCAAGACTATCCATCTCTGAGTGCAACTCTCGCTTTTGTCTCTGTACGTAACTATGCCAGTCTTCTACCTTCGAATCTTCCGTAGAGGGGGACAATAACTTATATGCCGAGGTCAAATCGGAAACAGTTTCCAGTTTGTCCCGGTTTTCGTGCAATCGCATATAGTTCCTGGCTGTCCTATCACTGAACGGCATATTTAATTCGATCCATCCAACAAACTCCCCATGCGGTAAAGCGGATTTCTGTTCCTGCAATAATCGCCCGATCTTAACCGCCTTCTCAACCGACATTTTCAAATAGCCTGCAATTTCATTGTGAAGTGTGAGAATTTCATTAACCCGGTTTTTTTCAATTTCGTTTTTTTTCATTTTTACTTTTACTATTTACTTTAATTTTTAAGATTTTCAGTTTTCCTGTTTTAAAAAGCTGTTCAACTAAAAAACTACACAATTCGTTTTCGTTTTTCGTTTCGTTTTTTTTTTCACTCGTTTTCGTTTTCGTTCGTTTCGGTTCGTTTGTTTTCACTCACATAAATAAAAAACCACATCAACATATATACATGGTATAAGGGTTGGTTTTTTCAAACAGTAAGCCAGTGTTTTTGTTATTGGGTTTTTCCAACAACGTATGACTGTACACCTACCGATAAATCCAAGTTTAAATCTTTCGCCTTACTGATAATTACTTGTTTTAGTTTTTCCTGGTGTTGGTTTTTACCAACAACGTATATACTGTCATGTTCCGGAAAAAGAAACTTCCATCCCTCCGCTTGTTCTCTCTGGATAATCTCAAGAGAGGCGGTATTTATAATATCTGCTACTGTTCCCTGTATATGCCAGTTAAGTATTTTGCCTTTGTTGTTTCGCTGCCCTCTATCTGCATAAACCCTTGAACCTCCAAGCGTATCTATAAACCGTCTTTGCTTGCCTTTAGGTTTCCAAGATTCCCATAATTTAGCTTTGTATTTGTCGAGTTGCTTTGCATAAGGCAAAAACATCTCTTGCGCTTCAAGTGACCAATATCGAACTATTTTGACCGCACTTATCGCATAAGCCAGCATATTGATCTTTTGCTTGGCCTCTTTGCGGTCAAACTCGCTAACGTCAGCAAGCATTTGGTAAGGGTCTGAAGGGAATTTATATTTCAAAACTTGCTGAATTATTGACGGCTCTGCCTGCTTTATATCGAGATCGAATAAAAATTGCCCTTTTAGCAAGCCATGGCGGAGTCTTTCGGCCCTATCATTCTTGCTGTCTCCCTGAACATTCGGCTTATGCGATACTACTCTGCCGGTCTTGCTGGCGTCCCAATATGGTTTGTATGTGAGATTATCACCATAAATAAATGAACGGCTCTCCAGTATTTTTGCCAGCGTCTGTGCATGGGCCGGACTCTTATCAATTATTTTGGATTGTAATTTCTTCTCTTTAAGTTCTTGAAGGTTATATCTACGGATAACTGTTGCCTTTTTCCCGCCCTTAATCGGTTTACCGATCACAACTTCGCAAAGAACACCTTTCAATTCCAAGAGAGGATTCTTCATCCCGGAATAATCTCTGCATGTAGCTTGCCCGAGTTCATCGTAGTTAGCCGTAACTTGCTGGCAAAAACCAGATTGCTTTTCTTCTAAATATGGCATTGCAAGTAGATACACGTGTAAAGCTCCATTTGACAACTGATTTTGATATTTTAGTCGGACATAATTATTAAGTTTTTTGTTGGCCGAATAATCATATTGTTTTGATCTTTGTACCACTTTAACGCTCCATCGTATGATTTTTATTCTTTTTTCCTGCTAATTAGTATATTCTTGGGGGCCTCAAATCGCACTGCGAGGCTTCCGCTGTCTCGATAAAATATTTTTATTGTCGTGATTGTCCCTGTCTCAGCGTCACGCAACTGGAACATTTCGTTCCTCTTCGTGTCTAAAACTAAGCCGCCCTTACTCATTTTTGGGCCTCCAATCTGCCCGGCAACCTGACTGAACCCATGCCATTAGTAAATCAACGCGCCAGAGTCGGCGTTTAGAAAATTGGACAGGACGGACAGGACACCTGCCCGAGGATAACATTTCATAAAAGAATGAGCGAGAAACGCCTAGCATTTTTGCGGCATCGTCAGCAGAGATCAATAATGGTTCAAGTTTGATTGAAGCTTTCATCAATCCCCCGTTGCCTCCGGCCTGTAAGGTTTGTTAAGTAACGCCTTCGAGGCTCGGTTTATATCAGCTTCCGTCCAGTAGAAACTATTTCCGGGGCCTTTTTTCGGCTCTGAAATTCTACCTTCCCAGACCGCCCGCTGTAGCTTGTTCGGTTTAACCCCAATCAAGACCGCAACTTGCTTTGTTGATTTGATTTCCATAATATTTCCTTTTATAAACAACCGTCATTACAGTTTCAGCCATGGACAAAAAACACCCAAGCTTTTTTACCCTCTCACCCTTATATGGCGAAATTTCGATATTTCGTGCAACATGATGGGACTAAAGGGCAGTCAATTAACGAGGCGGAGAAAAATATGGTTTAAGTGGCTAAAAACACAGGTTTTACGATAAAAAAATGGAACTTTTTTGGGGATTTTTAATAATAACGAAAAGGAGATTTCGTTTTAGAGGCTATATGGGGGTGGAATCTTAGAACCGCTCTACAATTTAGGCATCTAAGTCTGGCTTATAGCTGGTTGCTTCTCTGGCATGTTTTCTTTTGGCATATAATTCTAAATCTTCTTGCGCTTCTCTAAGAGTAAACTTGCAACAATATCTGTGTTTTGTTCGATTATACACTATGGGTATATCCTGCAAGTCAAAGTAAGCGCGGAGTGTTTTACGAATACGGTCAATGCTTTTTTGTGTATCCATAGGAAGACTGTGTTTGGATGTAGGAAGTCCTTTCGCTATTAGGGTGTTTTGTTCTGCTAGTGTACGGAGTATCCCCCAAAGCTGGTTGGGCAATCCATTGCGTCTATCTTGAAAACCAAGTTCTGCATAGTTTACACGATGCCATTGCCTATCTGCCCCTTTATATTTTATCGTGCCGTCATCAATAAATTCTATTGTCAACTCATCCCAAGTCTTTATATTTGGTTTCGAGGGGTTTTTCTGCCCTGTTCCTGCTGACCGTTGTGATTTGATGTTTGAAAGTTTTTCTTCTAACTCAGCAACTGTTTTTTCTAGGTACTTACTATTGATTGTTCCAGCCAGTATGCGCCTTCTCTGGAGATTGGAATGCTCACGCCAAAGTTCATAAAAAGTATCAGTGTCAATACTCTGGCCAAACATTGATTGTTTAGCCCACTGTAACACCTTTTCAGACCATGTCTGATAGTCGTTTAGGATAGCCATGCAACCTTCAGAAATATCGGCACCGGCGAATTTACTTACTTCGTTACAAACGTGATCCAAAACCTTGCGGGTCTCTCTTTGGATCTGTAAAAAAAGGCTATCTTTTTCGTCTGAGGATAAATTCTCTGTGCGTACATTAGTAACGGTCGTAAGAGTCTGAGGTAGCAAATAAAATTCACGCTGAAAGTCAGGGTTCCCCCCCCTTACCTTGATGCGCAAATCTGAAGGAATAGATGGCAAACTCACGTTGTTCTTGTCCAGATATTCCCAAAGGTCTGGGCCTGTCTTTGTTGGTTTTTTAGCCATTTTTGCCGACCTTTTCCGGACAGCCGACTGCGGTGGGAGGTCGGCAAACCAAAACCACCGCTGTCAGGCTGGCCTAGATTACTTGTTATTGCTCGTCTTTTCTTTTTTTCTCAAATTCTTTGACTTGCCCTGAGACCCTTTTAGCATCTTTTGGGTTAATATTGATGAAGTCAGCTGTGGGTTTTTCATTCGTACCGAGATTAAAGCTACCTCCGATTGTCCGCATCCACAACTGTCCTGTTTTGGTATCGACAACAAATGCAGTGTTACCCGAGGACGATACTGAATATCGCTCATTGTTAGTAAAATTTGATAGCAATAGAGCGATGCCTAAGGTAATAATAATTATTATTAACGGCAACTGGCTCGGTCGTTCAATTATCTCAAACTTTAAATATTTACCAAATTTATCTATGGCTATTTCGTGTTGTTCATAAAACCATTTCCTAAGCTTGATTACTTCTTTTTCTTTTGCGGGACGTTCTGCATCACTGGGATTATTCTCTAAAACAACTTCGGCATTCATCAGTTCATTAGCTTTAGCTTGTATATCCTGCAAGTAGGCTACGATGCCTTTGTCAAAAAGAAAATCATCTTCTCTTCTTCCTTTCAAAAATTCCATAATTTGTTCATGCCGTACGTATCCGTTTTGTAAAATATATCCAAGCAGAAATTTTAAAGCTCGGTAAATCTCATATCTCTTGTCGTACAAATCCAACCTAAGTTTATCACGGTCTGTTTTATATTGCCGCCAAGCTACGTAAGCTACAAAAAACGCTATAAGAACCCCTATTTCCATTGCATTCCCTTTCAGAAAAGTCACCTTACCTTGTTACGATTCACTTTCATTAAATTGTAAACTCCGATAATCTTTTGTCAAGTTCTGAAAAAGACAAGCATAAGACAAGACCAGCTTTAAGGTATGATACAGAAAAAAGAAAACCCCCTGCAAGTGCTTTACTCGCAAGGGGTTAAGTAGTCGGGGCGAGAGGACTTGAACCTCCGACCTCATGACCCCCAGTCATGCGCGCTAGCCAAACTGCGCCACGCCCCGATAGGAAATATTATTGTAACCAGCCAAAACGCATCTTACAACTGTTTTTTCGCTTTATTCAAATTTTATTTCCGGCTAAAGTCGCATCTGTTTTTTGTCGATTTTAAGGTAATTACTGCGGTTTTTTAAAGGAAAAATGGAAATGATTGAAACTGTCGCACTCGAAGAATGTCTCTGGCTAGGTGCAAAAGAGGCCTTTGATACCATGATAATGCTGCCTATCGAAAAGGCTGAAGATTTTGACGCCGAACTTGACGACTGCAAAACGCTGATCGGATCTATAACTTTCACAGATGTCCTCCAGGGTGCTGTAATCCTGAAATGCTGCGACAAATCTGCCGAATGTATCGCAAAAAACATGCTCATGATGGAGCCGGACGATACTATCGAACCTTCAGAGGTGCAAGATGCTTTCGGAGAGGTGGTCAACCTTATTATTGGCGGCTTTAAGTCCAGAATCGCCGAAAGTGTCGGACACATAGAAATTTCAGTGCCGATGGTAATGGAAGGCAAGGAAATGGTTCCCGCAACAGGTGCAGATGGGCATAAAGCGGTTGTTTTCGCCGCCGCTGCCGACTGCAAACTGAAACTCATCGTAGTCTACAAAGAAACCGCATAACCGCCATCTCTTGACTTTCCGATGATAATCAGTAAGATGGAACCAGCGTATCAATGCTAATCTTGATTGTCAGGGAATAATATGGATTTAAGAGAACTCGGATGGAACCGGTTTTTTGAAGAGCATTTCACCGATCATAAACAAAAGGGCCTAGTCCCTGCCCGGGTAATCCGCGAACACAAACACATCTACCAGGTCCACACAGAAGACGGACCCTTAACCGCCGCTCTCGCCGGAAAGATCGACTATGACGCCCAGACAAAAGCGGACTACCCAACCGTCGGCGACTGGGTTGCCGTCAAGCTTATCCCAAACGAAGACAAAGCCGTAATCCGCGCCATCTTGCCCCGCAAGAGCAAGTTCACACGCAAAAGCGTCGCAAAAGCCGACGAAGAACAGGTAATCGCGGTAAACATCGAAACAGTTTTTCTCGTAACCGCCTTTGACGAAGATTTTAATCTCAGAAGAATAGAACGATACCTCGTACTGGCATGGGACAGCGGGGCAGACCCTGTCATCATCCTCAATAAATCCGATCTCTGCGACGATGTCGAGTACTACATATCCCAGATAAAATTCGTTGCTCCGGACGTCCCCATCCACACGATTTGCGCCACCGAAGGCAAGGGCATTGAACCTCTTTTCGAGTATCTCGGAAGCGGCAAGACAGTCTCACTGCTCGGCTCATCCGGCGTGGGAAAATCCACGATAATTAACACGATACTGGGAATCGAGCGTCTGGCAGTTGCCCCGGTCAGAGAAGACGACAGCAAAGGCAGACACACCACAACGCACAGGGAACTGATCCTGCTGCCCCAGGGAGGAGCGATGATAGACAACCCCGGAATGCGTCAGCTGCACCTGTGGGTGGATCAGGATGGCATTAAACGGGCATTCGAGGATATCGAACTTCTCGCCGAAAACTGCAAATTCCGCGACTGCACCCACGACCACGAACCCGGCTGTGCGGTGCTCGAGGCACTTGAAGAAGGAAAGATAGACCCCCAGCGGATCGAAAACTTCCAGAAGCTAAAAGACGAGATACACCTGCTCGAACGTCGCCAGGAACAAAACCGAAAAGCAAAAGAAATAGCCCGGCAACGCAAAAAGATCAACAAAACAAATAAATCAAACAAGAAAAAGAAGAAGAAAAAACGCAAAAAGAAATAATTCCTGTAATGCAGAGTTGACGTCCTGCTTCATTATCACACCTGTCACCTGTCACTTTTCACTTTTTACTTTTAAAAAACCTCATGCCGACCCCCGAAAAATGCCGATTATCGCTATACGCGCCGCAATTGCGGCATTATCTAAAAAATGGGGTACAATAATGGTAGATGTTAGAAGAAAAGAATGGTTTGAAGGCGGCGGGATGCCCTCGTTCAAGCCGAATATAAAAGTCAATTGGAAGCTGTTTTTGTTGCTGATACCCATCTTACTGATCCTCTGGGCTCTGTCGGGCATTTACATCGTCCAGCCCGGCGAGCAGGGAGTCGTCCGCAGATTCGGAAAAGCCGTCAGGACAGTTGGCCCCGGTCCGCATTTTCATTTTCCCATGCCAATAGAGCAGGTCGATAAAGTTGCCGTCGAAAAGATAAGGCGTGTCGAGATCGGGTTTCGCACGGTCAGTTCGGGGACGACAGCCGAATACAGATTTGTGCCGGAAGAATCTCTCATGCTCACAGGTGACGAGCAGATTGTAGATGCCCAGATAATCGTTCAGTACAAAGTCAACGATGTTAAGAACTACTTATTTAAAGTTCGCATACTCGAAGGAGATGACGGTGTTATTATCGATGCCGCAGAGGTCTCGCTTAGAAAGGTCGTCGGACAAAGGCCTATCGATGACGTGCTGATTGATAAGAAACTCGAGATAGAGATAGAGATCAGGGAGTCTTTGCAAAGCATACTCGACGGATATGAAAGCGGAATTTCGGTCAGAGAGGTAAAACTTCAAACAGTCCGGCCCCCCAGAGAAGTTGCTGCCGCTTTTAGCGATGTAGTCAGTGCCAAGGAAGAAAAAGACACGCTCATCAAGAAGGCAAAGGGTTATTATGCAGACTTGATACCAAGGACAAGAGGGCGGGCCGCACAGATCGAAAAACAAGCAGAAGCATACAAGCAGGAACGTATAAAACGTGCAGAAGGCGATGCCGAAAGATTCCTCGTCGTACTAAAGGAATATACCAAAGCTAAAGAAGTAACCCGAAAGAGACTGTATCTTGAGACGATGGAACGGATCCTGCCGGGTATTAAGAAATTCGTGATAGACCCGGATACCGGCGGCAATATGCTCCAGTTCCTGCCACTTGATAAAGGAGGTGACAAATGAGTCCCAAACTAATTATTCCGATAGTTATTGTAGTAATCGTCGCGATCCTTTTGGCGCAATCTGTTTTCACCGTCGACGAAACAGAGCAGGCCATCGTTACACAGCTGGGCAAATATGTAAAAACCGCATCAGAGCCGGGATTGCACTTTAAGATACCATTTGTGCAAATGACGAAGAAGTTTGAAAAGAGAGTAATGGAATACGACTCAAAGCCTGCCAAGATGATCACCAGCGACAAGAAACAACTTGTTATTGATAATTATGCACGCTGGCGGATTGTTGACCCACTGAAATTCTATGAAAAAGTGCGAAGCGAACAAAGTGCGATAGACCGTCTTGATGACATAGTTTTCTCGGAGATACGCGAAGAGATCGCCAGGCATACGCTTACTGAAATCGTCACAGCGAACCGCGACGAGCTTATGCAAAAGGTTACGGAGCAGTGCAGGGCAAAGGCCTCCGAATACGGCATTGAAATAATCGATGTGCGGGTAAAACGTGCCGACCTGCCCCGGGAAGTCGCTCCTTCGGTATATACCAGGATGATAGCCGAAAGGGACATGATCGCAAAGAAATACCGCGCAGAAGGCGCAGAAGAAGCCGCCAAGATCATGGCCGAAACGGATATGGAAAAGACTATCCTTCTCGCCGAAAGCTACAGAAAAGCAGAAATACTAAAAGGCGAAGGAGATGCCAAGGCAATCAAAATATACGCCGAGGCCTTCGAGCAGGATCCGGAGTTTTACGCGTTCGTAAAGACCCTCGAAACATATGAAAAGGCCCTGAAAAAAGACACAACAATAATACTACCGGCAAACTCAGAGTTCTTCAAATACCTAAACACAAAATAATGTCGCTCGATGGAGATCGGGCCAATCGAGCACAAAGACACGAGCCGGGCATTCGAAACCCGGCTTGTTTTTTATCCAAATACTTCATGCTTTCCGGATGTTTTTTGAATATCCAATAGCTAACAAGGAATAACCAATAACCAAAAAAAACAGCCTCGGCTATTCGCCTTTTCCTTCATTATTCGATATTCCGTGTTGGATGTTGGATATTCGCTTTTTTACAATATCATCATCGAATCCCCATACGAATAAAACCTGTACTTCTGTTCTATCGCGTGTCTGTATGCCTTCATTATTTGCTCCATCCCCGCGAACGCTCCGACCAGTGCTATCAGTGTTGATTTCGGCAGGTGGAAGTTTGTTATTATTGTGTCTACCGCCTTGAACTCATAGCCGGGTTTAATGAACAGCTTTGTCGCCCCCTGCATCGGTTTTAATTCCCCGCTCGCCGCTATCGTTTCCAGCGTCCGCACCGAGGTCGTCCCTACCGCGATTATTTTCCCGCCCGCTGCTTTGCTGCTGTTTATTATTTTGGCGTTTGCCGCGTCGAGCGAGTACCGTTCGCTGTGCATCGGGTGGTCGGCCAGATTTTCGGCGGTTACCGGTTTGAAGGTGCCCGCCCCGACGTGCAGGGTAACATACGCGATGTTTATTCCGGACGCTTTAAGCTCATCCATCAGTTCCGTCGTAAAATGCATCCCCGCCGTCGGTGCCGCGATCGCGCCTGTGTTTTTGGCATAGACAGTCTGGTACCGTACAAGATCCTCGGCGGCGGTATCGGGGTTGTCGTCTCGTTTGATATAGGGCGGCAGGGGAGTGAATCCGGTTTTGGCGAGGATATCTTCGGGCGTCCCGTCGGCGTGAATTTCCAGTATCCACTGACCATTTTCCGTTCGCTCAACGGCGGTTATCTCACAGAAGGGCGTTCCGTCGTTTCCGGTCAGATCGATCGTTTCGTCGGTTTTTATCTTCCGCGAGTGCTTTAGCATTATCTTCCAGACGCAAGGGGCGGTTTCTTCCAGGAAAAGCCCTTCGAGTTTCGCCCCCGTCTTTCTGCGAGCAAAGAACCTCGCCGGCAGCACCTTGGTATCGTTAAGGACCAGGCAGTCGCCGGGCTGGATATACGCAGCGATATCCGGAAAAGTCCTATCGATTATAACGCCGGTAGGGCGGTCCAGCACCAGCAACCGGCTAGCCGTTCGTGTATCCGCCGGCTTTTGAGCGATAAGCCTGGCCGGCAATTCATAATTCAATGATTCTGTAAGCATGTTAGTGTTATCAAATATTCTTTAATCACCTAAAATCAGATATCTGAAATCCGATATCTTTAACTGACGACATGTCAGTTAAAACATTATAAGACATTCCTGCCCGCGGCGGAACAAATTTATCGTTGTAAGTGCACCTATTGCCCGATTTTTAAAAAAGTTCGGCGAGTTTGATAGAATCGGCGTTACATTTATCCGATAGAATAACCATAAAGGTAAGCCGGCAAGTTTTAAATTTTTTTAGAGGGTTTTGAATATGACTCCACCCAGATCGTTTGAAAAAGTATCAGCATCGATTTGTTCGATGAATAAAAATCAGCTCAAAAAGCAGATCAAGGTTTTCAGGGGAAATTTTAAGCTCGATTTCACAGATGCGTACCTAAACGGCTGCAGTCAGGACAAACTCAGGCACATCCTGATAGCGGCAGTAATGACAAAACGCTGATTGCCGACAACGTTCTCTCTTTTCTCCAATTCTTCTGGTTATCCGATAAATATGCGCAAAAAAAAACCGGCACTGAGAGAGTACCGGTTTTTAGTCGATGCAAATTTTGGGTATAAGAAAATATCAAAAATATAATGTTGCGTCGACCTCTTTAGAGAGATAGAGATATAAAAAAAGAAAAGAGCTTATCTAACTACTAAGATTATAACCGATTCTCCGACCCATGCAAGCATTATTTTGAATTTTTGCAAAAAAAACTCAGAATCTCCATTTAAGAGCAAAAAACGCAGTTTTACGGGTAAATATAATTGTGGTTTTAAATCAAACAAATGTGCTTTTTCTCCTACTAAAATTCAATTCATCGCAAAATGCACTTGATTATTTTCAGATACATGTAATATTGGACACAATCGGATTATTTATCGTTTATCGAGTGAAATGAGGTTCAAAATAGAGAAGAAAGTTGTATGAAACGATCCAGCGGGATACTTTTGCATATTAGTTCTTTGGCCTCTGGCTTTGGGGTTGGCGATCTTGGGCCGGCTGCTTTTGCGTTTGCCGATTTTCTTGCCCGTACGGGGCAGCGGTACTGGCAGGTGCTTCCGGTCAATCCGCCGACGGTAAACTCGCTGCATTGTCCTTACAGCGCGGTTTCAGCTTTTGCGGGCGATCCGCTTTTTATCAGCCCAAAGCTGCTGCACCGTAGTGGCCTCTTGACTAAGCAGGACATAACAGACGTCCCGAATTTCCCATCCGGTCGAGTAGATTACACCCGCGCCGATTCGTTTAAGCGGAGGCTTCTAAAGAGGGCGTATAAGGCGTTTAAGGCCAAAAAGGATTCGGCGTTTGAGGCGTTTTGCGATGACCACTCCGCCTGGCTGGACGACTTTTCGTTGTTTATGGTGCTTCGTGATAAATTCCAGACGGGCTTTTGGAACCAGTGGCCGAAAGGGCTTGCCTGCCGTGATGGCGAGGCACTAGCCGCCGCGGAAAAAGAGTTTGCAAGTGAGATCGTCGAGAGGAAGTTTTACCAGTATATCTTCTTTAAGCAGTGGCACTCGCTAAAGGCCCACTGCAATAAGAGGGGCGTTAAGATAATAGGCGACATCCCGATCTATGTCGCATTCGACAGTGCCGATGTCTGGGCCAATCAGAGCATCTTTAAGCTGTCCAAAAGCGGCAAACCGCTGTTTGTTACAGGAACCCCGCCGGACGGTTTTTGCAAGACGGGACAGCTCTGGGGCAATCCTGTCTATGACTGGAAGGCTCTCAAAAAGGCCGACTTCAAATGGTGGATCGACCGCATCGGCCATAACCTGGCGATGTGTGATCTTGTCCGGATCGATCATTTCCGCGGACTCATCGCGTTCTGGCAGGTTCCGGCGGGCAATAAGACGGCCAAAAATGGCAGATGGGTCCGCACTCCAAAGGACAGTTTCCTCGACAGGGTGTTTAAGGAGTTCTCACGGGATTCGATGATCGTTGAGGATCTCGGGGTTATCACGCCGGCAGTCAGACGGGCTGTTGATAAGTACGGACTTTACGGGATGAAGATTTTGCAGTGGGCCGGCGTCGGTAAAGCAGGTACCAACGAGCACGACCTGAAGAATCATATCAAACGCTGCGTCGCATATACCGGCACGCACGATAACAACACGCTGATGGGTTGGTTAGAGGACGAGGCGGGCGATCTGCAGAAAAAGCATCTGCTAAAAGCTGCACACGCAAAGGCCGGAGATACCGATATTCACTTCAAGCTTATAGAGTATCTCTTAACCTCACGTGCAAATCTTACCATTATCCCGATCCAGGACATACTTGCCCTCGGCAGCGATTGCCGAATGAACACCCCGTCAACCATCGACGGAAACTGGCAATGGCAGATGATACCCCGCCAGATAAAACCATCGATATCAAGACGCCTGAAAATAATCACACAAAAGACACGCAGAGTCTGACCCGAAAGTGCAATTTACCGTCATCGCCGTTTAACGCATGAAAATGCGGCTTCCGGGAAAACGCTTGTTTTTTGGATAGGCGAATCCGCGAAAAATGACACATTTTGACACCTTTTTACACACTTTTCGCGTTTGCGGAATTTTAAATGTCTATTATATCCTCTACTTAGGATTGATACCGAAGAAAAATCCTACCAGGTTGGGAAAACTTTGGAGTCTACTTTGATATTTGCGGCGATGACATTTTCGTTTGCGGTTATCTTATCCAGTGTTTCGGTTTGGAGTTCTTCATCCAGTTTTAGCGTACATGACGCCGCTTTTCCGCCTGCGAAGATCATATTTTCCATCTCTTCGACATTGATTTCGGCGTTGCGTATCTCGTCGAGGACGGCTGCGAGAACTCCTACACGGTTGTAATGACGCACCACAAGGTTAACCGTTGCCGGGGATTTATCCTGGATATTTACGGCATTTTTGGGCATTCCGGTAGTGATATAGGAATTGACAATATAGACCACTTCTTTGGCGACGGCTTCTGCGGCCTGGTCGGTTGAGGCCCCGATATGCGGAGTGCAGGCGGCCAGTTCGGCCAGTTCGGTGTCATTGAAGTCGCTGACCCCGCCGGTCGGTTCATTCTCGAAAACATCGAGTCCTGCCCGGATGCCTTTTGTTTTTATCGCATCCTTTAGTGCCGCCGTATCGACGACTTCACCGCGAGCGCAGTTAACCAGTATCGCACCGTCCTTCATCTTCGCCAAAAACTCGGCGTTGATCATTCCGGCTGTCTCTGGTTTTGAAGCGATATGCAAACTGATCGCGTCCGCTTTTTGAGCTACTTCATCGGCGTTTTTGCAGTATCCGATCCCCAGTTTTTCAGCCGTTTCTCGGGTAAGCGACCTTGACCATCCGATCACATTCATTTCCAGACCGGCCGCTTTTCTGGCGACTGCCTTTCCTATCGCGCCAAGACCGATGATGCCGAGCGTTCGCCCTTTAAGCCCGCGAGATTTGCCGTACTCCTTTTTCTTCCAGTTACCGGCGGCCATATCCCTGTTAGCGGCGACAATACGCCTGTCGGCGGCGATAAGATGCCCTATGGCAAGTTCTGCGACCGCGTCGGTATTTTTACCGGGTGTGTTTGCGACGTGAATTCCGTGGCTGGACGCCTCGGCCAGGTCGATAGTATTGACCCCGGCACCTGCCCGGATTATAAGAGAAAGATTCGTCGCCGCGTCTATCATATCGGCAGTTACCTTTGTAGAGCGAACCACCAGGGCATCGGCATCGCCGATAGCGCCGGGAAGGTCGGCGGCCGTCAGATCCGGATTCATAACAACATCGCAGCCAAGCGATTCCAACTCACTTACGGCAACAGCCGACAACTTATCAGCGATCAAAACCTTCATAATCTACTCCTTTAGAAATTAAATATTAACCGCCGACAAGTATAAAGGTAGTATTAAAGATTGGCAAGAGTTATTTTTAAAAAGCGCGGCAGCACAAGGGCATCTTGCCCACAGCATAGTCCTTTACAATGCAAAAGAATTAAAGAAACCGGGTTTCTTTTTGGTGAGATGGGTAAGCTGCCGGTAATGCCGTTTTTTGAATGTGGGGTTATCTCTGCGTTCACGCTTCGGGCTTTTGTTTGTCATGCTGTGAATATGTCGTTGATTGTGTCCTGGTCGAGGTGTTTTGCGTAGTATTGTTTTACGGTTTCCTGGCCTTGCTGCTGTGAGTATTCCATTGAGGAGAAGATCCCGCATTTCAGCAGCAGCAGGATTGCGAAACACGCCGCCGTCGACGTAATGCTTGAGATGTATCTGTGGTTTCTCATCAGCAAGTTTGGCCGCGGGTTGGTTACTCTCAGTTTGTCGGCTTTCGGGCAGTCGCGCAGGCTGTGCTTTAACATTTTCAGCGCCTGTGCGTTGGCCCGCATCAGAAGGTCCATCTTATGCGTCTGGGTTTTTATAAGCGACAGGGCAAGGTCGACTTTCCCAAGTCCGGAGATCCTGGACTGGCACTTCGGACAGTTTGCGATATGCTCAGCGAGCCACCCCTTGTCCAGGGCGATGCGTTTGAGGATAGATTTCTGCATACCGTCCCTGATGTGCCTGCATTTGTTTATGATCTTTGAATTTCTCATTTTTAAACCAGTTTCAATTAATAAATAAGCTTTATTAACGGTCTCATCACTTTTCACCCGCAACAACTTGCATAGAGGCTGCTCATCAATAAATCAGCCTCGGCCCTAAGGCCGAATCCAAAATTAGTAATTAGTAATTAGTAATTAGTAATTAGTAATTCGTAATTATCATTTCATCCACCGTGCTAATAAGTTTATTGCCTTACACCGGTACACCCTTGCCGTCGCCGCCGGGATAGACAGTATCTTACCGATCTGTGCATACGGCATTTCGGCCATGTCTCTCAATACTACCACGTCTTTTAAGTAATCCGGCAGTTCCGAGATCGCCGCTCTTAGTTTTGCCTGAAGATGTTTTGCGTCCAGGTCGCCTGCGAAATCCGGGTATGTTGTCTCTGTAGCTGATGACGCAAGTTTAGCTGCCGATCTGTCGCGAAGTCGTTTGTCTCTGAGCATCGATATCGCAGTATTTGACGCGGTACGGAACAGGTATGCCTCGAGGTTAGCAGGTTTTTTCATATCCTGATAATGCGCCAACTGCAAAAATGTCTGCTGATAAGCATCGCAAACGTCTTGTTCATTGCCGAGAATCCGCCAAAGCATGCTGATTAGTGCAGGCCCGCGTTTCTGCATTGCAGACAGCACCCACTGCTGACTCTTCTCGACAGAAGACACAGCCGCAAGGTCCCAACGCAAACCAATAGCAGCACTGTTACTCGACATAGACGTCCTTTGATTGTGTTAACATATATAATGACGCACGGGGGAACGATTATGTTACTCGATTTTTTCGCAAAATAATAAAATTAAATAAATATTTTGGAAAGATAATGGTATTTGAAACTAGGTGATATACCCGATAGGGTATAAAAAGCGGGTTTCTGAGGCCAAAATAATAATTAAACTTTCGTATTTCATATTTTATACCCCATAGGGTATAAAAATGCTTTACTTTTCACCTCGAATAGCCGATGGTATAAAAGAAAGAACTGTTATTATACCCTAAAGGGGCTATTGTGGGGTTTGCAAAAGAAATTATGGCGATGCGTAAGGCCGCTGGTTTGACCCAAGCTGAATTGGCAAGGCGGGCCGGAGTCGGTCTGAGGTTTGTCAGGGAACTTGAGCAGGGTAAGCAAACGGTTCGTCTTGACAAGGTCAATCAGGTTCTTGACTTGCTGGGCTATGAGCTATGTTTAAGGCGTAAATCATGACCCGGCAAGCAAAAGTTTACTACCGCAAAAAATTTGCCGGCACTCTTAGCGAACTGCCCAATGGCGGTTACAGATTTGTCTATGATGCTGACTACTTAGCCGATGGAACTGCGATTTCTATGACGCTGCCGCTGCAAGCCGAGGCGTTTGAATCGGAGACTATATTTTCCTTTTTCGCGGGCCTGGTTCCGGAGGGCTGGTATCTTCGCATTGTTGCGCCTACAATAAAGGTTGATGCAAATGATACATTTGGGCTATTGATGCGAACCTGTGACGATTGCATCGGGGCTGTAAGTTTGCAGGAGGTCAAAAATGACCAGGATTGATTATAGCGACAAACAACTGAAAGCGATGTTTGGCAAGCCTGTCAGGCCGGGTATATCTATCAGCTTAGATCAGATCAGCACCGAAGCTCAAAAGCTCGCCGGCAAACTCAGTATATCGGGTGTTCAGCCAAAGCTTTCCGTTCGTCTTGAGGGCGACCAACTGCTGCCGGTTGCCCGCGACGGCCAGTATATTCTTAAGCCGCAAACCCAGGAGTTTGCTCAATTGCCGCAGAATGAATATCTCTGCATGCAAATGGGCAACCGGTTTGGCCTTAATACTGCCCGGTCGATCTTGCTTGAATTGTCAGACGGTTCGCCGGCCTATCTGGTCAAGCGATTTGATCGTTTCAAAAAAGGTAATCGCATGGAAAAGCTCTCCTGCGAAGACATTCATCAGGTGCTCGGCGGCCCTGACAAATACGCCGGAAGCCATGAGCAAATTGCCAGGGTTATTCGTGATTACTGCGCATTTGCTCCGCTTGAACTTCAGCGATTTTACGAGATGACAATTTTTAACTTTGCTATCGGCAATGGCGACGCTCATCGGAAAAACTTTTCTCTGCTGACTGATCAAAAGGGTGTTGTTGCGCTTAGCCCGGCTTATGATCTTGTTTCATCAAGGCTGGTAATTCCAGAAGAAGCAGAGGAAATGGCCTTAACGCTTAATGGTAAACGAAACCGTCTTAAAAGAGATGATTTCCTTGCCTTTGCAAAAGGTATGCAGATAGAGGCAAAATATGCGGAAAGTAAAATCGCCGAACTAATCGCCTTGAGTAATAAGTTTGCAGATATGATCACCAATTCGCTGCTAACTGTCCAGTTGCAAGAGAGGTTCCTGGAAATTGCAGCACAGCGATTAAACCGCCTGGCAAAATAGTCAACTTTCACAGAAAGCAATGAATACGTTACTCGATTTTTTCGCAAAAAACAAAAAACCCAAAAAACCTGCATAAATATAGAAAAATACCAAATTTGTATAATTAATTATGCGAGTAAACCGTTGGGATTGCGAAAAAGAATTTGCTGCCCTTGCCCTGTTCAGATTCGAGCCGGATTTTTCCTCCCAGCCGGTCGAGGACGCGTTTTACGATTGTAAGGCCGAGGCCTTCGCCTTTGACGGGGTCATCGGGGTTTAGGCGGTGGAATATCTCAAAGACTTTTTCCTGATGCATCGGCGCAATTCCGATGCCGTTGTCTTCAACACAATAGATACTCATGCTGTCTTCTACCCTGCCTGATATTTTTATTTCGCTTTCTTTTGCCCGGTCGCGGTACTTTATAGCATTGCTTATAAGGTTGGTAAAGACATGGTCCAGCATATGACTGTCACCTATACAGTCCGGAACCATTTCGACCGTGACTGTGATATTGTTTTCTTTTATCTGATGTGACATTGCATCAAGTATTTCTCTGACGGTCTTTTGCATATCCAGAGATTCACTGTGTATTTTGACAGTCCCAATCCTTGATATCTGCAGCAGCCCATCCAAAAGGCTGGACATTTTTTTTGCACCGCTGTTAATAAATCGCAGGCATTCGGGTATATCCTCCTTTAACACCGATTCGATCTGATCAATTGTGTCCCCGCCTTCAGACTGTTCTACCAGTAGTTCCATCAGGCGATCGCATTCAGTTCCAAGCTCACCGCTGAAACCCTCGATATTGACCAGCGGCGACCGCAGATCATGCGAGGCAGTATAAACGATGTCCTGTAGTTCCGTATTTTTGTATTCCAAAGCCTTAACAAGCTTGTTGCGTTGCTTTTCGGCCTGCTTGCGATCGGTGATATTCAATATGCTTCCGCGAGTGTTTACTAATTTACCATCTGCGTCAAAACGTGAAGATGTGTTAAGAATTACATCAATGTGGTGTCCTTGTTTGTGGACAAGCTTATATTCGAGGTTTGTTACTTTACCAGTAGTAGCTATTTCATGCCAATGCTTTTCAAACCGTTCTTTCTGTTCAGGGACGATCAAGTCTGCCCATGCCTTTTTGCCGACTATTTCATCACGGCTGTACCCTATCATCTCAAGTTCGCTGTCATTTACGGATGTTATTATCTGGTTGGAATCGAATATGTGGAAGCCGATAGGGGCATTGGCGAAGAAGTCTCTGAATCGATCTTCACTCTCACGCAAAGCTTCTTCGGCCCGCTTGCGGTCGGTTATATCATTAATGATAGCTGTGAAGAAGATGTCCTCTTCTACTTTCCATTTTGAAAGGAAAAGTTCCAGGGGAAATTCATTGCCATCTTTTTTAAGCCCAAACAGTTCAACGGCACCATCTCTTATCCTCGACTTACCGGTTTCAATTAGATGTTTGTAACCCTTTAAGTGGGTTTCATGATATCGATGGGGCATAATTTTCGTGAGGGACTGATTAAGAATTTCCTCAACCGAATACCCAAATAGTTTTTCTGCTTTATGATTCCAGAAAACTATATTTCCATTTTTGTCGGAAGATATAATTGCACTGGTAGCCGTTTCCACTACTGAGCGGAATTGCTGTTCGCTTTTTTCCAGGGCCTCTTCCGACCGCTTGCGTTCGGTTATATCGCGTATAGAGGCAACCACGATCAGACCTTCTTCAGTCTCAAGAGGCCCAAGACTTATGTCAGCCGGAAATTCAGTTCCATCTTTTCGCAATCCAAACGCTCCATGTCCGCTCCCCATTAGCTTTATTGCAGGATCTGCGAGGTAATTTGCGCAGTGATCGACGTGGATATCTCGAAATCTCTCTGCCATGAGTTCTTCTGCTGTCATTGCCAGTAGTGCCTGCCTTGAGTAACCGAACATTTTTTCCATCATGGAATTGACCATTACGATCCGGCCATTTTCATTAAAGACCGCTGTTGCGTCCGGAGATGCTTCAAGAAAGCCCCGATATTTTTTCTCGCTTTCCTTGAGTGCCTCCTCCGCTAAGAGACGCTCTTTTAGATGTCGACGCATATTTTGCAGAACCAACAGCCAAAGCAGTGCCAGCAAGGGTAAACTCACCAGTAACGATACTACAGAAATCAGAGCCTTTTTTCGATGACTTTCGAGATTGGAGCTTATAAGGTTCTCAAGGTCTGACGCAATTCGCTGCATACCATCGCTGTACAGTTCCTTTTGCCTGCGGTAATCATTCCCTGAAATTATCGCCTGAGCTTGGTCAAGACGCCCCTGGCCAACCAGCTTAAAGACCTGATTCTCCATTTCAACAAGTTTGACGTTGGCTTTATCGGTTTGAACGGCAGATTTACTGTCGAATGTTTCGCCGGCAAGTTTTTCCAGACTTTTTATCGCTGCGTCCAACTTCGGTTCAAACTGGCGATAGCGTTTTTCCCACTGCTTATCGCCTGTTGCTGCTGCCATATTGGCCGACATAGTAAGGACTTCGTCAAAATGAATTATCTTATCCCTGAGGGCCTGTATTGGAAAAGCCTGCTCCTGCGACCACTTATGATCCTGGTATGATTTCCAGACCTGCCAGCCTAATCCCATCAGAAGAAGAAACGTCAAGACCGATGCAGCCAATACAATCGTCACTGGCGACAGTTGACGTACCAGCCCTCTGTAACCCATTGAATCCGCCGTTTTTTTCAGCTTCACGTCGGATTGGCGATCATAAGATTCGGTCTTATTCGGCATTTTGTTGCCCCCAAGCAATATGCTGTACTCCCATTTCTATTTAATCGGACAATCCGGGTTTCAAGTTAACTCCTTCTGGGCCGCATACGCCAAATGATACTAATTCGCCAAGGGTACCTGACGGGCATAACTGGGCAAGGATGCACAATATTTTGCGAAACATCAGCTTAAGCAGCTAATTGTTAATGCCGAAATATAAGAAGTAGATGCAAACTCAGCCTAAAGGGGTAATCCGTTCGACGAGCCGGATTTAAGTGAGCATAACTTATAGATAATCAATTGAAGGGGAGGCTTTTATGAGAGCTATTACGATTGAGGAAATTCTGGGACATATAGAATGCTTTGAAAACTCCCTCACAGATTTTTTTGATAAAATTCATGACGAAACCCACGATGAAGGTGCCAGGTTACTGACCGACTATATTGCACGTCACCGCCACAGGACCCTTGCTGCCCTTGATGAATGTCCGCATGAGGTGATTGACCGCATAAAAAAACTGCCTTTGCAGTATCAGCCGGACATCCCCGGAGAACATTGCTTTAAGGAAATCAAGTTGTCTCCGGATGCAACTCCTCTCGTAATCCTTGAAGCTGCAATCGCTTTCGACGAGTGCATGGTGCAAATGTATAGGCAGATATCCAGACAGCCGGTTGCCCATGAAATCAAAGACCTCTTTGAAAACCTGTCGATATACGAAGAGGCCGATGAGATCGATCTCAAAAAGATAAGGCAGATGTTTTCCAGATAGCAAGCCTCAACCCCGCATCGCTGCTGGTTCGCTATTTACTCAACGAAAGTATACCAACGCGTTTTCCATAGAGGTATCCATTGCCGTTTAAATACCCGCTGTTTCGGTACATCTCCTGCCATTGTGAATAATACCCGCTTTCCTCGTAGTCTCCCCTATAGTACTTGCTTTGCATTTTCCCAAACTGTATCAAGCCGTTAAGGTTGCTTTTTGTACGAAAAAATCATCCCTTCGTTATTCATCGTAAAAGTGTCGCCCTTGATGGTTCCCCTGGTCCTGCCGGCCCCGATCCATTGCATGTTCAATGTTGAACCATCCTGGGTGTACGTCGCTTTGACCTGGCGAGCGATTTTTTGCGAGCCAAAGACAGTTTTACTGACGCACGTATTATCGGCATTGATTATGAAGCTTCCCGAATGCAGCATTACCTTTCTTTTACCGTGAGAAAAAGTTCCGGGGATTTTGACCCCATCGACCGTAACTAAAGTGTAGACGCCTGCTGGATCGTTTACTACTGTTTCTGTTGCTTCTGTTGAACTGGTCTTTTTACACCCAGCTAATGCTGCGCCCAGTACCATTAAAATTACCATTGTCTTTTTCATTTTACTGCCCTTTCTTCCTTAATAGCTGTTGAATTTCAAAACAATTAACAAGATAATAAGCAATAACTGTACCAGCAAGCAAAAAATCATATAAAGTCCTTCAACTAAAGGACTTATGCGGTGCTCGTTAAATAGGGCAAAGGTGTGAAATCATGGCTAATAGGCATATAATGAATATCTAATGCGCATTCTATGTGCATCTGGAGTCCTGCGTTTTTCTCTTCAGGCTGCAAAGCCAAAAAAATCCGTGGTTCCTAAAAGTTTTTTTCCTCTTGACTTTATAGGATCATTATGGTACTATATAGACAGTAGATCAATGCTGATCGAGTTGATCGACTAAATATTCCGCTCGCGGCTTTTGTGGCTTTTTATCTTCTCCGAGTTACAAAGATCCGGGCGGTTTTTTTTTGCAAAAAAAGTTGATTGCTGAATGACCGCAAAAGCTCGCTTTAAGCAGGTTCACTGCCGCAGTCCTTCACAGGCTTGCTTTAAGCAGGATTGACGTTTGTCCTCGGGAGTATTCAAGGCAGCGTAAAAACACGGTAAACCACTGTAATTAAAGAGTTTGCGTGGTATCTGTTTTTAAATAAAATAGCCTCGGCCCTTAGGCCGAATCCTTAATTAGTAATTCGTAATTGTCAAACTGGCCAACCGGTCAGTTTGACTAACTCTATGCACACCTGCTCACTTCTTGATGCCTATGTTCAATAGAGGCACATTTATCACATTTATTGCCAATGCAACCGACATATTGATCATTTTCGAAAAGCACTGTTAGTTCACAATGATTAGCGCACCCATCGGCAATCTCAGTTTTTGTGCGATAATCCTTGTCGAGCAGACTGTTTCCCTTGAAATTCGTTTGAGCTGGATTCAATCGCTTTGTCATGATTGAAATTCCTATCGCCCCCATCACGTCGCAGTACTCAGGAACAATAATCTCATGGTCAAGTCCTTCCTCAAATGCTGCAACAATCGCACTGTTCTTTGCTGTTGCTCCCTGGAAAACAAACGGCGGCTTAAGATTTGTTCCTTTTGTCATTGTCAGATAATTTGAAACTAATGACCTGCATACTCCCATCAGGATATCTTCCTTGCTGGCTCCTGTATTTTTCTTCGAAACTACCGCAGACTGAGTAAACACCCCGCATTTGGAAGGGAAATCCAGTCTCTGTCTGCTATTTAAAGCAATGTCTCCAACATCTTCAATTCGTATTCCCATCCTTGAGGCAATGGATTCCAGGAAACTGCCGGTACCGGCCGAGCAGATTGAATTCAGTCGGAAGTCCTCTAAAATACCGTTATTTAATATCATTAATTTCGAATCTTCTCCCCCTATATCCATAAGCGTTCGGACATCGGGATAATAAGATAACGTGCCGAAAGTATGCGCCAGTATTTCTGTTTTGACCAGATCGGCACCGACCAGCATGCCGACAAACTTTCTGCCGCTTCCGGTAACTCCAACACCGGCAACTTCCGAATCATCGGAAATATACTCCATTCCTTCCATAACTGTTTCGATTAAACCGCAGTTGCGTAAATAAATAGATTTGACCAATCTCCCGAATTCGTCAATCTTCGCCAACTTTACCGAAACGCTGCCAATGTCAAGACCTATATATGTTCTCATTGCTTAACCCTCATTTTAATAAGTTCGATGAATGTTTCCAGCCTTGTTTCGAGATTTGCTTCCGCCGTATTCTCATCGATCGGGATTCTAAGCAGCGGTGTATCATTGTCTCGGCATATAGCCGTTACAAAGGGTTCAATTGTAGTTTCAGGCATGCAGCTCATGGGTAATAAGTGGAGCACACCGTCTATTTTTTTGTCAACCAGTTCCAGGAGATGCGATATATTTTCTTTGGCATGCCCTCCCAGGCCGCCGTTAAAATAGACCTCGACCTTTTTTTTGTAACGTCTTCTTGGGGAAGGGAAATGTATCTTCTTCAAAAAACTATTTTTGATGAAAGACGATAAAGTTACGGTATTAACCGGTTTGGCCCCGAGTTTTGAGATCTTGCTTTCTATCCCGTAATTGATCCGCTCATCGCAGCATGTAAATATTTCCCCGATAATGCCAATGTTAGGTTTGCTGGTTGACCATTTTTCTTTCGCTTCATCCATTTTTTTGAGGCGGTTATAATAACGAATGAGTTCTCTGATTATCTTTGCATACGATGCTCCGCCTAATTTGCGGCAGATCGGAAGTACGTTGCTGAAATTGACATTAAACATCTCAAACTCATAGCCCAGACTTTTTAATGTGAATTCATGGATTTTCCCGTAGTGTCGTAATCTGCAAAGGCCTTGTGAATCATACATCAAAAGTGTATCGGCTCCATTATCCAAAGCTTCAATGAAATTGCCCAGAGTCGGTTTAAGTGGAAAACATGCCATCTCAGCAGTATTTCGAACACCAAGCCGGATCGTTTTATCTGTCGTTGGCGGAGGCAGATGCACATCAATGCCAAGATTGACCAACGATCTGGCAAGTAATTTAATGTATCCTTTACCTATCCAGGGAAGAGCAACTTTTCGGGATTTATTGAGATTAAGGCTCATTGATGATGTCCCGGTTACACTTTCCTGCTCGGAGCAATTCTTCACTGCAAACATAAGAGTCACCTTATTTTAGAATAATCAAGAGCATTTCAATTCTCCAGATCAGTTAACATTAATATCTGTTTAGTTTTCTACGCAAATATCGAAAAACTGATATCACTCAACTCTAATTATCAACGCGAAAATCAGAATCAGAATCCCTCAAAGAATATTGTTTTTCTATAAAGCGTTATTATCAGCACCAAACACATTCGAAACTGATGCAGCGAACAATGATATAATTACCATTATCTGCTTCATTTTACTACACTTTTTTTCTCAATAGCTATCGAATTTTAAAACAATTAACAAGATAACAAGCAATTTCTGTGCCAGCAAGCAAGATGTTGTATAACGTCCTTCAAACAAAAGACTTATGCAGTAATCACTGAATAGAGAAGGGTGTAATACCATGGCTAATAGGCATATAATGAACATCTAATGTGCATCTAATGTGCACCTGGAGTCATACGCCTTCCGATTTATGACTTACTATTTTTTTTTAAATTCCGATTATTCAGGTAACTATTACCTGCTGTCGCGCGTCAATATTGGTGACAGGGCAAGGTGAAAGGCCCTGATTGTAACGTAAATGCTTGACAGGGAAGATATTATGAAGCGAAAGCATACCAGCGCCGATGTTTCTCAGTTGGTTGACGATATTCTGCAAGAGGCGGTTTCGCGGCGGGCCAGCGATATTCATTTCGAGCCGACCAGCCGTAAGCTGCAGGTCAAGTTTCGCCTTGACGGCCAGTTGAAGATCGTCGACGAGCTGCCGAAAACCATAAGCGATAATATCATCGCAAGGCTCAAGGTCCTCGGCGGACTGCTCACCTACCGCAACGACATCCCCCAGGAAGGCCGGATAAAAGGCGCGGGCGCCACGCCGATAGAGAGCAGTGTCACCGACAAGCGGCTCGCCGTTTTTCCAACGATCCACGGCCAGCGGGCAGTCATAAGGGTCTTTTATGAAGACGCCGGTTTGATGTCGCTTGATCAGCTTGGCTTTTCCGATTTCATTTTGTCGAATCTAAAAGAGATCGCCTCCAGGAACCAGGGCGTTTTACTGCTGACCGGACCTGCAGGCAGCGGAAAGAGCACAACGCTCGCGGCCATCCTTCGCGATATACTCACCCGCTTTGCAGGCCGAAGCATTGTCGCGCTGGAGGACCCGGTCGAAAGAGACATAGAAGGAGTTACACAGGTCCAGATAACCGGCACCGGCGACATGACGTTTCCCGTTGCGCTGCGTTCGCTGCTTCGGCAGGACCCGCAGGTACTCATGATCGGCGAGATAAGAGACGCAGAGACCGCACGCATCGCCATCGAAGCCGGCCTGACCGGCCATCTGCTTATGAGCACAATGCACAGCGGATCGCCGGCAGGGGCACTTCTTCGCCTGCTCGAAATGCAGATCGAGCCATACCAGGTAACCTCCAGCATTTCAGCGGTTCTAAATCAGCGGCTCGTAAGGCGGCTGTGCGAAGATTGCAAAAAAGAGATTGCAAAAACCGGTACTTTCCAGGCAGTCGGCTGTCAAAGCTGCATGAATACAGGCTTTAGCGGCAGGGTACTCATCTCAGAGATGGTGATGATGGACGGACAACTGCGAAAGGCAATACTCGCCAAATCAGACATAGAAGAGCTCGACGCAATCTTAAAGAGCCGCGGCCACATGAACATGGCACACGACTCAAGACGACTGGTAACTAGCGGGATAACGACGCAAGAAGAAGTAAACACAGAAAGCCGACACTAAAAAATCCTGTAGGGGCACCCCTCGCCGGTGCCCAGGAAACTATTAAAATCTCTAGGAAAACCATGAAACGATATTTACTTTTAATAGCGATTTTGATTTTCTGTTTTGGCATGTCCGCAACACTCTGCGCAGACCCAAACGAGCCTAATAGCGTCAGCGACCCAAACGATCTTACTGAGCCCAATATTCCGAAGGTTATCACTAAACCCGAGATCCCCGCAGCACCTGCCGAAGTCGCCGATCCTGTCAAGAGTTATCCCACTATCGAAAACGCCATTAAGTTGTTAAACTCCGGCACCGGCTCCCAGGAACCTAACGAACCAAATGACCCAGGTTCTGTCGTTGATGTCGTCGTCGAAGCCGTCAGAAAACTCCCCGATGTTGTCAGTGTCAGCATTTCCCCAGCCACTGATTTGCCGCAGTTTAAGTACCGCCTTCTCCCGCTTGACATGGAAAGATCCGACGGTGATGCCGCAGAACTTTATGTCAAAGCCATTGACGCCTTGCCGGCCGACTTCAGTCAATCCGCTATTAATGCCATGCTCGATGCGCCGATGGACAAATTCAATACCGACATCGCAGCGTCTATCGTTAAGCCTTGCGCCAATTCGCTGGACCTCATCGCCCGGGGCAGTCTTCTGCGCCAATGCCAATGGCCAAAAGACCAGGCCGGAAAAGGAACATTTTCATTACTCAAAGGTCTTAACAGTCTCACATCGGTTGTGGCTTTAAAGGCACGTCTGGATACCTCTGTCGGCGAATACAAAACCGCCGTCAAAGCTATTCGCGACGGTTTAGCCATGTCAAGACACATCGCAAACACCCCATCAATGATCCAGACAATGGCCGCCGCAAACACTGCCTCTGTAATGCTGAAAAGCGTAGAAGAACTTGTCCAGTCCCCAAAAGCCCCAAGCCTCTACAGATCGCTGTCCGACCTGCCAAAACCACTTGTAAACCTAAGCATGCCCCCAGCAAAGACAGAAGATAATTCTAAGAATCGCCGAAGATCAGGACATTACATTACTCTTCCAGGCCGAATGGGTGGAAAGGGGAGATATAAAATATATGTTGAGGATGAATTTGAAGATGAACCTGACGAGCCTGCCGAAGAGCCCACGCATTCGCGTAAGGACATCCTTTTGCAGATGAACAAGCTTGACCGTCTCGTCGCGGCATTGCAGTGTCTGGAAGGCATCCGATATTATGCGGCATTGCACGGCGGCAAACTCCCCGCCTCGCTTAACGATATTTCTGACCTGTCGCTTCCGCTTGACCCGGTAACCCAGAGGCCGTTCAGGTACGCCCTCGGCAAAGATATTGCTCTTCTCGGCTCGCCGGTTACCAGGAAGCAGGCAGACCACGAAAGTACGATATACTTTGAAATAAAAGCCCGAAGCGCAAGCGCAGGGATAAAAAGCGATCAAACAAAAGATTAAACGCAGTAGAACGAAAAAAGGAAATTTATAATGGCTACTTTTGAATATACATCATTAACCGAGAGCGGTCGTTCCATGGGCGGCATTATCGAGGCGGCTTCTCGCGAGCAGGCTGTCGAAATGCTTACCGACATGAACCTTGTCGTCGCCGAGATAACCAAGGTTCAGGGCAAAAAGTCCAAAACCGGTATCGGCAGAACCGAGCTGCTCCTTTTCAATCAGCAGCTTGCCTCCATCACAAAGGCCGGCATACCTATCGAGCGTGGTCTCCGCGAACTTGCCAACGATGTGTCGTCGCGTTCGATGCGAAAAATGATAACCGCCATCGCCAATGAACTCGAAGCCGGCGCAAGCATAGACGAGGCTATCGAAAAACGCCAGAGATCTTTCCCCCCGCTCTACAGCCGCATCCTCAAAGCCGGCGTCCGAACCGGCAGACTCAGCGAGATGCTCACAAGCCTCAACCGTCACCTGGAAATGGGAGCAAAGACAAAACGTATCGTACTGGAAGCACTAAGCTACCCGCTCGTCGTCCTGTTTTTTGCGTTTACGATAATAGTAGCTCTCTTCATTTTTGTAATCCCTACTTTTGGCGAGGTACTTACAGATATGGGCGACGGGGCCAGGCTGCCATGGCTGACCCAGCAAATGCTGCAGCTCGCCAGAAACATCATTCCCATAGCCGCTACGTTTGGAGCGTTTGTTCTTTCGGTGATCTTAATATTAAGTCTGCTTTCAACTAACGCTGCCGGACGACGGTTCAGGGAAGCAATGCTTATGAAGATGCCGATCCTTGGCAGGCTTTATCACAGCAGCATTCTTGCCCGCATGTCCGAAGCGATGGCCCTGCTCGTCAGTTCCGGCTGTGACATGGGCGAGTGTCTAAGGCTAAGCTCCGGAGCGTCCGGCAGCGAAATGTTAAAGCTCGAAAGCTCAATACTCGCCAGCCAGGTCGAAAAGGGTGCAGCCCTGATGGAAGCAGGACACATCGGCAAAACCCTGCCAAGGCTGTTTCTCTATTCGATGCAGCTTGGCTCACAGAGAAACGAGCTGCAGGACAATCTGCACAGCCTCGGCGAGATGTACGCAGAACAGTCACGATGCCTGCAAGCCAAGCTGCAGACCATGTTGCTGCCCTTTATGATAATATTCGTCGGCGTTATGATCGGAACGATCATCCTTTCAATGTTCCTGCCGATAATCAGTATTACTACGGCTTTAATGTAGCGCCGGCTTCCAGCCCGCAGCTTTTAAATGAAAAAGTCTCGGCCGTAAGGCCGAAACCAAAATTAGTAATTAGTAATTAATAATTGTAGTTAAAACCTGGTTTACATATGCATATTGCTATAGCTGTTTTATTATTGGTATTTTTTATTTACCTGTCATTCAGGTGGTCCGGCGTTGCATTGCTTTCTTCGCTGCCGGCGAGCCTTTTGTGTTCGGCTTTGTTGTCCGAGATGTATATTGACAATGATGCTGTTAAGGCTGTCGCTATTCTGATCTCTGCCATAGTTTTCCCCGTTACACTTTTGATCGTAACCGTCAGAGGTGCCAGGACCGATGTAACCAAGCGAAAGTGGCCGCACATTCTCGCCTTTTGGACCTGGCGAATTATTTACTACCTGGTGTTGCTCGCTGGTTTGACCATCATTTTAAATATCCTTGGCGTTGTTACCTGGTTTGTGTACATAATATTTGAGCACCGCATTTTCGTCGCAAACCGCCAGTCGATAGCTTTGGATGTCATTTCGACTATCGGATCGTGCGTCCGCCAGAACCTGCCGCTTCCGATGGCGTTAGCCGCAACTGCCGACGGATACAGAGGCCGCAGAAAGCGGATATTCCTGGACATTTCAAGATGGCTCACCGAAGGTTATTGTCTTGGCGGAGCGCTGAGACTTGGTTACCCCAGGTGCCCGGTGTATATTACTTCGATGGTAGACGCCGCCGAAAAGGTCAACCAGCTTCCGGAGGCCATCAGAAGCATAGAAGCAGAGATCGAAGGAAACGCCAGTGAGAGCAGCAAAATGAATCCCGTAGATCCGTCCTACCCGATAACTGTAGTCACCGTGGCGTTTTCGATAATGTTTGGCCTTATGATTTTTATAATTCCTACATTTGGCATGGTTCTCAGCGATATAAGCGGAGGACTCGAAACTATGCCGCGCTCGACACTGATACTTATAGATATCGCCGACTATTTGATTTCAGGAAATGGTATCATTGCGTTACTGATACTGTTGGTGCTCATTTTCTTAAATATTGGCCTGCCATGGATCAGGGGTTTTTACCGCAAGTTTCCAAGGAAGGTCAATAACCCGGCGTTCATTATTCGCCTCGGTGATTTTTTTAAATGGCACCTGCCGATTCTCCACTGGTTTGAGTTTAACTATTCGATAATGCGGGTGACGGGACTTCTCCGCGTTTCGCTAAAATCCGGCTGTCCCGTCAATGACGCGATTAGAAACGCCGGCGATCTCGACCTGAACAATTGTTTTCGCAAGCGTCTTTCTCGCTGGCTGACCAGGGTCGAACAGGGTCAGAACATCTCCGCCGCCGCACTGGATACCGGAATGGGAAATTCGCTGGCATGGGCCTTCGACGATAGAGTTAACGCCGGAAATACACCTGAGATACTCGGCATGCTCGAAAAGTTTTACAGGGCAAGCTATAACTTCAAAGCAAATGTAGTACGTGCCATAGCCTTTCCATGTACCATACTCCTGCTAGGCGCAATGGTAGGCTTTATAGTATACGCGATGTTCGTACCGATGGTTTCGATAATAACTCATCTAACAGAAACAGCATTACCATAATTTACAGGTTAGTTAAAATGAATAAACGCAAAACAAGGCCGGGCTGGATAAGTACCGAATTCGCCGTCTCGATGCTTCTTTTATGGATGATCCTTGGTGTCCTTGCCGCTATGCTAAACGTCAATAGGAAATATAATCGCCTTCAGCTTACAAGGCAGCAGTGCCTCGCCGCCGCCCGTTCGCAGATGTCGAGCCTCACCGCCACGGGAGCATCGATAAGCGATGCCGACATTTCGCGGTTGTGGAAGAATATCAGTGTCACGGTCGAAGAATCCGAAGGCTCAGGACAGTGGGACGGGCTCAAATTGCTCGAGGTCACCGCATCGAGAAAGCTCAAAAAAAGGCTGGTCAGGATCGAACTGAAGAAATACGTTTATGCGGAGGGGCAATAAAATGCGTAAAGGTGCTTTTCTTATCGAGATGATGACTATTATGGCGATCATGATCATAGTGGCGATGATAATGGTAAAACCAATGAGAAATGTCACGAGAAATATCCCGCACCAGCAGTTCGATTACCGGGCTAACAGTGTGATCAACAGCATGCTTGATGATCTCAGAAAAGACGTTGAAACGTCTAAAGGCCTGATGCGGTATCAGGGCAATAACGCAGCCGGCGCCGATATGCTTCTTATCGATTCGCCCGACGGGGTTATATCATATTCGTTTGACGATGGTCGGGTTACCAGGCTCCGCGACAGGCAAGAGGGTATGGAGTTGTCCGATGCCCAGAGAACCTGGAACATACCCGGCGGAAAGTTCGACTGGAAGTTAAGAAACCATGGCGGAAAGGCCGTAGCTGTCGAGATAAGCACCGGCATTAATCGCCGCACGCAAAGCGGGGTCAAGACCAATCTGAAAAATTCACATGTTTTGTTTGTCGGTGTAAATACTTTGGAGACGCAATTATGAGATCGGATAAGCAAAAAGGGTTTGTACTGTTTGTGGTAGTGATCTTCCTGATGCTGCTTGGGCTCGTGCTGGCTATTCTCAGCAATCACCTCAGCAATCTCACCTACGAGACCACCGCCGAAAGGCTCAAGGTCCACAATGCAAATCTTGCATCAAGCGCCTTTGCCTGGGCAAACCAAAATAAACAGGTACTAGCCGAAAAGTCTGCCGGAGATACCATTGACCTGGAAGTAAGCGAGATGGGTATAAACGGCGGCAAAGCGGCAATAACGGTAGTAGCAATAGAGGATGGCAAAATAAAAATAAACCTGACAACCCAATGTTCAAGAGCAAGAGTAATACTAAAAAGAACACACCACGCAACAATAAAAACAACACAAACGAATAATCAATAATCAATTAAAATCGTTACCCAACACACATTGCCACTACGCTTGTGTCGTCTGTCTGGCGGGCAAGGCCTACGAATCTTCGGCGGTAGCCAAGCAGCCTCCGGATCATCTGGTCAGCCGAAGGGCAGACGATGTACCGGTTGATCGCTTTATACATTCTCTCTTTGCCCCACAACTCGCCGTCGAAATTTACCGCGTCGATGAGACCGTCTGTGTACATGACCAGGTGATCGCATTTGACAAGATCGATGGTGGCGATCTCATACTCGGCATCTTCCAATACACCGAGCACAAGCCCGCCGCTGGTTAGCTCGGTAATTTTGCCGTCACGCACTAATAAAGCCGGTTCGTGACCGCAGTTGCAGTATGTCATTTTCATTTTTCTGGTATCGATGATCGCCAGGAAGAGCGTGATAAACTCGCCGTCGTCGCATTCCTTGCAGCTGACTTTGTTGAGTTTATCGACGATTTCAGCCATAGAATGGCGATCGTGACCGCCGTCGGCGTAGGCGCGGAGGGTGCCCCGGAACATGCTCATCATTATCGCCGCCGGGATGCCCTTGCCGATTACGTCGGCGATGGCGATGACGAGGGTGTGATCGTCGATCCGGATGAAGTCGTACAGGTCGCCGCCGATCTGGAAGCATGGCCTGTAAATCGCGGCTACGTCAAGGTTTACGATGCTTGGCGCGCTCTCGGGGATCATGCGCCGCTGGACAATTGCGGCTAGCCGCATTTGCTCTTCCATGCGGGTAGCTTCTATTGCTTTGGCGTAGAAGCGGGCGCTTGATATTGCCACGGCGCACTGGGCGGCGACGATGCGGGCGATGGCGACGGTGTCTTCGTCAAAACGCTTTGGTTTCGGGCTGTATAGACGTAAAACGCCGATTTTCGTGTTTCTAAATATCATGGAGACGGTTAGCTGGCTGACCAGTCCTTCGTTCTTTGCCGCTTGCGGATATTTGACACGCTTGTCGTCCTGCATGTTGTCAATAACGACCGCATCGCCCTCAAAAGCGGCTTTTATGACCGGATCGTGGCGTGTGACGGCTCCTTTGTTGCGGTACTCGTTGGAGAGGCCGTAGGTGCTTCGCATTTTTAGTTTTTTTTGGTCCTCATCGAGGAGTCTTATTGAGCAGGCCTGCGTTTTTGTTGCTTTAACGGCGGATTCTGCTAGTTTGTCGAGGACTTCGTGGAGTTTGAAGTTGCCGGCTACCATTGTTGATATGTCGGTGATCTGTTTTTCGCGTAGTGCCTGGTTTTTTGTTTTTAATTTCATAAGTGTTTATCTGTAATGGGTTTATGGTCCTTGTTGCAGGGGGTATTTCCTGTTGTAGCCTCATTTGGTTTTTCATTATAACTTAATTTCGTCTGGTATGATACCTCTTTTTTGCGGGTTTTGTGAAGTTTTCCATGTGCGATTTTGGGCTAAAAACGGCTATACTGGACATTCTGGACATTTCCCACCTGTGGTTTTGGGCGTTTTTTTTGAAATATATTGAAATTAATTGACATAAATCGCGATATTTTGACATTTTTTGAATTATTTTGAGTAAAATGGCGCGCTTTTGAACGTTTTTTGACACCTAATTCAGAGGTAAACTAAATTCTTGATACCCATAGTATCTCTAAGTAGGGGTTTACCATGGAGAGCGTGAAGGAAAATGAAGGACATGAAGAAAAGATTTTTTTTATTTAAAAGCTTTGCCACCGAGGGCACAGAGGGCCACCGAGAGAAAGAGAGAATTTATCCGCGGATTTCGCGGATTGCACGGATTAAAAACTAAAAGCAAAAGATAGTTAAAAACAAAAACAAAAACTTGAACCACTAATTTACGCTAATTTGCACTAATTTTTTTTTGGGATTTTTTCTTTACTTTTTGTTGTTTTTGGTAAGTGGTAATTAGAAATCAGCAATAAGCCCCGACGTGAAGTCGGGATTTCGCTTTGCTCAACTTTTTGTTGGTGGTGATTTTATTAGTCGTTAGTCGTTAGGTTTTAGTCGTTAGATTTGCAGGCGGCCGGTTTGACAGCAATTACTAATTACGAATTACGAATTACGAATTGAGGATTCACCTTCGGCGGGGGATTTTTTTTGTTTGTTTTTTGGGGTTTTTTCTTTACATTCCATAGTATCCTGTTATTGTGGAAATACCGGAGTGAGACCGCAAGGCCGATTCGTCCAGTCCGCGATTTTATTCCCGACGTAAAGCCGGGATGTTCCAGATAGAGGGATTTGGGCGATTGTCAATTGGGTTGTAAAATAGGGCAGTTAATTAAATGGACGGGATTGCAGCATGCTATTTTACCTAAACCCCCGGAAAAGGCTCCCGGAGCCTTTAATTTTCCGCAGCATGCTATTTTACCTAAACCCCCGGAAAAGGCTCCCGGAGCCTTTAATTTTCCTCTAATTCTTTTTATCTCGGAAAATTGTATTAGTTTGCAAAGAAAGATTTTATGTATAATTTGGTATTAGATTCACAGGTTTTTATTTCCAGTTTTGGACGATATGATTCAGCATTTCTGGCATTGGAACGTCTATGTAAAAAGGAAGTAATAAAGCTTCACGTTCCAAATTTGGTGAAAGAAGAATTTGTTACGCATTATGCCATCGATAAAAAAAATATCCTGAATAAAAGTTTGAAAAATATTAGGGAATTGGATAAGAGTCATTTCAAAGAATTTCTTAATCTATCAAATACTATTTCTACTTTAACAGAAGCTAAAGCAGGGATGGAAGAATATCTTAGAGCGAAATTTGTAATCTGGCTCCAAGAAATGAATGCTTCTGAAAGTTGCGTATCAGAAGCCGATAGCAAAAGCGTTTTCGAAGGGTATTTCAAAGGCAATCCACCATTTAAGAATATTAAAACCCGTAAGGACATTCCAGACGCTTTTATTTATGAGAATATTAAGAATTTATCTGAAATCACTTTAAGTCTGTATTTTGTGAGCGGTGACAAAAAATTAAGAGAAACAGTAGGGCAACTTCAGAATGCAGATGCATATGAAACACTTAATGAAGTAATAGTTACTATTATAAATGAAGTTGATGAACATAGTTTGGTGCATACGCATTTACCAGAAATCATCAAAGCCTTAAAAGCTAATGAAAATGATCTTATTGGAAAAATTAGCGATGAAGGTGAAAGATTGCTTGAAGCGAAGGAAATCGAACTGTGCGATGAATATGTGGAAAATGGTGAAGCTACAATATGGCAAACAGGAACTCCTGAAAACATTAAATTACAATTTGATGAATTGGAAAATTACGGAGACGGTATGCTTTTGCTACCATTTGATTTTCAAGCAGAATGTCTCGTAGATTTTTATATATTTAAATCTGATTATTACTGCCTTGACGATGACATAAGAGACCATGTTAGCGTGGAAGACTGGAATAAGCATTATTTTCGCGCAGAAAAATATGAGAATATTAGTTTTTCAGGCGGTTTAATGATAGACCTTTCCGCGTTAGAAATTGAAAACTGCGATGACTTGAATAATTTACAAGATACGATTACAACTGACGACATGGATATTGATGATAACTTTGAAATTAAAGTCGACATGTAAGAGCCGCCACGGCGTTGGTAAGCTAGATGCTATGTTGGGCAGTTTTCTACAAAGGGCTTTAAAAATAATCGGTTAATAGAGGGATTTGGGAGTTTGTTCTAATATGATAAAAAAAATTACCAATATAAATAAATGCGCAGTTTTTGATGGTTTTGAATGGGACAAACATGTCATTGATAGCAAAAATCAAGTTGCTGAATTTAAGAAGCTCAACATAATTTATGGTCGTAATTATTCGGGCAAAACAACATTGTCACGCATATTAAGAAGCTTTGAGAATAAGGAACTTTTCGATAAATTTGAAGATGCTCAGTTTGAGCTATTACATAGCGGTACTGAAAGAATGACGCATGATAATTTGGATTCCCATCTTTACAATATCAGAGTATATAATAAGGACTTTGTAAAAGAAAATTTGGGGATGCTTTACGATGAGGATGACTCAATTAAACCGTTTGCAGTTCTTGGAGAAAAGAATGTTGAGATTGAAAAACAGATAAATGGAAAAGAGGCGATACTAGGTAGTGCGGAAGAAAAAACTGGAATTCGTCATGATTTTTATTTGGAAGATCAACAGTTAATACAAAAGAGAAATGTATTGCACAGATCAAATGACGATCTTCAGGAAAAGTTGAAAACTAAAGCAAGAAACATAAAGAATAATCGAGCATATCATTATGTTAATTACAATGTTACAAAAATCAATGCGGACATTCAAACCATAAGGAATGACCAAACAGTATCATTGACAGATGAAGAAATAAAGCAAAAACAAGAATTACTTAAAGAGCAGCCGAAGGAGCCTATTCAAAAGTTTATACCTCAAGACTTAGAATTCGAAAAAAGCTATCAAAAAGTAAAATCGCTCCTAACAAAACCCTTAAAACCAACAAAGCCAATACAAGAATTGCTAGAAAACGCGGTTTTACAGAAATGGGTACAAGAGGGCATTGGGTTACATAAGGGAAAACGTAAAGTTTGCGCATTTTGCAGTAATAATATCCCGCTTGATTTATGGGACAAGTTAGATGCACATTTCAGTAGTGAGTCAAAAGTCCTTCAAAAGCAAATTCAAGATTGTTGTCTTAACTTATCTCACGAAATGGATCGCATTGGGGTATTGCTACCACAAAAAAAGGAAGATTTCTATTCGATCTTTCATGAAGATTTTGAAAGTTGGAAAAAAGATTGGGACGTTGAGATCAAAAAATACCAATCTACCTTGACTACCTTGGCAGAATCTCTAAGCAAAAGAGAAAATGACATTTTCAACGTCCTTTCAATGCCCGAATGCGAAGATAATTCTGTAGAAATTGGCAGATTGCATGAAGTAATTAACAAACTTATCGCACAGAACAACCTAAAGACGAGTAGTCTTGAGCAAGATCAGGATAAAGCAAGAGGAGATTTGAGATTTGATGAAATCAAAAAATTTATTGAGATAATTGATTATGAGAAAAAAAATATTGAAATCGAAGATCAGAAGATAGCAATCGATAAACTCCAGCCAGAACTTGATCTGATTCGTGAAAATATTTTAAAACTGGAATCAGAAATAACCGATCTTAAAAATGAACTTAGCGACGAAGGAAATGCTGCAGATTTAGTTAATGAAATCCTTAATCATTGGTTTGGTCATGAGAATTTAAAATTGGTACCCGATAAAAATGATGGCTTAGAAAAAGGAGTGGGGTTTCAAATTATGCGTGGGGATGATTTAGCATATAATTTAAGCGACGGTGAGTGTAGTCTGGTTGCTTTCTGCTATTTTGTCGCTAAACTGCAAGATGTTGAATCAACTGGTAAAGAACTCATCATATGGATAGATGATCCTGTGTCCAGTTTAGATAGCAATCACATCTTTTTTCTTTTTAGTATAATACATAGTCTTATAGCAAAACCAATAAAAAATCCTAGTGGTTCGGATACATTTAAATATAAACAGTTATTTATATCTACTCATAATCTGGATTTCCTTAAATATTTGAAGCGGCTTCCCCTACCCAAGGCCAACTTGGGGGGGATGGAGTCTTTTATTATTCAAAGGACTAGCAGAGATAAAAGTATAATAACAATTATGCCGGATTACTTGAAAAAGTATATAACCGAGTTCAACTATTTATTTTCCCAGATATTTAAGTGTTCAAAAGCGGAAAATATTAATGATAAACATGAAAGTTTTTATAATTTTTCTAATAATCTTAGAAAGTTTCTTGAGGCATATTTGTTTTATAAATATCCCTATCAAGCAGCGATTGAAGTAAAGCTAAAGATGTTTTTTGGTGACGATGATAGTTCTTTGGCATTAACTAATAGAATTGTCAATGAGTATTCACATCTTGAGTGTATATTTGATCGAAGTATTAAGCCGTTGGAAATTCCAGAAATTCCGAAGCTGGCTCGCTATGTACTGGCAAAGATTAAGGATGAGGACTCTGGGCAGTTCAATGCCTTATTAAAGAGTATTGGCGAAGAACCAGAAAGTTTTGATGTGTGAAATTATTATCTATTGATAGGGAAATTATAAGATGTCTGATGATACTGTTAAATGTCCTGAGTGTGGGTTTGAGATTGCTTTGAGTGCTGCTTTGACTGGTGGTATTCGTGAGAGTTTGCGTAGTGAGATCGAGGCTGAGGCTTTGGCGCTTGAGCGTGAGTTGGAAGTTAAACAAGAAGAAATCTCCCGGCGTGAGCGTGAGGTTGCTCGGCAGGGGCGGAGTATTGCCGATGATGTTGATAAGCGGGTTGGCGAAGAAATTGCGAAAGTGCGTAAAGAGCAGTTTGCTTTGGCAGCAGAGGCGGTTTCTGTTAAGACTAAGAGTCTTGAGGAGGAACTTGCCAAAAAGGCTGAAGCTGTTAAAGCTGCGGAATTGAAAGAGCTTGGGTTTCTTAAGAAAGAGCGTGAGCTTGAAGAAAAGACGGAGCGGCTTGAGCTTGATGTTGAGCGTAAGCTTAACGAAGAACGCAAAAAGATAAGTTCTGAGGCCAGGCGACAGGCAGAAGAAGAACAGCAGCTTAAGATACGTGAAAAGGACGATCTTGTTATCTCGCTTAAGGATAAGCTTGAGGATATGCGGCGTAAGATGGAGCAGGGGTCGCAGGAGCGTCAGGGTGAGATGCTTGAGGAAGAGCTTAAGGAATTGCTCGAACGGAGTTTTCCGCGTGACCGGTTTGATGATGTTGCAAAGGGAAAACGCGGGGCGGATATTGTGCAGATTGTGCATGGGCCTACCGGTAAGGTTTGCGGTAAGATATTGTGGGAGTCTAAGAATACTAAAGAGTTCAGCAAGGGGTGGATCGAAAAGCTTAAAAAAGATCAGGCGGATGCGTCTGCTGAGTTTGCGATCCTTATGACAGTAGCGATGCCTCGGGATGTTCGGGATTTTGACCTTTGTAACGATGTCTGGATTACGAATTATAAATGTGCTATCGGCCTTTGCACTTCTTTGCGGGGTGGGTTGATCAATGTGGCGCGGGAGCGGATTGTTGCTATCGGGCAGGAGAGTATGAAAGATGTCGTTTATAAATATGTTACTGGGCAGGAGTTTAACAGGCGGATCAAACGGATTGTCGATGCTTATGTGCAAATGCAGACTGATCTTGAGAGTGAAAAGCGGGCGCTGACTAAGATATGGAAGAAGCGAGAAAAGCAAATTTCGGTTGTACTTGATAATGCCGCTGAGATGCGCGGTGAAATCGAGGGGTTGGTTGGTGGAGATAAAGTGTTGCCTGAGGCTGGGATGCTGGAACTTGATAGTATTGCTGGAGATGTTGATGTTGAGTAAGGGAAGTTTAAGGTCCACGGTTGGGGGGAGCTTTTGGATTTATAATTGATGATTTATGATTTATGATTTATGATTGTTTTTTTGGGATTTTGCGGGATTTTTTTTTGGTTTTGCGTCTAGTACTTTGGATATTGAAATGTTAATAATTATTTAATCCAAAGGAGATCGCTCATGTTTAAGTCTTGTATACTAATCGCTGCTTGTTTCTTATTTGCCGGGTGTATTGAGAGTGTATCTTATCGGCATCACCCAAGGCGTCGTCCAGAACATCGGCCAGTGCATCATCCTCAGCGCCGGCCGATTCCGCGCCGGGCGCCGGTTGTTATCGTTAAACGTGTTCCGGTCCAAGATCGGCATCATCGTCCTATACCTAAGCCTGATCCGCATTGCCGTCCAGCTCCGAAGCCTTATCGGTATGGCAATCGTCGTCATGTATCATCTGTCGTTTACAGGTCAAATTGAAGGGGCCGGGATTAATCATTGATTATTGGGTCGTATAGCGTTACATTGATTCGGTATGGAAGAAGTTGCTAAACATGTTGTTTATAGCGGTCGGGTTCAGGGGGTTGGGTTTCGGTTTACTGCTGAGCGGATCGCGCGGCGGTATGGGCTTGTGGGATTTGTTAAGAATCTGCCTACCGGACAGGTTGAAATGGTCGCCCAGGGACACGCCGATGACGTAACGAACTGCTTGCGGGATATCTCGGAGACTTTCGGCAGGGGGATAACAGATGCCGATTGCGGGGATATTGCGGTCAATGGGCGGTATACTGATTTTGGGATTTTGTTTTAGTTTCGTGAGTCTTGAGTCGTAAGTCTTGAGTCGTAAGTCTTGAGTCGTAAGTCTTGATTTGGTGGGGGTTTAGGTAGGATTTCTTTTTTTTTCGGCAAAATGCTATCGCTATTGGTTTTTGGCTGATTCTTTGGTTTAGTTTGCTTAGGATTTTGCCGATAAATTTAGTTGTGAGTTCTTTTATTGTTTTTTCTTGACATTATGGGAGCTTTATTGTATAACTTAGTTTAGTTAAAGTACTTAGGGTATTTTCTAAAATGGAACCTTAGACTCGGAGGCTTTAGAATGAGAGTTAGCTCTTTATTGACATTTTGTGTATTAATCGTTTTACTGGTTGGGGTTTCGGGATGTTTTTCTTCGAATCCTCAGGATATTCATGCATTCCTTAAACCGGGTGAGGTTGCAGTTACGGCTAAGGAATATGTCCTTCAGCCTCCAGATGAGATCGAGATTCACTGCACTCGTGTGCCTGAGATTCATTTGCGCAGGCAGCGTATTCGGCCTGACGGGAATGTGACTTTCGAGGGTATCGGTGATATTTCTGTCGCTGGTAAGACGCCTGCTGAGGTTGCCGATCTGCTTAAGAAACAAGTTTCCGGTCTCTATACTTTGGCTGGCGATAAGCCGATTGATGTTCATGTCGCGGCGTACCGGAGCAAGTTTTTCTATGTTATGGGCGAGGCTTATTTGCCTGGTAGAAAGGTTTATACCGGGCGTGATACGTTATTCTCTATACTCGCCGATGCCCGGCCAAATCCTATGGCGTGGAAGTCGCGTATCCAGATTATTCGTCCTTCGTCTGACCGTAAAGTTAAGGCTAAGATATTCGAGTTTAATCTTAAGGACGCTCTTTTACGAGGTGATCTTAGCAAGGATGTTCTGCTGCAGGAAGGTGATATTGTTTATATTCCTCCGACTCCGCTGGCGTGGGTTGCCCAGCGTGTTGAAGAATTTGTTCGTCCAATCGGTCGGGCGTTTTCTACGGTTAGTATTGTCAACAGGTCTTCGACCGGTGGCAGCGGCGGCGGCGGCTACTAGCCACTCAAACCGACCTGTCGGTTAGTTTGAGATTTATTATTTATTATTGATTATTAAAGGAATCGGCCTTTCGGCCGAGGCGTTTTAATTTAAATGACTATTAAACGAACATTAAAGTTGATCCATCTTACCGGAACACTTTTCTTTCTGGCGAGTATTGCTTTTATTCTTGTTCTTGCCCTTCGACAGAGGGATGTTAGCTGGTGGATAATTTTCAGCCTTTCCGGGCACACCGCTCTGATGGGTTTGCTGCTGATCAGCGTGTATCTTTTTGCGATGTTTCGCGGGGTTAGCGGCAGCCCTGAGGTTAACGAGCATCCTCTGACCAGTTCTGCGTATTATATGCTGTTTTATGTTTGCAGCCCTTATCTTGGTCTTGCCGCTGGAATTATTGCAATGTACGACGAGCCCAGTGCTAGAAGTTTTTTGCTGGGTGTTTCGCTTGGTACGTTTTGTGCTACTTTTGTCGGTTGGGTGATCGTTGATCCGCTTGTTGGGCTTATTGAGTCTGTTTTGCCGGCTAGCCGGAGGCATAAAGCGGTGCGGCTTGAGGCGGCTCACAAGGAAAAAGAAAAGAACGAAGCGGCGAAGAAACTTCTGATCGAGCAGGTTCTAAAGGCCGAAGATATCAGCCGGAATGAGTGGAAAGAAGAACTTTCCGTCCATGCGGAAAAGCTGGCGTCGCTTGTGATTTGCGGCAGCGACGTTGACGATGCTGAGGCTGTCGCGGCTTCTATCGGTGTTAAGGCCTGGCGTATGGGCGGGCTTACTTGTATGAAATTTTTGCATGAGATGACGATGGATGCTTGCCGGGTGCGGGGCGATAAAGATGGGGTTGAGTTTGTCGACAGGGTTTCTGTGTGGTGGGACGGGATCGGGCGCTGGCAGAATACGTCGATTGTTTGAATTAGCGATTAGCAATTAGCTTCTATACTGATTCTCTTGTTATTTTTGCTCCTGCTGCGTTTAGTTTTTTCTCTATCTTTTCGTATCCTCTGTCTATGTGGTAGACTCTGTTAATGATTGTTGTTCCGTGGGCGGCCATGGCGGCTAGTACCAGGGCTGCCGAGGCCCTTAGGTCCGAGGCCATGATCGGTGCGGCTACGAGGTTTTTTACTCCTGCGATTATTGCGCTTGCTCCCTCTTTTCTGATGTTTGCCGCCATTCTGTTCATCTCCGCGACGTGCATGAATCTGTCGGGGAAAATCTTTTCTGTTACGATCGAGTTTCCGTCGGCGTGGGCGAGGAGTGCCATTAGCTGAGCCTGCAGGTCGGTTGGAAAGCCCGGGTATGTCTGGGTTGTTATGTCTGCTGCTTTTATTGAGCCGGTTCTTGTTACTACGCATCCGTCGTCTGCCGTGTCGATGGTTACGCCGATGTGTTCGAGGCGGTCGACTATCGCGAGCATGTGGTCGAGGTTGCAGTTGTGGAGGCGGAGGTTGCCTTTTGTGATGGCGGCGGCTACCATGAATGTTCCTGCTTCTATTCGGTCTCCGATGACCCTGTATTTGACGGGGCTCAGGGATTTGACGCCCTCTATTGTCAGTCTCGGCGAACCCATACCTGTTATCTTTGCTCCCATTGCGTTTAGTATTCCGGCAAGGTCGCCGATCTCCGGTTCGCATGCAGCCGATTCTATTACTGTGGTTCCTTTGGCGAGGGTGGCGGCCATCAGAATGTTTGCTGTTCCCAGAACCGTTGATCCGAAGGGCCCGCCGAGGAAGATCTGTTTGCCGATAAGGCCTTTGGGTGCGGTGGCGACTATGTTACCGTTTTTGAGGCAGATTTCTGCGCCTAGTTCGCGGAGACCTCGCAGATGGATGTCTACGGGTCGGTCTCCTATTGCGCATCCGCCTGGCATTGAGACTTCTGCACGACCGCAGCGGGCTAGCAGGGGGCCAAGTATGCAGATGCTGGCTCTCATTTTGCGGACGATGTCGTATTCGCCTACCGGATTGTCTATTACTGATGTGTCGATTTCTACCTCGCCTTTTTGGCGTGTTTCGACGGTTGCGCCTAGTGAGGTGAGGAGAGTTTTGAGTACGTTAATGTCTGCCAGGTCCGGGACGTCGAGAATTGTCGATTTTCCCGGGGCGAGGATCGTAGCTGCCATGATCGGCAGGGCGGCGTTTTTTGAGCCGTTAATGCGAATATCGCCCGAGAGTTTGACGGGGCCTTCGATTTTGAAAATGTCCATAATTGCCTTCCGTGGAACAAATGGTTTTTTGCTTGCATTACTGCTTATAATCTAATACAAAATTGTATTGTTGGCAAGATTAAACTGGCAATTTGGGTTTATTTGTAATTTGTGGGTATATGCTTTTAATCTGCGGTTATTTTGCCACCCTTCGGCAAGCTCAGGGCAGGCTCCGGATAATGAGAAAAAGAGAGAGATAAGAGAAAAGATTTTTTAAAAGATATGTAATATTTTAGCTATGTGCTGAAAAACATGAAACCGCCTTCGGCGGATGCTATTTTACTGTGGATTCCCGCATTCGCGGGAATGACAAAATGTTTGGAGCACTTGGCTAAAATGTAACAAAGATATAAGGTTTTTTTATGGGAAATATTTTTCATATTCTTGGTTCGGCGACGGTGTTTGAGTTTCTTTCGACAATTACTATTGTTGTCGGGGTTGGGATACTTATATACTGGCTGATCCGTAATAAGGGTTTTTCATTGGTGGAGTTTTCGCCTGCGCGGGTTAATAAGATGCGTTTGCATACGCCTTTGATGCAGCTTTTTATCTGGATTATCCTTATTATGCTGTCCGGATCCCTGATACGGTTGCGTTTTGAAGAGCCTTTGTCTGTTCAGGGTCAACTGGCGATGTCTATAGCAATGCTTGCTGTCGAGCTTGGGATGATCTTCAGTATTCTGGTTATCGCGTTTATGAATTTTCATGGCAGATTTGACGGGTTTGGTCTGAATTTCAGGACTTTGGGCAAGGATATCGGGTGGGGCGCGGTTAACTATGTCGCGGCGATTCCGATTATCGCGGTTTCTATGTTGATTGTTATTGGATTAGGCAAAATCTTTATTAGTGCCGATTTTGAGCTTGCCAAACACGAGAGCCTTGAACTGCTGACGCAAATCCATGTCGGCTTTCAAATTGTCGTGATATTTTCTGCGGCGCTTGTTGTTCCGGTGTTTGAGGAACTTCTGTTTCGGGGATTGATCCAGACAGCACTTCGCACCCACCTGCAGAGCCCGTGGCTTGCGATAGTTCTTACTTCGATGGTTTTTGTCGTGATGCACGGTATCTGGCAGCACTGGCTGCCGCTGATGGCGCTTTCGGTTTGTATGGGTTATGCTTACGAAAAGAGCGGGTCGATATTGCGGTCTATCTGCATTCATGTGATTTTCAATTCTGTTAGTATTGCAGGAGTTCTGCTGGGGGCAAACTGACCGGTTGGCCAGTTTGAAAATTACGAATTACGAATGACGAATTTTGGTTTCGCCTTCGGCGATGCTATTTTTATCAGCATGGGTAAAAGAAAAGCATTTTCACCCATCCAATCGGACTGTTTATGCCATCAAAAACAGCGATTCCCTAGAAAAAAGTACCGTAGCCCTTTGTTTTCTTCAGCCTCTGGAACTGAAAGCGGCCAGGCAAAAAAACGTGTGTTTTTTCACTTTTTTTGTCATTTCTAAAAAAAATGGTCGCTAATGATGGACTTAGTCTGTATAAATTGTGTAAACCTGCAAGTCAGGATTTCGACGAATAAGATGTAAGTCTCGGCTTTTGTTAAAGTTATGACTTGCAAACACCGAAAATTGTTTGTATAATACCTTTGTGATATTGTATAAGACAAAATAAAGGGATTTCTCATGGGAACAGATTTTTTATATGCAAGGCCAAATTTTCTTGGTGGCATGGCTTCGGCTATGGACTTGGGCGGTACTCTCGTAAGCGAGTACAATCGTTCGCGTACACCAAATTTGGCTGATTTGCTCGCTTTGAAGTCTGATTGGGCCATAGTAGGAATGGATATAGATGACGCATTAAGGCGGTTTAGCGAAGAACATGGCACAGAAAAAGCGTAAACATCCCCACCCCCAAATACCTCCAGCCGACGAAAATTCATTGCGTCAGCAAGGTAAGAACGAATTAGCTCAAGAAGTTGTAGGCGTTGTTGCATCGTCTTTTTCCGGCCCATTGCCTCCCCCTGAAACCTTAGCTCATTATAATGATATTATCCCGAATGGCGCGGAACGCATTATGGTAATGGCTGAAAATCAAAGCCAACATAGGCGGGAATTAGAAAAGAAAGTGATAAAGACGGATTCCAGAAACAGTTTGTTGGGTATTATCTCTGCTCTAATAATCGGACTTGCAGCAATTATAATAGGCGGAGCAGTTATTTACACTGGTCATCCAATCTCCGGGACGGTTCTTGGTTCTACCGGTTTAACCGGACTTGTTTCTGCCTTCATTTATGGAACAAACCAAAGACGTCAAGAAAGAGAAACAAAATACACCGCAAATAAATAATAGACGTTTACGCCGCCGCTGTTTCTGGTGTTTTGCAGCAAAACAGGTACATTGAAAATAAAAGTTACAGTTTTTCGAATACCTGTTCTTCTACGTAGAATGGTACTTTCAGGCCTACTCCCAGTGCCATCGCGTCTGAAGGGCGGCAGTCTACTATTATGCTTTTTCCGTTTTGGTTTATTACCAGGTTTGCGTAGAATGTGTGGTCGTTGAGGTCTGTTATTACGACTTTTGTCAGGATCCCGTCCATCTCTTGTATCAGGTTTGCCAGGAGGTCGTGGGTTAGCGGTCTTGGGTATGTTTTTCCTTTCAGGCGGCGGTCGATGGCGAGTATCTCGGGCATCCCGATGACCATAGGGAAAAACCGCCTCTGGCCTTCGGTCTCTTTGAGGACGATGACCTGCTGAGCAACTGTTTCGTTTATTATTATTTTTGATATTTCTACCTGAACTTCCATTACATGGCCTTTCAGTCGTATCCGGTGTTTTGCCGGCGTTTGTTATGTATTCCTGGCGTTTTATCGGGGAGCTTGCGCTCCCTCGCTTTTAGGGGCCGTTTGAATTATTAAACGGTTAGTCTTCTATTTCGGCTATGTGTTTTTCTATTGCTGTTAGCTGGTCCTGGAACTCTTTTAGTTTTATTCTGGCTTGTTCTACTACTTCGGGTTTTGCGCGGCTTATGAAGTTTTCGTTGTTTAGCTTGCCTTCGGTGCCGCGTAGTCCCTTAACGATCTGCTCTTTTTGTTTTTCGAGGCGTTTGCGTTCTGCTTCGGGGTCGATTACGTCGTGTACGAAGATTTGTATTTCGTCGATTATCGCCGACGCCGCCTTGGATGGTTTTTCCATTTGATCGCCGGAAGTGAAGTCTTCGAGGCCGGCGAGCCGGCAAATAAGGTCGCTGTTTGTGTTTAGTATTTCGGATGTCGCGGCGGGCGCTTTTGCCGAAGCTTTCAGGCGGATCTTTGGCGGGATGTTGTACTGGCTTCTTACCTCGCGTATCGATTTGATCGCGTTTTGGATGACGGCGATGTCAGCTTCGGTTTTTTCGCAGATGTAGTCTTCAAGGGCGGTGGGCCATTTGGCTACTATTATCGCTTCGGACTGACCGGCGTCTGCTATGCCTTTGAGCTTTCGTACCGGTGCGATCTCGTTTAGCTTTTGGAACATTCCCTCTGTGATGAACGGTATGAACGGGTGGAGCAGGCGGAGGGTCTGGTCTAGTACGTATGCGAGTATGTTCTGTGCTATCGGTTTTTGCTGGTCGTTCTGCATTCTTGGTTTTGCCCACTCGAGGTACCAGTCGCACAGGTCATTCCAGAAGAATTTGTAGACGGCATTTAGCGGTTCGTTGAACTTGAACTCGCCCAGGAGGGCGGTTGTCTCTTTGATGGTGCCTGACAGGCGTGAAAGGATCCACTTGTCGGCGACGGTCATTTTGGACGCGTCGAATTTGTCGGGCTCTATGCCTTCCAGGTTCATCATTGCGAATCGTGAGGCGTTCCATAGCTTGTTGCAGAAGTTTCTGCCTACGTCGAATTTTGGCGAGGTGTTTACTGTTCTGCCGTCGGGAAGTTCCATCGGGGCGACGGGCATGCGGACGTCCTGGGTGTCTGTGGTCATGTTGGCGAGGGTGAACCGCATTGCGTCTGCTCCGTGGGAGTCGATGGCGACGAGGGGGTCGATTCCGTTGCCGAGGGACTTGGACATTTTGCGGCCCTTGCCGTCCTGGATCATTGCGTGGATGTAGACGTCTTTGAACGGGATGTCGCCGACGCAGTACTGGCCCATCATTACCATTCGAGAGACCCAAAGCGTGATGATCTCGCGGGCGGTGCAGAGTACATCGCCTGGGTAAAAGCTTTTCATCTCGGGGACGTCATCCGGCCAGCCGAGTGTGCTGAACGGCCACAGAGCCGATGAGAACCATGTGTCGAGTACGTCTTCGTCACGGGTGAAGCCTTTTGCTTCGAGTGTTTTTTCGGCTTCGATATTGTCGGGCGAGACGCAGACGTAATAAACGGTCTGGTCTTCTTCGTCGATTTTTTGCTGGACTTCGATGCCGTCAATCTCATCGGCTTTGATTTCGGTTGTTGAACTCCAGATTGGTATCTGGTGGCCCCACCATAGCTGGCGGCTTATTGGCCAGTCTCTCAGGTTTTCGAGCCAGTTTTTGTATGTTGCTGCATATCGCTCGGGGGTGAATTTTAGTTTGCCTTCGTTTAGGGGTTTGAGGGCGATTCCAGCTAGTGAGTTTGCCGGGACGTCTGTTCCTTCTATCATTCCTTCGCCGAATTTATCGGCTAGGTGGGGGATTTCTTTTTTGACGGCGACATACCACTGATCGGAGAGGTATGGTTCTATTGGTACGTGGCTTCTGTAGCTGTGGCCTACTTCGTGTTCATAATCGCGGATTTCTTCGAGGAGTTTTTCAATGCGGAACCATTCGACGATGGCCTCTCTCGCCTCGAAGCGGTCCATTGAGAGTAAAGCCTGTGCTTCGGGCTCTGCTGAATCTTCCCAGCCGTACTTGTCGCTGATCGATCCGTCCGGGGCCATTACGTTAATTATGTCGAGGTCGTGTCTTTGGCCGATTGCGTAGTCGTCGGGGTCGTGGGCGGGGGTTACTTTCAAAAATCCGGTTGAGAATTTTGCTTTTTCGTCGTCGCTTTCGGGGTTTGGAAGGACTACGTGTTCGTCGGCTATGATAGGTATTAGCCTGCCGACTATAGGGAGTCTGACTTGTTTGCCTACAAGTGCGGCGGCTCTTGGGTCGGATGGGTTCATTGCTATCGCGGTATCGCCGAGCATTGTTTCGGGTCGGGTTGTGGCGACTGTTATAGTGTCAATGGTTTTGCCGTCTATTTCGACTGGTTCGACGAGCGGGTACTGGAGGTACCAGAAGAAACCGCGAACATTTACATGTTCGACTTCGTCGTCGGCTAGAACGGTTTGTGTCGCCGGGTCCCAGTTTACAAGTCGTTTGCCTCTATAGATAAGACCGTCTGAGAAGAGTTTGAAGAAATTTGCGCGTACAGCTTTTGCGCACATATCGTCCATAGTAAAGCGGGTTCTCTCCCAGTCACATGAACAGCCCATGCTCTTTAGCTGACCAATGATCCTGGTCTCGAACTCATCTTTCCAGTTCTGAACGTGCCGGATAAATTCCTGCCGTCCATTTCCGCCTTCTTCTTCGATTTTTCTGTAATCGACCAGAGAAGGTTTTCCTTCGCTGCGAAGACTTTTATCAACAATTGTCTGCGTGGCGATTCCTGCATGGTCGGTGCCCGGCATCCATAGGGTGTTTAGGCCCTGCATTCGTTTGAAGCGGATGAGGATGTCCTGTAGGGTGTTGTTGAGAGCGTGGCCGAGGTGCAGGGCGGCGGTTACGTTCGGCGGGGGGATGACTATTGTGTAGCTGTTTTCGGATGTCTCTGCTCCAGCTTCGGCGTGAAAATAGTTGCCCTTTTTCCATATCTCGATAGCGGTCGCTTCGATCGATACGGGTTCATAAACCGTAGAAAGCTGCTCTGTCATGATAAATCCAAATGTCTAATGATTATTGTCTAATGTATAATTAAGGACTCGCCCATTCGACTGCGCTCAGGGCAGGCTCTTCGGCGATGCTATTTTATTCAGCATGGGCACAGCCCATCCTACCTTTATCCCTGCGCTTGCGCTTCGGGCTTCTGTTTAAAAAAAAGGTTCCGGGTGACTTTTGCCAACCGGAACCAATATAATCAATATTTACCCGTTTGTAAAGAACGAGTTCATTTTTGGTGGAATTAGAACTTGTAAACAAAAGACGATTGAAGTCTCAAATCGTCTGCGTCTGACTGACCCTTATAATCAGTTCTCCAGCGTGAGATCTCAAAGCCTACTTCGGTGTTTTTGTTGAACGAGTAGACCATGTTGCCGAAGATGGAGCTATTTACGCTTCTGTCTCCGGCATTGAGGTCGTCGGCGTCGGCATCTTCTATGCTGAAACCGGTGTTGAAACGCCATTTGTCGAACGGTCCGATGCTTGCGGCGACCCATCCGCCCCTGGTCGAAATCTCATTGCTAGTGGTAGTGTTGATTCCCTGGCCAATACCGCCGAAGAATTGATTGAGGTTTTCGCCTTTGAAAAGCTCGCTTTTGATGGTAAGCCATTTGTTGATCGGCTGGTTAATATCAATGTTAAGCGACCATGTATCAAATTTGTTACCCTGGGCTACAGTAGCGCGGTTATCAAATTTTTCTTTTCCCCAGTGCCCGGACAAACCAACTGTTGTGGGTTTATTGCCAAACATCGGGAATGTCAGACTTGCACGTCCCTGGTACATAGGCTGACCGGAGTCCTGGCCGGACTCTGCAGTTGCAAATGCGCCTGAACCATTTGTTCCGATGTTTCTTGCCAGTGCACCTTCGAGTTTCAGATCGAGATTGTCATTGAGTGTGTACGATTTTGTAAGACGGATCTGCGGACGTCTGTAGCCGATATTACCTGCCCACCATGCCACCGAGTAGTTCAGTGTAGATGGGTTAAGGGGGGAGATTACGTCCGAAGTTTGACCGGCGATGATGCTGAAGCGTTCTTTAGGCCAGTGAAGTTTCAAGAACGCATGACGCATGAACATATGTGATGTGTTTTCACTGGCACCGCCGCTGTTGCCGCCGTAGAAATCGACCTCTACAATTCCGCTTGCATTCATATCTTCTGACTGGGGACCGTTAATCTTCAGGCCGATCCTTGTCTGGTTTGCGGTAAGATTAAATTCATTGTCATTACGATTTCCAGTTTCCGAATCGACCCACTTTACATAGTTGCCGGGGGTTGTCCGTGAGTTGTCATAGGAGGCGTCGGCCTTGATGTAACCGTAGGGTTTGATCGTTATCCCGGATCCGTCTTTCTTTTTGACCATTTCGCTGATCTTTGCCAGGTCCGCGTCGCTTATGGCAGGTACGCTTGCCGGTTTTACCGGGGCAGGGGTGTCCTTTTTTAAGAGCAGACTTTTGATCTGGGCCAGTTCACTTTCGAGACGATCAAGACGCAGCTTTAGTGCGGCGTTTTCGCTTGAAAGCTCTTCGTTTGTCGCTGCCGATGCTGCGATCGGCAGGCATGCGAAAAACATAGTACAGCTAATAACAACTAGCTTCTTCATTTTACTATTTTCCTTTTCTAAATATAAAACCTTAAATCCCCGGATGTACTTTGAACCGGGACGATTGTTATTGAAATTCAGATGAGTCTGAACGTATGGAGACCTTCAGTCTTCCATAAAATTGAACAGCTATTCTAGCAAAAAATAATGGTGCGTCAACTTTATTAATATACTTATTTAGGTCGTAGCACAAAAGCGGTATATTTTGCTCGTATAGTGTCATGTCCGATATCGCGTCTTCTTTGTTCATCCGTTTAGAGAGTATTCCCAGTAAGGCAGTAGGAAAGAAGGGCAAAGCGGCTAAACCGAAAGCAAATTCGACGGTCTGTGCGACAAATCAGTTTTGTCTGTCATAATGATGGAGATGAAAATTACCGGCACCGGAAACGCGAACATAAGGATGCAATATTGGACAACCGGTGTGTTATAATAATTACAGTTAAAACGAACCGATGCCGCAATGAGTATTGCCTTTAGTATTGACGACCTTATGGTTTTGCCGGCTGTGGATTGACGCCCTGGCGGGAATTACAATATTGCATGACCGGTTTGAATT
>VRUI01000059.1 GCA_019456225.1 Planctomycetota bacterium | reverse complement strand
GAGCAGGGATTAGCCGAGCTGGTTGTTCTCTGATAAATTAAGTCGATACTGTTTGTTTAATCTGATAATCAGCCCGCCTTCGGGCGGGCTGATCTTAAAACTTTAAGCGAGGTAATAAAAATGTCTCAAACAATGTGGATCAAATTCAAAAAAACATATTCCGGCCCTGAAGGCGTTTTCGCAAAAGGCCGCCGCATCGAACTTCCCGCCGAAAAGGTCAACAGGATCAAGAGTAAGTTCTACGAAAAATCCTGCCCTCCCTGGGAGGATCATCTCGATCGCGCCGCAGTCGACCAGGCAGCCGCCCGGGACGCGATGGCAAAAGCGAACCAGCACCTGTCAAACCTTCAGGCAGCCGCCGGCAATGCAGCAGAAAAAGTCAGCTGCTCAAAGAAGGCATTCGAAGATCTTGCCGAAAGAACTCTCGCGATCGACGGCCTTATCGAAAAGGCCGAAAAGCGTGATGCTAAAAAGAGCAAGCAGCTTGGAGACACCAAAACGCCCAGGTCCAATAAGGAAAAGGATGCTTACGCCGTCTTTGAAAATGAAGCTGCCGACGCCCGCACAGAGCTTGCTGTTTTGATGGCCGAACAAAAACGTCTGCCTGCTCTGGCACAAAAGGCCGAAGGCCAGCTGACCGTCGCCCACGCCGACCAGCAGCTGATCGAGATCGAACTGGCAGAAGCGAAGGCTGATATCGAGTCGCTCAAGGGATTTCTCGGCATTAAGGAAACTGACAATGACGACTCCAAAGAACCAGCCGCCGAAACCGAAGGCGAGCAAGGCGATGACCAGATCACCGAAGGACCGGCAGACAAGACCAAACCGAAAACCGACTAATTATATAACAAAATAGCAAATAGCAGACAGCAGACAGCAAACAGCTCATTGCTTCCTGCTTCCTGCTTCTTGCTTAATTCCAAAGGAATTAAAATGATTTGTACACTGGCAGACGTCAAGACCCGCTTAGGTCTCGGCGATACAGAATACGATGATATTATCAACTCGATCCTTGACGGTATCGATTCGATCTTCGACGCCGAGACATCCAGAACGCTCATCGCCCCGGCAGCCGACGTCACCGAGACCTATACCGGCCTGGGCCGGTATCTCTCGCTGCTGGCATACCCGCTGATCTCGATCACATCTGTCATCGAGTCGTACGATCATGATTTCACAACCGGTACCACCCTGACCGCAGGTACTGACTACTGGCAGATGTCAGCCGGCAAAAACGGGATCCTGTATCGGTCCGGAGTTTCATGGGTATCGGTCCCCGATTGTATCCAGGTCGTTTACCGCGCCGGTTTTTGCGCAGCCGGCGTCTCTCCCGGCGAAGGCGAGCACGCCTTGCCGGCTGATCTGACCGAAGCTGGTATCCAGCAGGCCTCGCTGATCTTCAAACGCCGCGACGATATCGGTTTATCGTCGCACGGTTTTGACGGCGGCTCGATCGACAAGTTCCAGCAGGTCGATCTGCTGCCGCTGGTCAAAAAAACTCTCAAAAAATACGAAAGGCCCTCGCTGTGAATAAGGTAACTCTTGAAATGGGACCGTCGTTTAACCAGGTAGCCGCCGAGCTCGGCTCGATGGGCTCCGCCCTGAAGGCCGCCTGCACGGCAGGGCTGGAGAAGGGCGTTAAGATCGCAGCCGGCAATGTGATTGCTAATCACCTCACCGGCCAGTCCTTAAAGCGCAGAACCGGCAACCTCGCCCGTGCGGTCGACGGCTGGCTTGACAGTGACACTGACGGCGTAGTCGGCGTCGGCGAAGGGACCGCCGTCGACAAATACGCCTGGCTGCTCGGTGATGAGGAAAAAACGATAACGCCGAAGAATGCAAAGTTTTTAACCATTCCCATCGGCGAAGGTTTAACCCCTTCAGGCGTCGCCAGGTACAAGTCGCCCCGCGAAGTTGATGGCGGTTTTTTCATAAGGAGCAAGGGTACTCTGCTCTTTGGTTACAAGCGCGGCAAGAAGGGAAAATTCCGTCCGCTGTTTGTATTGGTAAAGAGCGTTCGCGTAAAGGGCTCAGGAGCCCTGTACGAAGGAGTAACCGAAAGTATGGCTGATATTTCGCTGGCGATCGAAAATGAGATTGACCGGCAGCTGGGAGCGGCTTAAATGGCAAACGACGGCTCCATCATGGTACAGATTGAAAAGTTTATAGCAGATCGCTTAGCTGCGCTGGAAAAAACGCCCGGCGGTGCAAAGGTCTTTAACAAAGCCGAGCCATGGAATTACCAGATCGATCCGAAAAAAGGCGGTATCGAAGCGTTCGTTAAATACACCCCGTTCGCTTTCGTATCTTTCCTGCCTCCGGACTTTACCAGGGCCGGCGATTACGACCTCGACGAAAAGCTTGTATTTTGTGTTGCCCTTGGCGTTACCAGCAAAGAAGACGGCGTCGCCAGGGCCGGCGATGCGACTCATTACGGTATCGCCAAATTATACGACCTGACCGTCGCGGCGATCGACGGCGTCCATCCGGGCGTCGACGACTGCAGCGACCTTCACCTTTTCGATGCTGCCCTGGTATCCGAGTCAATAAGATCATACTGCCTTCAGCTATATTTTGAAAGCAAACTAATACGCACGAGCGGATAATCAATAATCAATAATAAATAATAAATTAGAACGGAGTTTTAAAATGGCTACAGTAAACAAAAGAACATCCATCCCCCAGGCCGTAGTGATCAACGGTGTTGACGCCGGCGGCGACATGACGGTACGGATTACAGCCGGTTTCGACCAGAAGAACCAGTCGGCCCCGGACGGCCTGGAGGTTCCGGTCAAGGATAAAGAGATCCAGTACGTTCGCGGTTCGGTCACCACCCAGGACTGGATCCACGCGGTAGAGCTTTTAACCGGCGCGTTAGGAACGCTTGTTTTCTACGAACGCAAAAGCGGAGTAGCGGCGGCGACCGGTTATATCAAGCACACGATCGTTAACCCCGTCATCCATAAAATGCGGCTTTCGATCAGCAAAAAACGATACGCCGAAGTCTCGTTTGGTTTTGAGTGCCGCGCAGCCGACGAGACGGCGGGTATTACCGATATGCACACGACCGAAGACACCCAGGCGGCCCCGTCTTATATTTCGGCGGCCCGGGGCGGCGTTCGTATCATCAGCGCAACCCACGGCACCGGCGGTACTTTGCTCAGTATCCTGCATTCGACCGCGTTTGAATTTTCTATCGCCTTGCCGCTGGTCAAAGAGTCCAACGATGCCGACGTCGGATACACTTGTGTCGACGCCAGGCTCGACGGTCTCGGTTGCGAAGGTAAGACCAGCTTCCAGGACGGCGGCGTAAAAGCGGTTACTACCCAGCTGCTCATCCAGCAGCTCATCATCGCCGCCGCCGGCCCGCTGGTCCTGACCGTCCGGCAGAGCCAGGCAGCGACCAATAAACTCATTACGATCGCCAACGTTGATTTCGATAATGTCTACAGCGATTCGGATGTCAATTCGGAGTTTACCGGTTACTCCGCCGATTTCGATATAGCCAACGTAGCCGGCACCCCGGTAACGCTGGACGGAGCCAATAAGATCATTACGATCGCCGATGTAGCATAAACAGAAGCGTGGAGCTCACAAAAGGCGGTGCATACCGCAAGCGACACGATAATTTTTTAGCTAATCGCTTATTGCTAATTGCTGATTGCTGTACTTATGAGTAACAAAGATATTAATATTCATATTAAGACGCCCGGTGCCGACCAGTCAAAGCAGAACCTCGACAAGGTCGGCAAATCCGGAAAGCACGTCGGCGACGACATCGCCTCCGGCTCCAAAAAGGCCGCCTCCGCGACCGAAAAGTCCGCAAAGAAGCTCTCCTCCATGGGCAGGATACTGTCGACCTTAAAGGGCCAGGTCGTAGGCATGGTGGGCGCATGGCTCGGAATGGAAGGCGTCAAAAAGCTCATCAACTACTTTATTGATAAGCTTGAAAGAATCAAAAAGCTCCAGGAAGATATATACCAGAAGTCACTGACGCTCGGAGAGATTGGCCAGGACCTTGAGATGCAGACAGACACCGTCGGTCAGCAGCGGGAGTGGACAAAAAAAACGCTTGAAGTGCAAAAAGCCGGCGGCCTTAAAGATCCCGCAACCGCCAAGGATATGTTAGTCTCAATGGATATCGCCCTGAAAGGTCAGGGCGGCATAAAGAATCCCGCTGTAATGAATCTTGCCAAAGATCTTGCGCCTTTTATGGGCGCAACTCAAATGGGCAGCGACGAAGTGGGCCGGCTGTTTGGATTTGCCACTACTGCCGGGGTCGCGCCTACCGCAAAAGCATACAGACAGTATTTCGCGAAAATCAAGGCCGGATACACTTCGAGCGAGTCTACTGATATTGGTCAGTTCATGAGCAATTTACAGAGAGGCGGTACCGCCTACATGGGCCAGGGCGGTTCGCTCAATGAAGCGATCAGTGCATTCGCTTCGGCCCGGTCGGTAACCGCTAATGAATCTACAGCGGCCACTCTCCTGGAACAGGTAGCCAGGTTTTCAAGTGGGGCATACGCAAAACCGCGACAGGCGGTTGAAAAGTCTCAGGGCGTCAAGTGGGAAAATATGAATATGGACCAGAGGATGGACGCCTTGCTTGGCCACATAAAGATGCTTCCTGAGTCCAGCCGAACCCAGACGATGATCGAACAGGGTTTCGAGCCCGGCCTCGCTACCGAAGTCCAGAAGATGGTTACCCCCAAAGCGATTTCGGCAATGCGTTCAACCCGTCGTTCGGTTGGCCAGGCGACAACCAGTCTCACAGGCCGGCAGATGCAGGCATACCTTGACAGTGATGTTGGAAAAGCCAGATCGCTGGATGCCGAAAAATCTTTGATGGATATCGAGGCAGGCCCAGGATTCGCCGCCTGGCAAAGGAGAATAAGTAAATCAAAGAAAGAGCATGAGATCCTGGCATCTAAAGGTCAGGACAGTTGGGTAAGGGATAGCCTTGAACCATATGTTATGGCTCTTGACGAGATGAACCAGCAAGCAAAGGAACTGCTTGAAAACCTTCCAAAAGGCGAAGAACGCTACCGGGTAAAAAGCCTTCTTTCTAGCATCCATCAAGTGCGAAACGTGCTTCGCAATAATGCGGTTAATAAACTTTACTCCCCTGGTTTGGCAAATAAAAGGGGCCAGCAACTCGAGTCGCATTACAGGGAAGTCTTAGAGTTGATCACACAGTATAAACAGCCACAGCCCGAAGAACAACCTCAAGCTCAACAACCCCAAGCTCAACAACCACAGCCCGAAGAACAACCTCAAGCTCAACAACCTCAAGCTCAACAACCCCAGCTCGGCAACGTAAGCAATACGACAAATATTCATTATCACCAGGACACGATTTTTCAACCGCGAATCGGAAACGATGGACGCGGTCCGCGATTTACACAGGAATCAGCATAAATGGCAGTAGATCTTATAAATATTTTCGGCTTAGAGATAAAGGTTGTCGCCCAGCCCAGGCGCGCAAAACGCCAGCTCGTAGGTTTCGCCGGCAGCCACGGCATGACCAGCATGAATATGGGCACCAGGGGCCGCCTGATCACCGTCACCGGCCGCATCGTCGGCTCCGGAGCTAATTACTGGGCCGCGCGTGCAAACGCCCAGGCAGCCATTGACGCCATCGAGGCCTATCAGTTCACCGACGGCGGAACCTATACTTACGACAGCCAGACTTTCCTGTATGTTGTTTTTGAGGATTTCCAGCTAATAGCTGCCAATGGAAAGGCGTTTCATTACACATCCGAGGGTTATGTTATTGTTAATTTCGTCGCGATATTGAGGTCGTTAATTTAACTATGAAGAACATGAAGGATAGAAGAAATGGCTAAAGCAACACCAGTACATGATCACGGTCACCCTGAACACGGTAACATTGTAATAGGTCACATGATCTTTTGCCCTGCTTGCAAGTGTGGTCATTTATTTTATAACGGCAAGCAGCGTGGAAACGATACAGCTTGGACGTTTGATGGCAATTTGGGAAATCCAACATTTAGCCCGTCAATGCTGGTCTATGAGAGTAAGACACATCCGCGATGCCATTCGTTTGTTAGAAACGGGAAGATTCAGTTTTTGAGCGATTGCACACATGAACTTAAAGGGCAGACGGTGCCTTTGGAAGATATTTAAATAATAATCCGAGTAATCCGCGTAATCCGTGGATAATAAAAAAATGACAATATCCGATGCAATAAGTTTAGCCAGGACCGCTCAGGCACTTGTCGTCGAGGGCAAAAAGGGTGTCGGCTCGCCGCCTTCCTTCCCTCCGTCATGGACACCCGTCTGGGCGGCAAAGATCGAGCGTATCGAGATCAACCGCGATTCGACGCCGTCAAAAGCGATCATCTGGTTCCCCGACGTTCGCTGGGATCAGTCCATCGGTCTAAGCTACGGCGACATGATCCGGATCAGAACAGACGAGCCGAATCCAAATCACCGAACCGTCATATTTGTAGGATTTTTCGTTTCCATCCTCTCGGAATTCGCAGGCGGCAGCGACCAGGTCAGATCTCACGAGCACGCCGCCTTCGTCGCCCTCGACCACCGCTGGCTGATGGCGGCGACCTCTCCGCTTTTCGGCCAGGTAGCCCGCAGCCGTGACGATTACACCGGCTACGGAACTTCGTCCCAGGCCCCGATCCCCGGCAGTTATACCGCCCTCAATGGGCGCCGGACCATCTTTAACGAAAACAGCAAACCCAACCGCGATCCCGACCTGCTCGATTATCTCTCTCCGGCAAAAACTACTCTCTGTCAGATATCCATCTTCGCCGATCCCGACGTAGGTGTTCCCTGGACCGCCTTAGAGATGATTGTTTACGTAACGAGTCCGCTCTTTAACAAGGCCTATAATTACATACCGATCGACGACACTTCCCCTCTTTCCGGCCTCGACCACGCCGACTGGGACAGGGTGTTAAATCACATCGTCGTCGACTCTCTCAATATCATCGAAGCCGTCGCCGTGATATGCAAGCATCTCGGCTGGGGCTTTCGTCTCGATTACGGCACCGGCGGCTCGGTCAATTTCGTGTTTTACAAGGTCGCAGCATCGCTTGATTATATGCGGTCGGCGTCGGCGACAACGATCCTCCACGAGCTCTACGCCCCTTACCCTGGCGATAGTATAAACGTTGGCGTATCGGCGGGCGAAAAGATGCTCTGGGCGATGACGCTTTCCGAAGACATCAGTTATGTTGTAAACAATCCCCTCGGCATCGGTGCCCCGCACCGTTTCGAGATCACCGCCGAGCTCGTCCCCGCCTTCCTCGACGCCGACCTGGATCCCGATACGTCAAGCAGCAATGACAACCTGTTTTTTACAGAGGCCGCCCTCCAGGAGCTCACCGACCCCAACAGCAAAGACTATTACAAATACTATCACCCCAGGGGCGATAGCTTCAAACGCGACGTCGCCCGCAGGTGGGCACTCAATGAAGCGGGCCGTTACTCAGACGACTCGGCTCATGATCGCGGAATGCCTTTTGACTTTGCCGACGTAATCGACGACAAATATATCAGAGACAAAGCTTTCAAACGAACTTTCGCACCGTTTAACCGGCAGTTACTGCCCTGTTTAACGATGGATAAAGACAGTTTAAACTCTATTGGAATCCTGCTTGAATTCAGCTTCGACGGAGGATTCACCTGGCAGGTGATCCCGGCGTCGGTCTCCTCTCTCGATGACGAGTGCGGCATCTACATCGATGAAGCCAACCTCGCCGAACTCGTCGACCAGGCCGAAGGCACCATATCCGGCGGCACTCTGGACGGCGTCCAGCTCAACTTCTGGACCTCGCTGGCCGACGATATCGAAAACTCCCGATCCTTTAAAGACGGCGACTGGAAAACCCGCATCCGTGTTACTGCCAGTATCCAGCTTGACACCAGGCTCGCCCGCCAGTCAAAACCGACGATCGGCTCCGGCTCGCCGTTCCTTCAGAGCCAGGTCTACGACTTCGCCGACAAGTACAAGATCCAGCAGCGAACCCTGTCATCGCGCCTGGCATCGTCGTCGCTTCCATCAGACGACGTCGACGATACAGCCATCTTCGACGCCCACCTCGACGCCGTTCGAACCGCTAACGAGGATATGTCGATCAGCGGGATCTTTACGCTCGAGCGCTTATGGCTCGGCGACGGCTCAGGTGAGGTTGACTTTATGATCGGCGACGGCATCGCCCGGATCGCCGGGCGTCAGTATGATCTTTCGGCAGCGGTCGGCAAAGGCGTCGTTTTCCCCGAGATCATCAAGATCGTCTACCTGCCCGAATCCCAGCAGACCCAGCTCATTACCAGGGACCTTCGATTCGCAGAGGAGGTGGTAGTATGAGCGCAACCGTAACTCTTCAGTACCCGGTACCGGGCGGATATGCAGCCGGCGATTATGCAAAGCTCTTCGGCAACGGCGGCGCCGGTGATATAAGCTTCTCCGATTCGCTCACCCGAGAAAAGTTCGATCTCTTTCCCGGCGGAGCCGGTCTGTACGGTTTCGGACATGCCCCCTGGGGACATTTCCGTTTCGGCCACGCCCACAGCATGTCGGCTCCCGGATTTGGTAGGCTCCCCTGGGGCCATTTTCCATTCGGCCACGGCACGGCAGTGATCACCGCCAGGTATAAGGTTCAAGATTGCGGCGATTACAAATTCAGTTTCGGCTGCTATGACGCCATCGGCAACCTCCACGAAGGAACCCCCGGCCAGGCAACATTATACATACACATCCCGCCGGCAAAGCCAACGGGTCTAAAGAAAAACAATTACAACAAAACAACCGGCATCCTGACATTAGACGCCGCTTAAAAATAAGCTCTTTTACAAGTTAATAGCAGTACCTTATGGAAGTGACTGTTTGGTTGAAACTAAATGGGGTCAGGCTTTGTTTTTCCGGCCCCATTGATTTTCTAATTCGTTAGGTAACTGTCCCTAGTTTTACTTTTTCGCTTGGTGGTATTTGTTTTCTTTATGTGTTTTGTCTATTTGTTCAAGGAATCTTGACGGTCTCATATCTGGCTTTCCCCCAGCCGCATATATGTTTCTTTGTACTACTTTGCCAGATCGTTTCCTCGCATGGAATAGATGCAACTCATCTTTTGCACGCGTTGCAGACACATAAAAGAGTCTTGCGTCTTCAGCAAGCTTGCTTGGGTCAGTACTATTAAGTGGCAGAGATCCTTCTTCAACACCTAGCACACATACAACTCGAGCCTCCAAGCCTTTTGCTCCCTGCATTGACATAATACGTACATTTTCACCTTGGCTTTGCGGTAAGAATTGTTCATAGAATCGTACCCATGCATTAAATTCTTTCAATAGGTCAGATGGATTCTTCCATATCCCTAGCGATTCAAAAACATGGCTGGCAAATAGAGCCGTATTTTTTCCTTGATTAAGTTTTATAATTTCCTCAAATGTCTCAAGGGCTTGCATAAGAATAGGATCATAAGTAGCATTGGACATCAATGAATCCCAAAGAGAATCCTTCTGTTTTTCTATAAGAGGTTCCCATAGTTTGCTAATGTTTTGAAAGATCTTTTTACGCTTTTCCTTGTTTACTGGTTTATATGCTTTCTTTGAAGGAACTGAAGAGTTATTGTTTAAAAATTCTTCTAAACATAGACGAAACAACAGGCTCTCTGCTGGATTACTTAGCCATTTTGCGAGTGTAGCCATGACGGGTAGACCCTCACCCGGTGCAGTTGTTGAAGCAGAAAAAGGAATCCTTGATTCAACCAGCACCTTCCTGAGGGCTTTTGCATAATTCTTAGTGCGTACTAGAATAAGAACATCACGAGAAGGAAGTGCTTCCATAATTATTGCTTTTATTATCTCGGCTTCTCTTTCATCACTTGCAACATTATGAATTTGGATTTTTGATCCATCTGGAACCTTATATGTAAATGGTCCTTTTTCAAACCGAGTATTATCGAAGCCAGAGACAACACATGTTGCCCCTTCCAGAATATGTTTATGACAACGCCATGAAACGTTAAGTGGCACAATGTTCGCATTGTCTCCGAAATCCTTATCGAATTTACGAATGAATTCTGGAGAACCACCTCTCCATGAATAAATACTTTGGTCGTCATCTCCTACGACAAAAAGTCCTTCTTGATGTTTTTGTGAAAGTAATTTAATAAGCTCAAACTGTGCAGCGTTAATATCTTGATATTCATCAATAAGGAGGTGTTTGCATTGCAATTGATACTTCAAGAGTAATTCAGGGTTGTCCTTGAGAACTTCACAAGCCAGAAGAATTTGATCATCTTGGTCGATTGCGGAGCATGCACGTAGCAACTGTTGATATTTTTGGCATATTTTGCACTTCACGTCTTCGGAAAGGTTACAATTTCCATACTGGCGACACCGCATAGCCATTTCGCCTTGCTTTCTTTTATAACCAGCAATTTGAGCGGCATCACCATAAAGAATTTTTAGTAGATTAGAGTCTGTAATGACATTGTGACATTCGAAATCAAGTTTTGAATCATCATCCCGCAATATCAAATAACCTAAACTATGCATTGTTCGAATTGATTTAGGCTGTTGAGATGGTTCAATATAAAGTTCAGGCTTGTCTTCGTCGGAGATTCTTTCACGCATGTTTTTTGCAGCAGCAGCAGTAAACGTGATAACTGTAATTTCTTCAGGAGAAACACCTTTTTCTTCTGTTAAATACTTTATTCGTTTACCAAGTCGATATGTCTTTCCAGTTCCAGGGCCAGCTAGAAGAAGCATTGGTCCAGTTTTCTCGTGAATATTATCATTCATTGATCCATCCTCAATTAAAAAAAGTTTTGCTTGTTAAGTTTGTCATATCAAAGCTCATTCAGCCTAATCCTTAAACAGTGCGACCAAACTAATGATCAAGCCGGCGACTGGCGCAATAGCATAGAAGATGACGATTGCCCACGCGGTCACTGTATGGCTTCGGGCCTTCTTGATGATCCGCTCCACAAGATCAGGAGGCAGCGGCTTTGACTCTCGTGCAGCACGAATTTCCCGGGCTCTTTTAATTATTTTAGGATTAAGGATGAATGCATGTTCTTGCTCCTTGCCAATAGTCCCGATGTGAAACGTGTCTTTATTATCCCAGATAACCTTAATAATATGATCTAGGTCTTTCTTTTGGATTTTGAGTTCAGTAAGAACTTTAGTATAAGACACATGGGACAAATTATGCTCATAACAATCACCAAGATAGACTATAAGATCTGCTTCTGTTTCACTGTAAATCATAATACCTCCATCAAAACCATTAAATTATTAAAATTTAAACTATCGCCGACGCGGGCGGAAGATCCAGTCTAACCGCCTGCATAGCAGCGTCCACTGCTAAACATTTTATCGCGTCGACATTTTCAAGTTGTAAATCAAAGATCCAGAGACAAGGTTGTTAAAATGAGTAGCTTTTTCCCATGGATGGGTGGTAAGTCTAACATGGCAAAACGGTTATGTCAACTATTGCCCGACCACAAATGTTACGTCGAGGTATTCTCCGGAGCGGCAAACCTGCTTTTTGCCAAGCAAAGGTCGAAAACCGAGGTCATAAACGACGTAAATTCAGAGCTGACCAACCTTTTCAGGGTAGTAAGGTACCATTGGCGTGAATTCCTCCGCGAGATCAGGCTGCTCCTCCACAGCAGGGAGATCTTCAGCGATTTCAAGGCCCAGCCCGGCCTCACCGACATCCAGAAGGCGGCCCGAACATGGTTTATCCTTAAAACCGCTTTCGGCGGCAGGGGCGGCGATCCGGGATGCACTTTCGGATACGGAACCACCGGCAGGGCCAGGTTCTCACGCCTGGCGTTTTCAGCGGTAACCCGCTGCCATAAAAGGCTCGACGGCGTTTTCGTCGAGAATCTCGATTTCGAAGACTGCATCCGCCGCTACGACCGCAAGCACACGGCATTTTATTGCGATCCGCCGTACCTGGAGACCCACGGCTATAAAACACCGTTCGACATCGAAGATCACAAACGCCTGGCAAAGACGCTCAAAAAGATAAAGGGCAAGTTCATGCTGTCCATCAACGATCACCCGGACATCCGAAAGCTATACAAAGGACTGCCGCTTCTGAAAGTAAAAGTAAAATATTCCGTCGCCCGGGTAAAGACCCCCGCCGCCCGCGACCGATCGGAACTGATAATAGCAAACCACCCGCTGCCGAAAGTCTGGTAGGCGGGTATATATATAGTATAAAAATTTAGTCTTAAACAAGACCAAAGCAGCAGGTTTCCGGAAAAAAACACCGAAAACCGGTCGCTATTTTTGCGCGCAGTTATAATTACCCCAAAAACCCACGTCCGCGCCAATGTCCGATGTCCGCAAAAAATGTCCGCGCCGAAGCCCGAATTTCACCAAATTGACCCCCAAATTAATCCCCGTTTTAAACCCCGTTAAACACGATTAAACACTTTTTAAACAGATCCCCCGCCCAAGGCCCATTTGCGCGGCACACGTTCGCCGACAAGCCCGCCTGGCTCATTTATCAATAGAAGATACCCCCAAAACCAAAAACCCCCAAAATCCCGCCACACGCCCCCAATACCCACGATTACCCGCCCAAACCCGCCCATTCCCGCCCAACCGGACATTAGCTCATATACATCACAAGTTTACAAATGTATCAGTAAGTCGGAATCAGATATAAACGAATCCGTATTTTCCGGTTTTGTCTTGAAACCCAAACAGAATTATGATATAATTTTTATTTCAGTGAAAGGGTAATTAAATGAATTTTGCAAAATTTGCACTTTGTTTTGTTTTGGTTGTTTGTTTTGTCGGCCTTAGTTTTGGTGGGAAGTATTTCCCGAATATTGAGGGCTATCAAACTTTCGTCTGTGACTTCCACACTCATACTGTCTTTTCGGACGGGCATGTCTGGCCTTCGGTTCGTGTGCATGAAGCCAAGCGTGAATCCATTGATGTGATAGCGATCACCGATCATATTGAATACCTTCCGCATAAAAATGACCTGCCGAAAAACCTGAACCGTTCTTATCAGATCGCCAAATCGGCAGCACGTAAAAGCAGTGTTCTTGTCGTTAAAGGCGCAGAGATCACACGCGACACCCCGCCTGGCCATTACAATGCCATATTTATAAACGACGTCATACAGCTGGATGACCCGAATTTTCTGACCCAGATCGAAAACGCGAACCTGCAAAATGGCTTTGTGTTCTGGAACCACCATACATGGCAGGGCAAAGAAAAAGGCATGTGGTCTGACCTGCAGACAACGATGCACAAAAACGGCTGGCTGCATGGGATGGAAGTAGCCAACGGCGGGAGCTACTACCCTTTAGCACATAAGTGGTGCCTTGAAAAAAAACTTACAATGCTTGGCAATTCGGATATACATCCGCCTTCTATCGACCATAAATATACGCCTGACAAACACCGGTCGCTGACACTGGTATTTGCGAAAGAACGCACAAAGGAGTCTGTAAGGCAGGCCCTTGATGCAGGCAGAACCGCGGTGTGGTACAAGAATAAACTAATCGGAAAAGAAGAATACCTAAGCCGGCTGTTCAAGCAGATTGTAAAAGTCTCGGACTTCAAATTGGAAAATGGCAGCCTGACATGCAAACTTACCAACAGTGCGTTGATCGACCTTAATATGGAACGCAAAGGAAAGCATGGCCCCGAAAAACTGACGATTCCTGCGCGGTCTTCTGTCGAGATTAAATTGGATGGCTCGAATCTTAAGTATTGTGTTAAGAATTTCCTGGTAAACCCAAAACAAAGTCTGCTGGTGGAGTTTAGTTTAAAGCTTGAAGTGGTGGAAGATAAAAAGAATTGATTTTATCCGCCGGAGCGTTTTGCTGTGTAGCCTTTCTTTTTTAGCTGCTCTACTACGGTGTCCCTTTTGTCGCCCTGTATCTCTATTGCGGAGTTTTTTATTGTTCCGCCGCAGCCGCATTTTTGTTTTAGCTCGGTGGCGAGTTTTTTAAGATCATCGCCAACGAGGGGGACTCCGGTGATTATCGTAACCCCTTTACCCTTTCGGCCCTTTGTTTGGCGGGATACGCGGACTATGCCGTCGCCGGTGTAGACCTGGGCTTTTTGCGAGCAGATGCACTGGTCGGCGGGTTTTTCGCAGTCGGGACACATTCGGCCGTGTTCGGTTGAGAATACGATTCCAAGGCTGTCTGACATCTATTGTTATCCTTAAACAGCGTGGGCACGGCCCACCCTACGTTTTTTGGGCACCCACAAGGATGGTATTTAACTGTGGGCAAGATGCCCACAGTACGGTAGGATGCCCGCAGTTTGGCGGTTAGTCTGACATTGTTTTTACTGATGCTATTCTGTTTGCGTATACTGCTTTTTTTCTGATTCCCCATACTACGTTTGTTATCGGCAGACGGTCGAGTTCCGGGAAGTAGAATGTGATAATTCCGACATTCCACCAGCGGAGGATTACGTCGTCTGTGTCTATCTTGTGACGGAGGTCGTCGCGGTCTATGGAATCGTTTGACTCGGATAAACCGTGCTGCATTTCGAGGCGGTTCGGCAGAAATACCCAGTAAAAGAACAGGCTCTTTATCCATATAATACGGAGGAAGACCGACCATACATAGGCTAGCAGGATATAGCCTTTCGGTTCGATATTGATGCCAACATGTTTGAATAGCCCAAAGAAGCCGAGGAATGTTTCCTGGCCATGCAGGAGCATTATCAGCAGTATGACGAAAACCGAACCGGTTAGGAGACCGAGTACGACGGGCTTTAGCTTGAAGATGACGACGGCTGCGTTAAGGGTGGCTATTACCAGGACTACGCCGCCGATGACGTTCTGAATGACAGGCAGATTTCCCGATGAACTCATTACCTTGTTGAGGATGACACCGATAATGCCGGCTGCGAACATAAGGGTCATCGTCGGTAAAAACATGATCGGCCAGCCCCAGTCGAAACCTGTCAGCCAGACCTTGATATTGGGGTTCTGGCGGACTTCGTTTGATCGGGCAAACCGCGTCTGTGCACTCTTGGTCAGCTTAAAGACGCACAAAATAACTACAGTTATCAAAGTTATCGCTACGACACAGTAAAATGCGAACATCTGGTTAGAGCCAAAAGAAAAAGTTTTGGCATTAATATCCCGCAAAATACTTCGAATCATCAGGAAATATATGAAAACGACGATCGCTATTAAATCCATAAACATTAATAATGACTTGAGCTTATAACGCTTTGCCGGAAGGACATGGGCCGGACCGGCGGGGACCTTGGTTTTTTTTTCCGGTTTTTCTTCCAGCGTTATTGCCTCAGGCGGGGCAGGGATGTCGGTCTCGGCATTATTTTCCGGCTCGTAGGGCTCTAATGGTTCAAGTTTCAAATCGTCCTGGTCCATGGTATTTCTCCTTGAAATAATGTGTACAAATTATCAACGGGTACATTATAACCGGTAAAACCGATAATTCAAGGATTATCTTGGGGTTGGGAGCAATGAAAAAAAAGGCCCATGGGAATTTTTCTTATTGGCCTAGTGTTTTATCTTTTATTGCGCGTTTGGCGGGCTTGCACACAGGTAAAGCCTTTATATTGCGGGCAGGATGGACGCTGTTTGGGTTAGACTTCTTTATTGCGTCCAGTTCTATTTCGAAGAGCAGGTCGTCTCTGCATACGTCTGAGTGTGACAGGGCGAATGGCATCTTCGGGAGGTTGCGGTCTTTGCAGTATTTTGTGAACAAGGGGACATCTTTTATGTCTTTGAAGTATGCGATTGCCCGTACAGTGTCTTCCCAGCCCATGTCTCGGCCTTTCAGGATCGCTTCGGCGACTTCCATTGTCAGGCCGATCTGCTTTTTGACATCATCAATGTGGATAGTTTTTCCGCTTGGCTCTATGCTGGCAGTTCCCGAAACGTATATCGTACGATGGTCGGGGAGTGCGACTTCTATGGCCCTGGAGAAGGAACTTCTGTAATCGGTCGCCGAGCACTGCAGCGGAGATTCGACCTCTGAGATCTTAACATGGCCGGTCTTTGGCTTTACGGCGAAAAGATCGGTTACCAGTGCGGCGCCCGCGGGGTTGGCAACGCCAATACCTGTGCTTGCCGGGACGAGATTGTCGAATACTCCGAGTTCCTCGAAGAAAGTCGTTCTGACGGTGTTAAACTCGTCGTACCATTCGAGGAGCTTTTCAAGGTACATCCAGGTACGGACGACATTGAGGAAATCCATGCCGACGGTCTTAAGTATACGATTCATCTTCTCGAATACATTGCGGGTTTGCTTTTCTCTCGATACTGTAACGTCATCGGGAAGAAGGTCACCGATGAGACAATACCGGGCATGTTCGTCTTCGTAGACGGCACCTGCTACTTTTCCTTCAAAGACGATTGGCTTATAGCAGTCGCCGGTTATGGCGTATGCCTGTGTTGCGGTCAGGTCCTCGCCGTTGCAGCCGTCGCCCTGCAGCCAGGTTATCGGCCATTTGATCTCGCCGCAGGCTTTTTCGATGGCTTTCATGCCGGAGTCATAGTGCTGACATCCGCCGAAGACATACTGCTGGAAGATGGCGACCTTATTGGCCCGGACATATTCGCCGAGGCGGGCAAACATCTCGAAAGGATCGCTGCTTGCATGTGAGGTGATGAAATGCTTGCTGCAGCATGCCCTGGAAAGAGACGCCACGTCCATACCGTCAGTTGATACTATCTTCACTGAAGCGGATTCTTTGCTACTTTGCTGCATTTTTTAATATACCTTTCTAACCAAGCCAGGCCTGGGCCAAACAAGTGAACATGATAACAATCTATGGCAATTGTATTTCATATCCATTTTGCGGCCAATTGAAATTTGTAAAAAATTTAATTAAGCCGCCTCCATGTTATTACTCAAACTGACCGATTAGTCAGTTTGAGAGTCGTTAGTCGTTAGTTTTTAGTCATTAGGGTTGGAAACGGCCTAACGGCCGAAGCCGTTTAATTAAAGGGAAAGGATATACTCGACGAGATCATCGATCTGCTTTTTGGTCAGGTCCGAAGTGATTCCGTGCTTGTCCTTTTTGTTAAATTCTGTAATTACATCTTTCATTGTTCCCGCACGTCCGTCGTGGAGATACGGTGCGGTTCTCCAGACTTCGATCAGGGTTGGTGTATCGAATGTGTCTTCCGGTTCACGATCATCGCCTTCCTGCCGCGGCTTTCCGGTGCCGATGTTATAGAGTGACATGTCGGTCAGGTATGGACCCGAATGACACATTGTGCAGTCGGCTTTTTCGAAGAGTTTTTTGCCATTTTCTGCTGCTTTGCTCAAAGTCAGTTTTTTTGTTATGGGGTTTTTTACAAGTTTCGGGCTTGGCATTGGTTTTAGAGACTTTAGATATTCGTCGATGGCGACGGCGTCGGCTTCGGGGCGAACCGCGAACTGTATAAACCTGATACCTGCACGGACGCCGACTTCGGCAGATTCGCGAACGCCTAACATCATCGAAGGGGGGGTCTTATGCGCCAGGAGCAGGCTCTTGGTGTTTTTGGGATTGCCCATGCCGTCATTTAACAGATCCCAGTTGAGGGCGTCGGGTCTTGCGTCGCCTGGGTGACAGCTTGCGCAACTCTGCCATTTCTGGAAACAAAGCGAAGCGTCATAGAAGAACATCTCGCCTTTGCGTGCGATCGACATTTCTACATCGGGACCAAGTTTGATCGACTTTGCTTTTGGGCGAACGGCGGGATCTATATCTACGACTCCGAGCGTGTCGGAAAAGTATTCGGCGATATATGCCTTTGTGCCGACCATTGTTAAGTTACGCGGGCCGTTGCCGGTAAGCTTTATCCGGCGGCGGAGGCCAACTAAAAACGAAAGGTCGTTTGGGATATCTTCAAGCGAGGCAGAAACATCGGATACTTTTTCGCCTTTGGCAACTTTGTCGATCTTGGCGTGCATTGCGATACGGTCTATGGCACTGATCTCATGTGTTCCGGAATGAGCGACACAGATATACTTGCCGTCGTCGGTGCAGTCGAGTCCCCATGGGTTTGCGGCGCCAAGGTCGACATCGTCGAGAAGAACTGTGGTAAGCATTTTGTTTGCGGAGACGTCTATGATGGTCATCGCGTTGGTATTCATCCATCCACGTTCGAGCTGGGTGGTAGGGAGCTGGTACCTGGCAAGGATGTGCGAAATATACGCATACTTGTCGTCCGGCGAAAGGGTCAGTCCCCGCAGATCGATAGAGCCGTTGGGAAAGGTGACAGTCTCGATAACTTTATTGGCGGCGGTGTCTATGATGGAAACAGCTGCCGCGGCGAAATCTCCGTCAACACGACCGGCAGGCAGGAAATTGGCAACAAGAAGTTTTTTGCCGTCCTGAGTAATATCGGCGGAAACAGGTTCGCGAATTACGGGGACTTCTGCGATTGTCTTTTTTGTCGAAAGATCAATGGCAAGGATGGTGTCATGGAATCGCCTGCAAAGATAAAGAACCTTGCCGTCGGGGCTCGGGACTGGGGCCAACGGGCTGTGGCCGACTTTGATAGTGTCGATTACGCGGGCGGTTTTAATATCGATGACCGAAACAAAGCCATCATAAACTCCGGCGGTGACATAAAGTTTTTCGCCGTCAGGAGACAGGGCGATTCCGCTGACGGGGCCGGAAACAGCAACCGTCTTTTCAACCTTTTCAGTGGCGGCGTTTACAAAGGAAACTTTTTCACCGGTCGTTTCGGCAACGTAGAGCATTCCTCCATCGGCCGAGGAAATTACAGACAGAGGAGAGAGATACTTTCCGGTGCCGGCAAAAACACCTGCCGAGAAAACGAAAATCAGAGCGGCCGCAAACGAAACCTGCCATACAAATCTGGTACCCTTTAGCATTACAAAACTCCTTATAACTTATTATGTGTCTAAATATCGAATTTGTACGAAAGAACTTAGTATACAATAAACCCAAATGAAAGTCCAGTGTCATAGATATCCGAATAACAGAAATTTAAAATCGTCATTGTTGCATATAAATCTAGCCTTTTTATATACCAACTGGAATACTTAACGCAAATTGCTGCCATTTTATTGCATTTTTATAAAAAAACAGCCCAAAATGCATAAAAAATGTGATTTCGGGGGAAATTATTGGTATTTCAATGCGAATTCGGTCTTGGCTCGTTGCTCAAGGGGCAGAATGGCGGACTTGAGGTTAAAGCGGGTAGTGATATCGCTGAATTATTCATTTCCAAATAATGTCAGAGGCGGCAGGGTGATTTCTGTTTTTTTTCTTGTATTTTGCGGAATTTCTATTAGTATGTATACGCTTGTTTTATATGGTCAGGAGGACCGGTTTTCGAGCAATTTTAAGGTTGAAATTTATTTGTTTTTTTGCCTGGAGCGTGTGATAAAGGATTTTCACAAGGATTCTCTGGATAACTGCGGTAATTTTACGCAGTTTTTCGGGATTCTTTTAAGTTACTGGGGATTACTAGTCGTTAGTTTTTAGTCGTTAGTCTATAGTCTTTAGTTTTGCGGAGAGACGAAGAATGGATAAGTCTTTTGAGTCCCATCCGGATTCTGCAGGGAATGCATCCGATATTGCAAATATAACGCGTCAATTTCAGGAGTACCGGATCAAGGCCGGGGCCGAACTTGCGCGCCGGCAGGGGGAACTTGAAAAGGCTATGGAGGAACTTCGATGGCAGCAATCCGACAGTCTTGATAAGTTTCGCGATATACGCGATGAAAGGGATAAGTTTGCCGAACTGTCCTGTATTGACAAAGCTGAGATCGTTCTGCTTGGACAGAAGGCCAAAGTGGACGAGGAAGAGGGTCGCAAGAGGGATGAGAAATTTGAGGTTTATCGGCAGGAACTTACAGAGAAGCTCAAAACCTTAGCTGATGACAAGGCCGCCGGGCTTGGCAAGATTAATGAAATTAGTTCGGAATCTGAAAAATCCACCCGGCAGTTTGCCGAGCAGCGCGAATTGCTATTAGCCGAGATCAAGGACAAGCAAGCCGATATTGACAGGATGCGTGAGGAGTTTTCCGAGTGTGTCGCTAAGAACGAAGAGGTCGAGAGGGATTTTCAATCGCGTATAGAAAGTCTTGAAAGTGCCGCTAAAGACAGAGGCGATGAGTTGGAAAGAGTTAAGAGGGATCTGACCGGCGAGATCGAAAAGGCCGTAGAAAAAAGTCATCAGATTGACAACGAACGGGCCGGGCTTGAAGAATCGCTGCGGACAAGGGACGGTGAGCTTGAAGAGATACGTGAGAGGATTTCGCAGGTAGAAGCTGAAAATGCCGAGGCGGTTAAGGGGCATCAAAACGAGGTTGCCAGAGTTCAAAAAGAATATCAAGAAGCGATCCGGGCTAAAAGCGATGAGCTTGCGCAGACAAATGGGGAGGTTGAAAAACAGAAGGCGGTAAATAAGAAAACCGAAGAAGAGCTTGACAGCAGCAGGGAAGAGTCGGCGGCAAGGGCTGACGGGCATTCTGCCGAGATGGAGCAGGTTAAATGCGAACTTGCCGACGCGAAGTCATTGGCCGAGGAAATGGAAAAACGGCTTAGAGCCGAGGTCGCCGACCGTGACGATGTGATCGGCAGTATTGAGTCGGAGCTTGGTAATGTTAACGACCGGCTTACGCGTCAAAAAAGTGCCAGCAAAACTAATGAAAAGGGGTTGAAGCTGGAGAGGGATAAGTTTGATACTAAACTAGCCGAACTTGCCGGTGAAGTGGAAAAAGCAAAAGCCGATGTCACGTCAGCGAGGCAGGAGATCGAGCGCTGCGAAGGAGTTATCGAATCTCTTGAGTTCGAGATAAAGGACAGAGACAGCCTGGTCGCCAAGGCTAAGACTGAGCGAGAGAAGATCGACTCTGAGCTTGCCGAGTCGAGGGACGCGGCAGAGACGACGCAAGAGGTGTGTGTAAATCGGATCGCCGAGCTTGAGGGGAAACTTGAAGATAATAAAAGGCTGCTTGGCGAATCCGACGAACGAATCAGGAAATTACGCGATGAGCTAACCAGGGCTAACGGTTTTACAGAACAGGCCGAGAATGTTTTTGCGGCGAAGATAGAAGAACTTGAAAGACTTGCCGCCGATAAGGCCGCCGAGCTTGCAAAAGCTAAGGAATCGCTGGGAAAAGTCAGCGATGAACTTGGCAAGGCAAATGATGAGCTTGCAGGCGTCATGGCCAGAAACGACCAGTTGGATAGTGAGGCGGCGAAGGAAAGAGACTCGCTTAAGGCGCGGGTCGAGGAACTTGCAGGCGAACTTGAAACGGTTAAGGGTGAGGCTGAGGCGTTTGACAATGAAGCTGCGAAGGTAAAAGATGAGCTTTCGGCGGTGCGGGCAGAAGCTGAAAAAGCTGAAAAGGTATCAAAAGACCGGATCGATGAGCTTAACAGTATTGTTGATTTTACAGGCGCAGAGCTTCAGCGGGTTAATGACGAGCATAAGAGGTTTGGCGAGGAGATCAAGGTTCTGCAGGGGCAATTGAGCAGAGATAAGGATGCTCTTGAGGCGGAGCTTAAAGGGCGAATCGCAGAGGCCGAAAAGCTTGGCGCCGAGCTTTCGGAGGCGAGAGCGGAAAATCAGCTTATAGAAAAATTATTCGACAGTAAGATCGTCGAGGTTGAAGGGGATATAAAGTCTAAGGCACAAGAGCTTGACGCGGTTAAAGAGGAACTTGCGGGATTGCGGCTGGAGCTTTCCGAGAGTAAAGCAAAATCCCAGGCGGATACGAAGGATTCTGAGAGCCGGGTCGCCGATCTTAAGGCGACGGTTGCCGAGAAGAGTTCGGAGCTTTTGAAAGCCGCCGATCAGCTTGAGGGCCTAAAGGCCGCGAGCAAAGAGAGCAAGCAAACAGAGGAGGGATTGCGTAAGGAACGGGATGTTCTTGACGATAAGGTTGCCGAGATTGCCGAGAAACTAAAGGATGCGAAAAAGGATATTTTATTAGCTCAGCAGGAAGCGGCTGGCAGTAGAGAAAGAGTTGACGAGTTGGAGCGGTTTGCAGAGGAAAAGGATTCTGAAGCCGTTACGGTTAGCGATGAGCTGTGGAAGATGCGGGGGGAACTTTCTGGGGCGAAGGAAGATTCTGAAAGAGTTGAGAGAATATTTGCTGCTAAGATCGAAGAGCTTGAGGGAAGTATAAAGAAAAAAGACGAAGAGCTTGAAGATTCAGAGGAGAAGGTCAGCAAGGCCGGTGCCGAGCTTGCAGGTTTTAATGAAAAGTTCGAAAAAATTGACAGAGAGCTTACCGACGTTAATATGAAACTTGTGATCGCTAACGAAGAAGCCGGGCAAGCCGAAGAAAAAGCAACCGCGGCGACCCGGGAAAATGCCGGTGCAAAGGCTGAGCTTGAAAGTGTTAGAGCCGAGCTTTTGGAAATTCAGGAGGCCGGTGAAAAAGCCGCGAAGATTTCGGAAGATAAGGTTAGCGAGCTTAACGAGATCATTGCAGGCAAAAGCGATGAGTTGTCGAGGGTGACGAAAGAGTTTGCAGAGATCAAAGCGGCCGGCAAGGAAACCGAAGAAGGGCTGATAAGAGAACGGGGTGTCTTTGAAGCTAAAGTTGAAGAGCTTACCGATGAGCTTGCCAAGGTTCGCCGGGAACTTGCCGCGGTGATGGTCGACAGTGATCAGGCTGCCGATGCCGCGACAGCGAAGGTTGAAGAAGTAGAGACGCAGTTGACGCAGAAAAATGCTGAGTTTGTAAGGGTTAACGTCGCCCTTGACAGGGTCAAGGGCGAATTGGCCGAGACACAATCGGATCAGGAAGATTGTGAGAAAACTCTCAGGTCTCAGATCGCCGAGCTTGAGAATAAGCGAAGAGAGATCGAAAAACAGTCGAGGTCCGAAGCGGCGCAACATGAAAAAGAACTGGCCGCCAAGGGCGAGGAATACGAAAAAGAACTGGCTGAGAAAGATTTAGAGGCGGCCGAGGCCAATGAAAAGATTAGCGGGTTAAACGAGAAACTTACTGAATCAGATGAAAAGTGTGAGGGGTTAAACGCAGAGGCAGCGGCGGCAAATGAAAAGGTTGATGAATTAAATGATAAGCTTTCCGGGGCTAATACGCAGAATGAGGGCCTGAAGGCAGAGATTTCCGAGGCAAATGAAAAGATCGACGGGCTGAGCCTTGAACTTGCTGAGACTAAAGAAAGAATCAATGGACTGAGTCTTAAACTTGCCGAGGCTAAGGGGGAAGGGGCGAAGTCGGAGAGTATATTTGTTGCTAAGATCAAAGAGCTTGAATGCAAGGTCGAAGATAAGATCAGTGAACTTGCGGCACTTAACGGTGAACTGGCAAAACTTGATGTTGAAAGCAAAGACAGAGAAGAACGACTGCTCATTGAACGGGATGTGCTTGAGACGAAGGTGGAAGAATTTTCGGATGCGGTTGACAAGACCAAAGCTGAGCTTGGCGATGTTAAGGAGGCAGCGGCGAATGCGGCTGAGGTATCCAGCGGCAGGATTGCAGAGCTTCAAGAGAGCGTAAACGGTAAAGAGGCCTATATCGAGAGTGCTAATGAGAGCTTGAGAGAGGCTGAGGGGCGTCTGGATGAACTTGGAGAGAGTTTAAAGAAAGCCCGGGAAGATGGTAAGGCCGCGATAGAGGCCGCTAGCGCGGAATTAGAAGCAGTCCGCACAGAAGCCAAAGAGACGGCAGAAAAGCTCGAAACTGAAAAGACAACGCTTACCGGGGAAATTGCCGGACATATTGAAGAGATTGACAGGATTAAGGCTCAGTTGTTCGAGCAGGTTACTGGCAGCGAGGAAACTGTGAGGGTTTTTGAGGACAGGATCGGTGAACTTAAAGAGGCTATAGACGAAAAGGAAGCCGCGATACTTAAAGCCGATGAAGAATTGAAGAGGGCTGAGGCTGAAACCGCAGCTGCGATTGCAGATGCAAACGCCATAATCGAAACAAAGGACAAAGAGCTTGAGGCGAAGGGGCAGGAGCTTGAAGTAAAGAACCTGGAGATCGATGTGAAGGTTCAGGAGGTCGAGGCTAAGGATCAGGAAATCGAAGCAAAGGATCAGGAACTTGAAGCAAAGGATCAGGAGCTTGAAGAATCGAAGGGCGAACTGAAAAAAACAAAGAGCGAGTTTGAAACTGTATGCACAGGCCTGGAAGCAGTTAAGCAAGAGCTTGAAAAAACCAACAGCAAACTGGAAATTACCAGTGGCGAGTTGGAAACGAAACGCACAGAGCTTGATACAGCATGCGGTGAACTCGAAACTGTACGCGGCGAACTTGTGACGGTTAAGGGAGAGCTTGAAGGGGTGAAAGAGGCAGGGCGGCAAAGCGCCGAGAAGTGGCAGAAAGAGAAAGAGTCGCTTGAAGAGAGGATCGCTGAAGGGCTTGTCGAAATTGAAAAGGCCCGGGGACAGTTGTCGCAGAGCGGGCTTGAGGCTTTGGAAGCGGGCAAGGAGTATGAAGTTAAGATCGCAAGGCTCGAGAGTGTTCTTGGTGAGAGGCAGACGGCTATAGATGCGATAAATGAAGAACTCAGGAAGGTGCAATCCGAAAGCGGAGAAGCACAGCGCGCAGCCGACGAGAAGCTTAGACAAGTCGAAGGTGAGTCGGCAGAGGCATTGCGGGCGGCATATGAAGAATTGAAAAACGTGCGGGCCGATGGCGAGCAGGCATTAGATGAGGCAGCACAGGCATCTGAAGCGAAACTGAAGAAGGTTCAGGCTGACGGCGAAGCGGCGTTGCAGGCTGTTAATGAAGAATTGAAAAAGGCTCAGGAGGAAGCGCAGGAGTCGCTTATAGTGGCCGGCGAAGAACTTCAAAAGGTTAAGGATGAGGGCAAAGCAGCTTTGGATGAATTGCTGGCGGAGAAGGATTCGCTGGAAGTGGAAATTGCCGGATATCTTGAAGAGATCGGAAATGTAGAATCAGAGCTTGCCAGGGTCGGTCGCGAGGGCGAAGAATCGAAGAATGTATTTGACGGCAGGGTAGAAGAACTTCAGGAACAGGTCGCCGCCCTTGAAAAAATCGTCGAGGAAAAGGAAGCGGCTATCAAAGCGGCGGGTAAAGAAATTGAAGGGCTTAACGCTGAGAAGGTTATTGCCGGTGAAGATCATGCTATGGAAAAGCAGTTGATCGGGGCGAGATTGGAAGGAAAGACGGCGGCTGTCGGGATGTTTATGGGCAAGCTGGCCGATGCCGAGGCGAAAGCCGCAGGCGATGCAGAGGACTATGAGAGTCAGATTGAGACGCTTGGTAAGCTGAACGGCGATAGGGGCGCCAAGATCAAGGATATGAGCGAGGAACTCAAAAAACATAAGAAAGAAAGCAAAAGGGTCGAGAAGGAATTGAAGAAACAGAGAGACGGGCTGGATAGAAAAGTCAAGTCGATGGAGAAAAAACTCGAGAAGATCAAAGGCGAGTTTATCGATCAGAGGGGTGAGTACGATAAGCTCCAAAAAGAGTATACGGCTAAACGAGAGGAACTTGAAAAGAAGGTTGCCGAAGATACGGCAGAGCTTGGGCGGCTTGGCGGCGAATTGACAAAGCTGACCAATGAGCATAAGCTGGTCGCAGAGACGCTGAGTGAAACTTCGGGAATGCTTGCCGCTGCTCGTCAGGGCGGGACGATCGGATTCTGGGAGATCGATAAGGGATTCAGCAATTACAACTGGTCGGATGAACTATTCGAGATGTTTGGGATGGAAGTGACAGAAGCAGGGATTCCTTACAGTGAATTTTTTGAAATGATAGATCCTGCTGACCAGAAGTTTGTTAAACAATGTAAGAAGAAGCTGAAAGAAAACGGCGATGATTTTGAGATCGAGTTTTGTGTTGTTTGTCCTGACCAAAGCAGGCGGGTCGTCTGTAAGAGGGGCAAGTCGGTCGTCGATGAAAACGGCGATGTGAAGGGGTATTCAGGTACGATAAGCGATGTTACGGCGGTTCGCCAGGCCGAGCTTAAGGCAATCGCGATGCAGGATGAGTTGAAGAAGCTTACCGATGAGCGAGACAAGGAAGTTAAATCGCATAAGGAGGCTTCAAAGCAGTCCAGAGCTGATGGCAAGCGTTTCGAGGCTATGGTCAATGAACGGGATAAGGAACTGGCGCAGTTGCGTAACGAGCTCTCCGAGAGAAACGAGCAGTATGATCTGTTTGAAAAAGATAAAGACAGTGAGTCGGTTGATCTGCAAAGGACGATTAAGGATAAGCAAGCCGATCTTGCAAGGCTCAAAAAGGAGTTTGCCGATAATGAAGCGGTCCGTGTCAAGCTGCAAGAGGCTATAGACGAGAAGGACGCGCGTTTGCTGGAGGTGCAGAAAGAGCTTAGCGTCCAGATTCTGGAGTTCAAGAAGGCCGATGATGCGTTCAGGAAAGAGCGTGGCGAGTTTGAAAAGAAAATCAAATATGATAAGGATTCGTCAAAGAAAGATAAGGCAAAGTTTGAGGCGCAGCTGGCCGAACATGAGAAAGCTCAGGAGAAACTGCGGAAGGAAAAAGAGGCTCTTGATAAAATATGCAGAGAGCGTCAGGAAGAGCTTAAGAGCGTTAAAAAAGATCATTCGCTTGGCAGGCGGGATATGGATAAGGCCGAGAGGGAGTTTTCCAGGGAGAGGGACGCTTTGTATGATAATATTGAAGAGCATAAGCGGCTGCTTGAGCGGGCCGACGATGATATCGAAACTGAACGGCTAAAGAGTGCCGGCTTGCAGGAAGCGGTCGAAGATAGCAGATATTTGATGGAGAGGCTCAGCGCTGCGGCTGCGTTTACACTTTATTTTTATGATGCTGCTTCGAAGGCATATACTTATTCGGGCCATCATATCGGCGAGGCGCTTGGGTACGATGATCGGGAAATCCGTGAGTTTGGAGACGATTATTCCAACTTGATGCATGCCGATGACTTTGTGCGTCTTGGCGAGTTTATGGAGAGCGACGAGAGGGTTAATTTCGAAGGCGTCAAGGAGTACGAGTTCCGGCTTAGAGCTGCTGACGGGCAGTGGCGGGTTATGCAGTGCCGCGAGGCTGTTGTTGGCAGAGCCGACGATGGGACGGTTACTGAGATCCTTGGTGTGCTGGTGGACTTGTCGAGTAAACGTGATTTGGAGGTTGAGCTTGAAGCTATCGGGAATGCACTTGCCGATAAGAAGCAGCAGTTAAAGAGTTTGCTGCAGATTACGACACAGGATATGGGCAGACCGCTTGAAAATGTAGATCGTTATTGCAGTGAGATCGATCATGCCATTGCCAGAATAAGCGGCAAGGCGCCGGACGCCGATCTCGATGAGGTCAACGCGATCCTTGACGAGATGCGTTCTAATGTTTCGCGGGTGAACATGCTTGTTGACGGGGTTACGCAGATGGCGCGGCTTGAGGAAAGAGAGGTTGAGCCTGAGGATATCAATATGAATTTACTTGTTGCCGGCGTCATCAAATCGAATGGATTTAGTTTTGAAGAGTGCGGCGTTGATATTGAAGTCGGCCAGATGCCTTCGTGCCATGCTGATCGGTGGCGGATGGAGCAGTTTGTCTATCACTTGATCGATAACGCGGTGACTTACCTTGACCCTGCCAGAGAGGGAGTTGTTAGTGTCAGCGGGTGGGAGGAAGAGGCTGAATGCGTTTATTGTGTTGAGGATAATGGTGTCGGGATCACTGATGCGGATATGGAGGAAGTGTTTACGATGTTTGGGCGTGTGCATGGGGCACCTGGCAGCGGTAAGGGTGTCGGGCTTGCCATTGTTAAGAGAATAGTAGAGGCCGGCGGTGGGAGAATTGGCGTTGAATCGACGCCCGGGCAGGGCAGTAAGTTTTATATCTCGATCCCGAAAACATAGAGTTTTTGTGTTATGTAGGATTTCAGGCAGAAAATTGCAAGAAATTGATAAAAAAATGGATTTTTTGCTTTATCCTCTTGCAATCCTTGGTTGGATTATGTATTTTATCGAATCTTAAAAGAATTGCTTTGAGATCCGGGCAGGTAGCTCAGCTGGTAGAGCAACGGACTGAAAATCCGTGTGTCGGCGGTTCAAATCCGCCCCTGCCCATTACATAAGTGCTTAACTGACAGTCATTTACGATTGCCAGCTTTTTTTGTGTCTGGTTCAAACTGGGCCGCGCAACAGGCGCGCAACAAATCGGGGTTTAATGATGCTTCAGCAGCTTTCCTTGCACGGTCTACCAGATCATCCGCTACAGCAAGGTAAAATTCGTGTGTAGTGGAAAAACTTGAGTGTCCGGCCAACGTCATTACGTCGTGCTCGCTCATACCATTGGCAAACCAATTTGTCAGGGCTGTATTCCTTAAACAGTGGAATTTTCGCTTTCT
>VRUI01000058.1 GCA_019456225.1 Planctomycetota bacterium | reverse complement strand
TTAATGAAATGGGAAGGATTGCAGCGAGCTATTTTACCTAAACCCCCGGAAAAGGCTCCCGGAGCCTTTAATTAACATTTATCTTTTTGTTATTATTAATATCTGATCATTTTTAATCAATTTTTGTTATTGCTTAGTTTGAATTGGTTGTGGAGGTTCGTTTATTGCGACACCTGTTATTTAGCAGTTAACCTTATTATTTTCAGGAATTGCTTTTATGTTTAAGTCGTCTATTTCTTTTTTAGTGATCGTATCAATCCTTTTTGTATCAACTTTTCACATCGCACCTGCGGCTGGGGCATCTGAGAGTGTTCTTCAGGTTCCGGATTTTCGCAGTGTTATATCTGCGGCCAAGGACAAGGTTTTCCCCACGGTGGTATACATCAAGTGCATCCGCCAGGGTCACGAAGAGGGAAAGAAACAGTCGCGAGAAGTTGCCGGCAGCGGTGTGATCATTTCCGCCGATGGTGAAGTTCTGACTAACTGGCATGTTGTCGATAAAGCTATCGAAGTTCGATGTCTGCTGTACGACGGACGGGCGATGCATGCGACGATAACAGGTACGGACAAAGATACCGATCTTGCACTTCTGAAACTAAAGATGAAAAAAGACGAGAAGGTGCCGTTCGCGGCTATCGGTAAATCGGGCGAACTTAAAGAGGGTGATTTTGTAATGGCGATGGGTGCTCCGCTTGGTCTTAACCGTTCTGTTTCTATCGGTATAATTTCCTGTACTAACCGTTATCTTCCCAAGCAAAGCCAGTACAGTTTGTGGCTCCAGACCGATGCTGCGATCAGTCCCGGCAACAGCGGCGGACCGCTGGTCAATACGGCAGGTGAGGTTATTGGCATCAATACGCTCGGTGTTATGTTCGGCGGGGATATGGGTTTTTCGGTTCCGAGCGATACGTTTAAATATATAATATCGCAGCTTCGAAAAGACGGAAAGGTTAACTGGTCATGGTGCGGGCTTCAGCTTCAGCCTTTACGTGATTTTGAACGCGATACATATTTCCATGGCAAGCAGGGTGTTATTATCGCAGAGACCGATCCGCAGAGTCCGGCACGGTCGGCGGGGATAATGGCCAGGGACAGGATTATGGCGCTGGATGGAAAAGCTGTTTATGCATTGACATCGGAATCGCTGCCGGCGCTTCGTCGGAGGCTTGGCATGCTTGAAAAGCTTAAACCCGTAGAGGTTAGCCTGATCAGAAATGGCAAAGAGATGAAGGTTACGCTTATGCCGACCGGAAAAGGCGAGGTTCAGGGCAAGGAGCAGGACTGTCCGCGATGGGATATGACGGTTAAGGCGATCAACCGATTTGAAAATCCGAATCTTTACTTCCACAGGCCCAAGGGTGTGTTTATCTTCGGTATCAAGTATCCGGGCAACTCCCAGGCCAGCGAGCTGAGGAGAAACGATATCATCCTGTCAATCGACGGCAAGAAAGTTTCTACACTGGACGATGTTAAGAAATTGCATAAGGAAGCTTTGGCCAATATTAAAAACAAGTCACGAATTTTGTTTAATGTTCTTCGGGGCGGGCTGCTTCGGCAGGTGGTACTTGATTTTGGTCGCGATTACGAACAGCAGTAGAGCTCTAACCGGCCTTTCGGCCAGTTAGAAATTTATAATTTATAATTAAAAGGATACGGCCTTGCGGCCGAGGCTATTTTAATTTTTTTTAGGAGATGGTTATGTTTATTAAGAAAGTTTTGTTGGCGGCGTTTGTTGTTTGTTTTGTTTTTTGCGGGTTGGGGTTTTGCGCCGATAAGGCTAAGGCTCCATTGACGGTTTCTGAGAAGCTTGATCTTATTAGGTCCGTTTCAGATTCACAGGTTAAGGTTGAGTATCATCTAAAGACAGACAAGGGTGAGACTCCTTCGATCGAAGGGGCTGCGCGGTTGTGTCCCGGCTGCGGGCAATATCATCCTGTCGATATTGGTGAGGGGGTTATCGAAGAGGAACGGCCTGTTGAGGTGCCGGGCTTTATGATCGGTACGAATCTTGTGCAGGTCGTTGACGTTATGGTTCATCCGCGTTTTCTGGAAAAGATCCAGGTACGGTTTAAGGACTCGGTCGTAGATGCGAAGGTTAAGAGTTATATTAAAGATTCGTTTTCGATGGTACTCGAACTTGCCGCGCCGCTTGCCGGTGTAAAGCCACTGGTCTTGGATGCGAGCAAGAAGGGGCCTTACTATATTATATCGCATGACAAACTTAACGGTACGTGGTCCAGTTCGATAAGTCCTACGGCCGGTAAGATCACGGTCAACGAGGTTGGGCAAAGTTTTCTTTATCCAGGCATCGATGGGATCGCTGTTACAAAAAACGGCGTTGCGGTCGGTTTGATCCTGAGCAGTGAACTGCCGCTTGACGGGTCGTGGAAGGGTCCGATCAAAGACAGTGAGGTTATGTCTGTCGATCAGATGAAGGCTTTTTGCGCCAAGATTCAGGCTGTTGCCGATAAGAGTATTCTGCGTGTAAAGATAAAACTTCGCAGTCCTAAGAAGGGCGGTTCGGGGAGGAGTCGTTATTTTGACGATGACGAGGACGGCGCCAATAAGACCGAGCTGGATACGCTCGCGGTTATTACCGGAAAAAAGCAGGCATTGGTTCTTGCGAATATGACACAGAAGGTTACCGCTCGTGTTGAGCGTATTACTTTGTATACAGAAACCGGCGCGGCGATCAAGGCGAAGTTTGTCGGGACACTTAGCGATTATGGCGCGTTAGTTGTCGAACTTGAAAAGGAGCTGGACGCAGCGGTAAAGTTTGCCGAAAAGGATGTGCTGAAGTACCGCAAGTCTATGCTTGGAAATGTTTCGATAAAAGTTCGAGGCAACAAACGTATTGCGTATTATAAGCGCGGTCGTATCACCGGTTATGCAACCGGTTGGCGCAACCAGGTTTACCCGCAAGTTCCGGAAGGATTCGAAGAACGGAGCAACCGTTTCCTGTTTGATGAAAATGGCGAGTTGGTTGCAATTCCCATTGCCAGGCGGGTTAAGGTCCAGGAAGATATGTGGTACGGGGATTCTGACAAGCCTTTGACTTCGGTAGCTTATATTGGCGGGGTTCTTGGTGATTTGGCTAAGAATGTCGACAAGAGTAATGTTCCGCTTAGCAAGGAAGAGGAGAGCCGGCTTGCGTGGCTTGGTATCGAGATCCAGGCGCTTAGCAAGGAGCTGGCTCGTATGAATAATGTTTCGGAGCAGACCAAGGACGGTCAGACGGGCGGTTTGGTTTCGTATGTATATGCAGACTCGCCGGCATCGAAGGCGGGCATTGAGCCTGGTATGGTGATCCTGCGACTTAATGTCGAAGGCAGGAAAAAGCCAATCGAAGTTAATGTTCGTGACGATATGGGTTTTATGGGTGAGTTTCCATGGGATCAGCTTGAGATGATTCCGGCTGAATACCTGGATAATATTCCGCGTCCCTGGGGTACAATGGAGAACACTTTTATCCGGGCATTAACAGACATCGGATTTGGCAAGAAGTTTGTCGCAGAGTTTTCCAACAACGGCAAAGCATTCAATAAGGAGTTTACAGTAGTCGAGAGCCCCGCCCATTACGATTCGGCTAAACATTATAAGTCAGCCGACCTTGGTCTTACCGTCCGAAATATGACCTATGAGGTTCGCCGTTATTTCCAGAAGATGCCGGACGATCCGGGCGTAATAGTATCGAAGATTGACCCGGGCAAAAAGGCGGCTGTCTCTGGAATCAAACCTTATGAGATAGTTACCCAGATCAACGGTACTGTGGTAAAAAATGTCGAAGATTTTGAGAAGCTGATCAAGGATCAGCAGGAATTGCGTATTTCGGTAAAAAGAAAAATGAAAGGCAGGGTCGTAAAGATTAAAATTGAACGATGAATGAAAAAGCGAATATCCAATAGCGAACACGGAATATCGAATAGCGAATGAAAAAGCGAATATCCAATAGCGAACACGGAATATCGAATAGCGAATGAAAAGGCGAATATCCAATAGCGAACACGGAATATCGAATAGCGAATGAAAAAGCGAATATCCAATAGCGAACAAGGAATATCGAATATCGAATGAAAAAGCGAATATCCAATAGCGAACAAGGAATATCGAATGAAAAAGCGAATATCCAATAGCGAACAAGGAATATCGAATATCCAGAAAAAATGAATAGCTTACCTCTGGCTTACACCAGGTCTTTTAGGTATTTTCTGACAAAATAACGGCACTGAGACAGGACTACTGCTGTTATCATTATTGTGACGAAAACGTTGGGTGTGACCTCGTTTGTCAGCACCGCCAAAGCAGTGCCCGCAGCTGGAGGGTGTTCAACGTCTAAAGCGACCATGAGGAAAATCACTAATACAATTGTCAGCGGGTATTCAACAAAATACGGCAGACTTGTATAAAAGAATATCATGCCGCAAGCCAGGCCAACGAGGTGGCCGCCAATTACATTTCTTGTTTGTGCAGAGGCGGCCCTGGGCATTGCGAATACGATAAAGGCGGTAGAGCCCATCGCACTGATGACAAGCATCCTTTCTTTGCCAAGAATCAATACGAGAACAAATAACACAAAGCCTGCCAGCAAACTTTGCAGTATATAGTATTTCCAAAGCTTCTTAAATTTACTTTTTATCGTTTCAATAAGATCCCTCTGGCTGCTGTTTTAAAACATAAACCTGGTTCCAACGATTAATCTTGTTCCCTGTCTGAGTTGAGAACCCTGCTGCTGCTGCCAAACCGGAAACTGTAATAAGACTTCCATAATAAATGACGACTTTGTAAACTTAAGCCCGGGTGAAACAAAGAAAAGGGATTCTCCGGTATTAGAAACATTTTGTCCACTCAATCGGTCAGACAGAAGATGCTTATAGTTAAATTCCAGCACGGGCGACAGCGACATATCCGCCCTTCCGCCGATGCTGAACTGGTGAGCAAACGCCAAATCCACCATTAACTCATTGCCGGGGTTCAGACCGTCTTTGCCTTTATCGGCAAAACCGTTCCATTGATATGCCGTGCTGAAATCTGCCGCCCAGGGGCCGCTTCGCCATGACGTAAATATCCCGGGTTTTAAATCCCATGTCTCCGAACCGAAATCATCATCCCCCGTCGGAAACTCCATCCCGAGAGTCGTAGCGACACCGAATGTATAGTCACGCGTGTTTTTTCGATACAGCTTATACTTGGCAAGTAGAAATAAATCGTCCAACCCGGTATCTCTGCTGATAGAACCGGCCATAGACATTTTCCTGTGCTTGACCCTTTGCCTGGCCATTAATGTCAGGTTAGGGCGAAGTCCATACGCTATAACAAGCGGAAACGCGTAGGTATCCATTTTTCGATCCATCATTGTCGGGTCGTCTTTGCGATGCATATATCGAAATTGATTTCGTATGATCCAGCGGTCCTGAGGCGGTGTAAGCCCGGCGTCAACGCTGATACCGGCTGCATTTGCATTTTCTAAAATCAGTGCATTCAACGACGCACACACTAAAATAATCAGTAAAAATTTTTTCATTTTTAAGCTCTTCCTTATATACTATTTGATTCGTTTGCCAACTGTAAAATTTGCCAGTTTGATTGCGTCATAAATATCCTCATCGTTGGCTTCAGGGTGCAGCGTAACGATCAGCTGTTTTTTTACCCAATTTGCCTTTGCTTCCTGAACAGATGGAATCTTTTTAACGAGTTTTTCCAAACCGCCGTGGCAGCCGGGACAGTCCATACCGAACACCTCGTACTGTCGAGTTTCTGAGGCTTCCAAAGTTTTTGCAGTCTCGCCCTTTTCAGCGTCATTGCAACCGATCACACAAAACAACATTACAACTAAAGACAAAAATATACATCGCTTCATACCGCTATTTCCTTTCTAATATTGATCCTGGTCGGCCCGGCCTGAAGGTAACGTTTACGTATCAACCGGGCTTCTTTTCTAATAGAATATCAAATTTGCCCCGAAAATGCAAGTTTTCCTCTGGAAGTAATGGGATATAGCAGAAATCCTCAAATTTGGCGATTTATTGGCACGCAACAGACTTTTTTCATTGCAGAGGACTTAAAGAAACCGGAATATCTTAATTGCACTTACGCTATTACAGACCAAGAGTGTTTATCTCTGTTATTAACCCTTGATACATGTTTCCCATTAAATAGCAAAACCAGATAGTCGCAATAATAACGATAATTGTGATAATAACCTTGGTAACGACATTGTAATTTGGATTTTTCCAGACCAAAGGTAAGGCAAGCGGACCTAAGGTAACCAGGCCTATCACAATAGCCGTGGTAGAATAATACCACTTTGTCTTCGGCTTTGGTTTGTAAGAGTCATCGAGAAACTCACCGCAATGGCGGCACTTTATCGCATCATCCTGAATTTCCTCTGCACAAAATGGGCATTTCTTCATGACTTACCTTGCTCAAACTGACAGATCGGTCAGTTTAGAATGAATAATAATTCCGACAAAGGTCCGCTGAAGGCGGATTCCATCTTTTATAATATATACTTCGGATTATAGCGATATTCTGCGTTAACACAAACAGCGAGATTTAGTGGGGAATTAACGGTACCGGGTACCTTTTCCGGAAGATAGGTAATTTAGGGATTCTTAACCTGCTTTTTTTATTGCAAAATATATGCGTTGTTTACAACTCAGCGGCGATAGTCTATAATCCGGCGTATGGAGACATGGACAATACAAAAACTTCTGAACTGGATGACAGACTATTTCACGACGAATGAAATAGACGAACCTCGGCTGAGTGCCGAGATGATTCTTTCGTATGCGCTGGATCTTAAGCGCATCGAACTATACATGCACTTCAACCGCGCCGTCGATAAACCAACCCTCGACAAACTCCACCAGCTCATCAAGCGAGCCGCCGCCAGCGAACCTATCGCCTACCTGGTCGGCCGTAAGGAATTTTACTCGCTGGAGATAAAAGTAAACTCCGACTGCCTGATCCCGCGCCCCGAGACAGAGCTTCTCGTCGAAAGAGCGATAGAGTTTCTGAGAAAACGCCCCGCCCCCCGCTACGCATGCGACCTGTGTACGGGTTCCGGCTGCATCGCGACGGCGGTAGCTAAAGGGGTTGACGACATAAAAATAATTGCCACTGACATCTGCGACGCGGCACTTTCGGTAGCTGCCGAAAACGTCGCCCACCACAACCTGACAGGAAACATCCACCTGCTGTGCGGGGACCTGTTCGATCCGGTCATAGAGGGACTCGACCAGACACGATTCGACCTGATAATCTCCAACCCGCCCTACATCTCAACAGCCGAGATGGCCGGACTCGGTAAAAACGTAAAAGACTACGAACCACACAAAGCCCTCCACGCAGGAGAAGAAGGACTTGATATCTACAAAAGGATAATAGAACAGGCAAACGACCACCTGAAAGACGATGGTGCGTTAATGCTGGAGATAGGATACAAACAAGCCGCCGGCGTAACCGAACTGCTGGAAAACACAAACGCCTTCAAAAAAATAACAGTAGAAAAAGACCCACACGGAAACGACCGTATCGTAACGGCAATAAAGTAAACCCGGAATTTAGCCATTATTCCTTTACCTGTAGTAAGGAATCTAATCAGCCGGGATTACTTCCTTTTATGTCCTCGCGGATGAGATGTACTTCTTCAGCGAGCTTTCCCAGTTCCATGCGAATCAGCTTATGCTCATTTTTTGCATATCCTAAGTATTTTGCAAGGCGAATCAGGCATATAATAATCAGCGCAAAAATGAAGACGTAAGCAATCAGCACAATCACCATGCCTAAACTGGTTACGTCAAAATTATCGCTGGTTCCAGCTAATAGATTGATCATTTCTTATTCCTTTCCTTTTTTTGGGTCAACTTTTTTTGAAACCAACCAGGCATCTACATCTGCCCTGTCAAATTTAATGTTCTTTGCGCTTATCCTCATGTATGGCGGGCAGTCACCGGTGGCTATGTACTTGTAGATGGTTCGCTTGGAATCACCCAGGTAAACGGCAAGGTCTTCTATTGACATCAATTGCATAACGTAAAACTCCATATTTTGCATTCATATGTTACAATATGACACCATATGCACTCAAATGCAAGAAAATTCTCCCAATTTTCTTAAGTTTTTTTGAAATAACACGAGTTACTTAACAGGATATTGACATAAATGCTTTGATTACAAGTAGTTACAGCAGCCCAAAAAACTTTTTACTTGTCTCGGTTACCTTTTCGGCGAAGTCTTCCAGGGACATTTCTTTGACCTCGGCTATCTTGCGCGCGGTGTGTATCATAAGGGCCGGTTCGCATGGTCTTTGGTTTCTTACCGGTACCGGGGATATGAAGGGGCAATCGGTCTCGACCATCAGGCGGTCGAGGGGTACCATCTTTGCGGCTTGTCTGGTTTCTTTGGCTTTTTTGAAGGTTACTATTCCGGTAAATGATACGTGGTAACCCCTGTCGAGCACGAGTCTGGTCTGTTCTTCGGTGCCGCTGAAACAGTGTATCACGACGTCTTTTAGCCTGCCTTTGTATTCGTCGAGGACATCCATGGTTTCGTCGAACGCGTTTCGGGTATGAATGATGACGGGCAGTTTCAAATCTTCTGCGATTTTCAGATGGGCCCGGAAAATATCCTTCTGAACCTGTCTGGGCGAATAGTCATAAAAGAAATCCAGACCGGTTTCCCCGACGGCAACAACCTTGTCATTGGCGCAAAGCTTGCGAAGATCGAGCAGGTCGTCGTCGCTGACCGACTTGGCGTCATGCGGATGGTAGCCGAGGGCGGCGTACATATTTTCAAATCTGTCGGTGAGGGCGATAACGCCTTCAAGCCGGCCCGGCTCGGTGCCGACGGTAACCCAGGAGCAAACCCCGGCCTCTATCGACCGAGCGACAACACCGTCAATATCATCTTTTAGATCGTCAAAAGTTAAATGGCAATGCGTATCTATAAGTTTCATATTTGTTCCAGAATTAAAAAAAACTAAAAACTCTCTTAGGTGCTTAATATATACCATGTTGATTAATAAGGCAAATACACCTACGGTAAATAAATGTTCATTTTGGAATATAATATACTGCCTGCATCCTGCAGGCAGTTTCTGCGGGCAGGATGCCCGCAGTACGATTAAGGGACAAAGGCGTTTTTGTAATGGCGGATCTGCGGAGTGCCCTTATCGCCGACAATAATTGCTATAACATCAAAACGCAGCGGTTTGTCTTTGATCTGGTATTGCCGGATGAAGTGCTTTGCCGTATACCCGATCCGCCTTCGTTTATGATACCCGACAGACTCCTGTGCTTTGCGGGATATCTCGCGCCTCCTGGTCTTGACCTCTACAAAAACAAGGCCGGGCGCAGAACCTGCGTTGTCCATGAAAATTAGATCGATCTCCCCGTACTTACAGTTGAAATTGCGCGCAACGAACCTGTACCCTTGATTTTTCAGGAATTTTTCGCAGCGACTCTCTCCCCACCGACCAAGTTTCCTACGGTCGGATAAGAGTTTTTTTCGAAAGCCGGGCACCCATAACACGTCCTGGCCTCCCGAAGTTACTTAATTACGGTGTGTGTGCTGTGTCTGTGGGGAAGTTTGACGGCTTTACCGACGCGGTCGCGAAGGAAGTAGAGCTTTGCACGTCTTGTCTTGCCGCTTCGTACAGGAACAACGTCAACAACGTTAGGCGAATGCAGTGGGAAGATACGCTCAACACCTTCGCTGCCGACTACGCGGCGAACTGTGAACGTTTCGTTGATTCCACGGCTTTTACGGCCGATTACGGTCCCAGTGAATATCTGAATACGTGTTTTTTCACCTTCCTTGATCCGGCAGTGAACCTCTACGGTATCGCCTATTTCGAAATAAGGGACCTTCTCTTTAAGGCTCTTACTCTCTACTGAATCCAGTAATTGTGTTTTCACGTTAAAATCTCCCGTTATTCTGATTTTCTAATAATATAACTCTTGGGCGGGTCGTAGAAACAGCCCGCAAAATAAAGAATCACGAAGTATAATGACTTTCGGCGAAAAAACAAGCTTTTTTTGCAAAATTCCACCAAAATAATTGCGGGCTGCTAAAAAAACATCAAAAACCCCATAAACCACGAAAAACAGCGGCCTTACGCATAATTTTAGAGTGAAACTGCAATAGAAGGAAACTCTTGACAATTCGGCCAGATTGTTGTAGAATTGTCGATATGTTACGGGGATTTTTCCTGGTCATGTAAGTTGTAAATATCAGGTAATCATAAGAGAGTGAAAAAGTGCTAAAAAAAATTAAAAGAGGTTTCACCTTGATAGAACTGCTCGTGGTGATCGCGATTATCGCCTTGCTGCTGGCTATTCTTATGCCAGCTCTTAGGAAGGTAAAAGAAAGAGCAAAACAAACCGTCTGCAAAACAAATCTCAGAGGCATCGGAATCGCGGTCCATCTTTATCTCAATGATAACGACAACAGGACCTGCCCCGATCATGGAAACAGGTATGACTGGTTTGACCCTTCCACCGGTTTGGAACTGCCGCCGAATCAGGCTTACTGGGGTATGGCTTACAACGACTATACAAAAAACCCCAAGATATTCAGTTGTCCGACATTCGCGACGATGAAGGACACTATTTACACTATAGGCCCCGGCGATATTCTGGGAGGGTTCGGACTCAACAGGTTTTTTGAAAATATGAAAGCAAGCTCGATTAGGACGCCATCGAGGTTTATCATTGCTCAGGACCACGCTGAACCACACCCGGAAAACAATGACCTCTTCTATGTCTACGACGGAGGATACGGTTACAATCTTAAGAGTTATCGTCAAGGGAGTCGAAACGATCACTACTGGACGATCTTTCGCCACAGTAAAAAATCACGCACCCTCGACGACTTTCCAGACGACACCGACAGAAAGGCCAACACAATAGACAACCCAAACGGACAGTCAAACACCCTGTGGCTCGACGGCTCGGTAGATGGTATGGACGAAACATCTGGCGAAAACGTACGAGAATCCTGGTACTCGGGGAAATAATCCGTAGAAAGCAAAAAGTTCTTGAGGCCTTCCTGCCGTCAGTCAAAATTGCAAACACCACATAGTCGCCCGCAAACAACTGATGCTTCTTATTCTTTTTGGACCGGTTATACTAAATCACTTTACCGGCACCACAACCAACAGTGCCGGCTGGGCCTGGATTTTTACTCCCTTTATTGTGATGAGACCCTGTTTGTCCGGGCTGACTTCGCCGGTTTGCAGGATGCTCTTGCCTTGTATCATACTCCATTTGTATTTAGCTGACTGGTTGACCTTAAAGTTTTGCAGGCGTCGCAAGGTAACATCGGCTATAGCCGAAGCTGGGGTGTCGACAGACTTTTTCAGTTCTTTTTTAGTGACCATCCGAAGCTGTATTTCAAAGCGTTTGGCTTGATCCGTTATATTTTTCCAGCGGAAGTATGCGTTTATCTGGCCTTTTTGGTCGGGGGCTTGCTTATTCATAAAACCGGGGTATTTCTGGTTTGTCGTGGCGTTTGTAAATACCGGGTAAGCCTGGTTTTTGACGAAGTCCAGCCAAGGATATTCGAGAACAACCGATTTACTCTTGTGGGCGTCTGCTGTATGACCAAACGGGCCCCAGGCGTAAACGGTGAGGTACTTATTTTTATCCATGTAAGACATGAAATCTTTCTGATCTTTGGACCAACGATCAGTATGGCTTGAAAAATTGACAACCGGCGCCGGTTTCGGGTGCGCGGCGTTTTCCATGCGATGCAAAAAATGCCCTATTCCTGCCGGAACCATAACATTGATCGCCGCGAAGATATCGCCTCTGCACATTCCCAGCCCCAAGCTGCCGGAACCGCCCATCGATACGCCGGACAGGTAGATCCTGTTACGGTCGATATTGTATTTCTGCACGACCCATTCGATCGTAGAAAGCACCCTCTTTTCGGCAGGGGTCAAACCGTCCTTATAGGTATCACCGGACCTCTTTATATTATGGTAGCCCCACCACCAGTCAGTTTCCCGGTTCTTACGGCAGTCAAGATAAAGCAGGGTAAAGTTTTCATCTCCGTAGAAATGCATCAGCCCTTCTTTAGCGGCGAGACCGGCTGTCATGGCTTTGTCACCGCTTTTGCCCGCACCGTGGAGGATTACACGCAGTGGTACATTATTCTTGACTTTAGGAGAAGGAACTACGTTGAAGTAATCGCTCTGGGACTTTTCATATCCCCAGTCAGGGTGGCTGTCATGTTCGTAGCGTAATACCTTGCGTCCTGCGACAACCTTCTCTTCTGCGAGTTCAACCTTGCCCATACCGAACGAAACCGGTGCGGGCTTTGATTGGCCGGACGTTGACGGCGTCGTTAGCCAGATATTTCGGTAAACTACCGGGTTATTGTGGTTCTGGATAAAGACGGGGCCTTCGCCATTGACCAGAGCACTCCTTATCGGGGCGGCGGTGGTGAAGTTTTTGGGCAATTCCAAATCTTTGTGGACGAGGACTCCGTTTAGTTTTACCGTGATGCGGGCCCATGCGGTGCGTTTGCCGTCAGCATCGAATTTCGCGGCGGTAAAGTCTACGTCATACGTCTGCCATGCCAGCGGAGGCAGGCACATGTTCAGCCGCGGTTTGGAGACCGAGTATATCCCCCCTGCTTCGTTGTCTCTGCCTTCGAGGCCGAATGAATCGAGTACCTGGGTTTCCCAGCGGCCGCTGTGATAGATACCGCTGTTACCACGCCCCTGCCCTCTTGCTGTTGGCATATAAGGGGTGCGGAACTCCAGGTGAAGCGAGTAGTCCGTAAAGAACTGCTTACTGGTGCAGCCGGTCGCCCTGAGATAACCATTTTCGACCTTACCGTTATTCCAGTGCTCAGCGGAACTGCCGTCAAACAGAACAATGGCACCTTTAGGCGGCTTAGCTGCCAGAGTAGGACTTTTACGTTCGATACGCGGCAGCGCCAACTTTTTTCCACCCAGAACGGTTAACAAAAATTTGCCGCCGGTGATCTTGCCGCTAATTTTTTCGTTAATGGGTATATTTTTTTTACTGAACGGTACAAATGTAATCTTACCACCATCTCTCGATCCCTTAAGCACGCTGCGAACCTTATCACGGGTCCAGCCCAGCCCAGGCAAACCGCCGTCAAGGACATAGGCCTCGAAATTGCCGCCGCCGAGAGCGACAACCTGCACGCCATAATCGGCACCGGGTTTGGCACTGCCGTATTCACCCTGGATCATAAAATCCGGGTCTTCCTTTGCTGCCTTAGCCGGATCGGTCCATGCTTTGCCCCTGGCGGCATCTGCGGAACTGACCGCCATAGAAGCCAAAATCAAAACGGCAAGACATCTTTTTGATAAAACAGACAACTTAGCTCTCTCAGTAAACATAAAAACTCCTTTATCCTGATTAAAATTTCAGTAATTCACTCAAAACAAGCTTGCTGCAATAAAAAACGGTTTATAATCCGGATTTATTGCAGTTTTCACGATTGGTAAGTGAGATTTTTGATTTACTCGAAATTGGCAGGTTTTTGCCAGCCGTAACACACCTCACAGGGCCTATAGTATATGTTGACCCAGAATGTCACTCTGGGACATAGCGCGTACTACCGCCAGGGGTGATATTGTTGATTTTGAGTGTAACAGCCTTCGTTTTGAATTGAGTTTATTGAGCACAGTGATAATCACTGTGCTGGCGGGCGTGTTGCCCAATTCGTACTGCCAGCTTTAATCTGTGCTGCGGGCAGGATGCCCGCAGAACGGAGTTTATTGAGCACAGTGATTATCCCTGCGCTCGCGCTTCGGGCTTTTGTATGGTTGATTCTGCGTCTTAAAGTACATTGATGCAGGCTGGAAGCCTACACTACGGGTCCGGGCAGCTCGCTGGCGAGTTGCCCGGATTACACCCTTGAAATGTTTATTTCACATCGTCGGGCTTCTTGAAAAGATACTTTAGTATCTCGTCGGAAAGCTTGAGGATGTATTCGCTGCCTTCATCTTCCGGGCCGGCTACGTTATAATCGGCAGACTCGGACAGAGTCTTATAGCCGTTATCAGATTGCCTTGAATAAACTGTAAACTTGCCCTTCGTTCCGGGCGGTCTGTAAAACTGTACGAGTCCCTTTGAATCAGTATTGTGGGCGACGCTTCCGGGTACGCGAACGGGGACACCCTCGACGCCAGTACCGCTGGAATCGACCACCTTCAGGAAAACTTTTATCGTCGGGGCAAACGTGCATTCGCCCAAATCCAGAACCTGGCCCTGTGCAAGCTTGAACGTTTCCGGATACGTGTAATCACACAAGGTGTCTTCATAAGGCGTTCGCAATCGCAGCTTCATATCAACGCCTGCCGGAACAGAAATGCTCTGGCGAACATTGCCCTTTTCAATCCAACCGTCGTATGTGAAGAACTTATCCCGCCTGTTGTCCAAAGCCAGCAGATCCTTAACCCATTCGGGATTGTCTTTTCTGCTTATTACCCACTTTGGACAAATCGCGGGGCGTCCATCGACTTTCGTCTGGATAAATACCTTAGCGGCAGGGAACAAAAATTTGGTAGGCACTTTACCATGCAAACCTTCCTTAGGGTTATACATACGTTGCTTAAGCCCGATGAAATTCTCATCGAAATAGGAAAACTCATAAAAATTATCCTTCTTTGGAAAGACAAGCTTATACCGCCCGTTTTCATCAGTGCGTATGATTCTCGATTTGCCAAACATCTTGCTTAATAGTAAAAACGCAGGGTCATCGCCCCATGGGTTTTCGCCGAACTTATGCAGTTTTTCCCACTGCTCAGACGTAACCGAAGACAGATTACCAAACCGACCTGTCATAACGAATACACCGGCCATGGGCTTTTTGGTAATTCCATGCAATATCTGGCCGGAAAACGTCACCATCGGCAGGGTAAAGGTAAGCTCATCTTTGCTTTTGGGACCGACTTGAAGCGAAATAAATTTGAGCTTAGGGCGCGACCACTGATCCAGCATCAAAGCCTCGTACCTGCCGTCGGGAAGCAAAGTGCCGTCCTTGAAGTCTTCGTACTTAAGCACTATCCTGGGCAGGTTCTCCCTGTGGATCGTCACTTCGGTCTTCTTGAGCGTTTCGGCGTCTGTGATCACGCCGTTTTCGCCGACAAAGACCAGCTTTCTGAACTTACCGTCTGTAACATTGTTAATATCTTCTACAAGTTCGGTAATGTCGAGACGCTTCATAACAATAGTCGACTCGACACCGTTTTTAGCAGTGGTCTTCATCTCCTTAAGCGCCATACCCTCAGGCGCCCTGACATTTAGCTGGTACTTGGAACCCGGCGGAATTAACTTGCCTCGATCTTCCTTATTCTGATCGCTTACGGGCATATACATTCTGAAATACCCCTTAGCGTCGGTCACAACAGTAAATGGCATATAGCGTCCGCTCTTGGGATTTATCAAACCCTGACCAAGCGTACGAACACTGCCGCACTCTATATCTGCGCCTGCAACGGCTTTGCCGTCCTCATCGACAACGTACCCCCAAATACGCCTGTCGGCAGCTTTCGAATCTGGCCCAAGCAAAGGCAGCGTAATCATTGAACTTCCCTGGTAACGGCGTACCCTCGCTTTAGCAATACCGTAGTCTGGATGCGTCACAGTAAACTCAAACCAGGTGTCCCTATTGCCCTCGATCAGTGCCGGCAAAACACTATCAACAACAGCCTGGCCGATCTTGACCTTTGGCCCTTTATAGACACAGATAAATGTTTCAACTGTCGCCTTACCTTTTAGCGGTGACCCCACGTAAGTTCTGCTTATTCCACCCCCGCTATTAGAAGCATCATAGAATGCCCAGGACGCACCGGCGCTGCTTTTCCCTTTTTTGTCGAGCTTGAAAGTCAGCCCTTTCTTGTAGGCCCATATATACACCTTACCACCCACGCAATCGCAGATAACTTCATTTTCCTGATCCTCGCCGAGTATCACAATAACCCCGAGCGAATTGGCATCGATAGAATCGAAGTTTAGCGAATATTTTTTCAGCTTCAGATCGACTATCTTATACGCTGCCGGGTCGGCCTTGTAGTTCTTATACCAGCGAACCTGAACCGCTTTGCCGTTAAGATTTTCCCAGTCCCACCATTTCTCCCACGCCTGCTTCTTGCAATTCCACAGATCAACTTCAAGACGCGAACCGCCCCAAAATCCTTTGCTGCGAATACTTTGTCCAATGAACTCACCGTCACCAGCTATCCCGGCTTGCTTGCCCGAACGCCGCATGTCACCGTCCTTGAGCCGTTTTAAAGCCTTACATGCCGCATCGTTAAGCACCTTATCGTCGAGTGTCTCGATAAGCTTCGGTATTGCCTTTCGGTCGCCCAGACTGGCAAGTGCCTTGCACGCAGCGATAGCCGGTATCGACTTTGGGCCGCCCTTCTTATCGGTAAGGTGGCCGATCAACAATTCTGTTATGCCTTTGACCTTCATCTCACCCAGGGCAAGCAGCGCGGTGCAACGTATCGCCGCGACTTCGTCTTTTGTCGCAGCAATAAGAACCTTGGCGGCCTTTTTATCGGCGAGGGTTCGCAAAGCTTTGGCGGCGCCTGCCCTTACCTGGGCATCTTTCGAGGATATATCGGCGATCATAACCTCAACGCCCGACTTATCGGCGAAATAATTCAGTGCAACGGCGGCACGTCTTCTAACCTCGACGTGCTCTGACAACAGGGCAGACTTTAACCTGCCGACAAATTCATTACTCAACTCAGGAGCTGCCGATGGCGTGGGGATATCTTTTCCCAGAGAACTCCAGAATACCTTATCTGAAAAATCCGACTTTGGATCCAGCAAGAGCTTGAACATGGGATCCATATTATGCTCTGGTGCACTGGCAGATACAACAGCAGTCGTACCGGGATCTTTTGAGCCATCCTTATTAGTGACATCAATACTTTCCGGTTTTTCGGTTTTGATGCCGTCACGGCCTGCCATCCCCGGAGAACCTGCATCCTTTGACTCCATTTTTCCAATAGCAAATATTGCCGCAATCATTATTATCGCTGCAATTGCAGCAGGCATCATTGTTTTTTTCACAATAGCTCTCCAGTCCACCGGCTTAACCGGTTTTGATTTCCTCATTACGTCCAGCATATCGTCGGTAATACGCTCATCCATCCTGGCGTCACCTCTAACATTGAATTTGCCGAACAGCCGTTTAATATCTTTTTTCGATCTCATTTTACCGGGCCCTCATTTAACAATGACCTCAGTTTCTCTATTCCATAGCGGTATCTGCTCTGAGCTGTATTAATAGATACTTCCTGAATTTCCGCAATTTGCATAAACTTCATCCCACCCTTCAAATGCAGCATTACTGCCTCTTTCTGCTCATAAGGCAAACATTTTAAAACCTCTTCGAGCCGTGCGATATCTTCGCTGCGAACCGCCGTTTGCTCCGGGCCGGCTGCCGCCGAAACTACCGCCGCCGCTGCTTTGAGATCGACATTATTGCTGCTTTTTAATTTATTGATATTCCGCACGCGGTTGGCAACACATACCGAAAGATAACTCTTAAGGCTGCCGGTCAATTCAAAATCGCCGATCCGCTCGGCAAAAGAGACAAACACGCTGTGAACAACATCTTCGGCGCTGCTGCGGTCATTCAACAGACCCGCCGCCAAAGTAAGCAGAAAGTCCCTGTACTTAGCGTAGACGCTAAGCGCGGCATCGGGGTCACCACGTTTAAATTTCCAGACAAGCAGCTTATCTTTTATCATCGAATACCGAACCGATTCACAAAATATTTCTTTCACTGTTTATATAACAACCGAAGTTGAGTATTAGTCTAAAAAAAAACATATATTTTACTAGCAAAATTAACCAAATCGGGCTGTTTGGGTTATTATTACAAAAAAACTGCAATATTTCAGGCTTTTGATTCGTATTTACTGGTCAGAACCGGCATAATCCGGGAAATCAATATTATAGAAATGGAAAACAAATAAATCATCTCTTTTCGCACTTTGCGCCGAAAATCATTGACAATTACAGGCCTTTCAATATAAAATAAAAAAAACAAATCGCTTATTGCTGAAAGGATGTTTGAATGGAAGGTATGGGAATCGTAATGCTCGGGATGATGTTTCTCTGTGTTGTCATCGTGATCATCCTGGTTAGCCTGGTAATCGGCCTGCTGCTTAGTTTCTGCGGAATCCCATTGATTTACAAGTTGAGAGGCGTCCCGGGGGATAAACGCCGTATTGGATGGGGTCTTAAGATCGTTCTAAGCATCCCACTTGCAATACTCACAGGAATAATTATTAGTGTTGGAACATTTCTGTTTATGACCTACGGAAGTCCTTTTCTATCTTCACCGAAACAGATATATCAAGGTGCAACGGATTGGACTTTGCAGCCGAGCGTGACGATCATAGATTCACAAAACAGTTCGGGAGACAGTGTCAGGTTGTGGCTGCATTTTACCACGTCGCCACCGGATATCGCCGGCATACTTTCCTCAGACAACTTTATTGAACAGAAAAACTTCAGTTTTGATTTCTCATCCTTTAAGTCGCCAGCCTGGTGGTTGCCGGAGAGTTTGGGAACTGACGTTCGATACTACGAGTGCGAGGAGAACTCAGGAGGCGAGCCCCTGTCCAGAAAATGCATGTATGTTAATGCTGAAACCAATGAAGCGTTTTTTTTGAGATTTTTGTATTAATGCATGCCAAGTGAGCCAATAAGGGCAATTCAAGGGTAATTGGGGGGATTTACGTTTTGTATCTGGGAATTGTTGTTGTACGTCAGGTCGGGGAACTTGTGATGCCGCTCTTTTACTGCCTCGCTGCTATGTTACGTTTTTTTGGGGGGTTTGGCATTCCTTTGAAAGAATCATTGACAATTACAGGCTCCTAAATTAAGATAAAAAGTCTTAAAGCTAATCGCTAATCGCTAATTGCTGAGAAAAACCATTGTCTGAAAACGGATTTACGCATTTACATCTGCATACGCAGTACTCGCTGCTGGATGGTGCTGTTGCGCCTGCCAAGCTGTTTAAGCGCTGCAAAGAGCTCGGTATGGACGCCGTCGCGATGACCGACCATGGCAATATGTTCGGAGCCATCGATTTTTACAAAAAGGCCAAAGCCAGCGGCATAAAACCCATCATCGGCATAGAAGCCTACATCGCCCCGGATTCGCGGCATGACCGCCAGAAATCCAGCATGAAAGAAGCCGCCTCGCACCTGATCCTGCTTGCCGAAACGACCGCCGGCTACCACAACCTCATAAAGCTAAGCTCGGTCGGATACACCGAAGGTTTCTACTACCGCCCCCGAATCGACATGGAGGTCCTCGCCGAATACAGCGAAGGCATCATCTGCACATCGGCATGCGTAAGCGGCGACGTCCCACGCGCGATCCTCGCCGGCAACACGGACAAAGCCAAAGAACTGGCAATGGGATACGTAAACATCTTCGGAACAGACCGATACTTCATAGAAATACAGGACCACCCCGGAAGCGACCTGCCGGACATCCGCGCCGAACTTGCCGAACTTGCCAAAGAGATCGGCGTCGGCGTCGTCGCCACCAATGACGTGCATTTCCTTAACGAAGACGACTACGAGGCCCACGACGCCCTGACATGCATCAGCACCGGCAAGAAGGTCACCGACGAAGACCGCATGAAATACCCCGACTGTCTCTATCTCAAAAGCCCCCGCGAAATGCGCGACCTCTTCGCCGATTACCCCGAAGCGTGCGACAATACTACAAGGATCGCCGAAAGATGCAGCATAGATATCGACCTTGTAACCCAGCATGCACCGGTATTCACACCGCCGGACGGGAGCACGCCGGAAGAATACCTCACCATAAAAGTATACGAAGGAGCGAAAAGGTGTTACGGTGAGATCACCCCAGAGATCAAAGAACGTATCGACATGGAACTGGAAGTGATCGAAGGCAAGGGCTTTTCGAGTTACTTTTTGATCGTCTGGGAGTTCTGCAACTGGGCCCTGGAAAACCACGTACCCGTAGGCGCCAGGGGAAGTGCCGTCGGAACCGTCGTAGGATACTGCCTGGGCGTCTGCAACGTCGACCCGATAAAATACGACCTCCTCTTCGAGCGTTTCATGGACCCGGAAAGAAGCGAGATGCCCGATATCGACATCGACATCTGCCAGGACCAGCGACCGCGCTTTTTGGACTATGTCCGCGAAAAATACGGCGAGATCGCCCAGATCATAACATTCGGAACAATGAAAGCCCGTGCCGTCATCCGCGACGTCTGCAGGGTAATGGACGTGCCGCTCTCCGAAGCCGACCGACTCGCAAAACTCATCCCCGCCGATCTGAAGATGACCCTCGACAAGGCTCTTGACATCGAGCCGGAGCTGAAAAAGGAATACGACGAAAACGCCCAGATAAGAAAAGTCATCGACATTGGAAAAAAACTCGAGGGCCTGACCCGCCACTCTTCCATACACGCCTGCGCCGTAGTTATCGCAGACGAACCACTGACAAACTTTTTGCCCGTCTACAAAACCGCCGCCTCGGACGACCTGATCACCCAGTACGAAGGGCCGATGGTCGAAGCGGTCGGCCTGCTGAAGATGGACTTTCTGGGCCTGAAAACGCTAAGCGTAATAGAACGCGCCGTCAAACTGGTAAAAGAAAACCACGGCATAGACCTGGACATAGAAAAGATAGACATCGCCGACCAGAAGGTCTTTAAAACAGTCTTCGGAGCAGGCAAAACAAAAGGCGTATTCCAGTTCGAATCCGGAGGTATGGCCGACCTGCTCATGAAACTGCGCCCGGACAGGCTAGAGGACCTCATCGCCGCAAACGCACTATACCGACCCGGACCAATGGCACTCATCCCGAAATTTATCGAAAGAAAGCACGGTGCAAAGTGGCAAGTCCCCCACCAGATCATGCACGACGTACTCGAAGAAACATTCGGCATCATGATCTACCAGGAACAGGTCATGCGTATCTGCAACCGCCTCGGCGGGATCAAACTTCGTGCGGCGTACACACTCATTAAAGCCATCGGCAAGAAAAAGCTAAAAGTCATCGCCGCCGCAAAGGAACAGTTCGTTGCCGGCTGCGTCGAAAAGGGCATGAAGGAACAGGACGGAAGCGACATCTTCAACCTCATCAAAAAATTCGCCGGCTACGGTTTCAACAAATCACACGCCACAAGATACTCGATCATCGCCTACCAGACGGCATACCTGAAGGCATACTACCCGGTAGAATTCATGGCCGCCCTGCTGACATACGAAATGGGCAACACAGAAAAGGTCGTCGACTACATCGGCGAATGCAAAAAGATGGGCATAGAGGTACTCGCCCCCGACATCAACGAAAGCAGCTGCGACTTCACCGCCCTATACAGGGCAAACGAAGAAACCGGCGAGAAAAAAGGCATCATCCGCTTTGGCCTCGGAGCGGTCAAAGGCGTCGGCGAAAAAGCCGTAGAACAGATCATCGCCGCCTGCCAAAGCCGCGAAAACTTCAAAAGCCTGTACGACTTCTGCGAACACGTGGACCTGCGATGCGCAAACAAACAGGTCATAGAGGCACTCATCAAAGCAGGCGCATTCGACTCATTCTCCGGAAGCCGCTCGCAGATGATCGCAGGACTGGAAGGGGCAATGCAATCAGGCTCATCCTTCCAGGCCGACCGCCTCAAGGGACAGGGAAACTTCTTCGCGATGGGAGCATTCGCAGGCGGCGAAGACGACGAAAAGGACAAAAACGCACTTCCCAACGTCCCGCCCTGGCCGGAAATGCAGATGCTCAAATACGAAAAGGACGTGCTCGGCTTCTACGTAACAAAAAACCCGCTAAGCACGCACGCCGAAATGCTCGACGCCTATTCGGATGTCAACACACACACGCTTCGCGGCAAAGGCCAGGACGCCGAAGTAGTCATCGGAGGCATGGCCAAGAAACCGAGATACATAATAACCAAAAACGGCAGAAACGCCGGCGCAAAAATGGCCGTCTTCGTGCTGGAGGACCTCCACGGAACATGCGAAGTCGTCCTGTTTCCCAAATCCCTCGAAAGATTCGCAGACATGCTTGAAGAGGACAAGGTACTGTTCGTCAGGGGCAAAGTCGACTGCAAACGCGAAAACCCCAACATACTCTGCGACGATCTGATCCAGATAGAAGACGTCTGCGACAAACTCGCAACAAAAGTAAGGATATACTTAAGACACGGCGACGTCTCCGAAGAAAGCATCAAAAGGATAAACGAGATTTGCACCACACACAGGGGCAAAAGCCCGCTCCATATCAGCTACACATCGAGAAAGGGCCACAAGATCCTCGCCATCGCCGACACAAGACTAAGCGTAAGAGCCGACATGGACTTCCACAAAAAACTACAGGCCATAGTCGGCCCGGGAAAAGTAAGGTACATCGGAAAATAAATATGCTAAAAGATCTTACTACCCTATTGAAAAAACGCTGGCCAGAAATGCTCCTCATCATCGGCTTTATGGCGATCGTAATGTTCCTCTTTGAGCAGTTAAGCGCAGCCGACCCCTCTGCCAAAACACCATCCGCGATAACAATGACCCCAACAACGTCCTTCCTGTACTCCATGGCCGCAATGGTATTCTCGGTAATCTTCCTGACACTATACCTCGGATTCCTCGCCACACTAAGCGTAAACCACACAACCTCCCACGACCCGCCCATACTGGTCAGGATCGGGAGGATTTTCTTCTGGAGAAACATCCGCTTCCAGATCATCTTCGGACTTTACTGGTTAGCGCTGACAACTTTGATCTTTTCCCCGATAAAGTTTTTGTTCTTCCGCACAACAAACCTCAATGACATCCCGGAATGGACATTAAATGTCTGCAGGTTAATCCCATTTGTAATACTTGCAAAACCGCTGCTGCTCATCCCGCCGATCATGATATGCAGAAACTTAATGGTACTGCCGGCGATAAAACTGATGCCAGGTTATAGCATATCTGAAATCAAGATCCTCCCCGTGATATTTATCGGAGGAATGCTGATCGTCGCCTCAATCACGCATCTGCAAAGCATAATGACGCCAAACACTGTGATCTTCAACCTGACATTCGCAGCCAAAGCGATAATCGCCGCAGCCGTCACGTTGCTGACTGGAATAATAGGAATATGGTTCGCAGCCGGAAAAAGATTCGGAGCACTGCAGGACACCTCAGAAGAACCCCCGCAGCCCGAGGAAGCATAAACAAAAACCCGAAGCGCAAGCGCAGGGATAGCGACCCTGCTAGACTATAAAAACTATGACCAAAGACATAAAAAACAAATTCGCGGGAAAGTTCATCGTCCTCGACGGCGGCGACGGATGCGGTAAAAGCACCCAGGCGGGCCTGGTCTCCAGGTGGCTAAACGAAAACGGCGTACAAACCGCAACCTTCCGCGACCCCGGCGACACCGTCATCGGCGAAAAGATACGCGCCATCCTCCTCGACACCGCCCACGAATCGATGGCCGACAACACAGAGCTGCTCCTCTACATGGCCGCCCGCGCCCAGCTTTGGAAAGAAAAGATCGCCCCTGCCCTGCAAGAAGGCAAATGCGTAATAATGGACAGATGGGTATCAAGCACATGCGCCTACCAGGGCTGTGCAGGAAATTTCGGAATCGAAAAAGTCATTACGATAGCAGATGACACACTCGAAAGAACCTGGCCGGACATCACGATAATCCTCGAAGCAAACCTCAAAACAGCGGCAAAAAGAATGGACCGAGACCTCGACAGAATGGAACAAAAAGGAGACACCTACCACAACAAAGTAAGACAAGGCTTCTCCGAATTAGCCGAAAAATACGAAAAAGTAAAAAAAATAGACGCCTCAAAAACAATAGAACAAGTCTTCGCCAATGTAAAAACCACACTCGAAAACTCGATTTAAAAACAAAAACCCAAATAGTTTTTTACTTTTTTTGTAACATCCCGCACTATAATGAGTCTATTATTATACATTAGACATTATACAATATACATTTGAAAGGATTCGCCATGCAGTGCCCGAAATGCAAAGACGTTACTCTCATTGACGAAGAGCTTGTAGAGAATTTATCCGCCAAGTCCTGTCCGCAGTGCAAGGGCCGGTGGATACAGTCGTTTCAGTATTGGAAGTGGCTCGACGCCCACGGCGACATCCTCACCGAAAAGCCCCTGGATTGCAAAGCAGACCTGCAATCAGCCGACTCCCCTGCCGGCAAGCTTTGCCCCGAATGCGGATGTTTCCTGCGTCACAGCCCCGTCGGTCACGACGTAGATTTCTGCCTGGACCGCTGCAATAACTGCGGAGGCATCTGGTTCGACCAAAACGAATGGGAGATACTCGTAAGTAGAAACCTCCACGACGAAACCCATTTCATCTTCAGCGCGGCATGGCAAAAACGAATCCGCGAAGATGAAACAAAAATGACCCACAAACAAAGGATCGAAAAGATAGTAGGCACAGAGGACTACAATAAGCTAACAGAAGTCGCCGCATGGATAACGCAAAACGAGCACAAAAACACAATCCTAAGCTACCTACAGCAAAAATAAACAAAAGCCCGAAGCGCAAGCGCAGGGATAATCACTGTGCTTTGGGAAAATGGGGATTTATTAAATTCTTCTTGTTATTTTGTTGTCGGTGAAGATCGCCGAACCTATTCTTAGAATCGTCGCCCCCTCTTCTATGGCAATCTTGTAGTCCTGGCTCATTCCCATTGACAAATGTTTGAATTCCTTATCGACGTGGCCTTCGTCTTTTATCTCCTCGAATATTTCCCGTCCGCGCACAAAACATGACCTGACGATATCCTTGTTCAAAGTCAGCGGGGCCATTGTCATCAGACCGACGAGGCGGATGTTATTCATTGTGGTGATCTGCTCGGCGAGGTGTATTGCCGCCCCTACCGGAACGCCATACTTCTGGGGCTCTTCCGAACAGTTTACCTGCAGCAAAACGTTTGGGGTAATATTAAGCTTTTCGCCAGTTTCGCTGATCTCCTCGGCAAGGCGGAGAGTGTCTACAGAATGAACAAAAGAAGTAGTCTTAAGGACGGATCGAACCTTGTTACGCTGGAGATGGCCGATCATGTGCCAATCGACACTGTCGACAAGACTGGGGTCATCGGCGCCGGCTTCGAGAAACTCTGCGACTTCTTTTGCAACCTGCTTTAAATGCTGCAGGCGGTTTTCGCCGAGATGCGTATATCCCTGGCGGATGACCTCCTTGATGCTCTCTATCGAAGCGGTCTTGGTCACTACTATCATCGTTATATCTTCGACGGCCCGGGAGGCACGCTCGCAGGCAGAAGCAATATTGTCTTCTACCCGTTTAAGTCTGTCGGCTATTTCTTGCATGTGAGTAATTATAGGGAATTATTTCGCTACGGCAATAGAGTTTTTAAAAAAAAATTCGGCAGTCGTCTGTCGTCAGTCGCAAGTCGGAAAACATGCACAGAAAACACCTGCAAAACGCTATGGCAGGAATTTTTGTGTGTTTTTTAGCTTCGCCGGCAGATATTCGTCTACTACGAAGCCAAGTCCGTGCTTTGCGAATGCCTGCTGCTCGACACGTACGCCCATCTTCAGCATCTGGTTTATGGCGGCTTGCCATCTTTTGTGGTGGATTACGAAGGGATCGTTCTTCAGGGCATCCTTGGCTCTTTTTATATCGACCTCTTTTAACGGATGGGTCGGCAGATCGTAGTCTATGACGTCCTGGGGGGTAACACCGAGGAAGGAAGTCTTGGGAACACAGAAGAATTCGTTGAGGTGGGCGGCGTTTCCCGAGCCTACCTTCAGGGTTCTGTAGATGTTGAAATAACCGTACGGATCGCCATCGACGAAGGCGTATACGGGCACCTTCAGGGTGTCTGACAGGCGTCTGATGAATCTCCGGCAGGCGCGGGTAGGCACGCCCCCCATGCTGACCAGGATGCAGTTGTTTTTTTCCCAGTAGTTGTATTTGACGAGTCGCTGGAACATACCGGCTGTCTCGATAGCGAGGATGAACTTTGCCTTGCTCTTGAACTCGAGGGTCTCGACCTCGCTTGGGATCGAATATGCGCCGGAACCGAACTTTGTGCAGTCGATCTTGAGCTTATTGCCCTTTGAGTCTTTATCGATCACGATGAGCTGACCGGCGATGTCACCGCCCTTTTCCTCGGGTACGAACTTGAGCTGCTCACGATTGACGCCGAACATTGCCTCTACATCGTCCATAATAGTGTCGGATTCCGGCTGCTCCTTAAAGCCCGCTTTGCCCCAGTTCTTGGAGATATAGTACGCTTCCCTCTTTGTCGCCATGTCGTCTGTATCAATAAGCTCCTTTGACAGAGCCATCATCTTAAGAGACTGAGCAAAAGTCTTAACCGTACCGACCGTTAGCGTACGCACTTTCGTTTTGCCGAGCATCTCAAAATATCCTTTTTTCGGATGATACTTGACATTTGACAATGAGCGGATCGGTGTTATCATTGAAGGTTTGTCTGTTTTGAGTATCTTCTTGTACACGTTGTCTGCGAAACTTGAAATCTCGCCGGCGATATCCTTTTTTTGGGCTTTTGCCATTTAATTGTCTCCAAAACAGACCCACCAATAACTGTATTTCGCGAGTCAGCTGTTATCAGAATTAAAAACTATACAAAAATACGAATTCCCCAGCTTCTTGAATGAATTGCCAGAGGAAAACATACTTTAAGACATCATGGGCGTATATTCAAGCAAGAAAAAGGTTCAAAAGTATAAAATCGGCTCCTATGGAAAAAAATATTATAACTGCTTGTTGTCATAAGAATTTACGTTAAAGACTGTCTTAAAAACTCCCTAGAAAGTAAAAAAAAAACAAATTTTCTGGTTTTTTACTTATATAGACTTGACTTTTCTGCCGATATGAGATATAGTTATACCGTGAATGATACTGCCTAATAGGGCAGTTGATATAGACCTCGGCGAGGCTAAGTAGATAACCGTTTTCCCCCCCAGACGGCTCTGCTACCTCGCCTTTTTTTTACGCATATCTAATACATCCCCAATAGGCGTTAAAACCTGCAATGCATAAAAAATTGGATATTGGGTCCGGCAGTAGTGACGGAACAAATATAAACTAACGACTAACGACTATCGACTAAAAAGGGCCCCCGAGAATTCTCCCAGGAGCCCGAAACCTTGTTCTTCATTCTTAATTCTTAGTTCTTCATTCTCAAACGGTCAGTTTGAGCACATTATTTAACAGCCGGTTTAAGGTTTAACAACCGGTCCTGTTATCGTGTAATCATCAAGCCAATCTAACGCCATTAGAGCAATATCTCCGAGGTTTGTAAGGCAGTCTGCACTTAAGATTGCAAAATCAGTGAGGTTAGCAACCCTTGCCAATGGCAATGTTTCGATATCGCTCTGAGCAGTTCTTTGTCCCGGGGTTATCCGTCTCAAAAACTCAAGCTTTCAAAAGTAAATGTTCTGGTGTAGTTATTCGTTTGCAACCGGCTAAAATCGCATACGATGCAATAAACAGCGGTTTACCAGAAAAAGGTACCGTACCCCCCCAAAAAGCGCGGGTGCGCGAGCACCCCGAATACCCCCCCCAGAAGCGCAAGTGCGCAAGCACTCCGAATAGGAGTTTCGTAGGATGGGTAAAAGTTTTTTTCTTTTACCCATGCTGGCACTGAGCACTTACGAACATAATCAAAAACTTCATGATTAAAAAAACTACCGGACCCGTTAAATTTACCGGATATCAGGTGGATCTCCGCCTTCTTCTGTCTTTCTGCTTCCTGATTTTTTCTATCTTTTTGGCTTCCGGGCTTTCTTTTCCAAGTAATTTATTCTCCAGCAGTTCACACATTTGCTTTCTCGCATAATAACGGTTCAGTCCCTGGCTCCGGCTCTTTTGAACCTTCACTGCCAAACCGCTGCAAATATGTTTTAAATGCACACAGGTAGAACTTTTATTCACTTTCTGTCCGCCTGCTCCACTGCTTCGAACGAATATTTCTTCAATATCATTCTCAAGAAGATTGCAGTTATGCATACGCCGAGCAAGCTCTTGACTTTTACGTTCGGTAACTCCAAAATTAATCATAGAAGAGATTCAATATTTAGCCAACCAAGGCGGATTAACGCGGATTTGATATTTTATGGCCGGATAGCTTTAATTTATCTCAGCCCTCTCTGCCCTCCGTAGCCAAAGTCTTGCATAGCTTTACACAAAGCAGTTGGTTAGGCTTATTTATTACACAAGGATGGTACGGACAGCAAAAATTGCATACAGTCAATTACAACATGTTTTAAATGTTCGGCAGTATCAAGTTCCACCTCTCTGCTCTTATCAAAGTGTATTTCATCGGAAGGTTGAGTCTCAGAGTATAAGTTGAAGAGTTGGGTTAGTAGGATTTTAAGCTTAGGAGGTTCAAGGTTGTGAATAAGTTTATTACGAAGTCTATTGAACTCGATAATCAAATCCCAAGATTTGTGATCGTGCTTTGATTCTATAGCTGACCTTATAATATGTAAAAGTTGGTTAAAACCTATATTGACAGAGTCCAAATACTCTGCATGCGGCAAGAGTTTATCTCTTATATCGAAGAGCATTTCCTCAATAAGAAGGTGACCTTTCAATACTATTAACGATAAATCGTCAGTATCAGGCATATGT
>VRUI01000057.1 GCA_019456225.1 Planctomycetota bacterium | reverse complement strand
CAGCTTAAAAATCAAGGCAGAAGTGTAATCTGCCAAAAATCGTTAAGGCCATTTACACAGTTAAATGAACACTCCCTGTTTTCCTTTCTATCTGCCTATATGCTTAACCTTCTCAGGTGCCTTGTTGTCGTTCCACTCCATGCCGGGAAAGAATACTTCCACGTATCCACCTGTCTGACCGGCATCGCCATACGGAACCATCGCACATTTTGACAGATAGTAAACCAGCCCCTTGCCATCGCGTTTGACCGGTACCGCATATTTCTGAACTCCGATCCATTCCTTATAGAGTGTATCACGCTTAGCTGTTGTTGAGTCAACAGCCAGGAACTGCGGCCCGCGTTTGACGGCATAAACTTTCTCATCCTGAGCATCACGTCTTCCGCTAAAGCCGATCATGGAAATTTCCATCTGCATATCAAATTCGACCTTGTCACCCTTGCTCCACTTACGGTCAATAGTCAGGAAATCGCCAGCTTTGCCTGTGTATGTTTTTCCAGCCGCCTTTGCGGTAAAACTGGTTGCGTAACCGGGAACCCGCAGCGCCATACCAAAACGCTCTTTATTGTCGCAGTTAACCTGGATCACACCCTTACCGCTGACAGGAAAATTCGTCTTGATTGTCAGATCGATCTCTTTTTTGCCGGTCGCGGTCTCTACCGGCACACGATACTCACCGGGCAGATAGAGAGCAACAGCCGCCCTGCCGTCCATGCTGCCTACCGCCATATCAGGCAGCATCGCAAGTCCGCGAGAAAGGCTGTACATGCAGCAATAGTGACTGTGACGCTCAGCATACGCACGCACACCATGCGGGCTCATGAAGTAGTGGAAAGAGCCGGTTGACGGTTCCTGCTGAGCGGACAACTGGTTGTATGCCACACACTCAGCTTCTTCCAAAAACTCAGGGTCTCCTGTTATGTGGAAAAGAGCAAAGTTAAGCTGCATCCAGGTAACTGTATCGCACCCCTCAGAGCCATTTCTGGGATTGCGCTTTTGCAATCCCGAAGCCATCTCATCGGCCTTACCGAGGCCATGCCACCAGGGATACCCATAGACCTCCATGCGTAAAGGCATAACATTTCCAATCGAAGCGTCACCAACCGATATAGCCCCATAAGGATAGTGGGCCCATGAGTTAATTTTGTCATCAGTCATTTTGGCAATATTTTTGACAAACTCAGCATCTGCCATCTGCCCGTATTTCAGAAGTCCCAGATAGTTGGACACCAACTGGTACGCCTTACGTCTGCCAAACACAGCCTTCTTCACATCGGGCAGAATATGCGGATGGAAAATTTTCGGGCAAAATTCGATATACTTTTTATTTCCTGTGGCCTTGTAAAGCAGTACCATAGACTCAAGGATACTGGTATTGCTATCTCCGCCAGTCCTGCCGCTTACTACAAACACCTCAGGAGTAATCTCCTCAACATGCTTCATGAAATAATCACCAAGCCGCTGACAGGCTTTCAGTACTCGCTCATCCTGAAACTCATTGGCGTAGGCAAGCATTCCATTCAGGGTGTACTTGATCGTCCAAAAATCCCAGCCGGTATTGCGCGCACTAGTAGCGTACGTACCGATATAGCCGTCATCTTCCTGGCCGTCAAGAAGCGTATTGATCACACGGTCAACCTCTTTACGAAACTCCTTATCACCAGAGTACCGACAAACACGAACCGCCGCCTCAAGCCACTTGCCAAGAAACTCACCTCTGTAATTCGTTACCTGGTCTCTTTCAACAAACAGATCCATAATCCAGTCCGGTTCAATCCACGCCACGCGCTCTTTATAATTGATCCCCACTCGCTGCATCAACGGGCTGCCCGAGAAATTAGCCTTTGTACACGGTGCTGGCTCAAAGCGATAAGGAACAGCCGGGGACACTTTAGAAGCGGCCTGGCTACACCCTGCAAAAACCACCATCAGAACAACTACCATAAATGAGACATTCAATTTACGCATCTGTTTTCCTTTACTTATTTAAGTTAATGATTTTGCTTACTGACCGCCGCTGGACCAGTCTGCTTTTACTTCACGCAGAATTCTCCTGCGCAGATGAACAGTTTATAAGCAATGTGAGGGTCAGGAAAGAAAATAAAACTGATTTTGAGATATGTTTCATATTAGTGATTGTTACTGATTTCATGATTTTATTCTCTTTCATTGTTAACTTAGTTGGCGGATGTACTGATACGAAAGTTTTTGTAACGTGCCGAGCGAGTAAACATGTGCCTTAGGCCGATGCGGCCTTCTGTGACTATCGGCAGGTCTTTATTGCTCATACGGCAATAGTAAACCTGCTCAGGATTTTTGATCCGCATGAAGATATCGCGATCCTTTTTGATGACTGTAATTTTGTGAGGTACTCCGGAGACAAACAGCCCTTTGGGATAGTAGTCAGGGTTTAGGTTCGTACCTTTTAGCCCAGTTCTGTTTGGCATATATCGACGGCCGCGAATGTATTGTTTTGAAGTCCCAGGGTTTGCGGAATAGCTAATATGATAGGTATTCATGTGGTTGTAGTACGTCTTCATGGACGGCACCTTGCGCAGATCATTCCACTTCGATATATCTTTAACGTAGGGTTCCTTACCGCTGCCGGTTGCTTGTATATAAAGGATATTTACACATCTCTTCTCAGAGTCAAGCCGGGTGTATTCATACTCGATCTTCAGGTCACCCTTAAATGAATCCTTTGTCCATAAAACCATATGATGAGAATCGTCTTTAAATTGCGGACCTGCAGTCAGGCTCATCCCGTCAGTTCCGGTCATAACGGTTCCTACCTGACCATCGAGGAACCACTTTTTCGTCCAGTCGCCTGTACATGAATCTGAAAACACAGTCTTGTATTGAGCCTTATCCGCCCTTTCAAAGGCAGCCTGTCCGGATACGATTTTCTTATTTGTAAAATCCAGCACCTTCTTTCGGTTTCCCTTACTGATGGTCACAACTCCGCTATTCCATTGGGCGTTGAGAAACGGGCTCTCAAATGCTTTCGTCGGTGCGTAATTGACAGGCTTACCATTAATCAAAGGAACCGTCTCATAACTGCTGTCAAAGGTTAAGCGGTCGCCATAGATTGTTTTATATTTTACCAACTCTCCGTCCATTTTTAATTCGCACGCCTTGACCTTTGCCTTGAACTGATCGAAGCCGGTGACATCGCTCTTAGCCATGACCTCAAGAATCACCGGCGCATACTCATCATTGAGGATCATGGTCGAGTTTTTCGGAACGGATCGGATCGTCTTGAACTTGTCCTTCGTCAATTCGAAGCCGCCTTTGACCACGCGAATGGCTGCATAGGCTTCGGGTGCCTCGACAAAAACAATACTATCTTCCTCGACCGGCTGACTCAATCCCTCATCGGATATCCAAACAATCATCTCTGCCCCGTCCTTGCGGTCCTTGATCTTCTGGGTGATCAGCGTTCCCTTGGACTGAAGCGAGTAGAAGGCATTGAAGACCACACGATTGTTCTTGGGGCGCACGGTCGGGACGATACGGGCTCCCGGAGCTCCCGCAAAAATGACACCCTGCCAACGATTTTGTGAGCTGATTTTAGCCCACTGCTCATTGGGCCGAGGCAGGACCATAGGGGTGCCCAAAATAAAGCTCGGGTCGCAGTAGGTGTAACGAAGTATCCCGCCCTCTTTAAGATTCATCCGGTAAGGTTTCATATTCCCGCTGCGCCCCAGTCCCTGGGGACGCTGACACACCTCATAGCTTCCGCGCCCCTCCACATCCATGGCGATATCGGCAAGCATAGCTGGTGGGCGGTAGGCACTCAAGGCGGCATTGATATCATGACCATAGACCACGGGCTGTTCGCCGATCCCAAAATAAAACCAAGCGAGTGGCCCCATGCCATGATGAGGGTCGTGACTGAGTCCATGCAAAAAGTAGATGCGCGATCGGCCCCCACCCTGAACTCCGTCGATCTGCTCCTGAGCCCAATAGGCAAAATACAAATCCAAAAGCATCTCGGCCGATCGATGCACCGCAGGCTCTCCGAAGTCGTAGAAGTTATAAATCCCCTTAATGAGGGTGCTGTTGTAGGCACCCGACATCATCTCAACGAACATACCCTTACGCGCCCGTTCTCGACAATAAACCACGAAATACTCGTTCCAAATCTGATAATGCTGGGCAGGGGTCAAGCCATGGTATTTGACTTGACGGTACTCCGGACGGTTTTGAGCGATCTTGGCAAAATGCCAGCAGAGCGTGAAACTCATCGCATGATGATTTTCTGATTCGTAAATATGCCAGCTTTGTGATTGCTCCGTCTCGGCCCTGTCCGGGAGGGAATATTGTTTCACATAGGCAAAGTGTGGCTTCAAGATAAGCGCCTCTGTTTCGGGGGTAATGCGTCCCGGATGCATCGTCCCGTGCGTCCCGTACATTTCGATTAGCCGGAGCACAGTCTCAGCGTGCCAATGAAAGCTGTCGCGGTCGTTGACATCCTTAGGATGATCAAGGTAGTGCTGTGCGTTTTCTGCCAAGGCAGCATTTGCCTCATCTTCCATTTCGCCGAGGTACAAACAGCGCGCGGCAAATTCCATCATGGACCAGGAATAGTGACGTACGTAGTTACCGCGCCCAGGCTTCAAGGGCGGATTCTTCCTTGCCCTCACCAAAGGGTTCCCCGACTCAGCACGAAACATCAGCTCGACACGCTGGTCAAAGCCTGCCACTACCTCTTGGGGACTCTTGTCTTGCCCGATAGACGCGTCATTTGCAGATCGTTTCACTTGTTCTCCCCCATGTGCCGCCGCGGACATGAGGGTCATCGCTAGAATAATACTTCTGATAATTCTCATCATAATTTCCATGTAAAAATTCACGAGCACCCATAAATCTTTTAACTGGGATTTCCCATACACCATTGTATATGTTAGCTCAGCTATCCCGATACATCGGGACTGAGCCTCTTTTCTGATAGAATATCACATTGCTGGCAACAATTCAAGGTTTCCAGCAATACTTGGCATTAACCATACCCAATGCCCACCGGCTTCAATCGATGGATACGTTCAAGGATTTCCTGAAACAACCTTTTTGAAAACAACACCTCTGGTGTTGGGGCTGGAAATATGCATTTTTTTACCTTTTCTCAAAGGCAGATTACCCAAACCACCGAAAACTACCCGAAGGGTCGTTTCGTTTACCCTACAGCTGACGATGATATTTATGTTGGAATTGATGTCCACAAAGTGGACTATCACGTCGCTATTTGGCTCAATAACGGGATTGCCCTGACTTTTGTAGCACCGGCTGATAATTCCGCGATTGCCAGGGAACTGGAGAAACTCACCCCCGGTCTAAAGCAGGTTGTTTTCTCATTGTTCCTTTTACTTTGTACTGCGTTGAGATTCACCGGTTGCTAAAGACGGCTTGTTGTCCATAACACTCAGGTCACTGCGCATCGAGCCGTCTTCTTCGTAGATAATAGGGGCAATGTAGCTATCTCGGATTTTGTCAATCTTGCGGTTTTTGTATTTACACCAAACATGGTACCAATTGCCTTTCCAAACGAAAAAATCCGCGTGAGCGTAAGGGGTGTCTAAACCATATCCCTTGCCAAGAAGTCCTTTGTATTCGTAAGGACCGTAGACCTTTTTTGAAGTGGAATAATAACCGGAGCACCCGAGGTAGTAGGTGTCTTTGTATTTATGTAAAGTGACTTTATCCATCTTGGGGAAGGTTCCCTTCCGATCGTTGACGATTTTCCTTGGTTCCTCGTCCAGTTCAATCATTGAATCTTTCAATCGTGCAATACCATAGTTCGTGTAACCCCAAAGGATGTAGGGCGTGCCGTCGTCATCAACAAAGATATGAGGATCAAAAGAATCGATGAGCGGCTTTCCTAAAACATCGACATATGGGCCTTCCGGCTTATCGGCAACCATAACTCCTAAATTGTGTGAGCGATTCGAAAAATAGAAGTAATATTTTCCGTTCCGCTCAACGATATCACACGCCCAGCACTCGGTATGTCCTTTGCCCATATAGTTGTCTTCCGGCTTGATCGTTCCCACATGCGTCCATGTTTGCAGATCCTCAGATCGATAGATCCGCCATTCCGGCATCACCCATTCTTTTACGCCGAATCCGACATCGTGACCGGTAAATACATAACACACGTCATCAACCACGAGCATGTGCGGATCGGACATGCCTGGTTCGCTAATCAGTGGATTGGTAATATTTCTTACATGACTTGTCTCTGCACATGAAGCGACAGCTCCCATCAGCAATGCGACAAACATTCCATTTACAATTAAAAACAAGACACATGATTCGTTTTTCATCCCTGAATGCCCAAATAAACGTTTCATAAATTTCTCCTTAACTATAGGTGTTAACTAAAGGCTCCGGGAGTCTTTTTCGGTGACTTAGGTAAATTAGCCCGAGGAAAACAAAGGGGTGCGGTACCTTTGTTTTGAAAATCGCCGTTCTTGGCAATTTAAACCGCGATTTCGCACTGTAAAATAAAAGTAACTCGGCAGGGGCATTAGAAATATCTGTAACCTGACTCTCCCGGCAAGCATTCTTTTTATCGTATTATACCCTATTGTCATAGCCATAAATCCGCTCCAAAACTGTATCCTCTCATATTAACCAACATTACCCAAAAAACAAAAGGAAAATATCCGAAAACAAGAAAAAACGTTACCACTTGAGGCAATTAAAACCCTAACCCCTAAGTCCCTACCGGACCCCTTGTATAATCATGTCATGTGCAAAAGTAGGTATTGGAAGAAAAGTGGGGCATAAAAAAGCATGTATTCCTGCAAATTTGCGATAAAACTGCCCCGAAAACGAAAATCCTTGACAGTTCAAGGTGATTTTGATAAGATTATTGATGTCGGAAGGATTGAATTATGTCTTTTAAACGTGTAAATGGGAAATGTCAAAACAATTAAAGGAGAAGAAAGATGAATGTCAAGAGCAATATTTTCAAAAAGTGTTTCCTTATCTTCCTTTTGGTAGTGTTGACAGTATCGGCGTCCAGCCAGGCAAGCTGGCCGGAGCAAGCTAAGCTGATTGCTTCCGACGCTGCCGAAAACGATGAATTTGGCAAGGCTGTCTCCATCAGTGGAGACTGGGCTATTGTCGGGGCTCCGTTTGATGATGCTAACGGTACCAACTCTGGCTCTGTATATTTTTTCAAGCGAGCCCCTGATTCTGGAATCTGGATAGAGCAGAGTGAGCTTACCGCTTTCGACACGGTTGCCGGTGATCGATTTGGAATTTCCGTTTCAATCAGCGGATTAACGGCTATTGTAGGAGCTTATTATGACGATGATGGCGGGCCCAATTCCGGGTCGGCATATATTTTTCAATGGAATGCGGCCAACTGGGTCGAGCAAGGCAAACTAACCGCCTCAGATCCAGCGGGCGCTGACCAATTTGGTATATCAGTATCTATTGACACTAATATTGCCATTATTGGCGCCAGGGGTGATGACGACAAAGGAAATGGTTCTGGGTCGGCGTATATTTTTGTAAAACCGCTTTCCGGCTGGGAAGATGACAACACCGAGACGGTTAAGCTAACGGCTTCTGATGGGCTTGCCGGCGATCAGTTTGGCTATTCTGTTGCCGTCAGCGGTAACAAGGTCATCGTCGGAGCATATAGTGATGACGACCCCATAAATGGTTCCGGTTCCGGCTCAGCATATATTTTTCAGGAAGGTACCCCATGGCTCCAGAAGGCAAAGCTGACAGCCTCAGATGCTGATGCTTTTGACAATTTTGGCTCGTCAGTTGCGATGGATGCTAACACGGCTATTGTGGGAGCCTGGGGTAACGATGATGCAGGAACCAGTTCTGGTTCGGCATATATTTTTGAAAAGCCCGGCGCCAGTTGGGTGGACAGTACTGAGTCAGCTAAGATTGTAGCTTCTGACGCCGAGGAGGGTATCGCATTTGGGTATTCCGTTGGAATCAGCTCAGATCTGGTCATCGTCGGAGCCCATGCCAGAGAATCCGGTTGTGCCTATGTTTTCCGTCGCAATGGGTTTGAGTGGAATGAGCAGTTGAAACTGACAGACTCAGTGAACGGTTTTTTTGGTGACCATTTTGGCTTTTCTGTTTTCATTGACCAGGATACTGTAATTGTAGGAGCTAGTGATGATACTAATCTGGGCGAGGCCTCTTCAGGTTCAGCTTATATTTATCAGCAGTCATGCCCAAGTACGGATCTGACCGATGACTGTGGGGTTAACCTACCAGACTTTGCCATTCTGGCTAACCAATGGATGCAATCAGGTTCTGCGGACTTTGACGACAGTGGGACCGTTGATTTTAACGATTTGGCCGATATGGTCGAGCAGTGGCTCTGGCAGTGGTAAGTGTTCAGCATTATGTGGACAGGGCAAACTGACAGGACAACTAAAAACACCGGGAGTCTTTTACGGGGACTTAGGCAATTTCATACGATTCAGATTGGACACATAAAAAAGGACTCTCTATGAAGGATTTCAAAGGCAAAATTGCAGTTATCACAGGCGCAGGTCGTGGAATGGGACGTGGAGGGCAAACAGGGATCCGGTCCTTTTAAATTTCAAACAAATACCTTAATAATACCTGACTATAATTTTCAAGTTCTATGCACGAGTTTTTCCGATAGACATTTTGATGAATGAATAAGAGATTATCTCTTTTCTGCTGACTAGACCTACGAGTTTTCCGTTTTCTGTAACCATGATGCGTCTGAAAGAATTATCGATAAAACACTGAAACACATCAGCCAAGTTGTCGTCGGGACGAAAGGAAACAACATCTTTAGTCATAATGTCTCCGGCATTTTCGTGTGAGGAAAGTGCGCCAGGGGCGTCAGTAATGATGCGGTAGGCTATTGACAATATGTCTTTTTCTGTAACAAGTCCAAGAAGATTTGATTTTTCGTCTACAACTGGCACCCCGGTAATCTTATTTTCAGCAAGAATAGTAATTACATCAAGAATTTCAGTAGTCTCGGAAACGGTTATAAGATTTGACCGCATTACGTCTTTAACTTTATACATCTTTTGTCCTTTTTCTCATATTCTATTATATATCGTAGCTCAACGGCACCGCTGAGCCTCTTTTTCAAAATAATACCACACCTGTCTCGAAAACTCAACCCCGCAAATAAATCGCGAAAAATTTAAGGCACCGGGGGGGGGGATTGGAGTTGAAGGAATGCTTGCAGGATTAGCGGATTGGTGAATGCGGTTGCGGAGACTTGCGAAAATCGTTGAGGTTCGGCGCACTCCTTCGGAGTGCTTAACCCCGCATTGGTGAATGCGGGGTTAAATGGTTGTGCGGTTGGGGTACGGAAAAAAGGGGACAGGTACAACCTGCCTTCGGGAACGTAGCCAGTCCCCATTGCCAATGCGTTGGCTGGAAGCCAGCACTACGGGGCTTTTACCACTATTGGTATTGCCGGGATTGCTCCTATCGTGTACTTTCTTTTGGTTTTTAATGGCTTTCCGTTCTTGCCTTTGGGGGTATACTCTCTTAATGCTTCAAGGATCAAATTCCCCTGGAAACCTTTTTTTGCAAAGGCGTCCTTTTCTGCCTTGAGGACAAAGGACATTTCCCTGCCCTGCGTCTTTACGTTTGAAACACTTATCCCTTCCGGTGCCTGGTGCAGTGCGAGCTTAACATCCTTGGGCATCCAGGCCTTTTTGCCTATCGTCCTTAGAACTACCTCTGCTGAACCGCCTGCGGGCAAATGCACGGTATCGCCACCGACAATCTTAACAACAGGAAATCGCCCGCCCTTTTTCCGGATAGCTACAAGGAATTGCTGCGACGGAACAAGGTGACGATACAAAAACGCCTGCATCAAATCATCTGCGGGTATTGCCGGGCGTGTAACCATTTGGCCGCCGACCTCTGCGCTGCCTTCAAAAGTCAAAGCAAACGTCGACTGGGCCGGTTTAAACGGCGCCGTCAAAGTAATATCGACCATGTCGCTTCCAGCCGGCACCGTGCCGCCTGCGATCTGGAAACCTGCCGGGGCGTCCTTCAATCCCAACTCGATGCGGCCGTCAAATCCGTCGGCGCGAAGAACATGCACACGCAACGGCATGGTACCTCCGCCGGGCATAGAGACACTGGAAGGAGTGACACGCAAAGCAAAATCGCCAACCCGCTTGCACACACGCAAACGATAACCGTAAGACTTACCCCCATGCCGCTGTGAATCGGTGAGCTGGACATAATAGGTGCCATCGGTCGGCAGTTTTGCGACGAGATATGAATCGGCGTGATGCGTCACCAGACCGGTCATATCCTTATGCAGATGGCTTTCTTTGACCACATAGTCATCATTGAACTTAACGGCGACTCCGCGCGAGTCGATCAAACGAACAAGCGAATCCAGCGGAGAATTCAAACGGCGGGCATAGACTTCGGCGACGATCTCATCGCCTTGTCTGCCGCTGAAACTGAACACATCGGCATCGCCGGGGGTTTCAATACGGCCGTTAATGACCATCGGCAGGGATATCTGCTGGGCCTGTGATATATTATCATTGGAATCAGACTCGACACATTCGCTAAACTGGCCGACCGCATACGCCATTGAGTTCGACACGCAGCCTTTTTCTTCCATTGCCGCATGCCTGATAGCGTTACCGGCGCCGGCCGTATCAAGTTTCAATTTCTTCTTTGTAATGTTCCACCCGTCAACGTCGGCAATTGTTCGGCTGCCGGCCTTACCGCCGAGAGGAAACATCTCGGTAATGAACGGCTGGGCGCCAACGACGATACGATATACAAAATCCTCACGCCCGCGATAGATCGAATCGCGTATCTCAATCTCGTATTCGCCGGTCATTGCGATCTCATAAAACATCACAGGATCGGGGTTGAACTCATAATCGTCGGCAAATGCCACTTCACTGCCGCTTGCCCTGTAGAGAGCAATTGTCGCCTGGAACCAACCCGGCACAGCGTCTGCGAGATACGGGATAAGGCTTCTGGCATGGGCCTCGATGACGAGCTTTTGGCCCTTCTCTGCGCGGAACCTGAAACGGTCAACGTCACCGGGCCTGATCTGTCCGTTAAGAACGGCCGGCAACTTGATAGCCTTAGGCCTGGGCAGATCAAGCATCTTCGGGATCGGGTCGAAAGCCTTGCGGTTATTGGGCTCGACCTCATATTTCTCGGGAAAACTGCCAACCTGAAAAACGATAGGATCTGAAAGCCCGGTAGGCGTTTGAATCCGAAGCTCGCGATTACCCGGTTTGGCATCGGCGTCGATAGTAACTTCTATCGAAACCATCTCGGCAAGCTGCCTGTTTGGCTGGAGCTTGTTCCTGGGCATATAGAGCATCTTCCTGATATGCTCGAGCTGCCTGATGCTCTTATTGTCAAGGTCGTCAAGCAGCGGGTGCTTTGGCATCTGATACCTGAAACCCTTAAGCTGCTGTTTCTTCTTTGTTTCCGCAGCGGCGGCCTTCTTTTTAGCGGGAGTGGTTTTCTTAGCAGTCGCTGCTTTCTTGCCCGCTGCCGCTTTCTTACCGGCTTTACCCTTCTTGCGCACTGGCTTCTTAACGCCCTGCTTTCTTTTCGGGTATAATGAAGCTTTGACCTTGGCCCGAATATTCGAGGGCAATTCCGATATCCGTTTATCCATCACTTCCTTGAGACGTGCATCAAGCAGAACACGCCTTTCCTTATTCAAATTTCCGATCTGCCTGAAATACTCGACGACTTCTGCGCTGACGCCATCACCTGTAATATGGACCTTGTTTGCTCCACGGAAAAACTGACCGCCCGCGACGATCCTGACAACAGTGCCCTTCTGCCCGCCGGCCGGATAAAGATACCCGATCTGCGGAGAATTAACATTCAAAGCACCGAAGGCAAAAGCACCGGATAAACAAACCAAACACATTATAACTGCCGCGCGACACCTCATAATTATACACCTTTCTAACATACTATAATAATTGTAAGTACGTTTACTTACAAAGCAATTTTTCTATCCTATCGTTTCATTTCAATGGAGGTTTGCGATTCTAGCCATTGCCTGCAATAGTTGCGATGGAAATCCACAAACTTAACACTCTTATTTGCGAATTCGAGGTCGTCATGTCGCTTTTTGTCGAAAGCCTTTATCACCTCAACTATAGTAGGAAATCCAACAATCATTTCTTCCAGGCACTTTGCAGCGACTGAACTATACCAGGCGGGCACTACATCACCCCCACGAGAACGAAACATTTTGTCACTGTATAGATACGGTTTGATATAGTCTACTATTTCGGGCTGGCGAATATATGTGCTGCGTCCAAGCCAGATTCCCACCTTATCATCCTCATCTGTTACAGAATCAACACTTGAAATCCATTTCTTTATGGCTTCCTTATCCCCCATTCTTGCCATAGCATATCCAGCCCAACCAGCATTTATAGTAGGTTTATTTCGAATGCGTTGATTAGAAAGAGTTCTCAGAAACTCCATTTCCGTTTGCATATCCGCCACTCCAACAATCAATATCACATATTTGGAGTAATGAAAACTGCCGGGATTTATTGCAATATCGTGAAGTTTCTTCCTTAACACAGTTTTTGCTTTCTTAGAAAAATTTTTTCTTGTATGGGATCTCCGCAACGTTTTTGCGCACATCTGCAATACATAATCACCCTTCTTATCTACCAGCCCATTGACCAAAGTTTCAACAGCTCTGCGGCGAACAGTCTGATCTTCACTTTTCCTTCCTGCGTAAACCAAAAAGCCGTATCCAAGTCTTTTAATAACCTCGTTAGGGTCATTTGTAAGAAATTCTGCCTGTTCGACAATTGAATTTTCGTCATAATTGCTGAATAGATCCCGCATATTAAAAACTTTACGGGGGTCTTTACGCCTGAATTCAACCTTTTCAGCAATGGTCTCTTCAAGTGTTTTAGTAGTACCTGCGTGTAAGAAACTATACCCAGAAACAACAAATAAGCTCGTCAGTAATATTTTACGAGTAATCATAAATACTCCTGCTATTTCACTTATATAATATATACCCGGCCATCGGGCACGGAGTGACCGATGCCACCCAGCGTTAATTGTTCTGCGGGCATGGTGCCCGCAGAAGCTGTCGGCAGGATGCCAACAGCACGTTTCCAGTTTACATTATTTCAGTGAGCATCTTTCCGTCTTTTTTCGCCGACATAACCTTAATATCCAGCCCGCGCGGATTCGGGAGCTTGCCTTCCGGATCTATACCAAGTTTCGTATACAGGCTCCTGATCATATCCTCGGGATAAACGGGGCGCTGGGCAGGGACAAGACCCTTTTCGCATGAAGAACCTACGACTTGTCCGCCCTTGAAACCGCCGCCTGCGAGAAACGCGTTAAAACACTTGCCGTAATGTCCGCGTCCGCCGTTCCATGGCGCCTTCCACTGAACCTTTGGCCCGCGTCCGAACTCACCGGACCACCAGACGATAGTACTGTCGAGCAGTCCGCGCTGGCTGAGGTCTTCGAGCAATGTCGCCACCCCACTGTCCATCTCCGGCAGCTTACGATTCATCGTCTCAAAGTTCTGCTTATGCGTATCCCAGCCGTTATAGTTGATCGTAATATATGGAACGCCCTCTTCGACGAGTCGCCTTGCCATCAGACAGGACTGTCCGAAAGTAGTCATCCCGTAACGCTCGCGGATCTCGGTTTTTTCGGTCGTAAGATCGAAAAGTTCTTTCGCCTTGCCGAACATCAAATCATACGCACCGTCCTGACAGTCCTGGAACCGGCTGAATTTCTCATTACCTTCCATAGACTTTCCGAGCGTATCAAGCTTACCAAGAAGCTTCCTGCGGTCTTTTTGACGCTTATCTGTTATACCCCTTGCGATGATACCGTCAACCTCAAATACCGGTCGTCTCGGATCGCCGCCGGTGGCAAACGGTTTGTACTTGGGACCGAGGAAACCTGCCTCGGAAAAACGTCCCTGCGCACGGGTTAAAACTATGTACGGCGGCACTATGCCTTTGTAACCGTTATCGTAACCTTTAAACTTTGACACCACTGCTCCGACAGACGGATAGACGAGCCTGCCCGGTTCATGGCCGGTCTGTACCCGGTAAGAAGCGGTCTCGTGGCCGTTGACGCCATGGGTCATACTGCGGATGATCGAATACTTGTCGGCCTGCTTTGCAAGTTTTGGCAGCAGTTGACAGATGCGAGTACCTTTTACATTCGTCTCGATAGGCTTGTTGAGCGGCCCGCAATAATCGCGCCCGGCATCGGGCTTGGGATCGAACGTATCAAGGTGGCTGGGACCGCCCCACATCCATATCTGGATAACGGATTTCGCTTTAGGTCCGCGCCGAACGGGTGCGGCAAAAAGATTCGCCGGGTCGATCATAGAAATACCGCCGGCACCAAGAACACCTAGCTTAAGCGCCTCACGCCGAGTAATAAAATTTGCGTTATTCCTTTTTTTCATAATATACTCCTTTTGCTTGACACATTTCACACGATTTTTTTCACACGTTTTCTTTTCACACTTTATCAGTGCCTGTATAAAAATTCCTTGGAATTAATCAAAGCCCACACCAGGTCTTGCGCGCCTCGATAACTGCCAATTCCCGGAGTCTTAATATATTCGGCAACGGCTGTTCTTTCCGCCTTTGTCGGATAACGCGACAATACGTTTAGATAGATAGCATCGACGGCGCCGATGGAACCTTTTTTCTTTTTGTTCACTCTCCTTTTCATAAGAGCTTTCAACTTCCAGCTTCGCTCGATCTTGGTTTGTATCTGGGACGAATTAAGAAAATACAGCCGCTGTTTTTCGGTTGTCTTATTGCTGCGTTCGGACTCATACCCGGAATCTCTGCTGGGTCTGCCGAACATCTCCAGAAGCGGGCTGGTTATACTGCCGTCGGCAAGTTCGATGGACCGGTTGTCTGCCGGGATAAACGTAAAGGGCTCTGGAATCAGGGACGAATAGCTTTCCTTCGTCCCGGTGATCTGACAGATCGCGTCGACCAGGACCTCGGCGTCAAGCTGACGAACAGGGTAACACGCAAACATCTTCTCTCCGTCGCGATGTTTTGTCCGGAGTACCGAGGACTGCTGATAAACTGAGGAGTTCAGAATTAATCGAAAAATATGCTTAAGGTCGTAATCAGACTTGACAAACTCTTTTTCCAGGTACGAAAGCAGCCTGGGATGAACCGCCTTGCCGGGGCCCTCCATGTCGTCAGCCGGATCGATGATACCGGTGCCGAAAAGCCACGACCACACACGGTTGGCTGCATTGCGGGCAAACCAGTCGTTATCACCGTCGATCAGCCAATCGGCAAAAACAACCCGCGGGTCCTGGCCGGGCTTTATCGTTACTTTGGTACCGTCGGGAAAGACCCCTTTCAAAGAACCGACTGCCGATGGGTCCAGGTAAACGATCTCCTCTTTCCACTCGGCGGTACCCTTAAAACCTACCCTCGAAAAAAACGCCTCCATACCCTTGCGTTTGCTCTCGGGCCACTTGTCAAATCGAACCCCCATAAAATTCAAAGCAACCGCACCTGCGATAGTCGAAGGCTTTTGACCCTGTATCGCACGGTAAAAATTCACCTGCGGGTAACGAAAATTACTACCGCTGGTAGTGAGCAGCTCGCGAGCAAACTGATCATAGGGCATATTCTTAGACAACGAGTCATGGATCCAGCGATGATAAGCCTGAACAGCGTTTGGCCAGAGATTGATCGGAAACTCGGATTTGACACGAAGAAGATCGCACCATTTCAGCGACCAGTAGTCGGCAAACTCGGGACGCTTTAAAAGCATATTAATATGGGTAGCCCGCTTATTCCTCCGCGGATTCACCAAAAACCGTCTGACTTCTTCCTCCAAAGGCAGTGTACCGATCACATCGAGATGCAGACGCCGGAAGAAAACCTCGTCCGAACAAAGATTCGCAGGGCTAATATCCTTTTTCAGCAGCGATGCCTTAACGATTTCGTCGATCTTGCCGCTTGTCTTAAAATCACCGACACCGTTAAACAGCGCTGAAGGTCGAGAAACTGCCCCGAAAACAACTGAACTAATGACAAACAGGGACACCACGACCAATAATGATTTCTTAACAACCTGAAACCTAAAGCTCATAAGCAAAACTCCAACAAACAAAACTTATATATAGTGCGGCTCGGCGAAAGAAATGCCAATACCTATTATACCTGAACAGACGATTACAAATACAACATATATTTCAAATTTTTCGCTAGAATTAAATTAAAAACAAAAAAACACCGATATAGGGGCTGAAAATGCAATTTATGCAATTTCCGGCTGAAACATATCATAATCATACTCATTTTTGCATTTTTTTCTAAAAATCAAGATTTACTATTGTTAATAAAAGCAAACGTGTGTAAATTTGGGAGTGTGTATATCCTCCTACCGATATCAGGGTTGGGGTTTTAAAATAATTACTTAATTTAAGATAGGAAGAACAGGAAAAATCATGGCAGACGAGAACAAAATGCAATCTCTACAGTCCGAAGGAAGAACATTTCCTCCTCCGGCAAACATTCAGGAAAATTCCTATATAAGCAGTGATGCTCAGTACAAGGAGATGTGGGAGAAATCAATTAAGGATCCGGACGGTTTCTGGCTGGAACAGGCTAAGACCCTTGACTGGTTCAAAGAGCCTACAGAATCTCTTAAGTATGACTGGGACACCAAAGCACGCAAGATCGAGCACACATGGTTTGCAGACGGACAGCTTAACGTCTCGTACAACTGTCTGGATCGGCACCTTGGCACCGGCACCGCCAAGAAGACCGCAATCCTGTTCCAGGGCGAAGACGAAGACAACGTACAGAAGTTCACTTATGAAGAACTTCACAAGGAAGTCTGCAAATTCGCTAACGTAATGAAATCAAAAGGCATCAAAAAAGGCGACCGCGTTGCTATCTATATGCCAATGATACCTGAGCTTGCTATCGTAATGCTGTCCTGCACACGCATCGGCGCGATCCACTCGATCATCTTCGGCGGATTCAGCTCTGATGCTATCAAGGGCCGTGTAAACGACTCTGACTGCAAAATGCTGATTACCTCTAACGTCTCACTTCGTGCCGGCAAACATATTCCGCTCAAGAAAATCGCAGACGGAGCTCTCGGCGACTGCCCGACTATTGAAAGCGTTATCGTAACCAAGGTTACCGACGACCCATGCAACATGGTAGCTGACCGTGACTTCTGGTATCATGACGTAATGGCCGATGCCAGCGCCGACTGCGAAGCTGAACACATGAACGCCGAAGACCCGCTCTTCATTCTTTATACATCAGGTTCTACCGGCAAGCCTAAGGGCGTAGTCCACACAACAGGCGGTTACCTCCTGCATACATCGATGACACACAAGCATGTCTTCAACATTCACGAAGACGACATGTACTGGTGTACAGCCGACATCGGCTGGGTAACCGGCCATAGCTATATCGTTTACGGGCCGCTGGCCAACGGTGCAACTTCGATCATGTTCGAGGGTGTTCCGACATATCCGGATGCAGGCCGCTTCTGGCATATCTGTGACAAATTCAACGTCACGGTCTTCTACACAGCACCTACCGCTATCCGTGCCCTGATGCGTCTTGGCGAAGACTGGGTAATGAAGTACAAACTCGATTCGCTGCGTATCCTCGGTTCGGTTGGCGAACCTATCAATCCGGAAGCATGGATGTGGTACTACGAAAAGGTTGGCCGCAGCAAATGTCCGATCGTTGACACATGGTGGCAGACTGAAACAGGCGGCTTTATGATCACACCTCTTCCAGGTGCCCATACGCTCAAGCCCGGCAGTGCTTCGCGTCCTTATTTCGGCGTTGATACTGCTGTTCTGCGCGACGACGCTTCCGAATGCGACACTAACGAAGGCGGCAAGCTCGTCATCCGCAAGCCCTGGCCCGGTATGATGAGAACTATGTGGGGCGACCACGACCGTTTCATCGACACATATTTCACAATGTACGACAACATCTACTTCGCAGGCGACGGCTGCCGCATCGACGAAGACGGCGATTACTGGCTGATGGGCCGCATCGATGACGTAGTAAACGTCTCCGGTCACCGTATCGGTACCGCCGAAGTCGAAAGCGCACTCGTAAGCCACGCCAAGGTCGCAGAAGCTGCCGTAACACCTGTACCGCACGAAATCAAGGGTCAGGGCCTCTATGCTTATGTTACTCTCGTTCAGGGTATCGAAGAGACTGACGAGCTCAAGAAAGAGCTTATCATGCACGTTCGCAAGGAGATCGGTCCTATCGCCGCTCCGGAAGCCGTACAGTGGGCACCTTCACTGCCAAAGACCCGTTCGGGCAAGATCATGCGTCGTATTCTACGCAAGATCGCCGAAAAGGACACCGGCAACCTCGGCGACATCTCAACGCTTGCAGATCCAAGTGTTGTAGAAACACTGATCGCAAACCGCGGCGAATAACTTTGAGCAGCATAGCCGCAACCAAAACGTTTTTTTGACAGGATTAACAGGATAACGCAGGATGAAAAGTTTTTTTGGTAAATTGGCATTCACTTAAATTTGGCAGCTTGTTTTTTTATTGTGAGGTTATTTTGCCACCGAGGAAAAAGAGTTACAAAGAGGGAAAAAGAGAAAAGCAAAAGCTAAAAACAAAAACTTGAACCACGAATCCCGATGTACATCGGGACGAATAAACGCTAATTAAAAGACGAAAATAACTGAAGTTGGTGTTGTGGGGATTCGATATAACTTGTTATGAAATAAAGAATTATAAAGTTTGGATTAAAAAAACGAGCATAAAAAACGAGGAAATACAGGATTGTATTACAAAGGTCAATTTTAACAAAAAACATAGAGCCGGATGTACAAATAGTATGCCCGGCGTCTTTTTTTATGAAAGGAAAGATATATGCCTGAACAAGTAAATGTTCCAATGGTTGTGCCCAGAATGGCGGTAGGTGAACACGGTTGGCGTGTTACATTTGCCGGTATGGGGATTAATCTTGCGTTAGGTATCCTCTATACATGGTCTGTTATCAGTGATGGTATTCCAGCTGATTGGGGCTGGGACATGAATGATAAATCCTGGCCATATTCTGTGGCTTGTCTGGTTTTCTGTTTGGTTATGGTTCCAGCTGGAAGGATGCAGGATAAAATCGGCCCGCGAAGTGTTGCCGCGATAGGCGGTATTCTTGTAGGTCTTGGCTTTATTGTTGCCAGTATGACAACTTCACTTGCCGGTTTTATTATCGGTTTCGGCATTCTTGCAGGGGCCGGTATCGGATTCGGTTATGCATCAGCAACTCCGCCTGCAGTAAAGTGGTTTCCTGCTGCAAAGACCGGTATGATTGCAGGCATCGTGGTTTCCGGTTTCGGTTTGGCTTCGGTTTATGCCGCACCTTTGGCGAAATGGCTTATGGTGCAATACGGTATCCAGAAAATGATGCTTATTTTGGGTATTGGCTTTTTGTGCCTGATTACCGGTATCAAAACCATAGTGACTCCATTGTGGTTCGGTCTCTCTCAGATGCTTCAGGCACCGTCACCTGACCTGATGCAGCTTAAAGAGATGAAAGAACATTTGGCAGGTAAAGCCAAACCACCCCCTCCCGTCACCGCTGAAGACAAGGACAATCTTACTCCCAGGCAAATGCTTCGTACTCGGCAATTCTGGATGTTATGGTTTATGTATGCCTGCGGTGCAGGTGCCGGGCTGATGATTATCTCGGTTGTAACAAAAATTGTTAAAGCAGAGATTGACAACGAAACACTCGCTATTGCCGCGGTAGTAGGTTTGGCCTTAGGTAATGGCGGCGGGCGCGTTATAGCCGGGATGCTCTCTGACAAACTCGGACGCAAACTGACACTGTTTATTTTCCTGGTCTGCCAAGCCGTTCTTATCATGCTGCTTACGCTGACTAGCAAGGTAGAGTTATTAGCTTCAGCACCAGCATTGATCACGATCACTGCTCTTATCGGTGCTAACTATGGTTCAAATTTAGCGCTGTTTCCGGCAATTACGAAAGACTTCTTTGGATTAAAGAACTTCGGTATGAACTACGGTCTGGTGTTTACATCATGGGGAATTGGCGGATTCCTGCTTGCTAAGCTTGCAGGAACCATGTTCGAAAGAAGCAAGGAAGTAACCCCCGAAGGTTCCTTCAACTTCGCGTACTATACCGCTTCTATTTTGCTGATTGCTGCGGCAGTTATGGTTTGGTTCTTAAAGGCTCCGCATCACATTGAAGTCTTAAACGCAAAAACTGCTGAAGCTAAAGAGTAGTAGTACTTTTATAGAATTTCGTATCCGTTCACAGAGTTTTTTGACAGGATTACAGGATAAAAAAAAGATGATAATTAAATCCGCCACTGGGTGTTTTGTAGTCACAAGCATACAACTTATGGCTGGTTTTGGTGTTTTGCTTTTTAAAAAAAACGAGCAAAAAAAGAAGAAAGATTTTATAATCATCCTGTCATCCTGTCAAAAATGAGAGTTTAGAGTGATTAACAGGAAAAAAGCGTGAACGGTTACAGAATTTCAAAAGGGACCCGTACGAGAGACGGGTCCCTTTTTTTATGGACTTGACATACACACGATACCGATGCACCTGCTTTTCCAGCACCGAAAAACACCTTGCAAACCCGAATTCCCATGATATCACCATAAAATATTAAAATGCCGTCTTAGATTCTAAAAAAATAGTATACTAGTCCTACGGGTTATGCTATGATAATGGCTTCTAAGCATTGTTTAAATACAAAAATCCTCGTTTTCAGGGCAATAAACACAATAAACACATGATTTCAGTCTAAGGAGAAACGCCGTGCCTAACCAAAAGCCCCAAACCAAATATTGGAAAAAAAATCTGCAATACCTCTCTATTCTCCTCAGCATCTGGTTCGTTGTTTCCTACGGCTGCAGTATCATTTTCGTCAAAGAATTGGACAAAATAAGAATCGGAGGCTTCAAACTCGGATTCTGGTTTGCCCAGCAGGGATCAATCTATGTCTTTGTAATTATCATTTTCGTCTACGTACTACTGATGAACAGACTCGATAAAAAATTCAACGTTGAGGAACAGGAGTAAAAACTTATGAGTATACAAGCATGGACCTATGTTATCGTTACATTCACCTTCATTGTCTATATCGCCATTGCAATCTGGGCAAGAGCATCTTCCACCAAAGAATTTTATGTCGCAGGAAAAGGCGTCTCACCACTGGCTAACGGTATGGCAACGGCCGCAGACTGGATGTCAGCAGCATCGTTCATTTCAATGGCAGGTGTCATCTCTTTTATGGGCAGAGACGGATCGATATACCTGTTAGGCTGGACCGGAGGATATGTACTCCTTGCACTGCTGCTGGCGCCATACCTCAGAAAGTTCGGTAAATTCACCGTTCCCGATTTCGTCGGAGAAAGATACTACTCACAAGTGGCACGCTTCGTTGCGATTTGTTGTGCGATCTTCATCTCCTTTACATACGTTGCCGGACAGATGCGGGGAGTAGGAGTTGTTTTTTCAAGATTTCTCGAAGTGAATATCAATACCGGGGTCGTCATCGGAATGGGAATCGTATTTTCCTACGCCGTCATGGGAGGAATGAAAGGCATCACTTACACTCAGGTCGCACAATACTGTGTACTGATCTTCGCATTCCTGGTACCTGCGATCTTCATTTCGATCATGATGACAAACAAATTACTCCCGCAGATAGGGTTCGGAAGTACGCTTGTAGGAACCGAAGGTGTATATCTGCTCGACAAACTCGACGGACTGAACCAGGAACTCGGATTTTCAGCATATACCTCCGGAGTCAAAACCAGATTGGATGTCTTTTGCATTACCGCGGCACTGATGGTAGGAACCGCAGGACTGCCGCACGTCATCATACGCTTCTTCACCGTTAAAAGGGTTAAAGATGCACGAATCTCGGCAGGATGGGCACTGCTTTTCATCGCAATACTATACACCACCGCACCGGCGATCGCGGCTTTTGCAAGAACAAATCTGATCACAACGGTCAATGAAAAACAATACGAAGATATACCGGAATGGTTTACAAACTGGGAAAAGACCGGTCTGATAACATGGGTCGACAAAAATAACGACGGACTGATACAGTATCGATCGGGAGAGGCATTCGAGGGAAAACCAAAATTCAAAGAAGGCGCCGGAACCTATGGCCAGCGCATTATTACCAACGACTTAACCAACAACGAAAACGAACTATTTATCGATCGAGACATCATGGTTCTGGCAAACCCGGAGATCGCAAGACTGCCTAACTGGGTCATAGGGCTCGTAGCTGCCGGTGGTTTAGCCGCGGCATTATCGACCGCGGCAGGATTGCTGCTGGTCATTTCAACATCGATCTCGCACGACCTGATGAAAAAAATCTTCACACCGAATATAACTGAAAAACAGGAACTCCTCCTGGCTCGAATTGCCGCAGGCTTCGCCGTCATCCTTGCAGGATATTTCGGCGTTCATCCTCCAGGATTCGTCGCACAGGTCGTAGCATTCGCTTTCGGACTGGCTGCTTCATCATTCTTCCCGGCAATACTCCTGGGAATCTTCTCAAAACGGGTTAACAAAGAAGGGGCCATCTCAGGAATGCTCGTAGGAATCACTTTCACCGCCGCATACATCATCTATTTTAAATTTATAAACCCATCTGCAAATATATCCGACAAATGGTTTCTCGGAATCTCACCGGAAGGAATTGGCATAGTAGGCATGACACTGAATTTTATCACTACTTTGACTGTCTCACATTTCACCCCCCCACCGCCGGAATCCGTACAGGACATGGTTGAGGAGATCAGAATACCAAGAGGTCCAAGCAGCGCACACGAGATCAATGCCTGATTTGAGATTTCGATATTTAAAATTTAGTAACCGTTCACAGTTTTTTTGACAGGATTACAGGATAAAAAACAGATTATGAAAAATCATGTCAATCCAAAAGAAATATTATTACCTGCGTAAGGTTAAAAATGCTGCATAGCGAACTGAAATCAGTTAGTAAAATTGTTAAGGCACATGAAATTCAATTGGCCAATTTCTCGTTAGTACCAACAAGCCTGTCGGCCTGATTTTGAATTTTACCAAAGATAAGGTAGAAATAAAACGAAAAGTTAAATCCCGATTCTTTCTATCGGGACTGTTATCCTGTCAAAAAAGAGAGCTTAGAGTGATTAACAGGAAAAACCGTGAACGGTTACGAAATTTATTTCGGACTCTTCTATGCCTTGACACTGTTTATTCGCTTAGGTGCTTGCTATGCATGTTTTTTATAGACTTGACAAGCATACCCGAATCCGGCAAAATAGTGCGAAATCTTATTTATTGCTCTTATGTCCTTATATCAAAGATTCGTTCAGAATAGATATTATCCAACTCATTTTAGATCTTATCTAGCCTATCATGACTAACATGTCCAAAGCACATATTCTGGTTGTAGATGATGATTCGTGTATTCGCAGTTCGATAAAAACTATCCTCGAACACACAGGATACCGGTGCACCTGCTTTTCCAGTGCCGAAGAATGCCTTGCCAACCTCAATTCCCATGATATTTCGCTCATCGTAACAGACGTGCAAATGTCCGGTAAGACCGGTGTTGAGTTGGTAACCGAGGTCAAGCGTATTGCTCCATGGCTCGAGATTCTGGTAATGACCAGTTACGCTAACATCCCAATGTCTGTGCGTGCTATCAAAGCAGGAGCCTATGATTTTATTGAAAAGCCGGTCAATGTTGACAATTTTCTCAAAACCATTAAAACCATAGTCGAACAAGACAAACTGAAAGACTTTCTTAACGGCAAGGACCTGACTAAGACCGAGAAAATAATACTGCGATTGATATTAAAGGGATTCTGCAATAAACAAATCGCCGGCACCCTCCACCGTTCTATCCGAACTGTCGAAGACCACAGAAACCACATTATGCGAAAGCTAGACGCTGAAAACGTCGTTGATCTGGTCAAAAAAGCCACGGCAATGGGCCTTCAAGAACAATCTTAAAGGCAAATCACCCACTCTCATAGCCGATTAAACGTCCACAAAGCCCATTTTCGCATCTAAAACCTCAAAATCCCGTAGTTTCCACGATTGCACAATTTCGCAAAAACTGTAGTCTTAAGTATAGATGATTGATCTTAGAGCAACGGCGAAATTTTACTTAAGGGAGATTTCGATGTCAAAGATTTATTTAGTATTACTTTTGTCTTTAGTACTTCTTGTTTTAACCGGATGCAGCGAGGATCAGGCAAATTCAGGGGAGCCATTGCTCTTAAGCGGACAGACGAATCAAACAGATTTCTGGAGTGAATACCCGGAAAACTGGGAAAACGGCATCTCTCATCCCAGGATGCTCGTGAAAAACACAAAATAGCTGAACACTTAACTAAATAAAGTCTGCCGGGAAAATAGAACCAGAAGGCCAAAGACTGTACGCTATAGTCCGTGACGGTCGAAGACGTTTTGTTTTATTTCCTCAATCACCCTGTCTATTTGGGGGTCAACGTCTTTTCTATAAACTTCATCGAGGAATATTTCTCTGTCGCGGAGGCCTCCGTACCACTCTGTGCTTTCCGTCATTACTCCGCCTGGTTCCATGCTCTCATGCGGATTGTCCTTTCCGCACAATGCCGTCCAGCACAACGCCCACGCTCTTACGGTATTTTCAATATTATACCCGCCGCCGCCGACGGCTAGTATCGGTTTGCCAAAGGTCTGGATCAATGCAATAACATCGGCATAGACATTGTTCGACAGATTAAAAGCTGCAAGCGGATCACCGGAAAGGCCGTCAGCACCAAGCTCCAGAGCAATGACATCGGGGTCGTAAGCTTGTATCAACGGCACAACAACACTGCGTATAACTTTCATATAGGCGGCGTCATAAGTCCCCATCGGCAAAGGTGCGTTAACGCTATACCCTTTACCGGCGCCTATCCCGATATCGCCGACAAACCCGGTCCCCGGAAAGATCGTGCGTCCGTCCTGATGCAGCGAAATCGTCATAACATCGCTTCTGTCGTAAAATGCCTCCTGTACGCCGTCGGTATGATGAACATCGACATCAAGAAACAGCACTCTCTTACCGCCGTCGGTAAGCGTCTGGCACCCCATAGCAACATCGTTAACATAACAAAAACCCGCCGCACTATAACGATGAGCATGATGAAAACCGCCCGACGGATTGAACGCGGCATCTGCCCTGCCGTCAAGGATCATCCAGGCCCCGGTAACCGTCGCCCCGCTAGCCAGCACAGCATAATCATACATCCCCTTGAAAACCGGACAATCCCCTGTCCCAAGCCCCATATCAAGCATCTCGGTTTCAAAATACCCCTCGCCTGCGCGCTTAAGCTCATCGAGATAATCAGCCGAGTGAATCTTTTCCATTATCTCTCTGCTCGCGGCAACCGGAGCAGCCTCGATCGCACCGTCACCCGTATACATCCCGAGCGAAAGCAAAAGCTGCTTAACCTTACCTGCCCGCGAAATATTAAACGGACAACTTGAAGGATAAGAAAACTGCTCCAACTCGTCGCTATGTATTATAACCTTATCAGCCATATCAATTAAAGGCCAGACAACCTTTTCCATAAAATCGCTATTTACTTTTTCCTTCACAATTCGATATTCCGTGCTGGATATCGAAGATCCGCCTTTGGAGGGCTGAAATTTCATTATACAATAGACATTCGACATTTTCAAGCCGGCCAACCGGTCAGTTTGAGTTAATTTCTGCGCCCATCCTGACAACAGTACAGCCTTGGCCGTGGGGATTTATCCCTGGGCCGCCTTAAGCAAGACTTTTCCTTATGAAACCTCAAGATTGTATTTAAATAGGTCCACTGTGTCAACTTTGTGAGGTGAACCAAGAAAACACCCCTACAGCCTCAAACGAAGAATTAAGGGGATATATTGGATATTGAAATTCCGCAAAATAAACTCGCTCACTAATGAGCAAATTCGAAATATTTAAGTTGACAGCGACGCTTTACCGACTTATTATGCATAGTTTTATATACGAACCGGCTTCAAACTTGACACGAGCCTCTCAATGGTTCTTTATGATTTGTTAATGGGGATTTATCAGATTTATGTTTAAAATTAGCTGGGTTTTTTGATTCAGCGGTAATTATGAAGTAACGACGGTAAGCAAAAATGTGACATTTTTTTTAACCACTGCGTCAAACACTATCGTTTTGCTTGCGGCACCTTCACTGTGAATATTTTAAGAGTTAGTGCTATTTGCGCCCGGACAGTCTCTAGTCTGTCAGGCCTTCAAAAGCGACCTCTGAAAGGAAAATAATGGATTTTGCACGAGAACTAGTTGAAAATGGCGGTCCAAACCCCGAAGAATATATGATGATTAATAGCTATCTGGACCTTCTTTTCGCCGATGAAGAGGTTGGTAAAAAAATGCCGCCTGAGCTTCAGGAGATTTTAGAGCCGACATTAAATAAAGATACTATGCACGGTTTCGCCCACACAAAGCCGCATGGCTATTCGGGTGACTTTGAAATGATCGATCGGATCTACCAGGAATGGAAAAGTCCAAACCCTAAGCTTCGCAAGTGGGACGAGTACTTCCATGGACTGGCGGCTGCAAAGGCTGTCCGCAACAGAAAGACATATTTCAAGAAGATGCTCACAAATCTGACCACTTCTAACAACGGTTCAGGTTCTACGGTTCTGAATATCGGCTCCGGTCCCGGCAGAGACATGCTGGAATTCTTCGAAACTGCCGACAATCCGCACATAAAGATCGACTGCGTTGATATCGACGAAAATGCAATCGCTCACGCTACCCAGCTTTGTGCAGATTACATGGATAAGATCACTTTCCACAAAAGAAACATCTTCCGTTTTCGTCCGGAAGAAAAGTTCGACATCGTCTGGTCAGCCGGGGTATTCGATTACTTCTCGGATCGCCAGTTTACCGTGCTCATCAAGCGGCTGTACACATACGTCAAAGCCGGCGGAGAACTTGTCATCGGCAATTTCTCAAACGAAAATCCATCCAGATCACACATGGAGATCATAAGCGACTGGCACCTGCAGCACCGCGATGAGGACCATCTCACAGGGCTGGTAATCGATGCCGGAGTTGCCCCCGAAAACATTCGTTGCGAACAAGAAGCAGAAGGCGTAAATCTCTTCCTCCACATAGCAAAAAAATAAACGCCGGTATAGGAGCCAGACCTGGATGCCGGCCCGCTAAATACCACAATGCCTCTTTCGTGACTACTGAGTCTTGCTTAATCGCTTTTATCCCTGCGCTTGCGCTTCGGGCTCTTATTGGCAATAAATAAACTCGCTCACCATGGTGAGAACTGCCAGGCTCTGTCCTGTTACATAGGAAATGCTCGTGTGAGATGACGGGCGTAAATATTTTCGCTGACATGTCCGGCAATGAAATTACCTTCACCTTTAACGTCAACCAGGCGGCGATATATACCGGATGCCTGTTGTATCGCATGGAGATACTTTGAGCCGATCCGGCGAATCGTGTCAGGTGTAACTACAAACTCACTGTCAATATTATCGATAGAAAGCCGGCAAGCAAAGCGACCGCAAAACTTGACAAATGAATCCAGGCTATCGGCATCGCATGGCCGGCCGATCGCTTCTGCAACGTCCAGCGTAAAGAAGTCACTGTGCTCGATAAAGCTTTCGATGTTGCTGAAATTAATATGATCGGCGTCAACATAGTAACTGCCGTCCAATTCATGGCTTTAACGGCGGCATCGGCTTCGGTTCGCACATCGCGAGGATGAGTCCCGATAATGGTGTGTTCCCGGTGGGATTTATTCCAGACCGGCACAACGTCCAAGCCCTTTTGCTTTGCTTTAATGAGTGCGTCAAGCTGAGCTTTGCCCTGATGGCCGAATCGGTCACCGACACCGAATGAGTATTTTTCAAGTTTCATCTATTTTTCTTTCAATAATATATTCTCTCTACTGCGGTGCATTTATATTACGCAAATTTCACACAGCAATCAGTGACATATACCGAGAAACCGTCGACAAATACGGCTCTTTTGAGTTATTTACCCAAAATATCGATTTCAAACTGGCATCTAACAACAGTAATTGTGGAAACCTGGGTAATTTTTCAAGTCGGAAACTCTCATAATCCTTGATTTTTGGGGTTATTACGGCACTTTGTTTTGTAAATTGTTAACTTTTTTGTTTTTTTTGTGTTTTTTTGGAAAAAGAATTTGCAATTATTGTTTTTTGTGTTAAATTATAAGTATGTTAGATGGTTATCTAACTTATTAGTGTATTTTTTTCATGAGGTTATGTTATGGGTGTCCGAAAAGTCGAGATTAATCTTAATACCGTTTGCGGGGGCGAAAGCAAAGTTGGGATTCGTTCGTTTGGCGGGGTTTTTTCGAGCCGGGCGGAAATGCTGACTAGCCGGGCTGATATTCTTAACGATAAGGACCGGGCTCTTATGAAGATGTATCTTAGGAACGGCTTGACTTTTCGGCAGATCGCCCATGTTTCCGGGATGAACGAGACGACAGTGGCGCGGAGGATTCATAAACTTACCGCAAAGCTTATCGACGGTGAGTATATTACGTGTCTGCGTAACCGGGACAGGTTCAACCGGATTGAGATGACCGTTTCGAGGGATTATTTCCTGGAAGGGATTAGCCAGAAAAAGATCGCTAAGAAACGCAAGTTGACGGTTTATTCTACTCGTAAGATATTGCTTAAGATACGGGAGGTTATTGACGCTTGCAGGACTAGGAGGCAGAAGGGTGATATGAAAAAATGAATATCCAATACCCAACACGGAATATCCAATAACCATGTAAAAAATATAGCGGTGCTTGTTTTCTAAATTACCGCTTACAACTTTTGTGCGGTTTATTTTGGATTGTTGGGTTTGATCGGGCAGCTTGCGCTGCCTCGCTTTTATTATTATAGTACCAGATTTTTGAGGAGGTTTTTTATGGGTAGTTTTGATGTTTGTCGGCGTTTTGAGTTTGACGGTGTTGTCAGCAGGCGCGGGGCGTCTGTTATGAAGATGTTCGGGCTTGACCTTGATGATGTTCGCGGCAGGCAGCCTGTACACCGGGTGCAGCTTGATCTTGGTGAGGGGGAGATATGCTTTATCACAGGGCCCAGCGGCGGAGGTAAGAGTGTTATTCTTCGTGAACTGTATGAGCAGTTTGATGAGGACGAGAAGATTATGCTCAATGAGATTTCGGCGGATCGGGAAGAGAGCCTTATCGATTGCTTTGACTGTGAACTTGGCGAGGCGATGCGGGTGCTTTCCAAGGCGGGGATCAGCGACGCGTTTAACCTGCTGGAAAAACCTAAGCATCTGAGCGAGGGGCAGCAGTACAGGTACCGGCTTGCACAAGCTTTTGCGGCAGGGAAAAAGGTTGTCTTTGCCGATGAGTTTTGCTCTACGCTGGATCGGATCACGGCGGCGGTTGTGGCTTGCAAGGCGGCGCGGTTTGCACGAAAAGAAGGCCTGACGCTGGTTGTGGCGAGCAGCCATGATGACCTGCTTGCGGATATGCGGCCTGATGTTGTTGTTATTAAGCGGTGCCGGGGAAAGACTGAGGTTGTTAGGCGTGACGCGAAAACTTAACCATTGATTATAAAATGAGCGGGTGTGAATTAACCATGAAGGACTTAGGGCGGTCAAGCCGCAACCAAAATAATTTATCCGCGGATTACGCGGATTTAAAAAGCAAAAGCAAAAGACTTTGCCACAGAGGGCACCGAGGGCCACGGAGAAAAAAAGAGAAAAGATAAAAAAGAGTTAAAAGCAAAGGCAAAACAAAAACAAAAAACGGAACCACGAATTAACACGAATAGACACGAATTTAAAGACAAAAAAAGGTAGAAGTTGGTGTTGTAGGAATTCGATATAACCTCTTATGGAATAAAGGATTATAAAGTAAAGATCAAAAAAACGCGCCTAAAAAACAGGTTCTCATCCAATAAAGTTGGTTAAAATTAAATAAAATTTAGTGGACATTATGCTGTCTTTCATGAGATAAGTTT
>VRUI01000056.1 GCA_019456225.1 Planctomycetota bacterium | reverse complement strand
TATTCGGGGAGCTTGCGGGCGTGTTGCCCAAATGAATTCTTTAAGGTTTTAGTTTATTTTGAGTCGTGCGATAATTATGAAACCGCCTTACGGCGGAAACTAATACATTCTGGGTCCCGGATCAAGTCCGGGATGACAACATTTTAGAGTCTATTTTAATTGGGCAACAGCCCCTTGCGCTGACGCGCTTTTGTGTGGGCGTCTTACAGTATTTTAAACCAGAACTAATTTGCCACTAAATTAACTCACTCACTTGACGACCTTATGGTTTTGCCGGCTGTGGATTGACGCCTTGGCGGGAATTACGATATTGTATAACCGGCTCTAATTATCTGAAATTGATATTAGTGTAGTTTTAGCGATAAGATAAATGAAGGCGCATAAAAAAAACCGCGGCATTGGAAGAATTTAACAACGCCGCAGTTTTATATTTTTTAAAAAGCCTCGGCCGAAAGGTCAGTTTGCGGCCTAGTCCATTGACATGCTCATTAGGAACTCTGCGTTTGAGCCGCATTTTGACAGGCGGTTTTTGAGGAGTTCTACTGCTTCGACTACGTTCATTTCGCTTAGTACCTTGCGGAGACGGTAAACCAGTTCCAACTCCTTTTTGTCGAGCAGAAGTTCTTCGCGGCGGGTACCACTCTTGCTGATGTCGATTGCCGGGAATGTCCTTCTGTCCATCAGTTTTCTATCGAGGTGGAGCTCCATGTTACCGGTTGCCTTGAACTCTTCGAAGATGACCTCATCCATTTTCGAGCCTGTGTCGACAAGCGCGGTAGCGAGAATCGTCAGTGACCCGCCGTGTTCGATGTTACGTGCGGCACCGAAGAAGCGCTTTGGCATCTGCATTGCGTTAGCGTCAACACCACCGGTGAGGATCTTGCCGGAGTGGGGCATCTCGGTATTGTATGCTCTTGCCAGACGTGTTATCGAATCGAGAAGTACCACTACGTTTTCGCCGTACTCGACCATACGCTTTGCCTTTTCGATTACCATCTCGGCAACCTGGCAGTGACGCGATGTCGGTTCGTCGAATGTCGAGCTGATAACCTCGACATCTTCAGGGGTTTTTCTTTCCATGTCGGTAACTTCTTCAGGTCGCTCATCGATCAAAAGAACGATCATCCTTATTTCGGGATAGTTGGTGCTGATGGAGTTTGCGATCTTCTGGAGGAGAACGGTTTTACCGGTACGCGGCGGAGCGACGATCAAGCCTCGCTGGCCCATACCGACAGGTGTGACAAGGTCGATGATCCTCATGCCAAGTTCATGGGGAACTGTTTCCAGGATAAGCCTTTGTTCGGCGTGAAGTGGAGTAAGGTCGCGGAAAACCGCTTTACCCGAGAGCTTGTCAGGTTCCTGGTAGTTGATGGCTTCTACGCGAAGCAGTGCGAAATATTTTTCGCTGTCCTTTGGAGGGCGTATCTGGCCGGAAACGATATTACCGCTGCGAAGGCCGAAGCGGCGGATCTGCGACGGGGATACATAAACATCATCCGGCGATGACAGGTAACTGTATTTTGGGCTGCGAAGGAAACCGAAACCGTCGGGGAGTACTTCGAGCACGCCCTCGCCATACATCAGACCATTCTGCTGGATACGTTCTTTTAGAATCTTAAAGACGAGCTGCTGCTTTGAAAGACCGAGGTAGTCGGATACGTTTTCCTGATGGGCCAGTTCGTGAAGTTTTGTAACTTCCAGGTCCTGGAGGTCGGCGAGGTGGAGGTTGCCCTTCTTTACCCGCTCATACTTTGCGTGAGTTGACTCATCCTCTTTTTTCTTTTTGCTTTTGCCTTTTTTACCGCCCCCGGCGTTTTCCGGTTGTGTTGACTCTTCGCCCTCGGATTCGGAATTGGAGTCTTCAGACTCCTGGATCGCTTCTTCGGTGGTTTCTTCAACTACCTCTTCGACAGGCTGGTCTTGAGCCTTTTTCTTCTTTGCGCGAGTTTTTTTCTTTTTTACTGCTACTGTACCTTCAGCGGCTGCATTTGCCATGATAACTCCTATAAATGTAAATGTACAAGCCCGCTACTAGTGCAAATATGCTGCTCTGAGGGGCCTTTTGTGGTTAAAGTTTTCTGTAATAATTTGTGATTTCAAAAACGACCTTAGGAACCAAACCTAAAGACTATAGACTAAAAACGAAAGACTAATATATACCGCATCTTTCCAGAGCGGGGGATTTAAAAGAAGTAAATTTTTTTCCAGCTCTATAAAAAACGGTTAAATGAAATAGTCAGGAGCAGTTAAAATGAGAGCTAAAACGTAAAAACTACTGAATAAAATTGGAAAATTTCCCCAACGTACCAAGGTTAATTATTTATAATTATTGAGAAGATACGCACGACCTGGTCGGCTAAGTCCTTTAGGTCGGAATTGTTATTAATGGTATAATGCGCTATTTGTGCTTTCTTGTCCAGAGAAATTTGAAATTTTTGGCGATTTTTAAGATTTTTTTTTGTTTTTAGGCTTTTTTCGTCCGTTCTTGACGCACGATTGACTTCGCTGGACTCTACGAAGACCACTTTATCGCATTTTTTATCCCAACCGACCTCGACGAGCAAAGGCATATCAAGAACGATTGCCTTTACATCTTCGCAATGATTGTACTTGTAAATGAGCTTTTCGGTTTGTTCGAATACCAGTGGGTGAATGATCGAGTTAGTTTTTTCGACGTTTTCTTTGGATTTAAATACTGTTCCCGCCATAATACATCGGTCGATTTTACCACCTCCGCCAATAATTTCTTCGCCAAGTGCATTTTTTAGTCTTAATATGACGTTTTCGTCCTCCAAAAGGCGGCTTACGATGGCGTCGGCATCGATTACTGCGCAGCCGAGGCGGGCAAATTCGGCTGCTACCGAAGACTTACCGGAGCCGATACCGCCAGTTATTCCGATGATTTTCCTTGGATTTTCCATGATCTGATGACTAATTTACAGGTAATACCGCCAGGGTCAAGGCGAAAATACTGGCTAATGCTATATAATGCGGTCGTTTGGAGTATTGCAATGCGGTTTGTGATTCGATTTTTGATCTTTGGAGCATGACTAAAAGGCTGTGCTATGCCTATTGTATGTGTATAGCCAGAATATCGCTCATCGACATAGCGCACTATGTTATTTTAAGTTTTTTTGGGGTATTGTTTTTGGTTTTGTTTTTGCCTGGCTTTTGATTTGGTCTGCGGCGTGGGATTTTCCTGTGTTTTGGTGCATGCATTTACTTGTTGTTGGGAAGTCGGGCTCTTATCGGATGTTGAGTTTTTTTAGAGTCATTAATTTGTGTTTTTTAGTTAAAAGGGGTTAGGCTTTTGTCGATAGCATTTTAGTAGAAACTGCCATAGTGGCGGTTTCATTGTTGAAGAGGCTTCGGCAAGATGGTGACAATAGCTGATCTTATTAGCGACGCTGCGTGTGACGAGCAGGTTGAATGTGACCTGGTAGTCAGCGCCGAGATGTCTGTACGTGATGTGCTGGCGCGGATGGAAGCTTCGCATTGCCGGCATGTTGGCATTGAATTGGAAGGCGACAACGGACAGGTGGTTCTCTCTAAGGAGGACCTCCTGGACTCGTTGCTGCGTGAAGTTGATCGAGCTGGAGAAAGACTCGTCGATCTGCAGAATCATATCGACGAGGAAATGTCAGTCCAACTCGACCTGGTGCATGAAAACACCAGGTCGATGGCTGAACTGGAAACGAACAAGCTTCAAGTCGCAATCGACTATATGACCGAGGGTCTTGTCATTATCGGTACCGACGGCAAAATTAACAAATGCAATCCTTCGGCGAAGAAACTTTTTGGTCTTGAAGGCAATGAAAGTACCGACACCTTTTCAGATGTTTTCGACGATTACGGTTTCATGGAGATGCTCACAGAGAGCGTTAACCACACCGTCGATAACTGGGGTCGGTTCAAGATGAAATCTCCGTCCGAAGCGATCATTCAGATACGATGGACAGAGATGGTCGACGAATGCGGTGACCTCATCGGCAACCTCGTGATGCTTCGCGATGTTACAGATGAGCTTGCAGGCGACAGGGCGAAAACTGAGTTTATAGCGGCCGTAACCCATGAATTACGCACTCCTGTTACGATCATCCAGAATTCGGTATCGAATATTCTTGCAGGTGTTACCGGAAAATTAAATAAAAAGCTGCATGGGTATCTCGAAACTATTCAGGAAGACTGCAGACGGTTTGGGGTTCTTGTCAGTGACCTTCTTGACATGTCAAAGCTTGAAGCAGGTGACATGTCTCTAAACAGGCAGGTTATGGATCTTGGCGGAGCTATTGAAGATGCCCTGACACATTTTAATTCGGATGCAAAAAGCAAGGGTGTCGAGATCGCTTCGTTTGACGTGCGATACGTTCCTCCTGTTTACGCCGATCGTGAGAGGATACATCAGGTACTTTTTAATCTTGTCGAAAATGCTGTCAAGTTCAGCGAATCGGGCGATACGGTTACGGTTCACTGCTATGAAGAGGACAAGGCTATTGTGACAGTTGTTGAAGATACCGGGGCTGGGATACCTGAAATTCATCAAAAACAGTTATTCAACAAGTTCCGCCAGATCGGCAGGCAGGCAGGTGCCGGTTACAAGGGTATGGGGCTTGGCCTTTCGATTTGCAAGGGGATAACCGAGATGCATGGCGGCAAGATCTGGGCCGAAAGCCAGGAGGGCAGCGGTACTAAGATGTTTTTCTCACTGCCTAAGATCGACCCTTCGATAGTGCTTAATAAACACCTCGATATACTCGCAAAGGCGACCGAAACATGCGGTGAGGAATTCGCCTTAATGGTAGTTCGCTTTGATGTTGATGATTCTAAGTTGCAGCAATGCAGTGAGGTTATCGGAAGTAGTATAAAAGAATTGCTCGCCTGCAGCGGTAATTTTTTGATCGGGAAAAGGGACCTTGCCCTGGAGATTAGCGATTTTGAGGTTGTTTTCGCCGTTAGTGACGCCAGAAAGAAGCGTGTTGATACTGTAAAGAGTAAAATCGAGAAAGTAGTAAAGAATATTAAAAAGAATATGTTCAACGGCGCTCCTATCGTGCCGATGATTGGAATAGGCGTCTATCCTACAGATTCAAATGAGATCATTGAGATCGAAAATCTGGCCAGGAAAACGTTGACAGAGATTTGAAGGACCTGCATAGCCATTAATATAGGAGAATAGGTATGTTTGATTTTTTAGGTTTAAAGAAAAAAACTGACAAGGTAAAGATTCTTATCGTTGACGATGAGCCGAATATCGTTCAGACGCTTCAGGACAGACTGGAGATGAACGACTTCGATGTTGTTACGGCTTGTAACGGCGAGGAAGGGCTCAAACAGGCTATTCAGGAAACGCCTGACGTTGTCCTTCTCGATGTTATTATGCCGGTTATGGACGGTCTGGAGATGCTCGAAGCACTGCGGAAAGAACCTGCCTGCGAGAATGTCTCTGTCGTAATGCTTACGGCAAGGAGCCAGACACAGGATATCGCACGAGCGAACGCCTGCGGGATCGAAGACTATATCGTAAAACCATTCGACCTTAGCGAACTGCTTGAAAAGATCGAAAGCATAGTAGAAAACAGAAAAGCACTGGCGAAATAGTACCAGCGGGGCAGCGGTGCGGACAACACAATAAAAATTCACAAGCTGAAGGGAAAGATTGATTTCCTTTCAGCTTTTTTTTGTTCCTGAGTTGGCCTGAGGTATACTCCGCAAATTTCATACGGCGAATTCCTTGAAAAATACAACGCATGGGTAAAAGAAAATCATTTTTACCCATCCTACCACTGATTTTTATTGACGGATTTATCCCGGCGCTTGCGCTTAGGGCTTCTGTTTTTAGTAGGCTCTTTTCCAGTTTACTGGGGTTTTGTTTACTTCTACTAGCTCTGTTGATTTTATTACCCAGGTTTCGTCTGGTTTTTTCTTTAGGGTCAGTTTTACTTTTGCATAGTTGTATTCCGGCGTTAGCATTGTTGTGCTTGACGTGTCCATTCTCAGTCTTACGATTATTTCGGTGTTTGCTTCTTTTCCTTCGATGACGATGTTGTGGTATGTCATCGTTATGGATTTAATATTATGCCTCTTTACGACAATCCTGCATGTCGTCATGATAAACGGTTTAGAAGGGTGATGCCGGTCCTTGTAGTCCTCAGCGATCAGCCGATCGATCGCCTCAATATCCTTATCCATAGTCGCGGTGATAATGTTTTCAAGGGCGTCCTTGACTTTTTCGCGGTCGGTTTTGACAAGATGGTCCAGCCCGAAAGCGAGTACGATGACCAACACAGGTATGAGCAGATGCCACCATTTCTGTTTTTCGGGATAAGAGGTCCGCATGATATAAACAACGACAAGAAGTACGAATGAAACGGCTAACAAAGCCCAGGGCTGCTGGAAAATATTGAACATGAATAACTCCTTTTATTAGCGATTAGCAATTAGCTATTGGCCTGTTCTTTTGTATATCTGAAAAATTGTTACCGCTGCCGTCATTAGTGCCGCTGCGAATATTCTCTTTACCAATACGTAGCGGCTTACTTTTTGTTCAAGCTTGTGGAATCCCATCACCGATATGAAGGCGGCAAGCACCACCGATATTATTCCGCGTGTCGACTGGAGAATGTTTCCGTATATTATACCCACCGTGCCAAAGCAACCGAACAGGCACAGCATTGCCGTGTACCATAGTATCGAAAAAGGAATCGCGTCCTTCCACATTGTTTTTGGCGTTTTCTTCAGGCAAATAAGCATTATCAGGCTTACGATCCCGCAGACGATAAAGTAGAGGGATGTTGAGAATATCGACGCGGGTATCGTGCCCATCTCAGAGTCGAAATGGGGGATTAGTTTTGCGATGTTTATGTCTGACATGCAGTATCCGAGGCACGTTGCCGCGATGAGGACGATGGCGAGCGTTGGTACTCGCGAACCTGCCCCTGTCAGGAGGACGGCTGCTATGAAAGAGAATAGTATCGCCATCCATTGCATAGATGTGAATTCGGCATCGAGAAACAGGACGCTGATTATCGCAAGTATTATTATCTTAGAGCCGAGCATCGGGGACAGTCTTGATGCTTCGGTCCTTTTAAGGGCGAGGAAAAAGCATACCTGCGCGGCGAGATAGAATAAAGCCGTACCCAGAAGCGACGGGCCGAAAGTTCTCAGCGGCGGCATGTTGTCCGGCCAGAGAAAGGCGGCAAGGCCGACAGATACTGCGCCGAGGATAAGATGCGAAACGGCTAGCAGGTGGAAATGGCTCTGGTGGTGCTTTTGCAGGAAGGCCCGCGATAAGAGATAGGCTACGGAATTGCATGTTGCCGCCGATAGACCAAGTATTATGCCAATTAGTACCATTTTGAACCACTGATAAACACGAATTTACACTAATTAATTGCGGCTTGAATATCCAATAACGAACAAGGAATAACCAATAAAAAACACCTCACGCCTCATGCCTCCGGTAAAAGCCATTTTGTTTTTTCGAGTTCTTTGTTTTTTTCGACATCGTTTATGTTGAAGTGCAGTGCTGTTACGGTGATATATCCGTCGATTAATTCGGTGACGTCTGTAATTATGTTTTTGTCGGTGTGTCTTCCGCTGGTATAGACGTACTGTGTATGCCCATGTTCGTCCAATCCTTTGACGTATGTCTCCTGGTAGATATTGGTTGTGTGCGGGACGACTTTAACTCCTTTGGGTTTTCCTTTTGACAGCATCGGTATATTTATGTTGATAACTTCGGTACCTTTAAGCGGCAGGAGCGACTCGATGATATTCATTGCGTATTGGCAGGGCTGGGCGAAGTCCATGTCTTTTTCGAATGCGGCACTGACGGCGATAGACGGTATTCCGCAAAAAGCTCCTTCCATCGCGGCGCCTACGGTTCCTGAGTAATGGACGTGGATTCCGGCGTTTGCCCCGTAATTAATCCCGGATACGACCAGATCGACGGGTTCTTCGCAAAGTTCCAATATTCCGAGTTTGACGCAGTCGACCGGTGAGCCTTCGACGCTGTAACCGGTGAATTTTCCGGTAATGTCGACTTTTGCGCAGGTTATGGGGTTTAGCGAGATGCTGTGGCTTGCCCCGGATCTGGCCTGGGCAGGGGCGACGACTGTGACGGTGGCGATGCGGCAAAGCTCTTTGTACATCGCCGCTAGCGATGACGTGTAAATCCCATCGTCGTTTGTAAGTAGTATATGCATGGAGTGATTGTAGTTTGGATATGAAATTTTGTCAACAGATTGCGGCAGTTATTATTTGAAATTGGCGGGTTTGGGCATATAATGAGGCTATGAAGAGATTTTTACCGGTAGATTTGAAGAATTGTTCCGTGATGACCGGCGCCGAAGTTCGCGCAGTCGACGCCTGGGCTATCGGCAGTGTCGGTATCTCCGGCGTGGTTTTGATGGAAAACGCAGGCAGCGGGTGTGCTGGTATTATCGCAGAGCGGCTCGGCGGCGGCGATGGTAAGCGGGTGCGGATCTTCTGCGGCGGCGGTAACAATGGCGGTGACGGCTATGTGATCGCCAGACATCTGCATAACGCCGGATGTTCAGTGAAAGTGGTCATCTGCGCCGATCGCGGGAAAATTAAGGGCGACGCACTGGAAAATCTGCGGATAATTGAAAAGATGGGCCTCGATATAGAAACCTTCGACCCGTCCGGCGAAATGGTTGTCGGGCCGACTCCGGATTGCGACATAGTTGTCGATGCACTGTTTGGAACGGGGCTGAGCGGGCAGCTTCGAGATAATTACATCAAGCTGATCGAAAGCATAAACAGTCTGGATGCCGAGATCATAGCCGTCGATATTCCGTCGGGTCTCGATTGTGACGAGGGGCGGCCGCTGGGTGCAGCGATAAAAGCGGCGGCGACGGTGACGTTTGTGGCGGTTAAGAAAGGCTTTATCGAGGAAAACGCCAAAGAATTTACTGGTGACGTTTACGTAGTTTCAATAGGAATTGAACCAGAACGCTCAAACTGACCTTTCGGCCAGTTTGAGATTGATTATTGATTATTGATAAATGATTATTTAAGGATTCGGCCTTGCGGCCGAGGCAACTTTATGAAAATAATAGCGGACACAAACATACCGTTTGTCAAGGAGTGCTTTTCTTCTATAGGTGATGTGACATTAACAGGCGGGAGGGACATAACGGCCGAGCTTGTCAAGGACGCAGATATTCTGCTGGTGCGGAGTATCACTAAGGTTAACGAAGAACTTCTGGGCTCCAGCAGCGTTAAATTCGCGGCGACTGCGACTATTGGTATGGACCACATCGACCGTGATTACCTTGACCGCAGCGGGATAGGTTTTTCGTCGGCGCCTGGCTCTAATGCAAACTCTGTTGGTGAGTATGTCATCGCCGCACTTTTGGCGCTGGGTAAGAAGCACAAATTTGTGCTTGAATGTAAATCTATTGGAATCGTCGGTGTCGGTAACGTCGGAAGCAAAGTCGCCGACAAAGCTGCGGCACTTGGAATGACTGTCGTTCTTAACGACCCGCCGCTGAAACGTCAGACAGGTGATGATAAGTACCGCTCGCTGGAAGAGATTTACCATTGCGATTTTGTTACTATGCATACCCCGCTTACTTTTGACGGCGAGGATAAGACTTTTCACCTGGTTGACGATAAGTTTTTCGGTTCGCTTAAAGAAAGCTGTTTCTTTATGAATACTTCTCGCGGCGGTGTGGTTGATACGTCGGCATTGAAGAATGTGCTGGATGCAAAGGGGATCGCAGGCGCTGTTCTGGATGTGTGGGAGAACGAGCCTGACATTGATAATGAACTTTTGCTGAAGGTCGACCTCTCTACGCCGCATATCGCCGGGTATTCTTATGACGGTAAAGTCGCCGGGATGATTATGATATATGAGGCGGCTTGCAGGCATTTCGGTTTGGAGATAAAGCACAGTATCGACGATTTTCTGCCCGCTCCCGAGATACCGGAGATTACTATAGATCCGTCCGCCGCAGACGAGCAGACGATAATCCACGATACCGTACAAAGCATCTATGTGATCAACCGCGACGATTTTAACACGCGCGAGATTCTGATAGTCGAGCCGGAAGGCCGCGGCAAATGGTTCGATGATCTACGCAAAAATTACCCGGTGCGGCGGGAGTTCCAGAATACGAAGATCATAATCGAAGACAACGAAAGCAAACTGGCAAAAAAATTATCCGGAATTGGTTTCAAAATATAGAGGTTTAAAAACGGGAGGCAGAAATGGCAGAACAACAAATATTGCAATGGCCGTCAGGAAGCCTTGATTTTTCGGGCGGCTGCATAGTTATGGGTATACTGAACGTTACCCCGGATTCGTTCAGTGATGGCGGGGTGTTTGTCGATGTTGATAAGGCGGTCGCCCACGGTGCCGCTATGGCCAAAGCAGGCGCGGCGATAATCGATGTCGGTCCGGAGTCTACCCGCCCAGGCAGCGAGTCTGTCAGCAGCGCCGATCAGATCAAAAGGGCGGTCCCGGTCATCGCCGCTCTAAGCAAGCAGACCGATGCGGTGATCAGCATAGACACGCGGTTTGCCGAGGTCGCCGCCGCGGCAATAGAAGCCGGGGCATCTATTATTAATGACGTAACAGCACTCGGCGAACCGGCGATGGCTCATCTGGCTGTAGAAAAACAGGTGCCTGTGATCTTGATGCATATGCAGGGCAAACCGGCGACGATGCAGCAAAAACCGGTGTATGAAGATGTCGTCGCCGAGGTTGCTGATTTCCTTGTCGGGCGGGCAAAGATCGCCGAAGAGTGCGGGGTCGGTGCCGAGAGAATAATGATCGATCCGGGTATCGGGTTTGGCAAAACTTTTGAGCATAATATTGAGCTGCTTAGAAATCTGAAAAGTTTCACACAGACCGGTTACCGCGTGCTGCTCGGGACAAGCAGAAAACGCTTCATCGGTCAGATAACCGGCAAGGAACTGCCGGCTGACCGTGTATACGGAACGGCGGCGACAACAGCACTGGCGGTTGCGGCGGGCGTTTCAATAGTAAGGGTCCACGACGTAGCAGAGACGGTTGATGTAGTGAAAGTGGCGAATCAGATTTGTTATCAAAGCAAATAAATGTGGCGTTTTTTGAATCCCGATGTACATCGGGATCCAACAAGGAATGTCGAATATCGAAGTGAAAGTTTTCAAATTTTGTATGGAGAAATAGATGGTTATTAAGACTAAGATAATAGCAACGGTTGGTCCGGCGACGGCTGGGCGGAAGATTATGGGCGAATTGATCGAAAACGGGCTTGATGTGTTTCGGCTGAATTTTTCGCATGGGACGTTCGACGATTATGCCAGGCTCCTTGGCGAGATCAATGCGGCTCGTGATGGGGCCGGTCGCGTAACAGCGGTGATGGCCGACCTCTGCGGTCCCAAGATCCGCACCGGTGTGATCGATACCGCCGCCGATATGCTCATCGAGGGTTCGGAGATTTCCATCGTTAACGGCAGTGCGCCGGGGACGGCTAAGCGCTTCGGCACCAATTACGAGTTTTTCGTTAAGGATATAACCGTAGGCGACCGCATTTTCATAGACGATGGTCAGCTCTCGCTCCTTGCCGTCAGCAAAGACGATGACAAGGTTGTTTGCAGGGTAATCGTCGGCGGAAAGCTGCACAGCCGAAAGGGCATTAACCTGCCGGATACAAAGGTGTCCATCCCGTCGATAACTCCGAAGGACTGGAAGTGTGTCGACTGGGCCATCGAGCGGCGGGTGGATTTTCTGGCACTTAGCTTCGTACGCGGCGCAGACGAGGTGCAGGAGCTGAAAGATTATCTCGTTCAGAAAGGGTCTGCGATAAAAGTTGTCTCGAAGATCGAAACCCCGCACGCGGTCGCCGATCTCGAAGCGGTTGTCGATGCCAGTGACGTCGTTCTTGTTGCGCGCGGCGATCTTGGCGTTGAGATGGATCTTGCCGAGGTTCCGCTGATACAAAAGCGGATCACACGTCTTTGCCGCGAAAAGGGCAAGCCCGTCATCGTCGCCACCCAGATGCTCCAGAGCATGATAGAGATGCCGACCGCTACCCGTGCGGAAGTTTCCGACGTCGCCAACGCGATAATCGACCTGACCGACGCGGTGATGCTTTCCGGCGAGACGGCTGTCGGCAAATACCCGCTAGAGGCACTGAAAACCATCAACAGGGTCGCCCGGTTCACAGAGACTTATCTGGATAGCCTTAACGAACCGAGGCCGACGATAAAGACCGAGTCCAAAGACCGCCTGATAGCAACGCTCGCTCCTAACGTCGCCCATATAGTCGACGAGATCGACGCACCGGTCGTTGCGACATGGTCGCAGACCGGCCAGGTAGCCGCCTTCTTCAGCAAGGCAAGAATAGATGCGCCGATAATGGCATATAGCTCGGACGCCGGCACGTGCAGCCAGATGTGCATGCACTACGGAGTACTGCCGCAATGCGAAACGGCGCCGGAAGACATAGAAGAATTCGCCGCGATGGTAGACAAAAAAGCCCTTTCGCAAAACCTCGCCAGAACAGGAGACGAAATCGTATTGGTGACCTCCAGGCATCCGGGCTCTAAGGAACAAACGAATGCGATTGTAGTGCATACGGTACAAAGCGATTAGCGATTAGCAAGAAGCAAGAAGCAAGAAGCAAAAAGCAAAAAGCAAAAAGCAAAAAGCAAAAAGCAAAAAGCAAAAAGCAAAAAGCGAAAAGCGAAAAGCGAATATCCAATAACGAACAAGGAATAACCAATAACCAAGTAAAAGACAGTTTGACCTGTTCGCTTTTTCCTTCCTTGTTCGATATTCCTTGTTGGGTGTTGGATGTTCGCTTTTGGGCACCCACAAGGGGTGCCCCTACATTGTTGGTTATTCGTGTCTTAGTGCTATGATCGGGTCTACGTTTGCTGCTCTTACTGCCGGGTATAGTCCGAAGACTACTCCTACGCTGATGCTTATTCCTACCGACAGGATTATGCTGGACATTGTTACTACTGTCGGCATTCCTGAGAAGTAGGTTATCGCCCATGGTATCGCGACGCCTATCGCAATTCCTATAAACCCGCCTACCGTCGAAAGCACTACCGTTTCAATAATAAACTGGCTGATGATCTGTCCGCGTTTTGCCCCGATGGCCCGGCGTATTCCGATCTCTCGCGTTCGTTCGGTTACCGAGGCGAGCATGATATTCATGATTCCGATACCGCCGACAAGCAGGCTGATCGCCGCGATAGAACCGAGCACAATATTGAATGTTCGCTTAGTCGCCTCAGCCTGTCGCAAAAGTGCAAGCGGAACCGATATCTGGTAGTCTTCTTTGTCGTGGAAGCGTCTTAGCATTGCCTCTATGCTGTTTGCGGTCTTGACGACATTGTCCAGCGAATCGACCTGTACGATGATCTTATGTAGTTCGACCATCTCGCGAATCCAGGTACCGGCGGTGCTTTTTCTCGTTATATCACCGAAATAGTTACGAGCTACCTTGATAGGTATATACGCATCGGTTTGTTCATCCGGCATCTGAATATTGCCGGCCATACCGCCTTCGCTCTTTACGATACCGACGATCATAAAGTAGTCGCTGCCGATGCGAATGTTTTCGCCGATAGTATTTCCTGTCGCCAGGATCCTCCTTGCCCCGTATTCGGTAAGCACCACGACATTTGCCATTTTTTCGTTGTCACGCGGCAAAAGAACTCTGCCGGCAACAACCAGCCTGTCAAGCATCTCGAACCACTTGGCTGTAGTTCCGACAACTCGAAGTTCCATCCTGCGAGTATGAAACCTTGCGTCCTTATTGATGATCTTTACAGGAACTGCCTGTTTCACCGCTGGATTAGATTCAGATACCCTGGCGAAATCATCGTATTTCAGCCCGTAGATCGACATCCGGGTATATACAGTTGAACTGGAAGTTTCGTCGTCGGATTTGATCGAATTTATAATTATGTTGTGGCTGCCGATCTTTCTGATCTGTTCAAGTGCTTCCTGGCTCGCCCCTTCGCCGACCGACAGCATCGCGACGACCGATCCGACGCCGAAAACAACACCGAGCATCGTAAGAAATGTGCGCAGCTTGTGGAGCAAAAGGTTTTCTATCCCAAGCCAGATATTTCGTGCAAGCTTGAATCGTTTCATTGACGGTTCTCCTTGATACGCTCGATCAAACCGTCACGCATATGCAGGTTGTACCCGGCGTGCTCGGCGATCTCGGACTCATGCGTTACCATTATGATAGTCTTGCCAAGGTCGTTAAGCTCGCAAATTAGATCCATGATCTGATGACCTGTAGAAGTGTCAAGGTTTCCCGTCGGTTCGTCGGCAAGGAGTATTTCCGGTTCGTTTGCCAGCGCACGAGCGATAGCAACCCGCTGCATCTGACCGCCGGACAGTTCCGTCGGTTTGTGACCAAGCCGATCTTCCAGTCCAACTTTTTTCGCCAGTTCTACTGCCCGGTCCGCACTTTCATCAGCGTCCCATCCAAGATAGTACAGTGGAAGCTCGATATTTTTCTGTACGGTTATCTGCGGGATCAGGTTAAAGCTCTGAAAAATAAATCCAAGGTGTTTAAGCCTGTGCTCGCTAAGTGCGTCATCGCCAAGCGTGCTGACATCCTCATCCTGCAAGACATAACTGCCGCTTGTCACACGATCAAGGCAGCCGAGAATATTCAGCATTGTACTTTTGCCGGAACCGCTTGGCCCCATGATAGCCCAGAAGCTTCCCTTTTCAAACGAGACGCTTACGCCGGCGAGCGCATGAACCTGCTCGATACCCATCTGGTATGTTTTCATGACGTTGGTAAGCCTGATAAACCCGTCTTCAGACGTATGCGAATCTCTGGTCTGCATTATTTGTTCTCCGGCCCTTTTCCACCGCCACCGCCAGGCCGGTTCCTGCCTCCGCCACCGCTGCCCCTGCCACCACCGCCTTGTCTTCCAGCTCCGCCACCTCCTTGGGGTCTGCCCGTTCCGCCGGGTCTGCTTCCCTGTCCCGGTCTGCCCATGCCGTCCGGTTTGCTGCCCTGTCGGGGTCTGCCCTTTCCGTTACCTTTGACTTCCGCTTTTGACAGCGGCGGGGTCATCAGGACTTGTTCGCCTTTTTTCAGCCCGCTTATTATGCGGATCATCCGGTTGTTGTCTTCACCGATGGCGACATCGCGAGGTTTTGTTTTTCCGTTTTCATAGACATAAACTGTCGGTTGATCTCCTACAGTGATGACAGCCTGGATCGGTACATAGATCGCGTCTTCATAGTGAGCAGTAACCACTTCGGCCTGGCATCCCATACCAGTTCTAAGCCTGCCGTTTGCATTGCCTATTTTGTCGTCGAGGAACATTTCCGTCTTGTAAACTTTCAGGTTCGGGTTTATGTAAACCATTCGGGCGTCAGGCATGATCGCGATCTTTCCGACTACCCCGCTGAAAACCTCACCGGGCACCGCGTCGACTTTTATCGAAACCGGCGAACCGATCTTAACTTTATCGAGGTTCGCTTCGTGTACGTTTGCAACCACGCTGACAAGGTCCCCTTTGGGCAGGTGGAAAAGCTCCTCGCGTTCGCGTACGCTTTCGCCTTCCGACAGAGGTTCGTCGCTGCTTCTCCAGCTTGCCCTCGTACTGGACGCATAGATGATCCTGCCGTCGTTTGGTGCATAGATTACCGTCTTGCTGATCTGCTGGACGATCTTGTCGAGGATGCCCTGTTCGCTTTTGTATTTAGCATCTGCACTTTTTAGTTTTGCATCGGCCTCGAAAATGTCGGCGTCTGCTTTTCGCTTGGTTCTTTCAAGTGCCATATCTGCCTGTTTTACATTGCTTTTGAGTTCTGCGAGAGTTCTGGGATGTGTGTGTTTTATTAACAGATCAAGCTGGCTTTTTTGAAGTGTAAGGTCAAGTCGAGCTTTTTTCCATGAGATTTCGTCGCTTTTAAGTTCGGTTTCCGAAATGTATTCGTCCTTCTTGAGTTCTTGGGAGCCTTCATATTTTTCTAATGTACGCTTGACTTCGTCTTCAGCGATTTCGATCTTATCCCTGCTGTCTTTCAGTTGTGTCGGATATTCGCCTTCCAGGTATTTTTCCAGATCCATCTTGGCAAATGTATGGGTCAAATCGGCTTGTTCAACGTCGCTTTTAGCTTTATTTTTGGCAACTTCAAGAGTCTCCTTTGAGATGATGAATGCGGTGTGGGAATTCTGAAGCGTTATCTCCTGTTTGTCCTTGCTGTCATTCAATTTGCTGGCGTCAAGTTCGATGAGCATGTCACCTTTTTTAACTTTCGTCGCTTCCTCTATAACCCAAAGCACTGTTGTGAATCCCTCAACTTCAGACTTAATGACCTCAACATCGCGAGCGTTGATCGTCCCGGCCTCTAAAACGCTGATCGTAAGCGGCCCTCGCTCGACTGTAAACAGAGAAAGCTCCTGCGACCCATCGTTAGCTTTGAACTTTTGAGTATACAAAGCATAACCAACCGCACCGCCAACGGCGATAAGAATGATTAATATAAATACATTTTTAATTTTGGATTTTTTCATATCACTTCTCAAAATAAACTAAAGACTATAAACTATAAACTAAAAACTATCGAATACTATATTCCTGCCACTTCCCGTTGGCTCCCACTTTCAGCAGTCCCATGTCACGCTGCAGCGAAAGCTCAGCTATCCTGTACGAGATCACTGCCGATGTCAGCGAGTTCTTAGCGGCAAGCAGCGAGTCCTGTGCTTCCAGAACGTCTCTCATCTGTGCACGTCCCAGGTTGAAGAACGTCTGAGTACTGTCAATCCGTTTTTCCGCGACCGCTACTGATTTTGCCTGGATCTGGATGCTTTCTCTCGCCTGCAGAAGTGTGCGGAGATCGTCGCGTATTTCCAGTTTGATCTGGTCTTCGAGCAGATTCTTATTGCGAAGTATCTGTTCCATATTTATCAGGCTGTTGCGGTAATTATCTCTTTCCTCTGTTCTTTCGATCGGCAGGTCAAGAGTTAATAGTGCAAATGAGCTGATCTTATCGGCTCGCAGTTTAGCGTTGTCTGAACTTGCGCTGCCGACACTCCGTCTACCGCCGGAACCGGCCGAGCCAAACAGCGTAAGCTCTGCCCGAAGGTCATCGGCAGCGACTACGACATCTCTCTGGGCATCATAAACCTTGCCCTGGGCAACTCGAAGGTCAAGCCTGTTCTCGAATGCCAGGTTAATCGCTTTTCGCGAGGACATCTCCAGCGGGCCTTTATTCTTATATCCCGGCTCAGCGAGATCGTTCGGGTCACTGGAAGAATCCGTTTGCTTTACATCTGTTTTTGTGTCATTGTCATCAGTTGTCAGTTTATCTGATCCCTTTACGAGTGCATCAAGTTCGCCACCGTCAAGTTCGATTCTCGCGTCCGTTGGCAGTCCCAGCAGAATCTTGAAAGAGTCCAGTGAACTTTCATAACTCTGCTTGGCACTTACCCACCTGTCGCGAGACTTCAGTTCATTTTGTTTGGCCTGGTCAACTTCTATTTCCGAAAGTTTTTCGTTGTCTGCCATGCTTCTGGCCCGGAGGCCGGTTTTTATCTGGCTCTTATAGTTTACCTCGGTGTTTGTTATCTGGTCGAGTTTTCTAAGGACGTTATAGTATTCTCTTGCGATGTCAACGGCGAATACTCGTTTGAATTCATCGAACTCAAAAATCTCGTAAGCGACATCGCGTTCGGCCTGGGTCAGCGGTTCGCGGACGATATGTTTGCCCGATCCTCTAAGCAGCGGGATCGTGATAGACGTGTCGAGACTAACGCCCGATGACGACGATCTTCCCGGCGACAGCAGGTTGATCAGGTCGATGGCGAGATCGGCGGTGAAGATCGTTCCGTTTTCCAGTTTTTTGCTTAGCGATGTTACCGACGAGTTTTCCGTGCCGCTGACAGCACGGTCGCCGGTCGTGTCCGAGGAGATTAAAGATTGAAACTGCTGGGCGAAGATCGACCGGAAATCGTTCATCTCCAGGTCAAGGCGAAGTGCCGTCCTGAAGATGTCTTCTTTTTCGCTCTGGTATATGAAAGAGTTTCTCGCACCGATCTGCAGCGACTCGATCAGCGAAATTTTCATCAACTTGACAGCGGCGAACGGTTTTGGCGACTTGTTGTCGGGCTGGGCTTTGAGGTACTCCGGGTCCGGCCAGTGGTCGATACGTGGAAGTTTATCGCTGCCCAGCGAAGTGTCGTCGGGAAATTGCAGACCCTGGTCTGTGAGCAGACGCCTGCGAAGCAGGTCGCTGGGACGAACGAGCGTGAAAATCTCGGTTTTGCCCATACTCTCGATCTGCTTTAGCTGGATAATTTTATAGGCCACTTCGTCAGCTTTTTTTCTATGCTCAGCCGGCCCCTGGCAGCCGACGATCATAAAAGCGACCAAAACAAAGCTGATCAGTGTGATTTTGCGAACAATAATTAAGGAAAAACGCATGTACCTGTTGCCCATAAAAAAATAATATTAATTGCCTTTAAGCGCCAGGAAGTCCAATAAAATGGAGATTTTCAGGTTCTCAATGCCTGGCACCTGCCGCTTGCTGCCTCTTGTCCGATGCAAGATTACCATTATAACGAATTTGCCAAGGTTTTTGTTGCAAAAAAACGCCAGATAATCCTGGTTTCGGAAAAAATTGCCATGTCTTATTTATCGACACACTATGCCCACAGATTAACGAGATATCCCAATATATCGGGCAAATAACCGCCAAAAAATATCCTTGAAATATCCTTGAAATATCCTTGAAATATTCTTGAATTATCGTTTATTGGAGTTTACAATCCAAAACTACCTGGAGGTTTATTTGTCTGGACCGCCGGTCTTTTGAAACGGACGTGCGATAATAACTCATTATTTTAACGGGAGACTAATATGTTTAAGATGGCCAATTTGATACTTTTAGCAGTTGCCGTAAGCCTTATTTTTGTTTCGGGTTGTAAAGATAAACCGGCCCCGGATGTTGACCCCGTAAAGGATGCTCCCGTTGATTCGCCGCCGAACGAAGGCGCCGATCCTGTCGCCCCTGTTGCAGGCAAAGAAGTCAAGCCCGAAGAGGCAAGCCACGATGTCTGGATGACTGATTATAAGGCCGCCATGAAGAAAGCTGCCGCCGAGAAGAAGGATATGCTGATAGATTTTTCCGGTTCTGACTGGTGCGTCTGGTGTATCCGGCTTGACAAAGAGGTTTTTAGTCAAAAAGAATTCATCGAAGAGGCGTCTAAGAATTTTGTTTTTGTAGTGCTGGATTTTCCGCGAGACACGTCGAAGATGACTCGGCAGCTGCAGGAACAGAACGAAGAATTGCAGAAGAAATTTCAAGTTGAGGACTTTCCGACAGTTTTTCTAACCGATGCTAAGGGAATGCCCTACGCCAGAACCGGTTACAGGGCCGGCGGTCCGAAGGTGTATCTTGAATATATTTCAACGTTTCGAAACGATCAGGTTAAGGTCACCGAGCTTATGACAAAGGCCGACAGCCCGGAGCTTGATGATGGTGAAAAGGCAAAGCTTCTTGACGAGGCGATAAGCCTTATGTCACCGGTGATAGTTGATCAATTCGACCCTGGCCGGATCGATAAGATAATCGAAAAGATATTAGCTCTCGATTCAGAGAACAAGGCCGGACTTCGAGATAATTATTTCGCCAAACGTGCATTAAAGGACGTCGCTACGCAGATTAGAGAAAGAAATGCCGACAAGGGCTTTGAACTGGTCAATAAGATTATTAAAGATATGAAGATTAGCGGTTCTACCGAACAGAATGTTTATTATTACAAGGCCATGGTCCATGATCTTATGGAAGATGGAGCCGGGACGCTGGAAAACCTGGAAAAGGCGATCGCAGCGGATCCGGAATCAATAATGGCCGAGAATCTAAGAGTCATCCTTAAGACCTATTTCTCCAAACCGGTACCTGTGCCTGCTTCAGAGCCAACATTCGTTCCCACACCTCCGGAAAAAGCTACGGAGTAAGCCATTTAGCCGCTTGCATTGTTATCCTTGGTTTGCATCTGTTCTAACCAGGTTCCCAGGCCCACCAGTATGCCCATGCTTTGATTAGGTCCTCAAGCTGTTTTTCTGCCTCTGCTGCACCTATAGTGCTGCTATGCAAAGAGGGCGTCATTGGTATCCTTCCAAAGCTTTTACCGGTGATTCGCTCAAACGATGCGATTAGTTTTCCCCGGCTAAATGGAAAACGCAATTCGCCGTTCGTATTTGGATTTTCCTCAAAATGTTTGAGGGCGACTTTCATTTCGTCAAGTCCGGATGCGTCGCCGTATTCGGTCAGGAAACACGCCCGCAAGCTGCCCGAATAAAACGCTAAAAACGCATAATAACATTAATAATCTTCTAGCAGCTTAATAGACCGACAGTTTAACTCTGTTTGAGCGCAACTTCCGATCTGATTTTGAGTAATATTACTGTAATCTTTCAAGAAAAACCCTGGGTGCGTATCCATAACTTATTCAATGGTCTGCGTTTCTTTAGTACCTTAGGGACAACTTTAAGAAACCAAACCCTATAATAGCAAAAATGGTAAAGCTCGGATAGCTTCCGAAAAAGCCCCACCCTTATTCCCCTCAAGCACCCTTTTCTAATTACATAAATATTATGCATAGGATAAAGCTTGCCGCCCATCTTAATTTTATGGTAATACTTTCCACGCAAGCTGTCGACACGGCTAACTTTTTCATCTATTGCTTTCTTGGCTCGTTCACTGAAAATGATTTCACCAATACTAACATTCCCCAATCTTTCCCCCCTCATACGTGCGTTAAGCAACTCGAAATAGTTTTGACTGCATCTATAACCATAGTCATAGCCAATACATTCGCCATCAAGGACAATTTTAAGCAGCCTTAGCCGGTCATGCATTAATTGTGCTTTGGCCATCTCAAGATGAAAATCAATAGATTTTGGCCAATCACCAAAATGTCCGGCTTTATTTAACGTATTCCAATGCGTTTTGTGCATCTCTGCAAAATTATTAAATTCTTCTTCAATATTATTGGAATCAGTAACTATTGTTTCAACCGACTTATCTGTGTTGTCAAAAACTTTGGCAATTTGCCGGTAGGCCTTCCTGATATTACTGCGATGAGTTTTGCTCAAAGTCGAAAGGTGCTTCTCCCAACTTTCTTCTAAATGATAATAAGTCTGAACGTGTTTTTCCTCATTTTGAACCTGGCCATAAGAATCAAAAGAAAATTTAAAGGATTCATTAAGCTCAACATAATTGTCATATAATCCGGCAATTGGACCTATATGAAGAATGTCCCATTTCAAATCTTTTAGATTTACAGCAAGTGCCGCAACAATTTTACTAAGAAATGTATCTTGAACCGGCAAGGAAAATTCGGAAAGTGTGAAATCAGAACCAACAATTTTTACCGCGTTTACAAATAAAGGACCTAACCATATCTTTTCAATGAATAAGGGGACTATGCCAACCAGATCATCGTCGCAACGAAAAACAAATACCTTTAAATTACGATTCTTGCCATAATATTTCCACCAAACCCTGCACCAATCATAAGTCATGAAAATATCGCCGCAAACTTCTTCTACTAAATCATCCCATTCTTCCTGCATGTCTCTTAATCCTTCAAAATGCTCATAGACCTTGACCTGCAAAGTCCTGCTTTCAACGGATTCGGTATATTCTTCAAATATGGGTATCTCCGGCTGCAGCGCGGAGTCGTGATGCTCGATGGTTACTGTGTTCAGGTCATTATCAATGGGCGCACCCGAGGCGTTTATCAAGCTTTCGTTTTCTCCATATGACATTTTATTTCCCCCGTAGAATGGTTGATGCTAACATCACCAATTCGGCTTTACAGATACAAGGCATTAAGAGTATTTTCCTGTTTGGAAAGAACTGAAGATCCGCGGGGGGCGTTGAAAAAGTAACAAAACTTTTAATTTAGCTTTGTTTTCAGACTAAAAACAATGGTGTTTTTTTGGCATTACCAGTTTTTCAACAGCGCGGTACATTTATTTTAAAATAGGCAATTTAGCTTGGGTTTATATCGCTATTTAGAAGGAAAATCTGCGGTCGAGCTAATTCCTACCCCCAATACAGCCAAATCTTTAACCGCAAAAAATAGCAAAAAACCGATAAAATAGACATACAGGGTCTATCTCAACGAGTTACGCCAAAAATCCTTTATAAAGGCTTTAAGGCGCAATAATTACAAGGTATACTGGATATATTAAATCAGACGATTAAAAAAGCGGTATCAAAACGGTAAACAATGGTAAACTTTTTCGAGGATATGAGTAAGTCAAATTCGAGTGATTGACTTGGGGGTTAATTGAACAGGCATTATGTTGTTGAGGCAGTCTACTTTCTTTTCGGATGAGCCGGACAGGAACTTTCTGCCGTGGAATTTGGCGCGGATGCTCGATCCCGGCGGCGGCATGTAGGATAATTTCACCTTAAAACTCGATTGCCTTGAAGCCATTGTCGGGATGATGCCCGGGCTGATCGGGGCGGTGACAATGTCGATTATCGTCATGTCGGCACCGGAGATCATAATGTCAACGTGCCCGGTGATCGGACTGCAGCAGGCTTTTACGCTCCGCCTGACTTTCCCTTCGATCACTAAAACTCCATTTTTCTCATAGCCGCCCCCGGCCTTTACATACGCATGCTGCGAAGGCAATAGCTCAACCGGATAGCTGGGTTTTGTTCTCACCCTGCGATCCTCAAGCGTAACACACCCCGAAACGGTAACGGTAATAACTATGGCCAAAAACAATACGCCTGCAGTTTTCATGTTCATAATACCCACCCCGATCAATTTATTTTTTATTTTTGATTACTGACCCCATAAGAATGTTAAGAGTATTATAGCATAAATCGGGGGTATTTTCAATGCGGGGGGCTTTAGATGCTGATTATGCGTAAAAATACAGTCGTTTTGCGTGGGCCAGAGGGTATTATGGGACTCTGGTGCATTTTTTTTGGGTTGGGCAAATGTAAATGTGCTATGGAGTTGGCGTGTTACTTACGTTCTGCGTTATTTTGCTTTTTCCAGTGCTTCCTGCTGTGCGGTCTTTTCCAGCTGTGCTTTTGCCGACAGTCTTTCCGGGATCGCTGGTTTTGCGGGTAGATCTTTCTTTGATTTCAGGCGGCGGATCATTGTTTCAGAGTCGCCTACAGCACAGATCTTCCGGTATCTTTTTTCGAGCAGGATGTCTATCTTGACGCGTTTTAGCTCGCGGAGTGTTCTAATTATGTATTGCTCTACGTTGTAAACCGTATCGTGTATGCTTCTGTGTGCTCCGCCGAGGGGTTCTTTGATCACTGTATCGATCAGGCCGAGACTTTTTAGTTCCTTGCTGGTTAGTCTAAGCGCTTTTGCTGCCTTTTCGGCTTGCGCTCCGTCGTGCCACAGGATACCTGCGCAGCCTTCCGGCGAGATGACCGAGTAGTAGGCGTATTCAAGCATGGAGAGTCGGTCGCCTACGCCGATGCCTAGTGCTCCGCCGGAACCGCCTTCACCGATAACGATGCTGATGATAGGTGTTTTCAGCCGTGACATTTCCATCAGGTTAACGGCGATCGCTTGTGCCTGACCCCTTTCCTCGGCTCCTATGCCGGGGTATGCGCCTGGAGTGTCGATAAATGTTACGACGGGCAGTCCGAATTTTTCGGCCAGTTTCATCTTCGCCATCGCCTTGCGGTAGCCTTCCGGGTTCGGACAGCCGAAGTTGCATTTGATCTTTTCTTTTGTGTCGCGGCCCTTGTTCTGACCGACGATGAGAACCTTTTGCCGTCCGATCTGACCGAGTATCGTCATGATCGCAGGGTCATCGCCAAAACATCTGTCGCCGTGGAGTTGACGGGGTTCCTTTACCATCAGCGAAAGGTAGTCGGTAAACAAAGGACGCTTAGGGTGGCGAGAGACCTGGACGGTCTGCCAGGGGGTCAGCGTTGAATATGTTTTCTGCAGCAGGGCGGTCTGCTCGGCTTGCAGGGTGCGGATTTCCGCAGACAAGTCGATCGCCCTGGACCTGTTGTCGGCCTTAAGACGAGATATATGCTCGTCAAGGCTGGCAATCTCATCTTCAAACGGCAAGTACTGTGTTGTATTGTAATTAGTCATATATTATTCAGCGATTAGCTGTTATGTATGTAAAAAAATCTGATCGCTAAAATGCGAGTCAGACGGTTTTAAATATACCGATTCCTTCGGCGTTTTCCTTGTCAATCATACATATTATCAGTTTTGGGAGGTAAATCCAAGAAAAAAATTGACAGCGTCTTAGTTTTGAGTTAGTTTACCGGCAAGCCGTAAAAGCTGGCGTTTTTCTGTAAAGACTTGTTGTTGAAGGAGTTACGTCAAATTAGTGTGTCAGGTATGGGTCTTTTGGGTGCTTCTGTATCTCTTTCGATTTTGCGTTCATTACGGGGCGTAAAAGTCGTTGGATACAGTCATCGGGCCAGTACCCGGCAAAAAGTACGGGATATGTCGGCAGTGGGTGTTATTGCCGACGACCTGGCCGAATGCGTCGCTGATTTAAGGGATTTGAAAAAATAATAACATTCCCATTTCGGGTGGCACCTTCAAGCGAAGCTTGTGGGTGCTTTAAGCGGTAATGAAATGTATTTAGCAGACAAAGAGATTGTTCGCAAAAAGTGCAAGAGATTGAATATTCCATTTCATGCACATGAGCTTACTTTTTCCTGCTATAAAGGAATTCCTTTATTTAATAGCAGATTGTTTTGTTCTTACTTTGTAAATGCTGTTGAGTTTTCAAGGATTAAGTATAACTTTGATGTCTGGGCTTATGTGATTATGCCTGAGCATGTGCATATATTGCTTTACCCGAAAGATAAAGAGTATTCTATTTCGAATATTCTTAAGAGCTTTAAGCAGAGTGTATCGCGAAAGGCGATTAACTGGTTTAGGGATAATAACCAGGAATTTTTAAAGAAACTGGTTGTTGGCCAGAAACATCAAAGGTATCGTTTCTGGCAGGATGGCGGCGGTTATGATAGAAATATTATTTCTTACAAAGCAGCGAGAAATAGTGTAAACTATATTCATCTTAATCCAGTAAGAAGGAAGCTTGTAGAAAACCCTCGTCTGTGGGAATATTCAAGTTATATCCAGTGTATGGATGGCGGTGAAGGTGGCGAAGGTGGAATTAAAATATGTTTAAGATATTTCCCAAGAAGGTAAGGTTATAATTGTGGCTTTGCAAAGAATTAAGCTGCACATCGCACCCACAAGCTGCGCTTGAAGGTGCCACCCATGAAATGAATAAGTGTTTTTGGGCACCCACAAGCTTTGCTTGAAGGTGCCACCCATAGTAAATTATCAATCATAAATTATAAATGGTAAGGGATTATAGTGAATCAGTGGCGATTTGAAGTGTTTAGCAAGGATGGTTTTGTTGATGTTTTTGGGGCAGAGGCTGCCGAGGATATTAAGGAACTTGGGATCGATTCGGTTGGCGAAGTTCATTTCAGTAAGGTCTTTCTTATCGAGGCCGATATCGACGAGGCATTCGCGTCGCGTATCGCTAACGAGCTTCTTTGTGACAGCGTCAGCCAGGAGTGTTTCCCCGGCAGGAAAGAGTCCAGGGCCAGCGAGTCTGTCATTATAGAAGTTCATCTTAAAAGCGGTGTTACCGACCCGGTGGCAGAGTCGGTGGTGACGGCTATAAAGGATATGGGCAAGGATGTTGATGTTGTGCGGACGGCTCGCAAGTATGAACTTGTCGGGCATGTTACCGATGAGCAGTGTGAGTTGATCACGCGAAGGGCTTTGGCTAACGATTGCATCGAGGATGTTATCTACGGTAGTGACGCCGAACCGCCGAGTGCGCATACCTCGCCTTATGAGCTTAAGATCAACAAGATCGAGATAACGACGCTTGACGACGACGGTTTGGCTGCTCTTAGCGGCAAGATGGATATGTTCCTTGACGTTATCGAGATGCGGTGCATACAGGAGTATTACCGTTCTATCGGATGCGAACCGACAGATATCGAGCTTGAGATGATCGCCCAGACGTGGAGTGAGCACTGCGTTCATAAGACGCTAAAGAGCAGTGTTGATTTTGATTTTGACGGTGAGAAGATTCACTTCGATAACCTTCTTAAAGAAACTGTTTTTAAAGCGACACAGGACCTTGACAAGGACTGGTGTATTTCGGTGTTTGTCGATGATGCCGGGATCGTTGAGTTTGACGATGACATGGCGGTGTGCTTTAAGGTTGAGACGCATAACCATCCGTCTGCTTTGGATCCTTACGGCGGGGCGGCGACCGGTATCGGCGGTGTTATTCGCGATCCTATGGGGACCGGGCTTGGGGCGAAACCTATCGCTAATACGGATATCTTTTGTTTTGGCGAGCCGGATATGAAACTTGAAGACGTGCCCAAGGGCGTGCTGCATCCGCGTCGTGTTATGAAGGGTGTCGTCGCCGGCGTTCGCGATTATGGTAACCGCATGGGTATCCCTACGATCAACGGTGCGTTGTATTTTGATGAGCGGTATATGGCTAACCCGCTGGTGTTCTGCGGTAATATCGGTGTGCTTGACCGCAAGAAGTGTTTTTCCAAGCCGGAGGTTGGCAACCTGATCATGGTTGTCGGCGGGCGGACCGGGCGTGACGGTATTCACGGTGCGACGTTCTCCAGCGGCGCGATGACGCATGAGCATGAAGATATTTTCTCGCATGCCGTTCAAATCGGTAACCCTATCGTCGAAAAGAAGATGCTGGATACTCTTCTACAGGCTCGCGAAAGAGGTTTGTACGAGGCTATCGGCGACTGCGGCGCGGGCGGGCTCAGCAGCCAGGTCGGTGAACTGACAGAGAAGTTCGGTGCAGAAGTCGAGCTTAAAGATATCCCTCTGAAGTATGACGGTTTGAACTATACAGAGATTTGGATCAGCGAGGCGCAGGAGCGGATGGTTGTCGCCGTTCGTCCTGAAAAGCTTGACGAGATCAGCGAACTGTTTGCGTCTGAAGATGTCGAAGCGACCGTTATCGGTACGATCACTAATGATAAGAAACTTAAACTTAGCTATGACGGTGAGCTTGTCGGTGAGCTTGATATGCAGTTCCTCCACCACGGCTTGCCGAAGTATTCGCGGCAGGCGAAGTGGACTACTCCCAAACTGAGCGAGCCGACGATCGCCGAAAAGAGCAGCTATGACGATGACCTGATGAAGATACTTTCGCAGTTCAATGTGGCTAGTAAGGAATGGGTTATTCGTCAGTATGACCATGAGGTTCAGGGCGGCAGTGTTATCAAGCCTTTGACCGGTGTAGATAACGATGGGCCTGGCGATGCTTCGGTAATTCGTCCAAAGTTCGACTCGGACAGAGGTGTTGCCGTTGCTTGCGGGATGAATCCTGTTTACGGCGATCTTGATCCGTACTGGATGGCTCTTTCGGGGATCGATGAGGCTGTGCGGAATATCGTTTGTGTCGGCGGTCGGCCGGACAGGATCGCGATACTTGATAACTTCTGCTGGGGCGATTGCAAAAAGCCCGAGACGCTTGGCGCTCTCGTGCGGACGTCGCAGGCTTGTTATGACGGGGCGATGGGTTTTCAGACGCCGTTTATCTCGGGTAAGGATTCGCTCAATAACGAGTTTATCAACGAAGACGGGACGGCTGTTTCGATACCGCATACGCTGCTGATCAGTGCGATGAGTATTGTTGACGATGTTAATAAATGTGTGACGATGGATGTCAAGGCCGCCGGGAATCTGCTGTTTGTTGTCGGCAAGACTAAAAATGAGCTTGGCGGTTCGCATTATTATAAGATTGCCGGCGAGCTTGGGGCCAATGTGCCGAAGGTTGATATTGCCGTTGCCGCCGAAACTGCAAAGCGGCTGCACCAGGCGATCACCGCAGGTCTTGCGGCAAGTTGTCACGACTGTTCTGAAGGCGGTTTGGCGGTTGCACTTGCCGAGATGGCGTTTGCAGGCGGACTGGGTATCGAGGCTGATCTTCGCGGGTTGCCTGTTTCCGGCGATTGTGTTCGGGTTGATACTCAGCTCTTTAGCGAATCGAACTCGCGTTATGTTGTCGAGGTCGAACCGGGTAACTATGACGCTTTCGCCAAACTGATGCTTGATATGCCTTTCGGGCAGATCGGTGAGGTTGTTTTGGGTAAGAAGCTGATCGTTAAGGATGGTGCGGGCAATTCTGTGATCGATTCTGATACTGCGGTACTGAAGAGTGTCTGGCAGGAGCCGTTGAGTCTTTGATGTTATTGGGCAGAAGGCTGAAGTGGTGGGTTGCTTACAACTTTTGTTATGGCAGTTTTGTTTTTGGCGGTTATATTGCCACAGAGGAAAACGAGAGAAAAGAGTTAAAAGAGAAAAGAATTAAGGCAAAAGAAGAAACCGTCTTGCGGCGGAAACCATTTATATTCTGGGTCCCGGGTCAAGCCCGGGATGACAAACACTTAAGCTCTATTGCAATTGGGAAATCGTCCTTGTGCTTTGGGCATTTGTATGAGAATTTGAAATTTATTAAGGTATTTGGGAAAAATGGCAAATATTAGAGCTATAGTACTGCGTGCTGCTGGAATAAACTGTGACCTTGAGACAGAGCATGCTTTGGAAGTTGCCGGGGCGGCGGCAGACAGGGTTCATATCAATCGTATAATCGAAACACCTTTGATGCTGGATGAGTATCAGATAATGGTTTTTCCGGGCGGGTTCAGCTATGGTGATGACGTTGCGGCCGGGCGGATACTGGCTAACCAGATCGTTCACCATCTGTCGGATGTTCTTCGTAAATTTATCGATGACGGTAAGCTGGCACTTGGTATCTGTAACGGTTTTCAGGTGCTTGTTAAGATGGGGATACTTCCCGATGTCGCCGGCGATGGTAAGCTTGACAGTTCCAGCGTTAGTATCGTAGACAATGACTGCGGGCAGTTTCAGGATCGCTGGGTATACCTTCAGCCCGGTACTGACAGGTGCGTATTTATTACTCCGGGCAAGCGGATCTATCTGCCGATGGCGCATGGCGAGGGCAAGGTCGTTATGAAAGACACCGACACGCTTGAAAAGATCAAGGATAACGGTCATGTTGCATTTCGGTATGTTGACGCTGACGGTAACACAGGTGGTTTCCCGGTCAATCCCAACGGTTCAACCGACCATATCGCCGGACTCGTCGATTCAACAGGGCGTGTAATGGGGCTAATGCCGCATCCGGAACGGTTCATACAACGCACCCAGCACCCAAGATGGACCAGACACGATGAAACCCTCGAAGCAGACGGCGTGAGCATCTTTAAGAATGCCGTGGGATATTTGCAGGGTTAAAAACTAAAAGATTTATTCTCGGATTGCGCAGATTACGCGGATTAAAAAATAAAAAACTTTGCCGCAGATGCTGGTTTTGTTTGCTTATATCTGGTATTTTGGTTTTAGGATGCCCATCTTTTCTAATTCGTTGTGCAGTTCTTTCTTTCTTATTGGTTTTACCAGGTATGATTCGCAGCCGGCCCTAAAGTCGCCGAAGGTGCTGCTTGAGAGGTCTTTTGCAGTTGTTATTATTACTTTTGCGGCATCGAGAGTTTCGATCCCGTTTTCTTTTTCGACCTCTCTGATCTTTGTCAGTGCTTCAATGCCGTCCATGATTGGCATCATAATGTCCAGGCAGATAAGGTCATAGGGCTTATTTTCTTCGATTGCCAGTTTGACGGCGTTAACTGCTTCGACGCCATTGATGGCGACAGAACATTCGCCATGTGCGGCGAGGTATATCTGCATAAACCTTCTTGCTGCGAAATCGTCTTCTACTATTAAGCTTTTCATTTTTATCTCCTTCAATTTCCTTTTTTCTCAGGGTTATTGGTTTTGTGGTGTTATTTTGTATTCTGTCTTTTTATGACCTTGTGACAAAGATTGGCCATCTGGTCTACTGCGGTTTTTGCCGAGTCGAGTCTTTTTTCGATGAGTAGTGCCTCTGTTTTTGCGACGTATTCGGAGAGTGCGGTGAATCCTGCACTGGCGCTTGCTCCTTTGAGCTGGTGAGAAATGCTTCGTAGTTTTTCGTTGTCCGATTCGCTTATGGCATTTTCAATTTCTTTTATGATACCCGGAAGTTCTTCTATGAAAATATCGATCACTGGTGCCAGCATCGGGTCATCACTGAGCCTGGAAGTTAATATATCGTCTTCGTTTGCAATAGTTTCCTGATCTGCTTTGTCAGGCGTTTTTTGTGGACTTTTAGCGCCTTTTCCAGAGAGGTGTTCTACGAGCATGTCGTGGAGCAGATCCTTGTTGACGGGTTTTGGCATATATCCGTTGCAACCAGCGGTTATACATTTTTCGGCGTCGCCTTTCATGGCATTTGCAGTCAGTGCTATTATCGGCACATCGAACTTCTGGGTCCTTAAGGCTTCTGTCGCTTCGTAGCCGTTCATCTTCGGCATCTGCATATCCATAAGTATGATGTCGAATGGATGGCTTAAAGCGGCCTCTACGGCTTGCTCGCCGTCTTCTACGATCGTAACGGTCATGCCCAGTTTTTCCAGAAGGATTTTGATGAGCATTTGGTTGGAAGCGTTGTCTTCAGCTACCAGGACGTTTCCTTTTAAAGTTGGTTGATCAGCTTGGGGTTTATTCGGCGTGTTTTCAGTGTTCACAATACTACCCTTATTCTTAGAGCTTATTTGTTTTTCTGTTATTGCAGGCAGGATAATTGTAAATGTTGATCCTTCGCCTGTTTTACTTTCTACTTCTATCGAACCTCCGAGCAGGATAGTCAGTTTTTTTGTGATCGCAAGCCCCAGACCCGTTCCTCCGAATTGCCTTGTGGTGCTTCCGTCGGCTTGCGAGAATGAATCAAAGATGAGGTGCTGCTTGTCCTGCGGTATTCCTATTCCTGTGTCTTCTACACAAAAACGAATGTCTTCACTGTTGTCGGTAGACACTGACAGGTGAACATGTCCTTTGGTGGTGAATTTTATCGCGTTGCTAATGAGATTTATCAGGCACTGTCTCAGTCTCACCGGATCGGTGTAGATGTTATTGGCAAGTCCATCTTGCTTTATTATCTTAAATTCAAGGTTTTTCTTTTTAGCAGTCGATTCCATAAAGGTTTCTATATTGTCGAGTATTTCATCGAGATCGCACTTGATTATTTCAGAGTCCATTTTTCCGGCTTCGATTTTTGAGAAGTCGAGAATATCGTTTATGATGGCTAGAAGGTTTTCGCCTGCTCTTCGGACAGTTTCGACGAATTCTTTTTGATCTTCGTCAAGTTTGCTTTCGGAAAGCAGATCGCTAAATCCGATTATCGCGTTCATTGGCGTTCTGATCTCGTGGCTCATATTTGCCAGGAATTCGCTTTTAGCCCGTGTGGCGAGAAGAGATTCCCTGGCCAACTGGCTGGCTCTTTCCGTGGACTCTTTGAGCTGCTTATTGATCTTTTCTGTTTCGATCTTTGCGTTCTCTGCTTCTTCCATGAGATTGAGGGCGGTGATTCTTGATTTTGCCAGGGAGGTGTTTTGAATGTTAAGTATTTTGGGTTCAACTCCCAAAAAGTTGGTTAATTTATCAGGCTGCGAAGGCCTGTTTTACTTTTAATGCGAAATATTTTGAGT
>VRUI01000055.1 GCA_019456225.1 Planctomycetota bacterium | reverse complement strand
AAATCAAACTAACACTTAAATCAACAATATTGACCCGTTTTTTTATAAATAATTGCGTAACAGCCTCTTTGCTCAGCATCCTACCGTCATTTTTGCGGCGTTATTAGCCCGGCGCTTGCGGTGTTACCGCCTTTTGTGAGCTTAGGGCTTTTGTTTGTTGTGCGGTTGGGGCGACAGTTTATTTGTATCCTGTTATGTTTCCTTTTATGTATTTGTCGCAGGCCTTTTCTATGTCTACTCCGTTTATGTTGGCTAGGGTGCACATCCATGCGAATACGTCTGCGAATTCTTCTATCTTGTTTTCCTCGTCGTCGCCTGAAAGGGCGGTCGCCAGCTCGCCGACTTCCTCGATGAACCACATGAACGTCGCCGGTGTTCCGCGCTCGGCGTCGCGTTGGCCGTATTTTTTACGGATAAATTCCTGGAATTCACTAATTTGCATTTTTAGTCTCTTTGGGCGTGGGAGTATTCTTTTCTTCGAGTTCTTTTTTGTACGATTCCAGCTGCTTGTTAAAATAGTCCAGCGCGTGTTTATTGCCTTCGCTCAGGACGACGGCTTTTTGCGTTGTTTCGATTGCTTCTTTGAGCTTTCCGGTTTTTGCCAATACCATCGCATAGGTGTTGAGTGTCTCCAGGTCTTTGCCTTTTGTTTCGGTGTTGGCTATTGTGACAGCTTTGAGGGCGGTCTTGTAGTCGCGTCTGGAATCGTCAACATTCTTAATCGAAACGATCTGCATTGCCAAAGCATTTAAGGCCATCGTGTTGTTCGATTCTATGATCTTTTCAGCGATCGGTCGTGTTTTTTCAATTTCAGCTCCGCTTTTAACAGCGATGATGTATTCATTAAACAGCTTCCGGACTTTTTGCATCTTAGCATCTTCTATGGCCTTTTTTGCATCTTCTTGGGCTTTGAGCTTGGCGTAGGCCTTAATGTTAAATGTTCCATCGACGACCTGCTTCAGTATTCCGTCCATTCCACCCATCGGATGACCGACCCATGCGATGTTGCCCTTTTTGTCGACGATAAACGCTGTGGGTATTCCGCGCTGGGCGTATGCTTTCATGTATCCGTTGATGATTTTGCGTTCAGCATCGACGGCGACTGTGTAATCCATTTTTCCGGCTTGTTCGGTAACATAATTTTTAACCTTTTCCAGATCCTTCTCATCGGAGATACCGATGATCGTAACGCCTTTTTCCTTAAATTGTTTTTGTACCTCGGTCAGATGGGGGATACTCTTGAGGCAGGGCGGGCACCAGGTCGCCCAGAACTCGACTATATAGACGCTGCCTTCTTTGAATGTGACCGGATCGCCCTTGACATAGGTTAGTCCGGCTAGCGAAGCGGCCTTGTCTCCCAGTTCGGCGGTTTTTTTGGGTTCGATTGGTTTTTTGGGTTCGGTTGGTTTTTTTGCCGGTGCCTTGGCAACGGGCTTTGGGTAGTTCTTAGGGGCAAATGTTCCATCGACGATCTTTGCGAGTACTTCGTCCATTTTACTCATCGGATGACCGACCCAGGCGACATTGCCTTTTTTGTTGACGATAAACGCGGTTGGTATGCCTCGCTTGGCGTATGCTTTCATGTATCCGTTGCTGATTTTGTGTTCAGCATCGACGGCGACGGTGTAATCCATTTTCCCGCCTTGTTTTGCAACATATTTTTTAACCTTTTCGAGATCCTTCTCATTGGAGATTCCGATGATCGTAACGCCTTTTTCCTTAAATTGTTTTTGTAACTTGGTCAGATGGGGGATGCTCTTGCGGCATGGCGGGCACCAGGTCGCCCAGAACTCGACTATATAGACGCTGCCTTCTTTGAATGTGACCGGATCGCCTTTGACATAGGTTAGTCCGGCGAGCGAAGCGGCCTTGTATTCCAGTTTGGCGGTATCTTCGGCGAAACTCTGACCGGCGTAAATACAGGTAATCGCAATAATTGACAGAATTATCAGGGCAGATGTGTTGGTTGAGGGTTTCACGATTATTTCCTTTTATAATATTTCTATTGTGGGGAATTGCTTCGGTTTCCCCCTTTATTTTTGTAATTTAAATGAACCAGCCATGTATTCACAAAAACTCCATGGGTTTCATCTACAAATACTAAAACTAATAACATTTTACCATTTTAGCAATAATTGTCAAGTATGATTTGCCGAATAATCTTGACCTGTTTTTCATGCGACAAGTAAAATTTCTTGACATTTGTCGGTATCCGGGCATAATTGAGTTAGTTATTAATTCGCAAGGAGACTAGTATTATGGATCAAGATAATCCAAAAATCATTGTTGAGTATTTGTCAGATTTGGCAGTGGTTACCCTGACAGACGAAAAGATACTTGAAGAGGCTGATATCCAGGCACTCGAGAACTCGCTTATTCCACTGATCGAACAGACTCCGGGGATCAAAATGGTCCTTGATTTCACGAATGTTCAGTTTCTTTCCAGTGCGGTGCTCGGTATGCTGATACGCATCAGCAAGAAGATATACGAGTCGAACGGTCAGTTGAAGTTATGTAATATTAACGACAAGATATATCAGGTATTTACAATAACCCGCCTTGACAGGATATTTGATATTTTTAATGCTCAGGAATCGGCATTAGCTGATTTTGACTAAGGTTCGAAACTACAGCCGGGGGGCAGGTATCAGTATTTTCGCATTTTTGGGCTGATATCCCGGTAAAGAGACTCCTGAAAAAGGTCGATGGATGGACTATGGTATCTGAGACACCACCTAAAAAGATCAGAGTAGTGGATAATGACGTTTACGCGATCAGTAAGATCTGCGGACGCCTTTTGGATGAAGTACGTGAAAAGAACTTCAATTCAGATGAGATTTTCGCGATTCATCTGGCACTTGAAGAGGCTATTTTTAATGCTCTTAAGCATGGAAACAAGTTCGATCCGAAAAAAACCGTCGATATTGATTATTTGATAACAGATGACAAGTGCGATATAGCCGTCGCCGATGAGGGCAGCGGTTTTTCGCCAGATTCACTGCCGGATCCGCGAGCGGAGGAAAATCTCTACAAGCCATGCGGAAGGGGGGTTTTGCTGATGAGGTCCTACATGGATGTCGTAGAGTTCAATGAATCCGGCAACAGGGTTCATATGGTAAAGTACAAAAAAACAAACAAATCATAACATTCTCCCCAAGGTGCAATAGCCCCAAAGGCCCACTTCTCAATTATCCATATAAGAAAGGTATGATATAAAGATATGAAAAAAAGTTTTTTTGTCAGGATTTCGCTTGACGGGTTGTATGGATGCACTAAAATGGGCGTAGGTAAACACCCGTTTCAGGTGATGTGAGCTTGAGAGGATCTTGAGCTTTCTTCAGGGAAATTTGTCGCGGCAACTATTTTTTCGGTTCCGTAGGAGAGTATGGCCGGTTGGGGCAATACAACAATAAGTCGAAAACATGAGCGGACTTTTATTAACCATGCGGCATGGAGAAGTTGCCATGGATGTTGTCGAGCGAATCGATAATAGTTTTAAAGTCGCAGAGACTCAACTAGAGACGGTTCACCTTAAAAGGGCCGGCAGTCGCTTTATAGATCCCAGTTACAAGCATCTTTTCGATGGCCTCGGCAGTGCTGCGGCGATTTATCGCGTTGAAAACGACGGCAGGGATTTTATCTTTGTCGATATCAACAAAGCTGCCGAACAGATCGATAATATCAGCAGAAGTGAAGTCATCGGGCGCAATATAGTCGATGTATTTCCCAAAACCCGATCCAGCGGACTTATCGATGTATTTGCCAGGGTTTTTAAGACGGGCAAACCTGAACGTTTCTATGTCAAACTCTTAAAGGAGGGGGTTGTCACAGGCTGGAGGAGAAATAATGTCTATAAATTGCCGGACGGTAAGATCGCGGCGACGTATTACAGCGATATGCAACGAAAGGAAATGGTTCGGCTGTCGATTGAACACAGACAGATGCTTAGAGAACTTACAAGCGAATTGGCTTTGTCTGAGGAGCGTCAGCGTCGCAAGATCGCAGCTCATCTTCATGATGAATTGAGTCAGTGGCTTGCAATTTCAATTATGAAAATGGGTTTTGCCCGCGAATCTTTAGATGGCGCAGCTGCTGAAGAAATTGACGATGTCATCGAGACTATGCACAAAGCGATCGATTCGGTAAGAAGCCTGGTCTACGACCTTAGCTCGCCTACGCTTTACAGGTTCGGCCTGGAAGCTGCTGTTATTGAGTATGCTACTGCTCTTTTCAAAAAGCATGACAATATTAGCTGCGAGTTTATTTCGGGCAGGGAAACCGTAAAGCTTCAGGAAGATATTAGCGTTTTACTTTTTCAATCGATTCGCGAACTATTGTTTAACGTTATCAAGTATGCAAAGGCAAGTCAAGTTGTCGTTGAGATGCAGATCAGCGGGTATTATTACGAGGTGAAAGTCTGTGACGATGGTGTTGGGTTTGATGTTTCCAGTGCCGGTTTTTTGAGCCGTTCGGGCGGGTATGGTCTTTTTCATATAGCTGAAAGGCTTGAACATGTCGGCGGGACATTCCAGATCGACTCGGAGCCGTCAAAAGGTAGCAGGTTTTGTTTGCGAATACCTTATTCAAACTGACCTGTCGGTCAGTTTGACAATTACTAATTACTAATTACGAATTGAGGATACGGCCTTACGGCCGAGACATTTTTATATAAAATAGAGCTGCGCAAAATATAAGATTGATGGAATTGTCCAGGGCAACAGGATTTGAATTGTTATTAAATTGGATTGGAGAGACGGAAAATGACGATTAGTGTGGTTTTGGCAGATGATCATGTGATAATGCGACAGGGTTTAAGGGTACTGCTTGACAAGCAGCCTGGCATGAAAGTCGTAGGCGAGGCAAAGGATGGTTTGGTTGCGATCAAACTTGCCGAGGAACTTTCCCCGGACGTTGTTGTGATGGATATAAATATGCCCGATGTTGACGGAATTACTGCGACCGAGAGAATTGCCGAAGTTGCACCGGAGACCAGGATTGTTGCGCTTTCGATGTCGCCCAATAAGAAATTTGTGACCGAGATGCTTAAGGCCGGAGCCTGCGGGTATGTCCTTAAGGAGTATGCCATTACAGAGCTTGTTTCGGCGATCGAGGCGATTATGGCAGGCGAGATATATCTATGCGCAAAAACTACCAGCCTTGTCGTGGAGGACTTTGTTCATGGCAGTGTCGGCAATGGCGACCTGCCTGACTCCCAGCTGACCAAAAGGCAGGAGGATATTTTAAAGCGACTTGCCGAGGGACAGTCATCAAAGCAGATCGCTTATGAGAAGTCCCTGAGCGTCAAGACAGTCGATGCGCTTAGGCGAAAAATCATGAAAAAACTGGATATGGATAGTCTCGCTCAGCTTGTTAAGTATGCAGTTCGAGAAGGACTGACAAACCTTGAAGACTAGGAGGTCAAACTGACCTGTTGGTCAGTTTGGAATTACTAATTACTAATTACGAATTGAGGATTCGGCCTGTAGGCCGAGGCTGTTTTATTGAATAAGTTAAGCCATGCAAACTCTTTAATTGTAATAGTTTATATTGTTTTCCCTCCGCATTCGGTCAGTTTGAGTAAATTCTAATATCTAAATCCTAAACAAATTCAAAATACGAATTAGCGAAATTCAAAACCCCATTCTGGCGCTGTCAGAAACGTTTTGAGCACAGGGATAATCACTGTGCTCGCGCTTCGGGCTTTTGTTTGTCCCGGCGCTTGTGCTTATGGCTTTTTTGATTTGGTAATTTCCGCGGAATATTTAGTATAAGGTTAGTTAAATCGATTTTGGTTAGGGTCGATAGAGGCCGTGTATTGTTAACTGCCTTAAATAAGCCGGGTTGTTTCGTGAGGGGGACAACCCGGCTTTGTTTTTATATATCGTAAGTCGTGAGTCGTTAGTTGTTTTTTTTGTGTAATAATGATAAAAAACTTTAAAAATTTCCATTATTTATGTAACATAACAGCCTCAAAAGCGTCTTTATTTGTAGAGTAGTTGAAAACCCAGATTAAGAGCTGCGAGCTTTATGGTAGGTGGAATGATCTGCTTATTGGCAGGTCATTATTTGTAAGTGCCTAGGGTGCATGGGTTTACGTTGCTTGCATAGCGATATTTTCGCTTGCAGGCAGTGTTTTTTTGTCTAATTTTATGTGTATTATTGTTAAGTAAGAGGGGTACGCAAGTGGATAATGCTGCTGGGCGTCAAGAGCCTGTTAATGATGTTAAACTGGTTTCGGAGTTTCAGGACCGATATCAGATTCTACGCAAGGAAATACACAAGGTTGTGATCGGCCAGGAAAAGGTTATCGATGAGCTTCTCATCTGTCTTTTTTCGCGGGGCCATGCTTTGCTTATCGGCGTTCCCGGCCTTGCCAAGACTTTGCTTGTCAAGACGCTTGCCGGTGTGCTCGGCTGGGATTTCAAGAGGATCCAGTTCACCCCGGACATGATGCCTTCTGATATTACAGGCACCGAGATCCTGCAGACCGACCCTGTAACCGGCGAAAGGCGTATGCAGTTTATAAAGGGTCCGATCTTTTCGAATCTGATATTGTCCGATGAGATCAACCGCGCCCCTCCAAAGACCCAGGCTGCATTGCTTGAGGCGATGCAGGAATATACAGTCACGGCGGCTGGTAAGATGTACGAACTGGATCAGCCTTTTATGGTGGCCGCGACGCAGAACCCTATCGAGCATGAAGGTACGTATCCGCTACCGGAGGCTCAGCTTGACCGGTTTATGTTCAACATCGAGGTCGGCTATCCGGACCGTGAACATGAGATACATATTGTCGACGATACCACCAGCAAAAACACCGCCGAGGTTCAGTCTGTTATGAGCAAAGAAGAGATCCTGCTTTACCAGGGACTTGTCAGGCGTATGCCCGTTTCCAGGCATGTTCTCGGTTATGCCGTCGACATCGCAAAGGCTTCCAGGCCGTCGGAAAACGGGATGGGTTACGTCAACGAATACGTCGAATGGGGAGCCGGGCTTCGGGCATCTCAGTATATGATACTCGGGGCAAAGAGCCTTGCACTTCTGCGTGGTTTGCCTACGCCTTCGTGCAAGGAGATTCGAGACGTTGTCGTCCCGGTCCTGCAGCACCGTATAATACGTAACTACAAGGCCGCCGGCAAGGGCATCGATACCAAGATAATCATCCAGAACCTGCTAAAGCTCGTCAAAGAGAGCGACTATACCGGCAAGAAGGTTAAAGCCGTTTCGCCTGGGATCACGCTTGATCTGCGCGGGCTAAAGAAAAGATCGCCAAGCGAGAAGATCGCAAAGGCCCTGAAAAAAGTGTCGGGAACCTGACTCAAACCGACCGGCAGGTCGGTTTGAGATGTATAATGATTATTGTATAATGTATAATGAAGGATTCGCCCTTGCGGGCGAGGCTATTTTATTAAAATACGTTATCATGCCGCTTGTTAAAGGGATTTTACAGTAATGGCTTTTGGTGCTAATAAACATGCTGACAGGAAAGGGCAGAAGTATCTTCGGCCCGATGATCTTGCTTATTTCAAGAACCTGCATTTTACCTCGCGGGTTGTTGTCGATGGTGCGTATTCGGGAAAGCATAAGTCTCCGCTTAAGGGGTATTCTCAGGAGTTTACCGATTACAGGGAGTACACCCCCGGCGACGAGATTAAGACGATAGACTGGAAGGCTTACGGCCGCACGGACAGGTACATTATCAAGCTGTTCGAGAAAGAGACGGTTATGACTTGTCATCTGCTGCTTGACAGCAGTGCTTCGATGGCCTTTGGCGGCGAGGGATATGAGAAGTATTTCGGCGGCGATGACATTTCCAAGTATGATTACGCCTGTTATTTCGCTGCCGCTCTGAGCTATCTGACCATCAAGCAGGGCGATAAGGTGGGGTTGACCGTTTTTGATTCGAAGATCAAGTATCATTTTCCGCCTGGCGGGACGTTTGGCCATCTTTATAAAATGCTGAGCATCCTTGAAAACAACAAGACCGGCGAGCAAACTTCTATTTCCCAGACTTTGCGGCAGGCCTTTCCAATGTATAAACGCCGGGGGATCCTTGTTGTAATTTCCGACCTGCTCGACGACCCCGACGAGATATTCGAGGCGCTTGATCTTTACCGACATCGAAATTTCGAGGTGATCCTGTTTCATGTTCTTCATAAGCACGAGCTTACGCTGCCGGATATTCCGAGTGTGAATTTCATCGACTCGGAGACAGACGAAAAACTCTCTTCTATTCCCGCAGACATCCGCGGTCCGTATCAAAAGCAACTTGGCGCATATATCGACATGCTCACGTCGATGGCCAGGGACAGAAGGATCGACTATCAACTCATCAGTACAGAGACGCCATATGTTGCGGCGCTTCAGGAATATATGGAAAGACGAAGAGCGTGAGAAAGCAATTACTAATTACGAATTACTAATTACGAATTGAGGATTCGGCCTTTGGCCGAGGCTGTTTTATGGTTTTTGATTTTCTTATTCTGGGTCAGATTATTTTTGGCAATCCTGCTTTGTGGGCCGGTGCTTTTGCGCTTGGCGTGCCTGTTTTGATTCACATACTTACTCGCCGCACACCTCGCAAGCTTGTTTTTCCGACGCTAAAGTTTCTTCAGGCCGCAAAGGCCAGCCAGTCCAGTCTGTTTCGTATCAGGCATTGGCTGCTGCTAGCCGTTCGGACGCTTTTGATAATGCTGATACTGATGGCGTTTTTAAAGCCGGTGCAAAAGCTTACCGGGGCACTGGCCAAAGGCAAAGAAAAAAACGGCAAGGTCGCAATCGTGCTTATGGATGTTTCGGCGTCGATGGGGTATGCACCGGGAGGGGCAAGCAGTTTCTCAAAAGCGAAATTCGCTTCGGGTAAGATTATCGATCATCTTAAGGCCGGCGAAAGGGGCAATCTTGTTTTGATGGCCTCGACGCCCCGTTCGTCTTTTGACGAACCCGGTGAGAATCTCTTCGTCTTGCGTAAGGACATAAAGCAGGCTAAAGTTACGCACGAAAGAGCCGACATCAATGCCGCGATCGCCGAGGCTGTTCGGCAGCTGGCTCTTGCCGGAGATGTCGCAAAAGAGATGCATTTTATTTCAGATTTTCAAAGGAGCAACTGGTCGAGTGTCGATTTTTCGGTTATCCCGGAGGACGTCAGAGTTTTGTTTGTTCCGGTTAACGAAACAGGGGGTGCTAATATTGCCGTCACCGAGGTTGCGATACAGCCGGCGGCACCTACTGTTTCCGAAGAGGTGCAGATCGTAGCCAAGGTCGCAAACTATGCAAGCACACATCGCACGCTGGACGTTGAGATAGTTCTTCAGGACGGCAGTGTTATGAAAGAGACTCTTTCGCTTTCGCCGGATACTACCGGCAGTGCGGATTTCAGGTTCCGTCCGCCGTCGGCCGGCGATTACCAGTGCCGCATCAATATCCCCGCCGACAGTCTGGCTATCGACGACAGCCGGTATTTTACATTTCGTGTCACCGAAAAGATCGATGTTCTGATCGTCTCGGATGAAGACCCTAAGGGCGATTTATCCAGCTGCCGATTTCTGTCCAGGGCGATCAACCCGTTCCTGAAAGCGGCCCGTTCCACCTCGATGGCTACGGTGATTCGTTCGGGAGAGCTTGACAGGGTAAAAACGGCAAGGTCCCAGGTCGTGATTTTGACCGGCATCAGCGAGTTGTCAAAAGCACACGCCAGGCTGCTGACTGAATATATGGCAGACGGCGGCAGCGTGGTTTATTTTCATGTTGGCGGCGCCGCGGCGCATAACCTGTCGCTGCTGGCCGAAGTGTCCAAGGGCGATTTTATAAGTCCTTTCAAACTCACCGGACAGGTGAACCATTCCAAAGACGAAAAGTTTGCCTCGTTTGCCAACGCCAATTTCGATCATCCTATCCTCAAGAAATTTAAAGAAAGTGCCGAGCTTGGCGACTTTCAGTTTTACCGGTATTTCACCACCGAAAGGGTCAAGCAGAAGGGGCAGGTTCTGCTGCAGTATGATGACGGAAATATCGCCATGGCGTCCAAGGGCATCGGCGCCGGGCGAATCCTGCTTTGTAATTTCAGCTGCTCGCTTGACAGCGGCGATATCGCAAGGCATACGCTTTTTGTTCCGCTCATCCACGAGGTCGTAAGGTACATGCGGCCGGATTCGGCACTTTGTAATTCGTTCGAGGCCGGCGAGCAGTGTTCGATGACGCTCAAGGGTGTGTCTAAGAAATCTCAGTTCGAGTTCAAAAAACCGTCGGGCAAAAAGACCAACGGTAATATCGAGATCAGTGAAGACGAGGCGGCGGTATTTTTTCCGATGTCCGACGAGTGCGGTTTTTACAGTGTGCATGTCGACAAGAAACTGGCAGGTTCGGTGGCGGTTAATGTCAATTCGCTGGAGAGCAACCTCGATACCCTTTCCGCCGACCAGCTTACCAGACTAAGCCGGATACCACGGGCGCAGTTTTACGCGTCGATAGCCAGCGCGTCGGCTTTGGACAACATACTGGAAGGCAAACACCTGTGGCATTATTTTTTGATAGCGGCGATGGGTTTGCTGGCGTTGGAGCAGATACTGGTGGTGACGTTGAGAAAATGAAAAAAAACGAATATCCAATAACCAACACGGAATATCGAAATATGAAGTAAAAAACAGCGGTGTTTGTTTTGTGTAATATTGCTTACAACTTTTGTGGGTCTAGCTTGTTTTTTTATTGGTTATTGGTTATTCCTTGTTCGTTATTGGATATTCAAGATTAGTTCTGCGTGGGCATGGCCCACCCTACGGAAATTATAAATGTTACGTTGAGGTTAATAATGCCTTCGAATATATTTTTTGATCCTGTTATCCCTGCCGGGCTTATCTTTGGTATGGCTTTTGTTCTGGCCGGCCTTGCCGTTGCGGGCTATATGTTTTTTTCGAGCGGGATCGGTCGTGTCAGGAAAACCGTATTGCTGACGATCAGGCTTGTAGTATTGCTGCTGCTGGTTATCATTCTTATGCGTCCGATGTCGATGGAGAAACGAACGGAGTCTGCCCAAAAGCCTGTATTTGCGATTCTTGCCGACAGCTCGGCGAGCATGAATACGGCGGATGTTAAAGGCAAAAAAACTCGCTACCAGGCGATGGTCAGTTCGCTGTTCGGCAGAAACGCCGGGTTTGTAAATAAGCTCAGGCAGAATTACGACGTCAGGTTTTATAAGTTTGACAGCGATATCGAGCGGACGTGGGGCAATCAGCTTTCCAAGGAAAAAACGGCGACGGGTGAGGATACTCATATCGCCCAGTCATTGATGAAGGCGGTAAGCACCGACAGGAAAAACAAGACCCGCGGCATGCTTGTAATCAGTGACGGTAGGGATAACGCTCCCGACAGCATCTCCAGCGTAACCGGTGCGGCAAGGTATCTTCGTTCCATGAAGATCCCGGTGTGGACCGCCGCCGTCGGTACGAGCCAGATGACAAAGGATGTTTATGTCACGGCGAGGTTGAGCTCGAGTTTTATATTTGTCGATCAGCCCGCCTCGGTGCATGTATCTGTTTCCGGAAGCGGGTATGAAAACTGGTACGCCAAGGTCAACCTCTACAGGGAAGACGAGTTTGTCACAACCCAGCAGGCCCACCTCCGCAAAGGTCACGCCTCTTTGATCTTTCCCATCCACGAAGAGATGACCGGCTCTGTCAGATACAGAGTAGAGGTCGAACCTCTTGCCGGCGAATCCGACAAGCACAATAATGACCGTACCATTATCGCCAGGGTCATCGATGAGCAGACCAGGGTACTCGTCGTCGAGGCACGACCGCACTGGGACAGTAAATTCCTGCTTCGCTGCCTGCGAGCCGACAAGAATATCGAAGTTACATCGATCTTTCATATTAACGAGAAAAAAAGTTTTGCCATCGTCGAGAAAAAAGCCGGCGACGGTACTATTGACAAGACCGTCACCCCCGGCGTTAGAATGCCCCGCACAAAGGGTGAGCTTTATAAGTACGACTGCATCTTTCTTGGACGGGATATTGACACTGTCTTTTCCTCCGATGAGCTTCGGCTCTTAAAGGACTATCTGACCGACCGCGGTGGGAGCATAGTCTTTTTCCGCGGCAAAGCGTATACTGGACGTTCGTCCGAGATCGAGGCTATCGAGCCGATCAACTGGGCAGCCGAACAGGCGCAGGATGTCAGATTCGAGCTGACAACCATGGGCAGGTCCAGCCCGATCTTCGATTACCGCCCGCATGCGGTGAGCGCGGATGTTATCATCCAGCAGCTTCCCTCGATGGCAAGCGTTACTCGCATTTCCGGCGAAAAGTCGCTGGCTGTAGTACTGGCCAAAACGAGCTCCGGCTTTGGCGGCGAAGAGGTGGCGACGGTTGCCTATCAGCGTTACGGCAAGGGCAAGGTTATGAGTGTCGGGGCGATGGGCTTGTGGCAGTGGTCGTTTTTGCCCGCCGAAATGGATCAGTATGACGATATTTATCAGCGGTTCTGGGGACAGATGGTCCGGTGGCTTGTAACCGGGTCGGATTTCCTGCCAGGACAGGACATATCATTTTTACTCGACAAGAATTCGTATGCTCCCGGCGAGAAGGTGCATCTGAGTGTCAGCACAAAACTTATCGATAGTGATAAATATGAACCGTGGATCGAGATCACCGACCCTGACGGCAAAGAAGTGATGCTGGTCCCAAGGCAGCAGGCAGCAGACAAGGATCTCTATAGTACGTTCTTTTCTCCGGATGTCGAAGGCGAGTACAAGGCTATCCTGCATAATAATCTTGGGACACCGGCAACTGAAGAGATGAGCTTTACGGTGTATCAGAATGCCCTGGAGACCAGGTATGTCGCGGCGGACCGGGAACTGCTTGAAAAGCTCTCGTCGATAACCGGCGGCGAACAGATGGAACTTGACGATCTGACGGACCTGCCGGGAAAGGTCGCACAGTTCGAGCAGCTGTCATGCGAAAAGACAAGAGCCCATGACGTTTGGGACAGAATGGGAGTTTTTGCTTTACTAATAGGAGTGATGGGCGCAGAATGGTTAGTTAGAAGAGCATCAGGGCTGGTTTGAGGCAAATCTGCCTTTGGCCGGTTTGCAATTACGAATTACTAATTACGAATTACTAATTTTGGAAACGGCCCCTGGCCGATACAATTTAATGAAAAGAGTCTGATCATGAGTAATAATGAGATGCCATTGAATGATGCTCTTAAAGGGCTTTGGGCTTTGCGGCGGCGGCAGGTTCTCAGGCTTTCTGTTATTAGAAGCCTTTGGCTTGTCTTTGCACTTAGCATACTGGTTTTTTATATTGACGCGTTGGTGGCGATAAGTTCGGGCGGCAGGCTTTTGACAGTTCTTGCCTGCATGCTGATCGTTGCATTGACATTTCTGATCACATTAAAGTGGTTTAGCCGCAGCGGTGACAGGCAAAAGATGATCGCCCGCATCATCGAGAAAACCAACCCCGGCATGGATAATGCTCTTATCAACGCGGTGGAATTTTCCGAGCGGATCGAAAATGGGGATATCGAAAACGCTTCGCGCGACCTTATGGCCTCCGGTGTCAGTCTCGGAGTGAGCAGCCTTGACGAGGTCGAAGATTTTACGAGCCTTTCGCCGCATACGCTTGTCAGGGAAAAGAAAATCTTTATCGGTGTTGTCAGCGTATGGGCAATGTCAGCGGTATTCTTCTTCGGCTGGTTTTTTACGGAAGTCGCCCGTTTTATAAATCCATTCGGCGACCATCCTCCCTATAGTGCGACAAAGATCGAGGTCGACCCGGGAGGTACTGTCGTCGAGTACGGCAACGACCTGATCGTAAATGCTGCCGTAAAAGGCAAGATACCCAAAGAACTTACATTGGTTATGAGAGAACCCGGCGGCGATGAGATTGGCGAAGTCGGGATGTACGACACCGACGATGACAAGTTCTTTCAGACGATAGAAAATATCCGCACCGAGATGGAATATTTTATCAGGTTCAAAGGTTCCCGCAGCAAGTATTTCAGGATAGACCTGGCAAAGACTCCCAGAATAGAAACCGTCATGGCAAAATACAAATATCCCGACTATACACGAATCGAGGGAAAGTCACGCATCCTGATTCCCGGCCAAAGCGAGTTAATAGGTTACAAGGATACGCAGGTCACCTTGATAGTAGAGTCAAACCGCCCGCTTAAAGGCGGCATGATAACTGTCGGCACAGACGAGTATCCTTTCACCAAGGCTGACGAAAACTCCGTACAGGCAACGATCCCCTTAAAGGCCGCGGGCAAATTTTCCATCGTTATCAGCGATGTTGACGGCAATCTGAGCACAGAGAAATTTACCGGCGACATTGAGATACTCAAGGACAATGAGCCTAGCATCACGATAGTGAGCCCGGGGATGAATTCCTTTGCGATACCAACGGCTGAGATTCCGGTTATTATCGAAGCCCAGGACGATCTCGGTGTCGGCAAGATACGTTTATTCCGCAGGCACAACGATTCATCGGATATGCCAAAGACGGTTTACGAGGAATTGGAAACTGAAGATTATGTGCAGTTGTCCGAGATGTTCGATCTTGGCGACCTTGGAGTGCGGCCTGGCGATACGATAGACTATTACGCCACTGTTACCGACACCTTGCCGGATTCGCCGCAGAGTGCGGCAAGTGCATCTTTTAAGCTGCTGATAATCTCGGAAGAGGAATACGCAAAGTTCATGCAGAGCCAGATGACGGCAAAGGACTTTCGTCAGAAGTACGACAGGATATTCGATGAGATGGGTGAGCTTCTTGAACAGCAGCAGGTACTCGATCAGCAAAGGAAGGAGCTTGAAGAGGTTCAGGCAGAGCAGGCAGCCAAGGAAGACGCCGATTTTGACGAACTGAAAAACAAGCTTGCCGATCTTGCCCGCAGACAGGAAGAACTCGGCAAAAAAACCGATGAGGTTGCCGAAAAGCTCAAGAAGGAATCCGAAAGACCGGCTATTTTTGATATTGAAAAGGATTACAAAAAGTCGCTTGCGAAATTTTCCGAGCAACTCCAAAAAGCACGCGACCACATGCAGGAGGCTTCAAAGAGTCTGGGCAAATCCTCAGCGAATCCGGGCACTAGTTCCAAACAGCTTAGCAAAGCAGGCGACGAGCAGAAAAAAGCTATGGAAGCTCTCGGCAAGGGTACCGAGGAGGCCAGAGAGCAGATCGCAAAGGCCAACCGCGAGATGGAGATGATGATGGATCTGGTGGGCGATACGCAGATGTTTAATCAGCTTTATCTTGCTCAGCAGCATTTGTCTCGGCAGGCCTGGTCGTATAAGGAAGTTGAAAATCCCGATTTCGATTCGCAGTTGAGGCTAAAAGAACTTGCCGACGACCAGCAGCTTGTAAGAGAAGGACTGGCCGAGCTTAAAGAAAAGTTTCGCGCCCATGCAGAAAAGGTAAAGGAAGAATATCCGAAAGTTGCCGCTGACGCCAGTAAGATCGCAGACGATATTGAAAAGCGATTAATCTGTGAGCTAATGGAAGAAGGTCGCGGATTTCTCGATCAGGGCAGCGGGCAAAAGGGGTATCCAAAGGTAGAAGATGCGCACCAGCAGATGAAGGCGATGATAAAGTTCTGCGAATCGGCGGGCGGCGGTGCATGTAAAAACTGTAAGTTTAAGCTCCAGCTGCAAATGGCGCTGAACCCGGGAAACACAATGCAGCAGATGTCTCAGGCTATGAAGGCGGGCATGGGGCAGGGGACCGGCATGATGGGTGCACTTGGCCGCGGAGCATCGGGTACCGGCGGCGGACAGTCTAATTTTGCGATGTTTGGAAGCGAAACCTTCGGTGAAAATAAAAAACGGGACTCTAAGCTGGTCAGTACCAAAAGGGAAAAATCTAAAGCCTCGCCAAATGACGATCCCGACCCGCTTGCCGGCAATGTCGAAGAACTGCTCGAAGAAGAAAAGAATACGCCCGAGTTCGAGGCAGAAGGCGATTCCAGAATGATGATGGAGTACAGGGCAGTAATAGAGGCATATTTCAAGAGAATGGCAGAAGACGAATAGGCTCAAACTGACCTGCCGGTTAGTTTGAAATGAAGAATTATGAGTTAAGAAAGTGATAGGCGCATAATGAGAAAATATATATTGATGATTTTACTGGTATTGGTGACCGCAGCTTTTGGAAAGGCACCGCCCAAGGCTGCCGCTCCCAGGAAAAAAGGGCTGCCCAAAGCAGCTGGCAGAGAGGATAAGGAACTGCTTAAGTGTGCCAACCTTATCTATGCCGGCTCGAAGAGTTCGGTTTGTTTCAGCGAGAAATTCCTCGCGACCATCGCACGCGAGACAAACTGCCAGCCGCAGAAGAAGTTTTCGACGGTAAGGCTTGCCAAAGACGATATGTTCAAGTATCCCTTTGCGATCATGACCGGCGAGGGTGTATTCAAGCTGCTCGAAAAGGAACGCCAGGTGTTAAAGTCGTATCTTACCCGCGGGGGGTTTCTCCTCGCCTCGGCAGGCTGCTCATCGAAAGAATGGGACAGGTCGTTCCGCCTGGAGATCAAAAAGATCTTCCCCGACAAAAAAATGACAAAAATAACGCTAAGCCACCCCATCTTTCACAGCGTTTTCGATGTTAGTGCCATTAAACTGAAAAAGGGCGGCAAGACGCATCTCGAGGGCCTTGTTATCGACGGCAAGATCGTTATGATATACTCGCCGGAAGGCCTCAATGATACGGGTAACTCCGGAAAGAACTGCTGCTGCTGCGGCGGTAACGAGGTAAAGAACAGCCAGGAAATTAACGTAAATATTTTCACATACGCTTTAACGCACTGAGATTAGCGATTAGCAATAAGCAATAAGCTCTAAGCTGGTGGGATGAATTTTGGGAAATATATTATGAAGAAATTAGTTTTGGTTATTTTTGTTTTACTTGTCCTGTACGGCTTGATTTTTCTTTTTGCCGATTTTTTTGATGACTCTTCGTCGTCCGGGGCGAAAGACCTGCCCGGTACGTTTGCGATCTATTACACATGCGACACCCGGGGGCATATCGAACCGTGCGGATGCACCAGCGGAATGGAGGGCGGCATAAGCCGGCGCAGTTTTTTCCTGGGTAGAAACGTTCCATCGGATTATCTGCTTGTCGATGCCGGCGATGTCTCGGCGGGCCCAAGGGCCTGGGAACTACTTGAACTGGAATATATTCTAAAGGGGTACGAGTTGATGGGCTATCACGCCGTCAACGTCGGGCACCGTGAGGTGTCGATCGGTTTCAAAAATCTGAAAAAGCTTGGCGAAAACTATCCTCGGTTCGTTTCGGCTAACGTCGCAGGACCGGATGGTGAGCTCGTTTTTCCTCCGTTCAGGATTGTCGAATTGTCTAACGGTTCGCGATGCGGAATAATCGGTGTCGTCGACGACGACCTTACAGCCGACCAGATCGGCAAGGGACTTAGCGTTACCGCTCCTGTTGATGCGATCGGTAAATATCTCCCCGACGTGAAGGCCGACAGCGATTTTGTCGTGCTGCTGGCGTTTACCGGTCCCGAAGAAATGAAAGCCATCGCCGATCAGTTCTTCGAGATAGACGTTATCATCGGCGGAAAGGTGCCCCAGGCATCCGGAGAACATGTACTGCAAAACAAGTCGGTGATCGTTTATAACACCGGCAAGGGCAAGAGGGTCGGCAGGCTTATTGTCCAAACCACACCTGACGACGGCCGTAAGTTTTCCAATGAGTTTTTCATACTCGCCGAAGCGATGAAGCGAGACGAAAAGATCGTCGATCTGATCGCCCAATTCAAGCAGGAACTAAAGGAAAGAGATTTTCGCGTCCACAAGGATGACGAAGAGGGGCTTTCTTCGATAACCGCTTCCAGGAGCAAAAACGCGAACCGCTATGTCGGGCCGGGAAAATGCAAATTGTGCCATGCCGAAGAATATGAGATATGGTCGAAGTCCGGCCATGCTCACGCCTTCGACTCGCTGGAAAAGAAAGACGATCATTACAACCCGCGCTGCATCAAATGTCACTCGGTTGGATATATGTCCTCGGACGGTTATATCAACGCCAGGCTGACACCGAAACTCAAAAATGTCTCGTGCGAGTCCTGTCACGGGCGCGGCGATTACCATGCAAAACTCGAAGCCGGCGAAAAGATCGGCGTTAAAAAAGTATTCATGAAAAAAGTTAACTGTACAGAATGTCACGACGAGGACAACAGTCCTGACTTTGACAGAGAAAAATTCTGGGAGAAAATTGCTCATGGCAAAGAATAAGCTTATATGGTCGGCGCTGACCTTTATTGTCATAGCCGGTGCGGCCGTCGCGAAGGCTCCTCCGGCACCTGCTAAAAAGACCGATACGACAAAAAAATCAGGCGTCGCGGAAATAGCCGTAGTAAGATGGTACGATTCGTACGAGACCGCTGTTAAAATGTCAAAGCTGAAAAAAAAGCCTTTGTTCATTGACTTCACCGCTAAATGGTGCGGCTGGTGCGAGAAGATGGACAAAGAAGTCCTCTCCCATCAGGAGATCGCCGTGAAATTGCAGAAGTTTGTTTGCGTGCGGATTGATGTCGACAAGGATCGCAGGACTGCCTATGGGTACGGCGTATCTTCTCTGCCGAGAGTCATCATCGTAAACACTCATTCAGAGATCGTCGGTGACTGGCTCGGTTACAGGGGACGAGATGACTTCTCGAAACTGCTTGACGACATCATGGAGTATGCCAATACGAAAACCGGTGCGATAGAGGCTCCGAATATCACTTCCGCGGGTACTAAAGCCGGGCCGGCAGTAAAGACGGTCACGGTCGATCTTTCAAGCAACGAAAAAGCCATAGAGCAGTTAGCATGCAAGGACCCCGCCCTTCGCCTGGCCGTAATAGCCCAACTTGCAACTATCCCCACCAAGGCGATGGCAATAGCGACAGCCGGCCTCGGAAGCAAATACCTGGGCATAAGGATCGCATCGTGGGAATTGATGAAAAAAATAAATCCTTCCCCTATAGACTTTGACCCATGGGCGAGCACTAAGCAAAGAAACGAGCTGCTGAAGTTATTGAAAACCCCGGAAAAGCCAACAAAGAAGTCGACAGAAAAATCAGCAGGAAAGTCAACAGAATAGTAATTACTCGTTTAGAGCGATTATCTTTTGATGTTTTATCCGGTGTACTGCGATCATTTTGTATATTATGAAATAGGAAGCGGTGGCTATTGTCGCACCGCTGATGAGGCAGCCTGTAATCAGTTCCAGACCGATCTTACCAAAAACCGCCGCGATTTCTCTCCAGAACTCCGCCGTCGTTACTGCTGATGGCAGCGTTGAAAAGGAAAAGCTCTGTTCGAGGATTGCCGCTACTTCGGCGGCATCTGTCGGTGCCGAGTTTCCAAAGATACCGACAATCGTTCTGCCCAAAAGATAGCACGGCACAAGAATTGGTATGAAGGTAAACGGATTGCTTATCCATGAGCAAAGTAAAGCTACGGCTTTGTTGGCCCGTGTTATAAAAGCCATCAGCAGTGCCGTTATCGAATGGATTCCCAGAAATGGAAGGAATGCGGTGAACATTCCGATCGCCGCCCCGAGAGCTATGCGATGCGGTGAGTCGTCCATGTGGATGATGCGGAATTTTATGAACTGCCGGGTGCGGGCCGGGAAACTTAGTTGTTTATTGTTGTCTGTCATATTGCAGAAGTTTTCCAATCGTTTACTGTTACTGTTGATCGCTCACAAGAGTTGTCACTTTCTGGAAAACACTCTCGACGGATACTTTTTCAATTGCATGCATCGGATCGGTACTTTCGATTTGTCTGCCGCGTGTTAACGCATCGACTGCGACGATAAACTGCGGCTTTCTATATGGACCAACCCTTAACGGGTTAGTCGGTCCGAAGATCATTACGACGGGGGCGCCTGCGGCTACTGCAATATGTCCCGGGCCGGTGTCGTTGGTAATTACGATAGACGCCTTGCTCATCAGTGCGGCGAGGACTTTAATATCCGTTTTAGCGGTAAGATCGATGATGTTTGTTTTGGCGAGACTCTTTAATTTTTCGACAACAGGCTTGTCCATTTTCGTGCCTACGGCAATAACCGAAAGGTCGAACCGGTCATGGAGTTTGCCGGCTAGTTCAGCGAATTTCTCTGCCGGCCAGCATTTGTTTGCATGAGCGGCGCCGGTTACAAGGATCGCGTATTTTTTATCGCCGACGCTATTTTCTGCGAGAAGCTGACGAGCCGACGATTCAGTTTGCTCGTCAATAGTTAGATTGTACTGCATGACTATCTCTGTTACTCCGGTGGCGGTGATGATCTTGTTATGTACGTCGATCTGGTGAACGCAGTTCTCGTCCAGTGGTACCTTATGCGTATAGAACATGCTCGCACATTCTCTTGCCCCTTTGATCCCGAATCGTTTAGGGCAACGGGTGATCCAGGCGAACAGGGCCGTCCTGAAAAGCCCCTGAAGATCGATGACAATGTCGAATTGCGGCGTAGATAGTGTTTTGAAAAACTTGATGAGCGATGCGAAAGCTTTTGGGCGCATAAACCATTTGCCCAGAAGTTTGCGGTCGAAGATAACGATCTTGTCGAGGTCGGTGACCATCTCCAGCAGCGGGGCGAATTCTTTTCTGACAAGCCACGATATCTCAGCATCGGGAAAGCTTTTTCTGAGCGATGTTAAAGCTGTTAGTGTTAGCGCAATATCACCCAGTGCCGAAGGCTTGATGATCAGAATCTTTTGTACTTTTTTTGAACTCATTATAAATGCTCAAACTAACCTTTAAGTTTTAGTCTTAAGCTTTCAGCCCATAGGGTTGGATTCGGCCTTTCCGTCTTCGCTTCGCTGCGACAATCCGGCCGATGCTATTTTATTGGCGGGCAAGATGCCCCCTCTATTTTTTTATCGCCGATCCGGCAAAGGTCAATAATCTCAGCGCTATTGCAGATCGGCAAAGGCGTCGAAAGATTTTGTTTCTTTTATGCTTATCGATCTTGCTTAGATTACAATAAATCCTGACCGAACGCAAGTAATCTGTCAGGTTAATTCCCTTATGCCAGATCAGGACTGCCCCAAGTTTTGCAAAAGCGAAGTATCTCCGTTTAGCAGTTGTAAGCAGGTAGGGCTTAATACCGTCCATATCAATGAGCATAACTTCAAAACCACCGGATTTTGACGGGGCGACCAGAAAGTTTCCTGCCTTTGCGTCTCTGTGCCACATCCGTGAGCCATGCAGCCGAGCGAAAATATTGGCGATCTGTGATGCAAGCTGTTTTTTTATGCGGCCCGATGCCTTATCTTGCCCGTCGCTTTGAGAGACATTTTTCGCCAAAAAGGAATACAGGTCCATGGAGTTTTCAATATACTCGGTTATAAAGATGGTTTTAGCTGCTGTTAGCCCGTGTCTTTGTCTGATCGCCGCTAGCGGGTATGCCGTCGGTATCCCGTTATCGCATAGCCTGGCAGCGGTCTTGAAGCTGCGAAGAGACTTATCTCTAAGCAGTTCTCGAAGGAAATTGACAATACCATCCTTGCGGTTATGCGTTTTTACGGCAACGCTGATGGTTTTAGAGCCAATTTTCAGGTCATAGACCGCCACTGTTGTGCTTCCATCGACTTTAAGGTGCATTTTTGGCTCGTTAAGCAGCTTTTCGAGCCCGCAAAGGGCCTGACGCCAGTGCTGGGCAGGTATCGCATCACCACTGCGTAAAGTCTGGCAAACGCGTCCGGACCAGCCGTTATCGAGGCTGATACGGGCAGACCTGAAAATATCTGCGGAATCTAATGTTATATTTGTTACCGGCATAGCCAAAGATTTTACTTCAAATCCGTATTTAAAGCAAATATTGAAATTATCAGTGCCCTGACGCTGAACGAGTTATTTTTTTTGACAAGGGTTCAGGCGGCGTATAGGATGTATGAGGGTCGTAGTAATGAATGAACATGTTTTTTTTTGTCACGATTGCCGGTAAGCCACTTAATTGCGTTATCGGTGGTTTCGGCGCCATTTCGTTCGGCAATGGCAGTCATCTCGCCATTGTCGGCAAATGCGTCATCATAAACATCAAAGCCCTGAGCAATTCCAAATTTGCTGTCAAGTACTATACAGCTGATGTGGTCGGCCCTGATGGTGTCAATTTTATCCGGCAGGCTTGTATTTACCGCCCCGGTGCGATGGTTTTCTCCAGATTGTAAAAACCACCAGAGAGCAACAGCAGCGATGACGATAAGTACTGGTGTAGCTTTCTTCATAGCAGTTAAATAGCTCCTGTGAGTTTCGATTTCAATTACCGTCTAACTGGATTATATCGGCATTTGGGGGATGTTTCAAAACCAAAATGGAGTATTTTGAATTGGATATTTACTTGAAGGCGACATTCTAAGTTTGGTATGGGCCGATAAATCTTAACGCAAATAAATTGAACGCTCCCGGAGCAAACGGCGGTTACTTCAGCAATTTTTCACAATATAACCGGAAACCAAAACAGCGTTTTCAGCATGAAATCAAGGATTTCCCACTTAAGCTTACCCTTAACGAGCCGCCATTGGCTCCAGGAGCCTTTTTCGTGCCTGTTAAGGTTAAAAGATGCTCCAATTCGAACGGTTCGAATTGGAGCGTTAAAGATTATTCAGTTCCTGTTAGCCAGTTTGCTGCGAGGATTGCGAGGTCTTGCAGATTTACCATGTCGTCATTGTTGAGGTCGCCTTCAATTTCTGGGGCTATTGGTCTTGGCGGTGGGCAGAATTGGAAGTTATTGCCGCCGCTATCGGGATGTAAAGGTTCTCCGTCAATTGTATTAGGTGTATTTAAGCAGAAATGGCTATCTGTTACTGTTGGAGCAGGAGAAATATTATTGTACATTATGCCGCCGCTGTTGTTTGCCGTATTCTTGCTAAACGTGCAATTGCTTAGCGTAGGTGAAGAAGAAAAATTGTACATTCCGCCGCCTTTGTCGGTTGCTGCATTCCCACTAAACGTGCAGTTGTTAATTGTAACCGAGAAAGAAGCCCGATCATATATCCCTCCGCCCAAGTTTGCTGTATTCCCATTAAATATGCAGTTGTCTATTGTAGCTGATGACTTATAATTCTTCATCCCGCCGCCGTCGGATGCCGTATTGTCACTAAACGTGCAGTTGCTTACCGTAGGAGAAGCAACATAATTCATCATCCCGCCGCCGTCGGTTGCTGCATTCCCGCTGATTGTGCAGTTTCTTATCGTAGGAGAGGAACCAGTATTAGACATCCCGCCGCCGTAGACTGTCGATCCGTTTGTTATCACGAATCCTTCTATGACTGTTGCGGATGTTTCGCCGCCGCCGCATGTGATAACACTGCCCGAGGCGCCGCCATCGATGATAGTCGATGTTACGATAGTTGCATCTAGTGGGTCGGTGCTGCGGAGGGTTATTGCCTTGCCGCCCATGTTGATGTTTTCGACATATGTTCCTGGGCTGACAATGATTGTGTCGCCGTTTGCGGATGCGGTGATTGCGGCTTGGATAGTCGTGAAATCCGCAGACCCGTTCGGATCGACAATAATATCCGTCGCCAGAACAGTATTACCTAAGGCCAAAAGAACGGCTGCCGCCAATGTAAGTGTAGTTAATCTTTTCATCGTTTCCCTCTCGTTTTAATGTTAATGTTATTGCGTTCCTTCCAGCCAGTTGGCGGCCAATAACACAAAGTCTTCAAAATCGACATCGCCGTCGCCGTCAATATCGCCTTCGTATTCAGGGGCGATCGGTCGTGGCGGTGGACAGAATTCCATGTTATTGCCGCCGCTGTCAGCGTGTAAAGGGGCTCCGTTAATCGTGTCATGTAAATTAAAGCAGAAATAGCTGTCTGTTACCGTCGGTGAAGAAGAAGAATTAAACATCCCGCCGCCCAAGTTTGCCGTATTGCCGCTGAACATGCAGTTGCTGACCGTCGGTGAAGAAAAATTAGTATTCCACATCCCGCCGCCCATCCCGCCGCCGCCGTAGTTTGCTGTATTTCCACTAAACGTGCAGTTGCTTACCGTCGGAGAAGAATTATTACCATTACACATCCCGCCGCCGCCGACGTTTGCTGTATTTCCACTAAACGTGCAGTTGCTGACCGTAGGTGAAGAAAAATTATTAAACATCCCGCCGCCGACGTTTGCCGCTCCGTTTGTTATCACGAATCCATCTATGACTGTATCGGCGGTTTCGCCTGAGCCGCATGTGATAACGCTTCCGACGGAGTTGCCATCGATGATAGTTGATGTTACGATAGCTGCATTTGTTGGATCTGTACTGCGGAGCGTTATAGCTTTGCCGTTCATATTGAGGTTTTCGACGTATGTTCCTGGGCTGACAATGATTGTGTCGCCGTTTGCGGATGCGGTGATTGCGGCCTGAATTGAATCACCTGGGTTAACGGTTATAGTTCCTGCTGAAGCTATTGAAGCTAGAGCAAACAGTGTGATTAAGATTACGAGTGTCTTTTTCATTTCTTGTTTCTCCCTAATTGGAGGTTGATAAAATTCCAGCTCAAGACGATCCTGATTTTGGAGGATAAACGAAACTACCCGCGGGTCGTTTTTGATGGTTTGGGTAAATATACTCATTTGGTGTCCTCTGGATATTTTCCTGGTCTTCCTCTTTTTGTTAGTGTTGATTGCAGGTTTAATTCTTCGGCTGTTTTTTCTACCCAATCGGTTTCGCCATATGGGCAGCCTCGTTTTATGCAGTTTGTGAAATCGGCGGCTGTTGCGATCCGGTATGCCGCCGCCGGGGTTAAACCGTCACCACCGGAGTATGTACCGCCTGCGAAAACAGATAGCCCGGAATATAAAATAACAGTTAATACGGCAAGGCACACAAAGCTCCTTTTTTTCATCAAAATATCCTACCCAAAGACCACAAGAACAAAACTATTAGAAACTAAACCCTCAACAAAGATGATAAAACATGTAACATACAATAATAGCAACTAACCTGCTCAAAATCAAGAAAAATATAAAAACCTGTCCATAAAGAGGAAATAAAGACCCCTCCGGCAACGTTACGACCCTTCGGGTCTTTTTAGGGCAAATAGGCAATATAGGTGTACTAGGCAAAGCTATCGGAAATCATTCTATGGCGACGGTAGGCAAAGTTTTTTCCTGTGAAAGTTGGCGGAGTAGATGTAGTGTGCCAGTATTGTTGTGTAAATCGCAAAAACAGGCCTGCTTGCCTCCAAACGCACCACTCACTGGATATAATGGATATTTAAAAATCCGGAAACGGAAAAATGCAAAAAAGGTAAAACAAAAGTGAGATTTTCGAGGTATTAACCATGCTAAAATCCACGGCGTATACTCAGAAAAACACATCGCACTACAGCGAGAATACGGCATATCCTAAGAACCTGTTACTAAATCCGTGCAAGACTTTGATGTTAATCTGTATCCCCGGCGTTGCATTCAAAGACTTTACGCTCAGACGCACCTATTTTTTTCGTGGTTTGTTGTTGTTGATAGTGCCGGTATAATATGGTATGCTGTCGGCTGTTACCGGATTTGACAAGGGAAAAATTATGACAAACAGAACTGCAAATATTGAGCGCAAGACTACCGAGACCAATATCATTATCGATCTGAACCTCGACGGCAAAGGCCACTATGACCTTGATACCGGCGTTGGTTTTTTTGACCACATGCTCGCCCACCTCAGCAAGCACAGCAAGTGCGACCTGAAGATCAAAGCCAAAGGCGATCTGGAAGTCGACGCCCACCACAGCGTTGAAGATATCGGCATTTGTCTTGGGCAGTGTCTCGGCGCCGCCCTTGGCAGCAAAAAAGGGATCGCCCGGTACGGCAACAGCTCACTGCCGATGGAAGATACGCTGGCAAACGTCGCTATCGATCTTTCGGGACGGCCGTTCTGCGTCTACAACGTAGATTTCCGCGCCGAACGGATCGGGGATTTTGACGTCGAACTTATCGAAGAATTCCTTCGCAGCTTTTCAAACGCCGGCAAATTCAACATCCACGTAAACGTCCCCTACGGAACCAACAGCCACCACATCGCAGAAGCGATCTTCAAGGCGATCGGTCAGGCACTTGGTGCGGCGGTTAGAGATATCGGCGGCGAAATTCCCAGCACAAAGGGCGTGCTGTAATTACGAATTACGAATTTTGGATTCGGCCTTTGGCCGAGGCTTTTTATATGCATGGACTTGAATACGAATATCGAACCGGGATCGGGACGGATATCCACCGTCTTATCGAGGGCCTGGACCTCATGCTCGGCGGCATACACATTCCGTTTGGGATGGGGCTTAAAGGGCACAGCGACGGTGACGCCGTACTGCACGCGGTTATCGACGCGACACTCGGGGCGGCATCGATGGGAGACATCGGAACGCTGTTTCCGGATACCGACGAAAAGTGGAAAGACGCCGACAGCAAAATGCTGCTGATGATGGTACGCACATTGCTTGAAGATGAGCGATGGGAAACCGTAAATGTCGACCTGATAGTCCATGCCGAACAACCTAAACTAGAGGCCTTCAAAGGACACATAAAGAGGTCCGTAGCCGAACTGCTCGGAATAAATTTTGTGGACGTAAACGTAAAAGCAAAAACTAACGAAGGACTTGACGCGGTAGGCGAAGGAAGAGCGATCGCTGCGACTGCGATTACACTGATACGAAGAAGGCTAAAAAGAACGCTGTAGAACCAAAATAAAATTGTTGCGCTTTTTTGAATATCCAATATCCAACACGGAATATCGAATTACCAAATAAGAGGTTTGATTGAGAATTTAATATGGCACTGAAATTATATAACACGCTTTCGCGTAAAGTTGAAGAATTTAAACCGCTTGTCGATGGTAAGGTCTCGATGTATGTCTGCGGGCCGACCGTCTATGGGCATGGTCACCTTGGCCATGCTAAAAGCTATATCAGCTTTGACATTGTTGTGCGTTACCTGCGGTACATCGGCTATAACGTCATGTACGTTCAGAATATTACTGACGTTGGGCACCTTACCGACGACGCCGACGAGGGCGAAGATAAATTGGCAGTGGCGGCAAAGAAAGAGCATATCCATCCGATGGCGCTTGCCGAGATGTACACGGCGAGCTTCTTTGAGGACATGGATACTTTAAACTGCGTTCGTCCGGATATCAGCCCGCGGGCGACCGGACACATCCCCGAACAGATCGAGCTTGTCGAAACGCTTATCGAAAAAGGTTACGCTTACGAGGCGAACGGTTCGGTATACTTCGACATCAGCAAGTTTCCGGAATACGGAAAGCTGTCGGGCAGAAACATCGAAGATATGCTGGCAGGGGCCCGCATAGCAGTTTCGCAGGAAAAGAAAAGCCCCTGCGATTTTGCGCTCTGGAAAAAAGCTGAGGCTAATCATATTATGCAGTGGAACAGTCCGTGGGGCAAGGGGTATCCCGGTTGGCATCTGGAATGTTCGGTGATGAGCATGAAGTATCTAGGCAAAACGATCGACATTCACGGCGGCGGGATCGAAAACCAGTTCCCGCATCACGAATGCGAGATCGCACAGTCCGAGGCGGCTAACGGGGTGCAGTTCGTCAAGTACTGGCTGCACAATAATATGGTAACGGTCAACGGCCAGAAGATGGGCAAGAGCCTCAATAACTTTATCAACCTGAAGGCACTATTTGCCGGCGATCACGAAACACTGAGCCGGTCCTACGACCCGCTTGCCGTTCGTCAGTTGATCCTGCAAAGCCATTACAGAAGCCCGATAGACTTCTCCGACGCCGGTTTGACCGCCGCACAAAGCGGATACGATAAGATTACAGACGCGGTGATCGCACTGCGAAAAGCGATAGCAAACGCGCCGGACGGCGGTGTTGATGCTAAGATCGCAGAAGAACTGGAAGCGATCAAAACGAAATTCGATAATGCGATGAACGAGGATCTTAACACCGCTGTCGGTCTTTCGGTGATCTTTGAGATGGTTAAGATGACCAACGCACTGCTTGACGGCGGCAAGGCGACTAAGGGAACGCTCGTGGCAATTGACAGTCTTTTCCGCTTACTCGGCGGGGACGTTCTGGGGATAGTAAAAGACGAATACGCCGCAGCGTCAGCCGGTGACGACGAACTGCTGGACCACCTTATCGGCATGATGATACAGCAGCGCAAAGACGCAAAGGCCAATAAGGATTATGCGGCTTCCGATGCGATCCGCGACAAGCTGGCCGGCTTTGGGATTCTCCTGGAAGACAAACCCGGCGGCGAATGTGCGTGGAGGCGTAAATGAGAATACTCGGCATCGATCCGGGTTTGCAGGTTTGCGGGTACGCGGTAGTCGACTCGGTCTGCGGCAGCGATAAGCTTGTCGAAGCGGGTGTTCTGAGAATCGACACCGAACCGACATTGGCCGAAAGACTGAACCAGATCGCCGCCGACATAGAATCGATACTGGAAAACTTTCGGCCCGAGATGGTCGCCGTCGAAGAGCTTTACTCGCATTACGGACATCCGAAAACCGCGATATTGATGGGACACGCGAGAGGTGTTATACTGCAAAAATCGGCAGCGGCAGGTGCAGAGGTAAAAAGTTTTGCGGCGACGCGAATAAAAAAATCGCTAACCGGAAACGGCAGAGCGAGCAAGGGGCAGATGCAGCGAGCGATACAAACGGTTCTGGCGCTTCCAGCTCCGCCGGAGCCAAACGACGTAGCCGACGCGATAGCAGTTGCGTTATGCTGCTCAAATATACTAAGTTATGAGGTTGAGATAAAATGACAAATACAGATAAAGCGTTACAGACATTCAGTGAAGGTTACAACTGCGCACAGGCGGTGTTTATGACATTTGCAGAACAACTCGGACTGCCCGCCGAAACGGCTGCGAAGATATCTTCGGGATTCGGCGGCGGCATGCATATAGGGAGCAAATGCGGAGTTGTCACCGGGGCGTTTATGGCACTCGGCCTGAAATTTGGCGAGGGAAAAAAGCGAACTTATGACAAAACATCCGAATTTACAGAAAAATTCCTGCAGCGTAATCCGTCAACCAGATGCCTGGATCTGCTGGGAGTAGATGTTCGATTAGAAGAAGAATTGCAGATAGCCAAAAACGAGGGACTCTTTAGAAAGATATGCGACAACCTCGTAAAAGATGCCTGTGAGATACTGGAAGAGATCGGAATTTAACTAATAGACTAAAAACCAAAGACTAAAGACTAATTATGATTGCACAGATTTTTGGAAAACTGATCGGTATGGAAGAAGCGACCGGGCTTATCCAGGTTGGCGGGCTTTGCTATGAGGTTATGCTGCCGGGTTATGCGATAAGTAAGCTGTCTGGCAAGATCGGCAGCGATATTACGCTTTGCACCATGGAATATCTCGAGGGCACGCCGGGCAAGGGCAATCTTACGCCGCGGATGGTTGGGTTTCTTACGCCGAGCGAACGTGAATTTTTCAAGCGTTACACGTCCGTAAAGGGTCTGGGCATTAAGAAGGGTTTGAAATCACTGACGATCCCGATAGAAACCATCGCAAGCGCGATCGAAAACGGCGACGAGAAAATGCTCATCTCATTACCGGCTATCGGCAAGCGGCTTTCGCAGGTTATCATCGCCGAGCTTAAAGGCAAGCTTGAAGACTTTGCAGCGGCGGCTGTATCGATGTCCGGTAAGCAAATATCAGGGGCAGGCTTTGATAGTTATCAGATCGAGGCGATGGAAATCCTGGTAGCCTGGGGCGAAAAGCGAAACGAAGCTATGGAATTGATCGACCTGGCAAGCAAAAAACATCCGGATATCAAAACAGCAGAAGAACTCGTACCGTTGGTTTACCGCATCAAGCAAGGCATAGAGGTTTAAATTATGGCAATAGATCGTGTATTAAGTGCAGATTCCGGCGGGATGCAGGAAGATAGTTTTAACTTCTCGCTTCGGCCGCAAACCCTCGATGAGGTCATCGGACAGGATACGGTGAAAGAGAAACTCTCCATCGCGATCCAGGCCGCTCAGCAGCGAAACGAACCGCTGGAACACATCCTGTTTTACGGCCCGCCCGGGCTGGGCAAGACGACCCTGGCAAATGTTGTCGCAAACGAAATGAACGCGGCGATCAAGGTTTCATCCGGGCCGGCACTGACAAAACAAGGCGACGTAATGGGACTGCTTAGCAATGTAGGCACCGGCGACATACTCTTTATCGACGAAGTACACCGGCTCAGCGCACCGGTTGAAGAGTTCATATACCCGGCGATGGAAGATTTCAAGGTGGACTTTACCGTCGACAGCGGGATGCACGCAAAGACTATCAACTTTCCGCTGAAGCAATTTACGCTGATCGGCGCAACGACACGAGCCGGCCTGCTGAGCTCGCCGCTGCGAAGCCGCTTTGGAATGCTTTTCCATATGGAGTTCTACAACCCGGAGCAGCTGTTGCAGATTATCATAAGATCGGCGGGTCTGCTTGGGCTCGACAATGACGAAGAGTCGCTGAAGCTGATCGCCTCGCGTTCTCGCGGAACACCCCGTATCGCCAACCGACTCCTCAAACGCGTTAGAGATTACGCACAGGTGAAGGGGCAGGGGAAACTGTCGATCGACATCGTCGAAAGAGCACTTAAGATGGAGCAGATCGACCACATGGGGCTCGACGAGCTTGACCGGGCTTTTCTGCGTGCGCTGATCAATGTCTATGACGGCGGACCGGCAGGGATCGAAGCGATAGCGGCCACACTCGGCGAAGAACGCGATACACTCGAAGACGTAGTCGAACCATACCTGCTGCAAAGAGGATTGGTCAGAAGAACAAAACGCGGAAGAGAAGTAACAAGAGCAGCCTACGACCACCTGCACCTGGAATACAGCAGAGAAGAAACGACATCAAACCAGCAATCGATGTTTGACTAAAACTTATTGCTGATTGCTAATCGCTTATTGCTAAATAAAATATTTTGCCATTTTTGGTTTTCTGTGCATTAGTTCTGTGAAGTGTGAGATCAGGATCTTTTCGATTTCTTTGAGGGTTATTTCGTTTGCGGTGGAGATGGTTTTCAGGTCGGCTAGCACCGCCGCCGTTTGCTTGCTGATCCTGATCTTGTCTGCAAAGGAATATTCGCAGTCGGGACAGATCAGCCCGTTACCAATGCTTGAAAAATAGTAAAACGGCCAGCCGCCGCTACAGGGGTTTTTGCAGTTTGCGCACCTGGCAAGCAGCGGTTTCGTTCCGACCTCGTTAAGCAGTGTAAGCTGGAAAATTATCAAAAGCCTTAGCGCCGAAGCAGAGTCGGCCGCTGTCTGGACATCCGTTAAAAACTGAATGAGGCTGTCAAACAAATCCGGGTGGGGGTCATGGTCCTCTGTAAAGAAATCCATCAGTTCGACAGCGAACAGTCCACCGTTTAGGCTTATAAGCTTGCTGCTTAGATATTGGAATACCGGCATCTGACAAAACTCTGTCAGCGTTGCGAGTTTTGCCGTCGCCGTCTGGGTGTAGACGATCTGACCGTAAGAAAAAACCTCTATGGGACCGTCAAAGGAAGTCTTCTTTCGTTTGGCTCCCTTGGCAAGGGCGGCGAGTTTGCCGGCATCTTTCGTAAAGAATGTGACTACCTGGGAGGTCTCCGAGAAGTCGGCTTTTCTTAAACAGATTGCAGTGTCTTTGTTTAGCATAATTTCAGGGACTAGAAACAGCGTGCCCGCGGTCCACTCTACGGTTTTATTTTCCTTGGATATGTCAGTTCGATACAAGACTGTTAAAATCAACCTGTATTCTTAGCGTTTTATCGGGGAGCTTGCGGGCGTGTTGCCCAATTAGCTCCATAAATCTAAATTTTAGGTTCTCATCCAATAAAGTTGGTTAAAATTAAATAAAATTTAGTGGACATTATGCTGTCTTTCATGAGATAAGTTT
>VRUI01000054.1 GCA_019456225.1 Planctomycetota bacterium | reverse complement strand
TTAGTTCAAGATATGCAAGTCTAGGGTCTTCACTTTGCATTAGCAATGGAAGGACAGTAATCCAAGGTTTATTACCAATGATTTCGTTATGCAAAAAATTTATACTATACGGAATAACATAATCAAAAAACAATGCCGCATTTTTAGGATTATCTGAAAAATCTATTACAGTTGTTTCTTTACTCTCTGCCATATAATGCTCCTCTAAAACAATACAATTGATATGTATTATATATACCCACTTTGATTCTATAATGCAATGTATATATTTTGAGGCAAAGTAGGCATATATTAAATCATAATAAAAGGGTAAAGCTGTGGTTTGTTCCTCATATGTCGATTTGGGAGATGGTGAGGGGTGGTGTTTGTGATGAGAAATGTAACGGGATGTTACATTTGATGAAATTTATCTCTGCTAATTATTATTTGTTCAAGATAATTTGCTATCCAAATCCGCAAGACTTGCTCTTATATTCGCATAATATTCTTTGGAATTTGCCTATAATTTAGTCTATAAAATTGCTTTATTTAGGCTCATACGAAGAGCATAAAAGCAAAAAATAGGATAAATAAGTATGCGATATTGGGCTAAAAAACGTATTTATCCTAAAATTAGGATAGTTCTCAAAAAACAGCACAAATTATACGGCAAAAAGAGATGCCATAAGTCGTTGCCTTGAAACGAGTTATGGGGTTTTTCCGAAGAAAAAAGAAATGTGCGGATGAGAGGATTCGAACCTCCACGGGGTTAACCCCCACTGGCACCTGAAGCCAGCGCGTCTGCCAATTCCGCCACATCCGCAACGGAAAAGCCAATACTACAGTTTTACGCCCGCCAGTCAAGCGTTTTTTGCCGATTTAAGCCCACTAAACAAACTTTTACCGGGTTAATGCTCAAAAAATCCCCTGACGCCATTATTTTATCTTGCCATATACCCAAAAGGTTCGATATAAATACATACTTATACATAATTTGTCTCAATGGAATCATAAATAATATTATACATGGAGTATCTATTATGCTGCTTTACGTCATCCGCTTTATTTTTCTAATCACTATCGCGGCGTTCCTTTTCGTCGGAATTAACTCCTATCAGGAGGGGCAGAACCCCCCTCCCAAGGCCCAGGAGCTCTATGAGAACGGAATAGACTATGAAGAGAAAGGAAATTTCCAGAAAGCCAGCGAACTATACCGCCAAGCCCACCAAGCCATACAAGCCGAAAAAGGCCCGAAAATCGAGGGCCAGGGAGTATTGAACATTTTCATCGTTGGTTTGTGTGCCGCTATCATCGTCATCACCATCGACTGGCTGACCCCGAAAAAGTCGATCAATGCCCTCGCCGGTATATTCTTCGGCCTTCTTGTCGGGGTTCTGATAAGCTGGGCGATGTCGCCCGTCCTGGAAATGATGAACACGCTATACTTCCACCAGATCCCATATGCCCTGCAGATGGGCAAGTGGATCATGGGAATATGCATATGCTACCTGGTAATAAGCATGGTCATCCAGACCAAGGACGATGTACGCTTTGTGATCCCCTATGTCGAATTTTCACGCCAGACCAAGGGCCTTCGCCCGCTGGTACTGGACACATCGGTCATCATCGACGGCCGCATACTCGATATTTGCGACACCAAGCTTTTCGACAGCACTCTCATCGTTCCGCGATTCATCCTCAACGAGCTTCAGCTAATCAGCGACTCCCCGGACAAAATGAAACGCAACCGCGGCAGACGCGGCCTGGACATGCTAAACAAGCTGCAGTCAAACTCGCTGGTAGATGTAGAGATCGACGACACTCCACCGCCGGGTGTAGAGGCAAACGCACCTGTCGACCAGAAGCTGGTTGCGTTCGCAAAGAACTGCGACGGAAGGATGGTAACCAACGATTACAACCTAAACAAAGTCGCCCAGCTGCGAGGTGTAGATGTCCTGAATATCAACGACCTGGCAAACGCCATGAAGACCATCACACTGCCAGGCGAAATGATGGATCTCAAGATTATCCGCGCCGGCGACGAAGCGAATCAGGGTATCGGATTCATGGACGACGGAACAATGGTAGTTGTAGAGGGCGCCCGCGACAAGATCGGCGAAGGGGTGCAGATTTCCATCACAAGCTCGCTGCAGACATCGGCGGGCAGAATGGTATTCGGAAAATTCGAAAAAACCCTCAAACCGGCAAGGGGCGCAACCAAAAATACGCAAAAAAACTACCAACCCAAACAAAAGCCCGAAGCGCCAGCACAGGGATAATAACGCCTAAATAAACAAATTACAAAAGCCCCGGCCGCGTCATGGAATATCTTTCAATATATATTTTCATTAAGCCCCTCCCCTGCATCTCCGATAAGTAAATCACCAAGCCGGATAATCCGAACTGGTGCATAATGGGGAAATACACCAAAAGGGGGACTCATCAAGAAAGAAGCAAGAAGCTAATCGCTAATTGCTATTAATCGAGGAGAAAATAATGAGGAAATGTATTTTGTTATCTGCCTTTCTGCTTGGACTATACGGCTGCGGAGGCACCAAACAGCAACAGACCGGTTTTCTAAGCGACTACTCAAGACTGACGCAGCGATCTTCGACAAGCTTCAGGTATGCTTCTACGCCCGAAAGACTTGGCAACTATTCCAGGTTCATCATCGACCCTGTCCAGGTCCGTTTCTATGCAGGTTCCAGAGCCCAAAAATCGAAGATCAAACCCGAAGACATAAGAAAACTGCAAAACTACATGCGACAATCGATGGTTAATGCCCTTTCGGAACGGTACGAGATCGTCTACAGCTCCGGCGACGATGTCGCAAGGATCAGGGTCGCGCTGACCGACCTTAAAACATCAAAAGTCATCAGAAATATCTTGCCCGCAGCCAAACTCTCCGGCACCGGTCTTGGTTCGGCATCAATGGAAGCAGAGATCATAGACTCCCAGTCCGGCCAACAGCTCAGGGCGATCGTAGAGACCCAAAGCGGAAGCAGGTTTTCGTTTGACGGTCTAAGCAGATGGGGCGACGTAAAAGCCGTCATCGACAAATGGTCCGGGCAACTGCGAAAACGCGTCGACGAAGCACATAGCTCAAACTGACCTTTCGGTCAGTTTGAGAATGTATAATGTCTATTCTCTAATGTATAATGAAGGAAACGGCCTTACGGCCGAGGCATTTTTATAAACAAACTGCCGAACTAAAGAACAGTTGATCCATTGATGAAACGGATCTAGCTTATAACCAAAACGGGCAAAAAAATTCCGGTGAGCACAAACCCTCACCGGAATTGACCTGTTGTAACAAGCCGCACCTATCACCCTGCAAAAGACAAGACAATTCTTGTTTACGGCAACGAAAAAAATAATAATCTGCGTAATCCACGGATAAATAATATTGAAATCCCTCCCGCCTTCGGTTATTATCGCAATTGCTTCGGGAGACCAAAGCATGATGCAGGTCTCAGGTGGTTTATTGGGTGTATTATTAAAGGACTAATATCGATGATTTCATCAAAAACAGACGGAAACGTTCCCGTAATCTCAGTTTCAGCAACCCATCTGCCGGAGGCATGGGAAAAAGCCGTTATCGCCGTCTGGGAAAACGGCATGGACGTTAAGACCCAGTACGACCTGCCCGACTCCAAACCCAGCAAGGACGCGACGGTCATGATCTGCGTAGAAAACCCGTTCGCCGAACCCCGTATCCACAAGAATTTCCCCGGCGGCCCGGAAGAACTCGAATCGTACCGCCAAGAAGTGATCTCCGGCATACACGACCACTGGATAGACCCGGCCGCAGGTAAGTGGACATACACCTACCACGAACGTCTCTTTGCATACACCCCTGTCGAGGACATCCGCGACGCAAACACACCAAAACCATTCGTCCCCTTCGACCAGGTACAATATATAATAGACTCGCTAGCCGACTGCCACCACACACGCCGCTCTCAGGCAATCACATGGATGCCGACAGCCGACCCCAAAACAGAAGACCCTCCATGCCTCCAGCGGATCTGGTGCAGACTGGTCGAAACTGAAAACGGAAATCTCTCGCTGAACATGAACACACACTGGAGAAGCCGCGACCTCTACCGGGCCTGGTACATGAACGCTTATGCACTGACCGACCTGCAGCGAATCATCGCCGGCGAAATCTCCAAAAAGATCGACAAACCGGTAGGCGTAGGCAGATACGTAGACATCAGCGACTCGCTGCATATATACGGATCCTCGCTGGAAAACGCAGAAGTCGAGATCGCCAAGATGAAATCAACATCCTTCAAAGAGCGTTCATGGGAAACAACCCACCCCGCCTTCGAGATGATGACACAAGAGGCAAAACAAAAACTATCAGAAAACCCGGACTGCTACGCAAAGCCAAACAAATGATAATCTGTACCGCAGGGGCTTTATGCTGATGAGCATTCATCAATCGTCACCACGATGGAGTACTACGTAAAAACCCTGGACGAAAACAAAATAGCAGCAGCAGAAAAATTGAACGATGTAGCTGTGGTGTGAGGGGGCTAAAAATTCATCAAAAGCTGATTGTCGACTCAGTTGCACTTATGAGTTGAATCCGCATTGTAATAATTTATAGTTAATGTTTAATTCGGCTGTTTATCACAGATATCTTTATTTATAGCCTTTTTAATTATACTCACAAACTAATCTTAGCAGTACAATATTTCGCAATAATTCTAAATCCCGACTCCATCCCAACTGCCTTCTAAAACAAACTGGACGTTTTCTGGATGATGGGGGTTGTTGTTGGGGTAGTTTAAAACTTGAAGAGTAGAGAGTAGAAAGTAGACCGCAAGGCTTTGAACAGCCTTGCTCTATTAAAAAAGCCGGTTTTTACACCGGCTTTTTTAATGGGCGATACTGGACTCGAACCAGTGACCCCCTGCTTGTAAGGCAGGTGCTCTAGCCGACTGAGCTAATCGCCCGAAGAGGGATAAAATACACATTTTGGCGGTAGATGTCAATGCCGAAGCCTGATTTTATCAAAAAAAATGTGATTTATCGGTATTTCTCCCTAAAACAAGGCAAAACAAACACTTACACGCCTGTAAATGGGTAATGCCTGAATTAATAAAAAAAAGCCAGATTCCAACGCAATGCAGAATCTGGCTTCGGAGGAGGGTGATGAAAAGCTTATATAAAATTTCTTCCGAAATCTAATGTCTATTTAGTTATCGTTAAAAGATTGTAATTTCTTTAGCCAAAATTGACTTACAGTAAAATTATTACACAAATTTTAAAAAAGTCCAGCCTTAAACAAAAAAAATTTTCGCCTTGCCAACTATAGAGCTTTACGCTAATACTATACTCCTGTTCGGATAATATTATTATTTTTCAAATTTATGAGCAAATTATGCCAAAAAAATTAACCACAGCCGACCTCTTGAATCTCAAGGCCTCAGGTACCCGATTTTCGGCGATAAGCTGCTATGACTTCACCACCGCCGCACTGGTCGCACAAGCCGGCACAGAGATGATCCTGGTGGGAGATTCGGCTGCCCAGATCATGCTCGGACACAGCTCGACGCTGCCTGCGACAATGGACTTTATGGTAACAATTACAGCCGCCGTCAGAAGAGGAGCACCCGACGTCTGTCTCGTCGCAGACATGCCGTTTCTGTCGTACCAGGTCAGCAAAGAAGAGGCGATCAGAAATGCCGGCAGATTCATAGTAGAAGCCTCGGCAGACATAATAAAGGTAGAATCCTCCGCCGCGCAACTCGATACTATTAAAGCTCTTAGCGACGCTGGGATACCCGTAATGGCTCACATTGGTCTGCGCCCCCAATCCATCGTAAAAACCGGCAAGCTAAAGGCCGAAGGCACCGTCGCAACCGATGCATACGAACTGATACTCCTAGCCGATAGAATGGTTCTGGCAGGGGCTTCAACACTGCTGCTGGAAGGAACAGCAAGCCGCGTCGCCGCCATCATAACCGACCGCGTAAACGTACCCGTCATAGGCTGCGGTTCAGGGCCTCATTGCGACGGTCAGATACTCCTTATCTCAGACATAATCGGCACCTCACAGGGCCATCTTCCGAAGTTCTCAAAGAAATACGCCGAATTAGACACCGCGATTATTAATGCCGTAAAGGCCTATATAAAAAATGTCCAGTCACTCTCCTTTCCAGACGACGAACATTCTTATCACATAAATTCAGCGGAGATTGAAAAGCTAAAAGACATGCTCGAACCAAGGCAATGACGTCAAATTTCCTTAAGGATTTTTCTTTTTACTAAGTAATTTATTTTTTTCATTAACAGAAAAATGTTAACATCTTTAAAAGCCGAAATAGCTGGTAGAGAAGTGACTTTTAAACATTTAGCATAATATTACAATTATGACAGATATACAAACAAAACCTAAAGACTCTGAAATCCCTTTCAGACCCGCTTTAATAATCGATAAGCCGGAATTGAAGGACTACCAGACATGCCTGCAGCATCTTTTTGCCGGCCTTACCGGCCAATCCTTCCAATCCGCCCTAATCTGTCCCCCGGACGCCGGCGCCGCATCGGTACTGTGCCCTCCAGTCGAGCTTATATACCACCCATTGCTAAAGATCCCCCTTTTTAGAAACCAGAACAGGCGATCCGTACTGGAAAAGCTAAACAAATTCAAACCCACGGTCCTGCACTGTTTCAGTTCCAGCAAGGCAAAACTCACCCGGTTTCTCGCCGAAACCCTTAACATCCCATTTCTGCTGACATATGACACCTCGACTAGCAGGAAGTTATCTCGCGTTGCCGGCTCACCTAACTGCGCATTACTGCTGGCGCTTTCCAGGCCGATCGCCGCCCACCTCGAATCGGCGTTCAAGCATTTTAACGGGCGTATCGAACAACTCAACACCGGAACCTTTGTTGAGGATGACTGTGCTTGCTTTTCGGCGAACGTACCGGTTCGAAGCATGGTCGTAGCCCAGCCATTAACAAACGCCAACGATTTCAAGGGGCTTTTAAACGCGGTAAGGCATTTAGCAATAGACGGCTACGAGTTCATCCTCGCCATAATCGGCAAGGGCAGCGCTGAACGTGATATACATAGAATGGTCAAAAAACTGGGACTGTCTCAGGTCGTCACCATTGTCCCGGAAATAGAACCTCTTCGATCCGTCTTCGCCGGAGCCGACATTTTCATTCAGCCTCACTCACGACCAGAATTCAACTCTCCACTTTTAGAGGCAATGGGCGTCGGCCTTGCCGTCGCATCCTGCCACAACATCACCGAGGACCTCCTGATAGAGAACGAAACGACAGTCTTTTTTGATCCTTTCGACGAACTAAGCATATATTCATGCCTCCACAACCTGCTCGACAAAAGAGAGTTTTCGCAACAGATCGCCAGAAACGGACAACAGTTCCTCCGAGAGAATTACACAGTATCAGGAATGATAACCTCCCTCAAGAATTACTACCAACAGGCCCAGGATTGGCACAAAGAACAACAGAAAACAACAGAACCAGCAGACTGATCAATCTAGCTGCACCCAAACTTACACTTTAAATTGCCGACATCATTTAGAATCTGTCTTTTTTTGATCGAAGCGTTCCGAATATTTCATCGGGTCCGACGCCCGGCATTTTTAAGGCTTTTTTGATCTCAGGATCGTCCGACCTCAGAAAGATGTTCGATCTTTTTTCATAGGCCATTGTCGACGGCATTTTCGGAGGTTCGGTCTCAGGGTCTATCGTCAGGGCAAACTGATAATTTTCCTGCGTGTAGTCGTGGCCGGGATAGACCTGCGTGTTGTCCGGCAGATCGGCAAGCGATGACAGCGACTGCCACATTGTTTTTGCGCCGCACTCAAAGATTCGCCCGCACCCGCCGATAAATAATGTATCACCTGTAAAAAGCATCCCGCCGGTATTCGCGCCGGAAGGGGCGACATAATAGCACACAGACGATGCAGTGTGCCCAGGCGTTGCGATGACTCGTATTTTTTCGGTTCCGAAATCCAGGATGTCACCATCTGCAACCAGCTGATCTGTCTGGGCGATTCTTTTTTGGTCAGGGCTTATGATTTTACAGCCGGTTTTCTTTTTGAGTTTTTTGGACCCGGCGGCGTGGTCATAGTGATGATGTGTTATCAGCACCGCGTCAAGCCGGAGATTTCGAGACTTCAGGACCTTAAGAATACCACGGCAATCACCGCAGTCAACAGCGACAGCGCTGGTTTGGTCATAGACAAACAAATAAAAATAATTGTCCCCAAAAGCCTCAATTGTAATTACGTTATCCATTTATAGCTGCAAGCTTTCGTGAGCCTGTACCCGACATTGAGTAAATAACCGGCTTGGGCCATTGCGGTATTTCGTTGCCCGGTCCGCTCTTGGGAGCCTTTTTTTCAATTTCAACACCAAGCATACGAGCTATTGTTTCACGAGCGTCAGCGTCATTTAAGTTCAAATTGCCCACGACCTTACCTTCCTTATCGATCAGAACAACACTCGTTTTGCGTTCTATTCCGAATACCTGGTATGTCGAATCTCGCCGGACCACATCGCCGCCATCATAAACACTCCCCACCCCGCTGTCAATAGCAACCCTGAAAGGAACTTCATTTGGCCCATAGTACTTTGTCGGCGCATCTCGTTTTGGGATTTTTCTGCCTGAAGTTTTAAGCATTTCTTCTGCGCTTTTATGAGCTTTTTCCATCCTTTTCATGAAATCAGCTGCTGGCTTGTTATCTTCTTTCCACGTTTCCTGCAAACTCGCCATGTTATCAGCATTATATACAACAAGGATCTCAAGTCCATGCTCGGCAAACTCATTGTGCAGGTTCACAAGCCTGTTCAAACCACTTGCAGATGCCGAATCACCGCCAAAGTAAAGCAGGACAGTTTTGCCTTTAAGAACGGAAAGCTTAACCGCGTCACCATTATGCCATGACTTTACAGGTCCAAGTTTCGGTGCGGGTTTGCCGACAAGCCCGGCGATCTTACTGACAGGCAGATCGATGTCTCTAAGCTCAAGTTCATGCTGCCCCTCTTTAACTTCAAACTCGATTCTTTTCCTGCCTGTTTCCAATGAGAGTTCTTCGTTATATACAATGCCTGTCGCATCAATGTAATATTTTCCGGCAAACAAAAGAAGATCGAAGTCATCTCTCCTGGCATTATTACTGAAGATCCGCTTACCATTACAGCCAAGTTCCATGCTCGCATCTAAATACCAATCGTTTTTTCGGTCATAACCTTTACAAATAAAATCTCCACGAACCCGGCAAACCGGACTTAGCTCGAGAGTCATTTCAGCGGTCATTTCAGACCGGGACAATTTCTGCCAGTATCCGAGCTTTCGCGACTCATCATAAACGCACAATTCGAACTTTCTGTCATCGCGAAAATACTTCCCAAACATATCGATCATTCTGGCAGTTACCTTACCCTCAACGCCCGTAGTGTTATGGACTCCGCGGGCCCATATCAACCTTGGTTTTCCGCCGATCGCTTTACCGTAAGGATAAAAATGATTACCGATTGCCGCACCACTGACCGGTTTGCCGGATTCGTCGACAAGTGTGAAAGTGATCTTTTCGGGGAGATTACTATGGTTGACATTTGCATCAGAGACTTTACCGGCAGATGGTTTTGCCGGATCAATTCCTCGATTTTTGGCGTACCATGCTTTAACTTTAGCAATGATCTCTTTTCTTGTTTTGTTGTCGGCGTTGCCAAGGTAATAATCCCTTCCGCTGCGTCTGTCAAAGAATAATTCCATCGTAGGCAGTGTATTGTCGGCGAGAACCGAAAGTATCTCGAGCGCAACGTCACAGTTGCGGTAAACGTGACCGCCATTCATTGCACCTGCCCATGAACGAGTCGGTCTCGGATCATCGAGCATATTAATTAACCGCCTAATAACCAGTTGTCCATCTGGGCCGGGGTTTTCGGCAAGTTTTTTTAGCCCCATCGCGGGATTGGAACTATCAGCAAGAAAAAGTACGCGACATTTGCCGGGGATCGTATATGCGTTTCTTGAAAGATCACGAAGATCAAATATCAAACTCTCAAAATGCTGCTCAAGCGTAATAGTTACGTCATGTTTGGAAACTTTTTGCACCGGTCTTTTCTCTCCTTTCATATCAATAAGCAGCCGGGCAATCTCGCGTGCCCTTGCTCCATACTCGGTTGCCGGTGAAAGATCAGCTACCTTGAAAAACCGCTTGACCGCTTCCGGGCGTTTGCCGCCTTCAGAGTAAAACCTACACGCCTCAAAATACATACCGCCGGCGCTTCCCCGGTCGGTGTGCCAGTGTTTATGAAGTTTGGCGGCGGCACCAAGATCCTTTCGCATACGTTGAATACCCGCACACTCTCCCTGGCGGAAAGTAACAAAAACATTTTCACCTTTCTCGGTGTAAAGATGATAGACCACAGAGTCGTCGAGTTCGATAAAAGTTGCCGCTATCGAATAAGTATGTAAATGCCTGCGCAAAGCCTGCTCAGTAATATTCAGCCGCAAATCTTTAAATTCCCGAATGCCGGAAAGAAACTTCAAAGGTTTGGAATCATCGGCACTGCTGTTATTAGTATGGGCCATATTCGAATCATCTGGAGTATCGGGTGCTTTAGCGGGTTTTGTATTTGAATACTGTTGGAGAAACTCATTGAATTCTTTTAGAACCATATCCCGAATTTGGACTGGCGTCATCTTTTCGAGCTTTTTCTTTTCTGCCCGGAGTTCGGCTGTGTTAGTATTGGAGGCGCCTGCGATTTTTATTTTGTTTTTTTCGGCATACTCTGCTGCAATAATTCTGTCATCTATTTTCTGGATCATTTCTTCTGAGAGTTTAGCAAGTTCTTTGCCTTCGGCGTTTTTCCAGCTGGCAAACTGTTCTTTCATGAGCCTTTCGCCATACTCTGAAGCCGACATGGTCCGAACGTCCTGCATTTTTTTCACCTGCGCATTGAGATCAAAGTCTACCTTAACAGCACCGTCTTTGATAAGGAGATTATTAACAAGGTAATAGCTAAGCTCTTTATCTATAGTAAGCGAAAGCACCCTGTACCTTCCGTCACCTATTTTTGTGATTTTCAGAATTACCGGATCCCCTTTAATCTCAGGTACCGGACGAACCTTACCGCCGGTTGGACTCATTAAAAAAAACGCTGAAAGTGTCTGTTCATTACAGGAAGCAATCAACCCTTCAATCACGTCAAGATCAAAAAACTCCAACGCCCTGGCCCACTTGCCGATTATTTCAGCAGCTTTGGATTTGTCTATAGTGTCTTCGTTGGTGAACGCGACTCGCTTAAATCCGAATTCCTTTCCCCAGGCTATTGCCATATGTCTCATGGAAGCCCATTTTTTATCCTTAAGGACTTCCTCTGTTGGGGTAACCAGCAGGATCGTATTGGCCCTGTCCTTTAGTTCTTTAAAGGCCTCGATGAGCTCTTTGACGTCTTCAATCTTCTTACCGGCTAGCGACGCACTTCCACTACCCCATAGCAGTGTTACGTGTTTAGCATTCTTATCATCGGGTGCTGCGGTGTTTTTGATTTCAGCGTCCGGATCAATAAAGACAACCTGCTTAAGTCCAAACTCTTTGCCAAACGCCAGCAGAGAACTTTTGATCATGTTCCAGTGTTCTCCCTGCAAAGCTTCTTTAGTCGGAACAACCTGCAGGATCGTATTTCCCCGGTCTTTAAGCGCCTTGATCGCAGGCGCAAGTCCCTCGAAGCTCTCAATTTTCTTGCCGGATAAATAAGCCCCGTTTTCGTCCACCAGAAAACTAACGTATTTCGTATTCTCATCGGCCACCGGAGCTGGAGTTTCTGTTTCAGCTTTCGGATCAACAAATTCGACGCCTTTGAGGCCATACTCTTTGGCATAGGCCATGAGACTATTTTTGATCATTCCCCAATCATCCCTTTTCGTCATTGATTTTGTAAGGACAATCTGAAGGATGGTATTGCTTTTGTCGTCAAGCGCCTTGATCATAGGCGAGAGATCATCGAAACTTTTGACCTTTTTGCCGGACAAGTACGCACCGTCATCAGTACCAATAAAGGTCGCGTATTTCGTATTCTTATCGACAGCAGAAACCGGCTGACCAACAGACTTTTTCGGTTCCTGATCCGGATCGACAAACACAACATCCTTAAATCCCGCCTCTTTGCTCCAGGCAATTATCGTGGCTTTGTTGGCATTCCACTCATCAGACTCTAAGCCTTCCTTAGAAGGAACTACCTGCAAGATCGTATTTTCCCTATCCTCGATCAATTTCATAGCAGGAAGAATCTCTTCGGGATTTTCAATCTTCTTGCCGCCAAGTATCAACCCATCCGGTCCACAGACAAAGGTCGCATATTTCGCTTTTTCTTCGGCGGCAGGGGCTGGAGACTTAGGTCGCTGCTTTGCTGATATCGCTATTATCCCATCCTGATATTCGTATACCACCGATCCTACCTCGGGACTGGATATTGCTTTTAATATCAGTGCCAGCCCGGTCTTAAGAGTTGTTGTGCCAAGGCCATCAATATTAACAGTGCAATCGCGATCTACAAAAGCAATGTCCGACAGACTCGACCAGAGCACCACGATCTGCAGAGGCGGTGTTCTTTGACTTCGTATGTATTTGACAACTTCCTCGAAAGTCGTGTCTGTTTTAACAAACGAGAAATCTATCTTCATATCCAGCGGGTTTTCTGTTGGGGCGGCTTTGGCGGTAGTTGTAGTTTTTGTAATTTTCGCCGGCTGGGTCGATGCGGCTTTCATCTTTTCCTCGACCGCTTTTATAAGTACATTTCCTGCGTTATTTCCAAAGTCGCCTATGGTCTCGAAAAAGATCTTTGCTTTTTTGTAATTGCCCTTGCTGAGTTGTTCGATTGTATTGTTCCAGCTTTCCGACAAACCGGAAGCAAGCGGATGAAACGGAGTGCCTTTAGAGTTGTCTGTAAGATACTTTAGTTCTTCCAAAGCACTCTTCATTGTTTTCAGTGCATAATCGGCAGTATCTTTTCCAAATTCAATGCCATCAACCGAGCTGTAAATACCTTCAACAACCTTCAGACTTGCCTTAGCCTTTACCGGATCGAAACCGTAAAGCGCGGCGTATTCTTCGGGGGTGTATACTTTGATAAAATTGCCTTCTTTGACGAACTTGTTTTTGCCGATAACGGCTTGCAGGGCTTGTTCGAAAGTTACATCGTAAAGGCTCGTAAACGGCAGCGCAGCTGTCAAATCGACTTGCTCCGAGGGGATAATATTTACCTTGCCAACCTTACTCACAAGTTCCAGCGCACTTCTTACGGTGGAGCTGTCGGCAAACCTATAACCTAGAAGGCCAACCTTAGACATGTCAGCATTTCCAGGTTTTCTCGACGGCGTTTTTGACTTTGTCGGGGCAATGTCAATTTCCACTTTGGTTTTGTGGCCCGGTTTTAGTGAGACATTTTTGAAGGTTACCGGGATGAATTTCTGGGTTTGATATTCTATCGATTTAATATTAGCAATGAGTAGAGGGAATTGCGCCCTGATAGATATAACTTTGGCCGAGCCCAGGTTGCCGCCGCAGGACATGCCTCCTCCAACATACTTTTTACCATTATTATCTATCGCGATCACACGAAACTGCTCATCTACTCTGGAAGCAACTACGTCGATATAAGTCACAGCATTTTTTTCTACCGGCGGCATTATTATTACATTGTCGATAGTTGACATTCCGACCTCAGACGGAGAATCCATGCTCGTTACAGTTTTCCAGCTGGATTCGCTGCCAACAAGCAAAGTGAGATCCGTCTGTTTTAAGCGATTGTAGTCTTGAAGAGTGCAATGATAAAGACTGTCCTGATCCGGGAGGTTGATATTCACGCCTCTTTCGCTAAGGCGGCTCGGGCCACAACCGGCCTGGTTCTTTTTTAACTGTAAATCTTCGCCACCAGTAAGACGACAGACATAATCGTAATAGACTGGAGGACCAACATGAGTGCACGGGGTTTTATCATACGGTCTTGCTTTAAGGACAGAACCATCCGGCCTCCACCATTGCTTACCCGTGCTGGGATTGGCACAAAGACCAATTAGCTCCAACTCAACGCCATTAGCCAAAGTCGCTTTGAACGGTGATGGTGGTATAGAGGTTTTCTCCGGTTGTAGTTGGAAATCTATTGACACTTCTTTTTCTGAGCCGACAAGTTTTGTTTTGAGAGTTTTTGTTTGAGACTCGTAACCTTTTGCCTTTGTGATTACACTATGCTCTTCGTACCAGGTCTGATAAGAGTATTTTCCCTTCGCATCTGAAACTGCCCCTTGGTTTCCACCATTATATGTTTTATCAGAGATCTTTGCGCCCTGGATCGGTTTACCTGTTTGAGCGTCTGTTACTGTTCCTGTAACTGTTAAGTTTGTCTTGATATCTTTCGCTTCTGCAGAGACAGCTACCATTGCCGGTATCGTAATTGCCGCGGCTATGATTATCGTTATTGCCGCAGTCAGCCAGCCGTGTATTTTTTGTTTCTTTTCTTCTTTTGATACAATCCGCGATATCCTGTCAAACAAATTCCCTCCGCTAGCGGCAACGGCAAGACGCCTGCTGGCCGCTTTTATTTCCTCCATAGTAGCCAGCGCCCTGGCGTATTTAAGACTGTCGCCGGTGACCTGCACGGCGATATCGTCGCAGCAGTTTTCTCGCTCGTTCCTGATCTTCCGCGAAATATACCACGCAGCCGGGTGATAAAACAAGAGTATGTCGATAGCCGTCTGGATCAGGTTCATTAGATAGTCATTGCGTTTGATATGCGCCAGTTCGTGAGCCAGTATCGCTTCAAGCTGCTCGGTCGACAACCCCGTAAGCGCACTAGCCGGCAAAAGGATCACAGGCTTAAGCGCACCGATAACCGTCGGCACCGTCACCAGCGCCGACTCGACTATTTCTACAGTTCGCTTGACAGCCAGCGATTGTGCCAGCAGTGCGAGCTTTTCCGATACATACTCCTCCACAGGTTTTACCATAACCCTCCGAAGCCTGCGAAGCTGCGCCCAACCGCCAAGATGCCACACGCTAAGGATCAAAACCCCAACAATCCACCCAATCGCAAGATACGGCAGCACAATTTCGATCCTCTCACCAATACTTGCAGAGTTTGCAGCAGCAACATCTTTTTCAGAAACGACCGCCACATCGGCCACATCGGCATCTGGAAACACTACAGAAGTTTCAACTACCGGCAGTTCGCCTCCTTTAACAACCTCGGCAGGTTCCACCAGGGCCGCCGGCGCAACAGGCTCTTCCACAACCGCCGCAGGCGGCGTCTGGTCGTCAACTCTTGCCGCAAAAACCGTAATAACCGGAACGATCACCATAAGCAGCAAGGCCGTGATCGCAACATTATAGCGCACCTGGGGCCGGCGATTCCGCAAAGCGAGCATAACAACAGCAAACAACACCGCAATCGCAGTGCATTGCCACAGCGAGTGCATAAGCGCAAACCCGATCCTCTGGGCGACAGGACTGCTAAGAATTTCTTGAAGTGACATCATTTTCTTCTCCTTCCAGCTCATCGAGCATCCTCTGTATCCTAATTAGTTCATTCTGGGGCACCTGCTTTTCCTGTAGTGCCTGCATAACCAGCTTCTGGGCAGACCCGCCAAAAGCCTTGTCAACAAGATCGGCGGCAAGGGCCTTTTGCACATTCGCCTCTTCGGCAGCGGCACTATATATATGAGTCCGCTGAGAAGTGTCGCGAGTAACAAGCCCCTTCTCTAACATGATCTGCATAAACTTAAGCGTCGTCGTATAGCCGGTGTCCGACTCCTGACAAACGAATTCGTTCACCCGCCGAACACTGCACGACCCATAAGTCCACAAAATACGCAAAATCTCAAGCTCCCTGTCCGTAGGATTATTTCCTTTACGACGTGCCATATCATTCTCCAAAAAACCCTGTTCAATTTAATATCAAACAGATTATACGAATTCGTTCGTAATGTCAACGAAAAAATTCGTACTTTATTAAAAAAAAACAGGGAAACAGAGCTAAGTCCTTTATTGACAGGGAATTAAAGTATGACAAAAAAGTGAGATTAATCCTAATTGCTGACCGCTACAACTGCCAGTTTACAGGGTATCTTATTCTCACCGGTGAGATATTGTGCAGCCTGCTAAGCGTTTCAACGAGTTCGGTAGTTCTGGAAACCTGGCAGTTTGTTGGGTGAGATTTGCCAGCGTCGTTAATGATGCAGATGCGGATAATTTTTTGACCCTGCTCAATATCAAGCGGGCACGGCTTTTGATTTTTCCATTTAGCGGTTTGTTTGATAACGCCCTCTTTGCCTGCGGCCGGGTTACCTATCGCGAAATGAAGCTGACTTTTGCTGCTGCGAACAAGTTTCTCGAAATCAAACACTGAACCGTCATTATAATAGACCTCGATGCCATCCCAGTCGGCAGTGCTGCCGCCCTTGGCGATCTCAGTGCGAACCGGTGCCAATCGGCTAAGTTGGTCGAGTGAAAAAGTACCGGCTGAAAGTGACTGGTTATCCAGTAACATAAGGACAAACGACCCTATCGTCATGCCTACTACCAGAGCGCTTATTACTCTAACTGTTCTGTGCTGATCTTTCATGCAAACAGATTCCCGGAACGTACAATGCTGCATTATCATTAAGTTAATTATCCGGTTAGACCGGATTCTAAGATTGATATCGGTCAATTACACGCTTAATATTGAAAATTTATAAAAAAATATCTATCTTGAAAAATTCTAAAAAACACACTCAGTACCTGTGAGTTTTAAGTGTCTGTTATTAATCAGCTTACGAATTCTTGGTCCTAAAATAATCGCGGCCTTGTTAGTAATATTTTTCACAAATTTTAAAGTCATCATCACGATCTAAATGTTATCGGAGCATGAACCCAAAAAACTTTATTAGCAGACCTGTGTGTCTGCCTGCAAAGCTCAACGCAAAACAAAATATTTCTCAATAATGAACAACGTAAAAATACGATACGCCTTTTATTTCAGGTTTGGCATTCTTCTCTTGACAAAAAAATCTTTGTTATCTATACTGATAAGTGCGTTTAGACTGCTAATCGCTAATTGCTAATCACTCAGAGATCTTAATGTTAGAAAATGCAAAGAAGATTTTGAAGCAGTACTGGGGCTACGATGAGTTTCGTCCCTTTCAGGAAGAGGCCATTGTCAGCGCGATGAGCAAGCGGGACTCTATTGTCGTTCTCCCTACCGGCGGAGGCAAATCCCTCTGTTTCCAGATCCCCGCCGTTGCCATGGACGGCCTTACAGTAGTGATATCGCCGTTAATCTCCCTGATGAAGGACCAGGTCGACTCCATGCAGCAGTGCGGAATTAACGCCGTTCGCCTTGACAGCAGCATATCCGGCCCCGAGAGAGAGTACGCTCACAACGCAATCGAAGACGGCACTGCAAAACTCCTCTACGTCTCACCCGAGCGTATGATGCAGAACGGATTTCTTGATTACCTCAAAAACCAGAACCTGGCGATGGTAGCCATCGACGAGGCTCACTGTATCAGTATGTGGGGTCACGATTTTCGCCCCGAGTACCGTCAGATCGGAAGCCTCAAGCAAAAATTGCCCGGTGTTTCGATCCACGCCTTCACGGCAACGGCGACAAAGCAGGTGCAGACCGATATCCACAAGCAGCTGAAACTCGATAATCCCAAAATACTCGTTGGCTCTTTCGACAGGCCTAACCTTATATATAGAGTAGAACCGGCAGGCGACCTCGACGATCAGGTCTGCCAGGTTGTCAAACGTCACAAAAACGAATCGGGCATCATCTATTGTATCCGCCGCAAGGACGTCGATGAAATGCATTCGGTCCTTTCAGCAAAGGGGTACAAGTCGCTGCCCTACCATGCCGGTATGAATGTCATGGCAAGAAAACTCAACCAGGACGCCTTCATCCGCGAAAAGGTCGATATTATAGTCGCCACCGTCGCTTTCGGAATGGGCATCGACAAATCCAATGTGCGCTTTGTCATCCATGCCGGTATGCCCAAGTCCATCGAACACTATCAGCAGGAAAGCGGACGCGGCGGACGTGACGGTCTGGAAGCGGAGTGCTGCCTGTTTCATAAGGGCAGAGATTACGGCACGTGGAAATATTTTACCAATGAGATGGAACCGCAGGCCAGACAGATCGCGTTAAACAAGCTCAATGCGATCTACGGTTTTTGCACGAGCGGAGTGTGCCGCCGCAAGTCCATCCTCACATATTTCGACCAGGCACTGGAAAACAGCAATTGCGGCGGCTGCGATGTCTGCCTTGGCGAAGGCGAGTACATGGAAGATGCGCTCGTGACCGGCCAGAAAGTGATCTCGTGCGTGATCCGGCTGGATGAGAGGTTCGGAGCCGATTATACCACGCTCGTATTGATAGGTTCAAAAGACAAACGGATCCTGGAAAACGGTCATGATAACCTGAGCACATACGGTATTCTTAGCGATTTTACAAGAGGCAACGTAAGGGACTGGGTTGAGCAGCTTGTCGGGCAGGGTTATCTGGCAAAAACCGGCGACTATAATGTTTTGACAGTGACCGCCGCGGGATGGGAGGTCATAAAGGGCAATATAAAGCCGCGGCTGCTCGAACCGCTCAAAAAGAAAGAAACCCGCAAAAGGTCAAAGACCAAGGCCGAAGCACAGTCATGGGAAGGCGTTGACAGCGGACTGTTCGAGGAACTTCGCGAACTGAGAAAAATGATCGCAGACAGCAAAGGAGTGCCGGCCTTCGTGGTATTCGGCGACGCATCGCTAAGAGACATGGCCAGAAAACGCCCTTCGACAGGTCACAGATTCCTGGAAATCCACGGAGTGGGACAGAAGAAACGAAAAGACTACGGGAAAACCTTCATAAGCGCGATAACACGCTATTGCGAGCAAGAGGAATTGGATTTGGACGTTTAATCAAACCGGCCGATTTGAAATGAATAATGATTATTGACTAATGTATAATGAATGATTCGGCCTTTCGGCCGAGGCTATTATATTAGTAGAGGGCTAATTTCCGGACTTCATTCCGGATGAATCTGATTGTGTATGTTAGTTTTTTTATTAATTTTTTGTTTATTTTGTTGGTTGTTTTGTTTTTTGGGGTATATTATAAGCCTTAAATTCCTTAGGAGGCACTTATTACATCGATTTACGACGTAAAGCCGGGGTGTTCGATATTTATTATTGCTGTCGGTTCGGGGTTTGCCCGATACTATTTTATTCTGGTTGCCGGTTCAAGGCCGGGATTACAAACTTTTATCGGGAGACAGTTTTGCGGATTGACGCGGATTTTCAAAATTAAAGGGAAAATGACATGATTGAAATTGGGTTAATTGCGACAATAATCGATGTTGGAGTGGCCACTGTTTTAACCACAGCGATTATATGTATTATTCTTTGGCAGTGCCGCAATCTCATAATAACGCGGCTTAAAAATGCAGTTGCACACGAAAATGAAACAAAAATCGAGGGTCTGCGAACAGAACTAAGAAAGAGCGAGGAATCGTATAAGGCTGACTTAATACCTAAAGCACCCCAAATCGAAACCTTAAGAAACGCAGCTTCGTCCGGGAATGCAAACAGGCAAGCTATCTTATATAAGCGGCAGATCGAAGCTGTCGAGCGGCTATGGGAAGCGGTTGTATCTATTTCTCCAGCCAGGGCACTGTCCGGATTAATATCCAAACTAAAGGTTGATGCACCAGCTAATAAGGCTTCAGTCAATTTCCAGGTCAAGGAAGCGTTTAAAATGATAGGCGAGACCTTTAATGCAAATAAATCTACCTGTGCAGAGGTATCCAAAATACGACCCTTTGTATCAAAGCCTGCATGGGCGTATTATTCTGCATACCAGGTAATCATTGGTTATGCGGTTTCGCAATGCAAATTCATTGAAAACGGACTAGCCGAGAATTTTTTTGATGTTGAGTCAATTAAAGAACTAATAAAAAAAGCTCTACCACACCACGAGCCGCTTTTAGAAAAATCCGGACCAAAAGCTTTTCACTGTCTTTTAGAAGAACTGGAATCAAAATTGCTGGCCGAAATCGACCTTATCTTGAGCGGGAAAGAATCTGACCAAAAAAGTATCGAAAGGGCAGAAGATATTTTGAGAGAGGCACAGGCGATAAGAGTAAATTAAATGTCACATCACATTTTTTTCAAAACAGGCAAAATAGCCCCCCCCAAATTAACTGTCCCCCTCTTTACTTACTAAAACTGACCAAAAGGTCAGTTTGAAATGAATAATGTCTATTGTCTAATGTATAATGGATGATTCGGCCTTGCGGCCGAGGCATTTTCACAAAAAAACATCCATTACTATTGACACTCTCACGGTTTCGCAGGCTATGGATTGGCGCCTTCGCGGGAATGACAATATTGTGTAACCGGTTCGAATTAACTTAAATCAACCTGAAATACCTATTCCACTTTTTTCTGATGCACACGATGTTAAGTGGTTTATTTAAAAAGGCTTGACTTGATGGGTTAAGTGTGGGATAAGGGTGTTATATTTGTAACTGGGTGAATGTATAATAGGGAATTTTTATGTCTGATATTGATTTGATTAAACAGATCGCCGAAGAAACTATTTCCGGCTGCAGCAAGTGGCTTTGGGACCGCAGCCGGCGTATTGTTCGTAACTGCGAACTGATCTGCCGCCTTGGTGAAGTTGTCGAGGCGAACCTTCCGATAGAGCGGTTTTGCCTTATCGCGGCGGCTTATTTCTCCGATGCCGGGTATATCCGGTTTGCCGAAAGCGGGAAATGCCCAAATGGTGTGGTCCTTTCGGAACTCAACTTCAACGATCTTCGCAAATTCAGCACGCAGATAGTCAGCGATAAGCTCGCCGAAACGGATATCGAAAGCAAAATCGACAAGATCAACAAGATCATAATAGAGTCTGGCACCATCAACTCAAAACTCGCCGAAGCACGGATACTTTCTGACGGACGCGGGCTGGAAGATATGGGTGCCGTTGGTGTTTTTAACGAATTTAGAAAGTACGCCTTCCACGACGACGGGCCGGCCGATTCGCTTGTCGGATGGAAGAGAAGGGTCGAGTACCGCTACTGGCAGTCCAGGCTCGACGAAAGTTTTTCATTCGAGTCGGTCAGAAAAATCGCAAAACGACGGCTTGAAACTGCCGAGATATTTATGAGTCACCTTGCCGATGAGAATTTCGGCCGCGATATTGAAGAGATGATTTTGGAATAAAAACGCGGGAGCGCAAACTCCCCGATCAGACGTCAAAACACAATTAATACCTGACATTTATAACCGAGGTTAAAAATGGAACATAAACCTGTTACTGCTATATTTCCGGGTTCTTTTGACCCTATCACAAACGGTCATCTTGACGTTATCGGCCGCGGCAACAAGCTCTTCGACAACCTTATCATTGCGATAGGCCAAAACCCCAAGAAGGAAGAACTGTTTACTCCCGCCGAACGCGTGGCGATGGTCAAGGAACTGGTTAAGGATATGCCGCGTGTTACCGTCGAGAGTTATAACTGCCTGACGGTGAAGTTTGCCGCCGAGAAAAAAGCCGATGTTATGCTCAGGGGACTTAGAAACCTTACCGATGTGCAATACGAGTTTCAGCTTGCCATGACAAACCGAAACGTCGCCGAGATCGAGACGGTTTTTATTATGACCAGCGAAGAGTATGGTTTTGTAAATTCGACAATGGTTCGCGAGGTTGCGATGCTTGGCGGCAATGTTGGCAAACTGATCCCTCCAAGCGTATATGAACACGTAAAAAAGCGAGTCGAAGAAATTAGCCAAAAATAAGAAAGGACAGACTTTTGTATACTATTACTATTGAAAGTTCATTCCGGGCAGGTCATCAGCTTACCTATGCAGGCGGTAAAAAAGAGGATCTCCATCAACACGACTGGCAGTTGAAAGTCGCCGCCCAGATCGAAGAGCTTGACGAAAACGGACTTGCCATCGATTTCATCTATCTTAAAGCAAAAACCGATGAGATCGCAGCGATGTTTGACAATACCCAACTTGAGGAATTGGACTGCTTTGAAGGCATTAACGCCACTGCTGAAAATATTGCCAAATACATTTATGACCAGCTCGAACCGCAAATGCCCACTAAAGCGATGCTGGATTCTGTGGACATAATGGAAGCGCCGGGCTGCCGGGCAAAATACAATAAATAAGCCTTGACTATAGGCCAAATCCTCAATTAGTAATTACAAACCGGCCAATCGGTCAGTTTGGAAGCGAGATTATTTCGGGGCAATGTAATATTGGCAATGGGTATCTTGTCCAGAGAAAGAAAGGGTACAAAATCAGTTTTACAAATAAGACACTACAGCATTAATGCATTGCTTTTAATAAGCATTATTTGTTTGTGACTTGCAGTATTTACGCCACATTTTTCTATAAGCGGTTTCGATATTTGCGGCAATAAGTTTTCCGTTGCATAGATCGCTTGCGGCCATTCTTGCTCGCATAGTAGACCGTATCCTTGCAAGTGCATCTGGCTTTGCCGCGAGTGCACAAGCTTTCGCCACATATTCTTCTTGACTCGATGCAACGAAATAGTCCAAATCAAGACGCTTGAGCAGACTCAGAGCCACCCTGCACGAATGATGGTCACCAAGCAAAGAAATAATTGGCACCCCCATCCATAAAGCTTCACATGTAGTAGTTGTGCCATGATACGGATATGAATCCAGACTGATATCCACCTGCCCATACATCGCCAGATGCTTGACCGCTGATTTTCGACCACATATTTCTATCCTGTCTCGCTCAATTCCAAGCTGCTGAAAAAGATTGCGATAATGATCTTGCAACTGCTCGCAATCCCCACCTTCAAGCTTGAGCAATAGATGAGAATTCTCAGTACCCTTCAATACCCGAGCCCAAATGGCTATAACATCAAGGTTGACTTTTGCGTTTATATTAAACGAACCGAACGTTATATAGCCATTTTTGATCCATGGACTTTCTATCAGCGCCGGAGCAAATTCCGGGGGTCTGTAACATAAAAAACCATCAGGAAGACACACCTGTTCTTCAGTGTAATATTTATGAAGCTTGGGCGGATCGGCCAATTCGTCTGTTATCCGATAATCTATCTGTTCAAGTCCGGTGGTGTCCGGATATCCGAGATATGTAACCTGTATCGGAGCTGGTCTTCTTGCCATAACAAGAAGACTGTTATTGCTGGTATGACCTGCCAAATCTACAAGAATGTCAATTTTGTCACGAATGATCATCTTGGCGATTTTTTCATCTGTCATCTCGTTGATATCACTGAAATTATCAAACTGCGGCCTCATTCGTTCAGTAAGACTATCTGTTGTTTCTGAATTGCTATATCCATAAATTTCGACTGTCGCACGGTTATGGCACTCAAGAAGAGGTTCAAAGAAATACATGACAGAATGCCGCCGAAAATTCGGCGAAATATACCCTATACGAAGCTTTTTATCGGGATCGATTAAATTTCCGTAACTCGCTCCAACCGTAGTCGTCGGTACATGTCTCTTAACCCACTTTTTATGCTCTTCAAAAAGAATTTGGGGCGTTATGTCAGGTTTATAATGCAGGCCATACAAAAGCCATGTTCCAATCCCCGCATCCTGCGGCGCAATTTCGACTGCCCTCCGCAGCATTGCGACACCTTCGTCTATCCTGCTGGTCAAGATCAGTCCGTTGCCCTGGGCAGATAACAACTTCGGATTGTCCGGATCGAAACTCAATGCTTTGCTTCCGTATTCTACAGCTTCTACAAAATCACATCTATCCTTGCAAATGCCGATCAACTCGTTATATGCAAAACTATATTCGCCATACTCAAGGATTTTTTTGTTCCATTTTTCGGCTAAATCTAATTGGTTAATTTTACGAAACAGCGATGCAAGCATATAAAGCGCCAACACCCTTGAACCAACATCCTGTATATCGCAAACTCGTTCCACTGCGTTTTCACAAAGAATACTTTCGACTTTGACCAGATCGCCGGCCTCGACAGCATTTTTCGCCTCAACTAGAAACTCCGGCAGGCTATTTACTGAGACCATAGCTTGCGGCTGCAAATCATTTGCGGTTTTTGTCTGTTTCATATTAATCTTTGATTTTAACGAAAATTTCACCCATTGGTTTCTGCAATTTAGAGCACTTTAATATTTTCTGCTCCGCTTTATGCCGTCGAGAGGACAAGGCTGGCAAAGAAGGATACGCAGCAATATTGAAATATTGCGAGTAATCCTGATGCCGACAGCCCAAGCCGCAACAGGCAGAAAGCGAGCACGAAAAATTAAATTGCTCTAGTATAATGATAACTCAATCAAAAGCCTTCCATAAGCTCTATTCTAACAAATTTCATTTCTTTTGCACGACTTCATATGGGAAATCCGGGTTTACTCAAAATGACCGATTGGTCAGTTTGAGAGTCTTTAGTCGTTAGGGTTGGATTCGGCCTTGCGGGGAAGGCAATTTTATTAAAAAACAGATGCTATGCAAACTCTTTAATTGCAGTGGTTTACGGTGTTTTTCGGGCCGTTATCGGTCAGTTTGAGTTATTAAAAGATGTCGTCACTGATAGAAAAAATGGCGGGTACGGGTTACTTTGGCTTAGCAACCGGATTGAGTGCTTTTTTTGCTTCTTCGCTTCCGGCGTCGGCGGCCTTTTTGTACCACAGGGCAACTTTCTTTTCGTCCTTACGTGTGCCGGTCCCATCCTTGTACATTTTGGCGAGCATTACCATCGCATCGACATTTTCCGCCTCGGCTGCCGTTTTGCACCATGCGAAACCTTTTTCAGCATTCCTGCTCAGCCCATCGCCTTTAACCATCATTTCGCATACGAGCACCATCGCATCTGCATTACCCCCTTCGGCCGCATTCATCAGCCACTTACCGGCCGTCTTCATATCTCTGCTAACATCCTGCCCCCGGTAGTGCCTTGCCCCGATCTCATACATCGCATCGACATTGCCGTTCTCGGCGGCGTTGCGATACCAGTAAACTGCTTTCTTGCTATCTCTGGAGAAACCCGCCCCGCCGGCGAAGATCGCGGCAACGCTGTTCATCGCATCAACCTGTCCGCCCTCTGCCGCTTTTAAGTACCACGTAGCCGCTTTCCACTCACTACTGGAAATGCCCCTGCCCTGCTGATAGATCTCACCAAGAGCATTCATCGCATCGGCATGTTCGCCTTCGGCGGCCTTTTTAAACCATTTAAACGCTTGGCGATCGTCCTGACGGACACCCCCGCCACGCTGATAGAGTTCGCCAAGTTTGAACATCGCCGAGACGTTGTCTGCATTGGAAGATTTCAAATACAAATCCGCCGCCTTTCTCTCATCTGTCGTAACGCCTGTTCCTGCCGCATGCATCCCGGCAAGTCGGTACATCGCACTGCTGTCACCGGCGGCTACGGCTTTTTTGTACCATTTGAACGCTTTGGAAATGTCCCGGGGTAAATCTTCATGCCCCTGATGGTAGATCATGCCAAGGTAAAACATTGCATTTTTGTCCCCGGCATCTGCGGCCTTCTCGTACCAGCTTATGGCCTCGCGAAAATTCTTCTTTACCCCTTCTCCTTTTTCATACATCATCGCAAGACTGTTCATCGCCTCACTATTGCCTGCAGATGCCGCCTTTTTATACCATTCGATAGCCTTATAGAGATCCTTGCTGACCCCGTCGCCCTTTCGATACATAAAGCCCAGGAAAAGCATCGAGTCACTGTCGCCTTTTTCGGCGGACTTACGCAAAAGCTCAACCGTCCGACTCTCGGCTCCATAAAGCCGAGGTACGAAAAGGCATGAAAGCACAATAATCATACACGACATTAAAACTACTGTATTTCGCATTTTAATACCTCCCTGCTGTAAAATCTGCGAAATTCATTTAGCTTCTCTCTATAATTAACACAAAAAATGCATCCCGTGAGAAAACGCACACAATTAAAGCAAGAAAAAATACTCCAAGTCCCCTCTAAAAGTGCAATCCAAAGATGCCTGACCTAAGCCCGACCTAAGATAATGATTTCTTCGTCAAATACAGACGTTTTACAATAACGAAAATTGCAAAAAAATTGGCGAAAAATTCCCGTCGAAAGCCTTAAACCCGCTTCAATAGAAATCACCAGTAAACATACAATACAAAGCTTAAAACCGCTGTTTCTTGAAATTCTGCATCACGTCTGATAAGAATCGGGCAGGTAATACTGATATTGGGCGGATAAAAAAAAATTTATAAAATTGCATTTTAGTTCGGTTTTTGTTAGGGTTTTTTACCGCTGTCTGCCGATACATTATTTGAGATAAAAAGCACGAGAAAAAATTTTCGAATGAGAAAAAAAATGAACAGAAAAGAACTTAACAACAGGCACCTGCGCCAGCCGCTATGCAAATTCGGGCCTGGGGGCGATTTTACCAGGGACTGGTCTCTGCCGTCCGCCGCCGGAAAACGTGACAAAGACATTACTATCGGAAAGGTCCTGTCGACCATCGCCGACATCATCGGCGCGACGATCATCAGCGAAACACTCGCCGAGATACAGAACGCCGCTATCGTTGAAACCAAGGCATACAAAAATGCCGCAATGGAGAAATTGAAAGTTGAACCGAAAAAATCCAAACCAGATAACACCCCGCCAGCTCGAGGTGCTCAGCGTAATCGCCGAGTTCGAGGACAGACAATGCTATTCGGCGACGATAGCCGAGATCGCCGGCCAGCTAAGCGTAAGCCGCACAACCGTATTCGAGCACATCGCCGCCCTGCGAAGAAAAAAGCTGCTCACCAATTCCAGGGGCAAGGCACGCTCTTCGAGAATAACCCGGCTGGGACGACAGCTGCTTGACGAAAAGCAGCAGAAAAACGCAATGCATGAAATGTCGCCGGGTATACCGCTGCTTGGCAGAGTGGCGGCCGGCTATGCCATCGAAGCGATCGAAAACAGAGACACTCTGTCCCTGGCCGATCTGTTCGGCAATATGGACGATATTTTCTCGCTGCAGGTAACCGGCGAAAGCATGATCGACGCCGGGATTTCCGACGGAGACTACGTGATCTGCCGCCGGGCCGTGGGCGCGCACAACGGACAGATAGTGGTTGCGATATTGGACGAAAACGAGGTGACGGTAAAAAAATTCTACCTCGAACCCGACCACATCCGCCTGGAACCGGCAAACAAAGCCTTCCAGCCAATATACTCACAAAACTGCAGAATAGAAGCAATAGTAATAGGCCTGCTGCATAGCTTCAGGTAAACAGCATAACTCAACATCGCGAAAACAGAAGCGTGAAGCGCAAGCGACATGCCAATCGACTGGCTGTGAAATCTCTATTGTCACTATGAGGTTTTGGCCCGGCGCTGGCGCTTAGAGCTTCTGTTTTAGTGTTTTTTTGTGGATCTCCAAAAACCGAGGATTATTCCACAAGCATAATCCCTGACAAACCGCCATTGGTGCCATGGACTTTTTTTGTTTTTTTGAAAATTTGTCTTATATTTCAGTCTGCTTTTTGGTATCTTAGGTTTAGCAGGACTTGATAGTGTTTAAAAGCGAGACTGGCAAGTCAATTTGTTTGCTCGGCGATATTGCCGGAACTTTGAATTTTTAATAGTTATTATTTGAGGGAGTTCAATAGTGGGCGGTTATGCGGAAAAAATGACGATCACTAAAGCAAAGGTACCGTACCCACAATACCATTAAAATGCCCGTGAACGGTTACAATTTTTAAGGAGTGCTTTTGTGAGTAAGTATAAAGAATTGCAGACACGAAAAGCTTTTACGTTAATTGAACTTCTGGTAGTCATTGCGATCATTGCTCTGCTGCTTTCGATATTATTGCCGTCCCTGTCCAAGGTCAAGAGAAAGGCCAACATCGTGATCTGCAGCACCAATATGCGCCAGTGGGGCATAGCTGTCCATTTATATGCCCAGGATAATGATGTTTACTTCCCTTTCAATGGCAACGACAGCAACGGATCAAGCCAAGACTTTGACTGGTTCCACCCAACCACAATACGATTTTTCACGGACTACTTGATTCCGCTAAAAAACACGGGGCATGGTAATGATGTTTTGTTCTGCCCCACGGATAAATTTCATAGGTCCGTTCATGCAGCTACTAACGGTGGTGCCGCCGATGCAGGCTTGGCTGCATATAAGGTTTTATTTGGCAATGATATGAGTAATCTAGGCTCTAATGTTGTAATAGGGACATCTAATATTTTGAACTGGGCGGCTCGAAAAAAGTTGGGTAGCAGATACAGAAGAGGGCCGATCCTGTTTGACAATTTGCAAAGCAGAAAGCTAGGTACTCTTGAATCGTGGGAATTAGGAGGTGTTCCGGTTTCCAGCCATTCCGGCTCGAGAAAACCTATCTCGGAGGGCGGCAATTTTCTTTTTGAAGACGGAAGTGTAGTTTGGTATAAAGGTATAGAAAGTGCCGATGGACAAAGCAAGGGTAAGATTGGCGCCAGTGTGATTCAGGGTTCTTGGTATGTCTACTGTAGCCTACCGGGTCTACGTTAGGTTCAAATATGTTTTTTAACCGGGGGCAAATTAAAGGGAGAGTTTTACCAGCGACTACTCAAAGCCGGCAAAACTAAAATGACCGCTGTAACAGCGTGCATGCGGAAAATGTTGACGATTTTAAACGTCATGGTAGCGAAAAAAGAATATTGGAAATCTGAATTATATGCTTGATTTTGATAACAGTCGCTTTAATTTTCCCCAACGGTTAATTTTTAATTTTCCTGGTAACTACAAGCATTCCGGGTCCATTAGATTATTGCATTCCAGCCAGTCGAGGGCCATTATTGCAAAGTCTAACAGGTTGACGTGGCAGTCTGCATTGATATCGCCAGGTAATGGGGTGGGGCAGTAGGGTTGGCCTCCGGGATTGATCATGTGTTGGATGGAGATCAGGTTTGCGACGACTGTTCCCAGGCCGGGGGTTGGGTTATTGTAGAGTGGTATGCAGCCGGCGGAATAGGTGTAAACAGACTGATTTGGGAAACAGGTGGCTGTGGCGGAAATTCTCAGTGGGGTATGATTATAGACTAATTGGTTTGATGCCAACTTGAGTTCAAAGAATACCTCGAAGAAGCTGTCGACCAATGTTGGATCGCCTGGCTGTTCGGCCATATTACCGAATGAAGGGGGGAGGACACCTCCCTGTCCCAGGCCGCTGCCGATAGTTATTGTATTAAGGCCGTCTGTCTGGCACATTACGATTTGGGTATCGATGACATCAAAGTGTCCGTCAATGGGACGAGTTCCGGGAAACTGTATTGAATCGTCCAACGGAGAGGACTGCTGGATGACTCCCAGGCTGCCGGGTGTTGGTGGTGAGCAGGCATTGAGTTTTAATATTGTGTCAGGATTACAGTCAAGGTTTGTATCAATCGTAAGTACTGCTGAATGATGGGCGGTTTGGGCCTGGTTTGCCAGGCAGGTGTCGATCCAATGAGAGCCGGATCCACAGCGTGAACAGGGCGGAAGTTCCTGGCATTCTACAGAAAGAGTAAATGAACTCTGGGCACCTGAATAGCCATCTACAACGATATAATAGCTAATACCGGTGAGGGCATCAAAAGTGACTGAGTCATTACCATACGCGATGCACGAGCTGGCATCGCATGGTGATCCTAAAATAAACAAGTCAAGATCAGCGGTGAGATCTGAAAGTGTAACGGTCACCTGGCTGTCCTGGGGGGTGGTGAACAGGTAAACCATTTCCGGTCCGCTCTCGTCCCAGCCGACACAGTTGTATGTAGTAATTTTATTAACCATGCCACTATTAGAGCCGGCAACAACATCACCGCAGTTGATTAAGCCTGGAGGTTCACAACAGGGTACTCCGTTATCCCAAACATTCAAAATAAATCCGCCCACTTCGCTTTGGTAGCCATGTACGAGGATCAGGTACTCTTTCCCTAAAACTGAACACCAGCTTGCCGTCGAGCTTGTAGGTAAGAACGCGGCGCAATCGTCATCGCTGGCGGCCTGGCAGATTAGACTCTGACAGGTGCCGCTAAAGACGCTGATTATGCTGTCAAAGTCGATGAATTCCGTACATGTACTGGCGGTCATTGTGTTGCCGGTACCGATCACTTTGTACCAGATGCCCGGTGCCGTGTTGTCGAAACCGCAGAATGACACATTGTCGATAGTTGCATCTGTTGTCCAGCCAATGGCAATGCCTGGAACGGAAAGCAGTTGGGCGTTTTGGCATTGGTCGTTGGGTGGTGGTACTGTTGTTGTTGCGAGGATCTGAACATCGGCCACGATTGCCGAGGTGCCACTGGCTTTTTCAAATACGTTTGCCAAGCCATTAATATCGATCGACGGTACCGTACTATTATAGTTCCCATACGCCAGAACAATGGCATAATCATGTTGGCCAGTGGGTTGATCGACGATTCCCCATGTGTTGTTACTTAATTGAATTCCCGTCTTTGTCGGCGGGTTTGGATGGCCCACATACTCATTCGCACCGGGGTCAGTAATATCGACAATGCCCTGAGCAATACCTCGAATCAGGGATGCCGGCAATGTAGTATCCTGGCCTGCAAATGCATCATTTGTAGGAATCGCTCCCTGCCAATCATTCTTAATTGTAAACCCGTTGACAGGTGTTAAGCCTACACGGCCCATGGGCGCGATGTCTGAATACGAAGTGGGATCTGGGTTCAAAGGTATATTATAAGCTGCCAGACCGTAATTATCACCTTGACTGACCGAACAAAGGAGCATGAAATAATTTGTATATGGATCGTCCTGGATCCAGAATTGTGCGACAGGCGTGGCGATTGCCGTGCTGGACAGCAACAAACACAGGCCAGAGGCCAGGGTCAAAAGTAATTTTGAAATCGATTTCTTGCAGCTTAAATGCTGATTATTGATGCTGAAATCGACTTTTGGCGTGGGAATTAAGCTGAACACATTTATTCTTTTCAAAACACATCTCCTTTAGTTAAATGGTAAGAAGTGATTAGGCATTCACCCGATCTTAGCACTATTATACTCCCGACGGACTGTTTTGTCAAGGAGAATTAAAGCGACTGTTATCAAAATCAAGCATAAAATTCAGATTTCCAATATTCTTTTTTCGCTACCATGTTAATTAAAGGCTCCGGGTGTTAATTAAAGGCTCCGGGAGCAATAGTGTTCGGAACCCATTTCGTACCTGTTTTTGTTTTTTTATTTATTTTCAAAAAATTCACAATTTAGACTTGCGCTATCCATAACTCTGTGTAATATTAGTGCTTATGAGAAAAAAACGCAAGAAAATTAAAGATAGTGAGCTTGAAGGCTTTAAATATTTAAAGGCAATCTCAAAATTGCTGGAAAAACTCCATGATGCCGGATGCGCACGTGATATTGCCGGCAACCGCACGCTCCACATGGATCAGTACACCATGCTGATTCTGCTATACATGTTCAATCCGATTTGCAGATCACTGCGATCAATACAGCAGGTAAGCGAGCTGAAAAAAGTGCAAAAATTCTTTGGCGTTCCTCGCGCATCGCTGGGAAGTCTCTCGGAAGCATCTACGGTATTTGACAGCGGGCTTCTTAAGAACATCATCCTTGAACTTTCCAAAAAACTCAAAGACGTTTCGCATATCCCCGGCTTTAAAAATAAAAATGATATACTAACTGCCGTCGATGGCTCTGTGATAGAAGCGTCCGGGAAAATGGCGTGGGCTTTATGGCGAACTGATCGCAATGGTATCAAGATACACTGCCATTATGAGTTGACCAAGGGTATCCCCATGGACATTGAAGTAACCGATGCAAATGCCAACGAAAAGCTGGTTTTAGATGCAAAATTGCAGTCTAACAGGGTTTATGTCACCGACAGAGGTTATGCCAAATACAGCTTGCTGAAAGCAATGATGGACATCGACAGCTCATTCGTATGCCGCATTCGTGACAACGCGATATATGAAACGCTTGAAAATAAACCCTTATCTGACAAGGCCATAGAAGATGGAATCGTCTTTGACAGAATCGTCAATCTCGGCGGTGAAACGACAGACACAAAGCTTAAAAACATTCGCATTGTTGCGGTTAAATGCAATCCTAAACCTCACTCAAGCAAGTCTGGCGGTCGAGGCGGCCCTAAGCAGGGAGATGTAATATTGATAGCTACGGATCGTTTCGACCTTGAGGCGGAAGCAATAGGTGCGATCTACAAAGCACGCTGGGATATAGAGATATTTTTCCGTTTTTTCAAGCACATACTCGGCTGCCGTCATCTGATCAGCGAAAACAAAAACGGCATCGAAATACAGATGTATATGGCGATCATTGCTTGTATGCTGATAAGTCTGTGGACCGGCAGGAAACCCACGTTGCGGACGTATGAGATGGTCTGCTGGTATTTTGTAGGGATGGCCGATCTGGAAGAACTGGAAGCTCATATCGCTAAACTAAAAATTCAAAACTAACATATCAAAGGCCAGTTTACCGAAAAACGGCACTTGAATTAATGCTGCGCAATAAAAACTTGTCAGCGATGAAGAACCACCATATAATCAACGCAAGAACCAAAACACTATATAAAGTTATAAAAGAGCAAATACCGGGCCGAACACTATTGCTCCCGGAGCCTTTGTTAATTAAAGGCTCCGGGTGTTAATTAAAGGCTCCGGGAGCAATAGTGTTCGGAACCCATTTTGTACCTGTTTTTGATTTTTTATTTATTTTAAAAAAAAACCGCATTTTAGACTTGCGCGATCCATAATACCTGCTAGAATTGCAATTATGGGAACAAAACGCAAGAAAATAAAAGACAGTGAGCTTAAAGGCTTTAAATATTTAAAAGCAATATCAAA
>VRUI01000053.1 GCA_019456225.1 Planctomycetota bacterium | reverse complement strand
AAAACAACTGACACACGCCGGTTCGTTGTGTCAGCCGTTTTTTTCTTTAAGGCGGCAGGCCGCTAAAAGCATTTTTTAAAAACCTAAAAGAAAGGAAAGACCATGGAAGCAAAGAAAGAAATCACAGAGGAAGTAAAAGCGAAGATTGCAGAGCTAATCGAATTTTGCAAAAAGAATCATTTTATCGCCGAGCTAGTCGGTTGCTGGGTGTGGGTTTCGTTCGATGAGAAGCCGGACGAGGACACCCGCAAGCTTTTAAAAGGCGTAGGCTTCCGCTGGGTACGCAAACGCAGCAAATGGGCACATAATTGCGGACGACCTTGCAGGTCCAGCAAAGGCAACCCGTGGGAAAAATACGAGCATCAGTACGTATCAATCGCCAGCTAACCAGTTAATCGGCTAGGGGGAACTTTTCCCCCTGGCCTAATCTTAGAGGAATCAGAACCATGAACAGATTGAAACTTATAGCCCAGTATTTAGAAATCAGGTTTCCAGACTCCCCGCAATATTATCACGACAAATGGAGAAAACGCTTTGAGCGAGGCGAGGAATGGGCTTTCAGCGACTACGCAGGCAGGCACCTGCTGCAAAAGCTCGATCCTGATTACTACCCCAAGGATATAGACGCTTTTTTCCCGAACTACAACCCAAACCAAAAGAAAAGCAAATCATGAAGCGATTTCTAATACAGGACACAGACAGCCAGCGAACCGGCGGAGACGGCCACGTCATACAGGCCCAATCCATGAAACAAGCCAAAGCGATTCACTGGGAGCACTACGGAGTAAGAGCCTTGAACGTGATCCAGCTTGACCCGCACGAATTCGCAGGAATTAAAGGAATGACTTTTAACGACTAATCGGAAGGAAAGAAAATGACTGAATTAATGACACTACACGCTAGACTGGAGGCAGCAGCCTACAAAATATCTGATAATTTCTGCTATGGCTGTTATAAGGTAGTCGAAGGCGACTATTGCCCCCAATGTCACAGCGATGACTTCATGCGTCACGTGGAAGGCGTCGGCGTCGAGTACGGCACGGAATGGGTAATCGACCACATAATTCAAGACCGCTGCGAATCGGTAGACGACGAAGAACTATTCGATGAAATGCTGGACGAATGCTATCCGGAGATTGAGCTTGGATGCTGCAGCTGGACACCATCGCACGTAATGAGCGAGCTTGACCCGACCGCCTACCGAATCGGAGTACAGGAACACATCGACGGTCTAGTCGAAGACTGCCAGCTATACGAATCAGACGGAGAATATTATCAGGTTTTCGACATCGAGGAAGCACTGATAGACATCGAAGCAGAATAATAGGAAAGGGGCAGGAGAGATCCTGCTCCGCCTTATTTTACGCCCACCCCGACCCCTCTGGAAAAAGAACCAGACCGAAATAATAGAAAGACAAAAACGTACACAAGCCCTTTTTGCCACCCGGCCACCCTGGCCATACTTGCCATACCTTTTCTTATTTAGTTTATTATTTTCATTTATACCCCTTTCTTAATTGTTTATTCCAATCTTAATAATTTTCGATTCAGTTAGAATTAGGTATGGTCAGTATGGCCACCAACTGTAAACCCTTAAATACAATAGAGTTAGTCCGGCCATACTCCGGCCACACCGTCCATACCTGTCGACCTCTTTTTGTATCCATCCTTAAGATCAATACCAACATAGAAACTCACCCGTTCATTACTGCCGGTACTGGCCATATCATAGTCAAGGTGAAGTATGGCCACTTCCTGACGTTTTCGCAGTTTTTCTATATCCGGCACAACCGACCTGATCTTGTGAGTAAACTTCTGTTTGGAGAATCCATCGCCCCGGCCGTTACTTTTTGACCAGTCACAATGGGCTTTCCAAAGTGCATCAACCGGCACTTCAAATCCCGGTCCGACCTCGCACCATTCATTGACAAAAGCAGTCATCGGCGAGCTCATTGCCTCGAAATCCTCACGGCTTTCAACGCTTGCCGGGTGCTCTAATAGATGGCCTCTTTTCCTTAATCTCATCAACCCCTCAAGAGCCCAATTAAATACCCCCGGCAATTCTGCGAGCAGGTCCTTCTCTAAGTTATAATCTTCTTTTCCGAGGAAGCTTTCATTAGTAATAAGGAAGTTAAACCGGCTGGCTAATGCACCCGACGAATCCCGAAGATCCTGCATCTCGTTTGCAATAATAATAAACCTGATCACAAGCCTGTCAACTTCAAGATGCGTCTTGTTTTTGCGGTTGATCTGCTGCGAATCCTCGCCTGATATACTCTTTAGACGCTCGACCGCTCGTGTGACATCGCTTGCCTTGCCCGATATATTAGCATCGCCTATTATCCCTATAGTCTTATTGACAAGCGGCTGAAGCCCAAACTCGGTAGAGAGACTGCAAAGAGTAGGCGACGCAGTATTCCTTGACCCCACAAGCGCCCGTAATACCTTACCGATAGTCGATTTTCCGCTTCTTCTCGGTCCGATCAGCCCGAAAACCTTCTGCAAGTGCGTCCCCGGCGTCACAAAGTACCCGAACCATTCCTGCAAAATCTGGCCAGCTAATTCGTCCGGAATCACCTTATAAATGTCCTCTAAATCGGTCATATCTTCATTTAATTCTGTAGAGCTTTCCTTTGAAGTGAAAATCTGGCCCAAAAATATCAGCCACCTCGGACACCTGGCATTAGGATCATAATCGAAAGGAAGATAGTTAAACGTATAGAAATCCTCTGTAAGCTCCAGCTTTACCGACTTATCGCCGCTTATGTCCAGCAGACAGTTATTCAAAGCGATAATATTATTTGCGTCCAGCTTACCCGAAAGCGAAGCCGGAGCATGCAGCATTGGCGGAATATGCACACCATTAAGAGCCGCCAGCGAACTCATTATATCCTTGACCCTCGAATTAGTCGGCCTGATCCTCACCTGGACAATATTCTCACCACTACCCTTAAGAACATAACAACTGCGAAGAAACCGCCGGATATGAACGCCGACTTCGGCATCATCGTCAAAACGCGTATATCGACCGTCGCTGCACTGGCTCCACCCATCGATAGAGTTATAGCGGAATTTCATATCCGAAGCTTCAACGAACGCCTCAGCGATCGTATCGGGATAATCATTGTCAAGCAAACGCCCGCCTAAACATATCTTGACGTTTTCTTTTGTAGCAGCGGGTTCAAATTTCTCCGCTTTACTCAAGAGCAAAAGAAAATCCTTACCGTAACCATCACCGACAATATAATCATGCAAATCCCTGCCATGGCTGTCAGTGACCTCATAGGGCAATGTAACTATATTAACCTCCGCCGCAACAGTTGCGATCTTGTTCGCCGCTCTAAGTGAAGCCTTTTGACCTGCCTTGTCTGCATCCATTGCAATATAGACCGTCTTACCCGCAAACACCGATAGCCAGTCATCATCCCACTTAGAAGCGCCGCCCGATGAAGCCGTCGCATGAAGACCAATCGAGACCGCCGCCAAAGCATCACGCCATCCCTCGCAAAATATTATAGTATCCGGATTTTCCTTATTAAGCCATTCCAGGCCAAAAAGACCATGCTTTGACCCGGAAACAATCGGATACTTTACTTTGCTGCCATCGGCAAGAGTGATCGGCTCACCATCCAAACTACATCTTAACCAACCGCAAGCCTTAGGTGCCTCCGGTGAAAACGCCGGCAGTAACACCCACGGCTTACTTGCATGTGCGAAAGGTCGAAACTTGACGAACGCAGCCATATCGATTTGCTTTATCCGGCAAAACTCAGCCATCTCAGCTTCTGTAAGCATCCGAATATCTTCTTTATTAAGAGCGAGCTTTTTCTCTTCACTCTTTGCCGATTGCTTATTGTTATTATTTTCTGTAAGTCCGTGTTCTTCTAACATACGCATAATCTCCGCGGGTATCTTCGATGTCATTTTCTCGATCAGTTTATAAGGATTGGGTGACCAGGTACACTTCTGACAGTACCCAACACCCGTATCGGGTCTTATGTAAAGGTGCATCTTCGTGTCGTCACAAGCAGGGCAGTTAACCCGCAGTTGCGAGCCTTCCGGCTTAATATCCATCCCAAGCGATTCTAAAAGCTGATTAACATTCGTCATCAAGCACCACCTTTCCGAGACTGTATATGTCAAACGCCTCTAGTTCAACACCGGCATTTTCGATCTCTTCGATAGTGCTGTTAGCCGGAGACAATCCCGCCGCCTCGATCGCTTCCATTTCGCGGTTGATCCGCCTCCTGTGCTCGGCTAGCTCAACCTGCCTTTGAATCTCCCCCGGCATGTCTTTACGCTTTGTGTACTGCTTACCATGACGTCCAACTTGTTCAATATTTCGGCAACTGATGCACATGTTTTCACGGTGGTAGTGTTCTTTGCCGCACACATAGCAGATACGGTCCATGTAGGTTTTGCCATTTTTACGAATGACAGGCCCAAGTTTATTGGTAGTTTCCGGCTTTTCAATTTTCCACGCTGCATCACTCATACCAAAGGTCTCCCTTCAGCCGCACACCGCAGAATAAGCTCATCGATTGAAGACTCCAAAAACTTTGTGCTCCCGTCGATAATCACCGTCTTCATACCAGCGGCGATCAGCCGCGGCTTAATACGATAAAATTTTGAGCGGGATATTTTTAATTTATTTTTGACGTCGGTGGGTGTTAATAATTGTTCGCCCATTACGCACCTCGCCGAATTTGGATGCCGTAAAGACCCTGCTGGATTGCCTTAACCTGGCGTTCATCGAACAACCTGATCAACCCAATCCGCTCGACGGCCTTAATCCGATATTTCCGGATGATGTAAGCAACCCGCTGAGGCGGCTCGCACAGTTGGTCTGCGATTTGAGATACCGTTACTAAATTTGCCATGTCAGACTCCTGAAAAATAACTTAGTTCTTGTTATAAATTCAGGATAGTTGATAGACCCCTCATAAGACTAAATGGGGAATAGAGTTGGCGCACCGCATCTGATAATTATATTTTTTTGTTTGATTACGATGTAATACGGAGGAAGTTTTTTTTAATTATTTTTATTTTGGGGAATAGAATGGGAATAGAAAACAAGCATGATTTCGGCCTTTATGGCCGTTTTTTAATCTCTCGGCGGTACTTTTTTCTTTTCCTCTTCTTCTAATCTTACTTTGGTGCCCTCTAAGTATTTATCTATGGCAGCATCGGAGATACCAAATTGTGTATATTCTAACCATTTTCTAAATTCAGGCGTATGCACCTTGCATCGCCTGCCTTTATGCATACGATGGACAGGGAATCCTGGATCTTCCAGCAGTCTGCTTAATCTCCTTAAAGTTAATAAATCGCTGCTTGCCATGTTCGCAGCATCTTTAAGTGAAATATATAGAACATTATCCGGGTCCCAGAGAACTTCATAGCCGGTAGGGTATCCAAGCTCTTTAAGCCTGTCCTTATTAGCTTTCCACCGTTTCAGCATTTTCATGTCGACAGCAATCAGTCCCATATCTTCATGGACCTTGCAGGCAATATAAGCACGTGAATTGCCCGGCTGATTACCATCAGCAAACACTACCTTTTCTACACATCCTTCACCGCAGCCATCGCATTCAGCCTCGGTTGCGGGTTTGGTGCTTTTAAGGATTTCCTGTTCGACAAAATAGTCCAACGCGTCATTGTGCCAGTGTACCATATCAGCAAGACCGAAAACCGCTTCACCGAAAGATTCAACTGCATTAAGAATCTGATCAAGCTCCTTTTGATATATCAATTTTCCACTTCCTTAAATATTTTCTGATTATTTCGTCTTTTGGCTCATATTTCAAACTGCACGAATTGGGGTAACCAATATTAACATCAATCGATTTTAAACCGGATTTTGTGTTGGCCCGAAATACTATCTGCAGGCAAACTTGAGTAACATTTATCAGTGCATTGGGAATCTTTTCACTGGCTAAGACGGCATCATAGAGTTCATAGACCGCATTACTGTTATTGCCAGCATTGGCCTCCAGCGTCATTCTCTTATTTGCCTTATCACCAATGATTGACAGCCGAAGTTTTTTAACACGAACTTCTTCGATACCATCAGTAGATTCAAATGTAAAGTCTTGAGGGGTTTTCAGCTGGTTTAACTGATATACAGCTGCTTTCTTTTCAGGCTTGCCCAGGTCATCGACACCAAGTATTACACGAGCCCATAGATTCTGAAGGTCTCCGACCGTTTTTGAATCTCCCTTTACAAAAAGGTCTAATGATCTTTCAGCAGCAGAGTAAACGAATATGATTTCAAAGGCAAGATGATGCACACCTCTTTTGAATTCCTTATTTTCGAATTCAATCAGTACACTGGCATAATTCTGGGAGTAGACAAACCAGTAATCGCGTCCGTCACGGCTGTAGGGCTCTACTTTGCAGGCATACCCGCGTCCTTCTTTAGTACGATAGTATGCCGATACCGCTTTTTCCAAAAGTTCGCATGTCTTTTTGTCCGTGATAGCTTTCTTATCTGGAAGCTGATCGCGCTTGCGCCAATTACGTCCCGGCAGGCAGTCGGCATCATATAAACGAATCGCTTCGTCGAAAAGCTCGCTGTAATCCAGAAAGGCCCGAAAAACCTGATCATGTAGACCCTCGATTTCACCAAGAATCGGGGCTAGATCCTCGTAATCATTATTCGTAAATTGTGACACTTCAATTAATGTTTTTACCCCGCCCTCTGTAGCCATCGCGTTGATATCGTGGAAGTTGCCGTTTACTGTGCTGCGTTGACTATCTGTTAGTTCCCCCATTGCCTCAAAGACTTCGCCGATATCTATTTCCTTCTTAGGATCAAAATCGACTTCATTGAACGCTTCATAACGTGTGAAATATTCCTTAAGAATTGAGTTTGAGACATTCCGCAGAAAATCCTTCGGTGAATACTGACGTGCCATTTTTTTCTCCCTAAAAAAAGTTCCCAGTTCCTTGGGTAATCATGGCCACAGCAGCCATACTGCATGGCCTTATGCGTCCTATAATACATGGCCGTAGCGTATTTTGCAATAAAAAAATATCGATAATACTTAATTGACTTGTAGGCAAGGACTTATATCTGGACTTTTTTTATAACTAACAGGCCATAGCGGCCATTTTTACCGTAATTTGTAATAATCCGCGAAAAGAGCCCGTTCCGATACGCATCGGGGCGATTACTGCCCTTAAAAAGCTGATTGCTGTCGTAGATGGCACATCAAAATATAGTTTTTGTTGACAAGCGGGCCCATTTAGGTCAAAATGCTGTTATTAACCTGTTTTTCAGGAAGAATCCTTGAAAACAGTTTTCACCATAGGAGAAAGAAATGGCTAAAAAACGCTCGATTGCAATAAATAGTGAGCCGGAATTGAAAGTCAAAAAAAACAGTAAAGGCGGAATCTAGTCCTATGTTCATAAGAAATATCAATGGTTGAGAGTTCAAATAAACCGTGATCAACAATGAATGATTATAATAGATGAATGAATTTAAAAAATATATCGGTCAAATGGAAAATATTGCCCACGGACTTAGTGTAATACCGAGACTTGAAGAGGAAGTTTTTGCAGAAGCAGCATTGAATGGTGAAGTTTCAAGAAAGTATCGTACCACGGTTCCATTAAATAGCCGTCGAGAGCATGGCGTTTTTTTTACGAATGAAATTCTTGCAAAAAAAATCACTCATAAGTTTCTTTTAGATTTTGATCGGAAAAGCTTAATAGTTGACCCAGCTTGTGGAACAGGTAATTTACTAATCGAATGTGCTAATAAAATGCCTGTCGGTAAGACCTTGAGTGAAACACTTAAGATATGGAGCAGGCATCTCTCTGGTTTTGATATTTTCCCTGAATTCGTAAGAGCTGCAAAAGCCAGATTGATATTGCTTGCTAAGGTTAAAACAAATCAATTTGACTCAAACATAAAAAACTTTGATAAGTATTTCCCATTGATTCGAGTTCAAGATTTTCTGAACGACTCATCTGGAATTGAAAAAGCTTCTCATATCATTCTTAATCCTCCTTATAATGTATTATTAGCTCCAGATAATTTTTGCTGGGCTAATAAGAAAATCTCAGCTGCTTCTGTTTTTATGGACATCTGTATTTCAAAGGCTGCTGTCGATTCGAAGATAAGGGCTATTTTGCCAGATGTCCTCAGGACAGGTAGTTCATATCGAAAATGGAGAGAGCATATAGCTTCAAATGTTAAAAAATCAGATATAACTATATACGGTCAATTTGATAATTGGACTGACGTCGATGTATTTACAATGCGTCTTCAAAAATCAAAGCATCAAAAGAATTTGTATAAAGATATTTGGGGTATACCTGCGACATCCAATACTAGATTATCAGATTATTTTGATGTTCATGTTGGACCTGTGGTACCGCATCGCGATCTTAAAAAAGGCCCCATGCTGGCTTACATACATGCAAGAAATGCAGACGCTTGGAAAGAACAAAAGCGAATATCTGAAACACGCCGATTTTCAGGGACTGTTTTTTCTCCCCCTTTTGTTGTTATACGAAGAACATCCAGACCTGGTGACAACCGAGCTATTGGAACGATAATTAAAGGAAAGCGAAAGGTTGCAATAGAAAATCATCTACTTGTGTTATTGCCCAAAAAGAATACATTAGGTGAATGTAGAAAAGTCCTAAAAACACTGAAGTCCAAAGCAACAGATGATTGGCTTAATGAGAGAATTAGATGCAGACATTTAACTGTTGAGGCAATGAAAGAATTGCCTTTGGGAGTGAAATTCCATGGCTAAAGCTAATCTTAAATTCTCCACTGACATTATTATTCGTCTTGGAGAAGAGTTAAACCCAAGCCCTGATCAGAGTATACTTGAGCTTGTAAAGAACTCATATGATGCAGATGCACGAAATTGCATCATTGAATTAATAAACACTGGGGCGTCTGGAGGTACCGTTAAAGTGTGTGATGATGGTGACGGAATGAATTTGCCTCACATAAAGGATGGGTGGCTTGTCTTAGGAAGATCAAGGAAAAATATAAAAACGAGAACAAGGCTTGGCAGAATACCTGCTGGTAGTAAGGGCTTAGGAAGACTGGCTGCTTTACGTATGGGCTCAAAAACTTTATTGAGTACTAGATCCCGGACATTACCTCAAAAGCAGTATCAATTAAATATTGATTGGTCGGTTTTTGATAAAGCAGATTTAGTCGAAGAGGTTGATCTTTTAATTGAAAGTTCTACTTGTTCGAAAAAAAATAAGTCTGGAACAGAGATAATTTTATCAAAACTAAAACATAGAATTACTCGTTCAGATGTTAAGAAATTGGCACGTTCTTTGCTTCTTCTTGCGGATCCATTTGCAGATAATCCGGAAGGTTTTCAACCTATCTTACAAGCCCCCGAATTTGTTGACTTGGAAAAACTTGTTAAATGTCGTTATTATGATGACGCTGAGTATCATTTAGTAGCAGAGATAAACAAAAAAGGAGAGGCTACTGCATTTGTAAAAGATTGGAAAGGAGCAGAGCTTTTTTCTGCCGGTCATAAGGAACTGTCGAAGAAGAGTAAAGGAAGTAAGTATATATGTCCTTCTGCCAAATTCGACTTATGGGTTTTTATTCTAAATTCTATTGCTTTTTCAACACGCAATACCACTTTAACAGAAGTCAGGAATTGGTTGCAAGTGTTTGGAGGAGTTCACTTATATCAAAATGGTCTTAGAGTTAGTCCTTACGGAAACTCTGGCAACGATTGGCTTGATATGAATTTACGCCGGGTTCGCAGTCCAGAAGAGCGTCCCTCAACAAACACGTCAATAGGAAGAGTATCTGTATTTGATACAAGTGCGCTGCTCACTCAAAAAACTGACCGATCAGGGTTTATTGAGAGTGATGGATTTCTTGAATTAAGACGATTTGCAACAGACATGCTTGATTGGATGGCCCTTCGTAGAATGGAGCTTGCGGAAAAGCGTCGAGCCAAAGCTAGAGAGACTGCTCCTAAACGGTCAACAAAGTCAAAAACTACAGTGCAAGAAGCTATCAAGAATATTCCAAAGAGCGCACAAGGAACTGTACAAGCTGCGTTTAATAAATACCATAATGCTAAAGAAAAAGAAGTTACGAATCTTCGTAAAGAAGTCCAGCTTTATAGAACTTTAAGCACAGCTGGTATTACTGCGGCAACTTTTGCACACGAGTCTGGAGGGAATCCTATAAAAGCTATAGCTGTTTCGATAGGTACTATAGGAACGCGGTGTAAAAGACTATTAAGCAAGAAAAGGTATGATGGAGAATTAGCAAAGCCTGTTGAAAGAATTAAAGAATCCACAAAAGCATTAAAAGTGCTTGGGACTGCAACCCTTGAATTGTTGGATTATGAAAAACGGAGGACGGGTAGAGTAGAGGTTCACAAAATTGTCCATGCTATTACAAAAACATTTGCTCCGTTCCTTAAAGTCAGAAATGTTAAAATTATTAAAGAGTTGGTTTCTGGCAATCCTTACTTGCGAGGAAGTGACGCAGCAATTGAATCGATTCTGACAAATCTACTAAATAATTCTATTGTTTGGTTAGAGGATGTGCCAAAAAAAAAGCGTGTAGTTGTTATAAGAACAAGCATTGAGGGAGATGTCTTAATTCTTAATGTACTCGATAGCGGACCTGGTATCAACGATATAAGTTCAAAAGATATATGGTTGCCGGGCCAAACAACACGGCCCAATGGAACTGGTCTTGGATTGACGATTATTAAGGACGCTGTTGTTGACCTTGGAGGGAATGTTAAAACAGTTGAACAAGGTGAATTAGGTGGTGCAGAATTTATCGTTGAATTACCTATATTAGGAGTCTGAACATATGTCACTCAATGTCGCAGGGCAAGAAATTTCAAAATTGAAAATTGTAGAAGATGATGAAAATACACGAGACAGTTTAGCTGAAACAGTTGAAGATGTCGATATTATTCCGGATAAAGTTGAGGGACCATTGGGCTCACTAGACAGTTTTTTGCGAAGTCAAGCTAATAACACAGATGCTTTTATCTTTGATCATCAATTAAAACAGAGTGGTTTCGCTGAATTTAATGGTGCTCAAGCTGTTGCGGAACTTTATAAAAGAAAATGTCCTTCTATGCTATGTACGGCATGGACAAATGCTGACATTGACTCTATCAGATTGTACCGCCGCTATATCCCTTCATTAATCCATAGTGATGAAATTAATCCTGACATAATTGCTAAAGAGCTAGAGATATGTATTAATGAATTTAGGGAGAAGTATTTGCCCAGTCGAGAGCCAATAAAAACTCTTGTTAGAATCGAAAATGTTGATAACGAGCAGAGACCTCCGATTGTTAATGCAGTGGTTCCAAGCTGGAATTCTAAAGAGGTAATTCGTTTCCCTTTAACTTTGGTGCCTTTAGACATTAGAGATAATATAAAAGGAGGAGTTCGTTTATGGGCACAGGTAAACTTAGGTGCTAATGATCATACAGAACTTTTCTTAGATTCATTTGAATTTAGGGGTTGAGGAATGGCAAAATCAACACCATGTTTATATGTTTTAGATGTAGGTCATGGCAGCAGTGCCATTTTATGTGATACTGAAGGTACTATTGTAATTGATTCTGGAAAAGGAAGTTCTCTGTATTTATTTTTGAAGCAAGAACATATAACCACTATAGATTTAGTACTGATTTCACATGCTGATGAAGATCACTTAGGAGGTCTTATAGGAATATTAGCCAGCGAGGAGTTTGATGTTAAAAAAGTACGTGTAAATTCTGACGCCTCAAAAGATACTAAAATATGGGATGACATTCTGTATACTTTAGACAAAATGCAGCGTAATAGTGGATTGGATTTTGAGGTATCGCTAACGGAAAACTTTATTGGAAGTTACAATCATGGCCGTGTCGATATCCAGGTTGTTGCTCCCAGCTGCTATTTAGCAGGGAGATCTCCTGGCAGTAGTGATCGCAAAGGAAGAAGAATAACATCGCATTCAATTTGTGCCGTGATTCGCTTGTTACTTGATGGTCAACCAGTAGTATTATTACCAAGCGATATTGATATGACTGGTTTAGCTAATATCCTAGAAAATTCTATTGACATTAGCACTCCTTTAGTAAGCTTTTCCCATCATGGTGGAATACCTGGATCAGCCCACATAAAAGGATACACGAAAACCTTTTGTGAAGCCGTCAAGCCAGAAGGTGTCATCTTTTCTATAGGAAGAGATAGGCACAAGAATCCACAGCCGGACATTGTTTCTACGGTTAAAGAAATATTGCCGAATGCATTTATACTCTGCACACAACTATCAAAACATTGTGCAGTAACAATTGAGTCGAGCCATGAAGATCATTTAAGTGATACTTTTGCACATGGCAAAGAAAGGGGAATATGCTGTGCTGGTACCATTGTTATTGATATGTCAAATGGCGATATCAAAATACACCCTGACAAAGAAAGCCATGCAAGTTTTGTCAATGAAATAGCACAGAGCGCCATATGCTTAGAAAAAACTAATTAATTAAAGAAATGCCCTAAAACCGTCACGAATAAAACAAGAAAACAAACAGTTGGACCTTCTGAAAATACAAAGACAAAAACAACACAAAAAACAAAACCCATAGTCATTGGGCATCATGAAAAAGTTAGTAATGGTATTTAGAAATAAAATTGCAAAAGAGTTAAAGGAGCGTATAGTTGAATTTTTCAAGCTCAAATAGAACCATGAAGAGAAAACAAAAATGACAGCCAAAGAAGCCGTAATAAAAGTTTTGAATGCAGAAGCCAAACCGCTTCATACAAAGGCCATCACTGATATGATTCTTTCTCGTGGTCTTTGGCAGACTTCCGGTAAGACGCCTGCAGCCACAATCGAAGCCCGCCTTGCAGCTGACATAAAACACAACGGCAATTTGTCGCCCTTTGTTCGTGTTGCGCCCAGCACCTATGGCCTGCGCGACCTGGAAGCCGTCCCTGTTTCCACAGTTAAAAAGACCAAGTCACTAAAGGCCAAGGTTAAGACACTTTCTTTCACAAATGCTGCTGAAAAGGTTTTATCGCAATTTGGCGATAAAAAACCTATGCACTATCGTGACGTTACCGATAAGGCCCTTGAACTGAACTTACTTAATACCGAGGGCAAGACGCCTGAAGCAACAATGTACGCCCAGATACTTACCGAAATTAATCGCAGCAAAAAACGCGGCAAGCAGACTCGTTTTGTCCAGCATGGTAAAGGCTATGTTTCGCTCTCACAGTGGATGGGCAGGGGGCTTGTCTTTGAAATCGAAAAGCATAATCGTGAGGTCTGTAAAAAACTTCACAAACAGCTGTTTGCATTAAAGCCTACGGAATTTGAAGAACTTATTGCCCGGTTGCTTGCAGAGATTGGCTTTGAGGAAATTGAGGTGACCAAGAGAAGTAATGACGGCGGGATCGATGTCCGCGGCCTCCTTGTAGTAGGGGAGGTGATCAAGACCCGCATGGCGGTTCAGGCCAAGCGATGGAAGAAGGGCAATAACATTCAAAAGCCGATAGTACAGCAGGTCCGCGGCAGTCTTGGCACTCACGAGCAGGGTCTAATCATCACAACCAGTGATTTTAGCCCTGGAGCAAAGAAAGAGGCCCTTCGCCCGGATGCTGTCCCGGTAGCCCTGATGACTGGTGAAGAACTCGTAGCCCTGCTGGCAGAATACGAAATCGGCATAACGTTACAAACGCATAATCTACTTGAACTCTCAGAAACCAAACTAGAAAGTGAGAGCTAAAAAATATGGCAGAAACTGAAACAGTACGAAAAGTTAATCTTGACAATGATCATCGTACGGCGTTAGAAAATATGCACAAAATATTTCTTGAAGCACTAAGGCATAGAGAGCAAGAAATTCTACGTTTTCTCGCAATATTGGCTCCTGCGTTGGGTGGATTTGTCTGGCTGCTTAAGCTATACTCTGAAGGCAATGTAAAGCCAGTTGTTTTTATTGTAGGAACAGTCGGCGTGATATTTCTTCTTATGATAGGAGCGGTGTATTCTCTTGCTCTTGGCTATAATTTTCGAATGATTATACACCAACTTGCATCATTAGAGTCAGAAAAATGTTTAAATATTGATAAATACATACTTAACTCTTGGCCCCGGAAAGCTGAGGATTTCAAAAAATATCTTTTCAAAAAATATCCTTGGTGCGAACCACCAGAAATAATTAAAATATTTTGGCTAGCTTTTACTATAGGAATATTTGGTGTAATGGTTGTTGGTTTTTATGTATGCCCTAAGATGGGTAACTTGGTCACCTTATTTTTTGGGACAATATGTATTATTACTAGCGCATACATTCCCATTCATTTTGGAAAGAAAATACACAGTGCTTGCGATAAAGAGAGAATTTAGGCTCCATGAATCTTTCTTGAAATGCAAAGACAAAAATGGCAACCTCGAAAACTTGCAGGGGTAGGGGACTTAAAAACAGAAATAATCAATGTTTAGTGCAGCTAGCTAAAAAATAGAAAGCATAATTATTAAGGAAAAGCTTATGAATTTTATTTTAAGTGTGATCTCAAGTGTTGTAGGTGGTTACTTATTGGGAATAAGCGTATTGACAAAACGGTGGATAGCACCTTTTTGGCGATTGGGTAGAGCCCGGAAATTCTGGGGACAATTCTTTCGTGGCAGAACAATTGTGGTCCTTACAGGTAGACCGGGAAAACATCTCAGATCTACAACAAAAGTAAGTTATTGTGAGGTTTTAGGCGTTTTGGAACTTGTGTCATTTTTTAAGGGTCTTGGATTGGATGTGGCTATATATAATAGCCAAGAAATAGATTCCAGACAATATCTTGAGAATAATGTGATTTTCGTGGGTAAGCAAAACGCGAATAAAGCAACATTAGAGCTTAGCAAGAAAATGCTTATTCCGTTTTCCTATGATTCTCAGGCAAACACTGTTTATTCAGAGAAGCCGTTCATCACTGAACCTAAAGATCCAAAGTGTCCTATCACAGAGGATTATGCATTCATATTAAAAGGTGATAATCCTTATGATAATGGTGATAAGAAAGTGCTGGTTTTGGCTGGGAACCATGGGGCTGCTACTGAGGGGGTAATTCGTTATGTTACTTCAAAGTCTGGAATGGATTACATTGCTGGTGAAGTTGGCAAACATGATTTTTCGGGTATAGTTAAAATACCTATTGAAGATAACATTCCCAAAAAAGCCCGGCCTGTTAAGGAAACATTCCGCCGCTATGGCAACTGAAAAGGAAGGACGAAACTTGTGGATGACTGTGCAGTTAGTCAATTACGATCCATTGCGATAGGTCAATTAAAAGATGTTGGTGTTCATTTGCAATATGTACAACATGCTGTTCTTGTTGCAGATATTTCTACTGATATCGCCCGTAAAATCATCCATAATGGGCATTCGCTGGAAATCAGCGATGTTGTCTTGGGCGCACTTTTCCATGATGTCGGTTATGTTAATCAAAAAGGAATAAGACATGCTATTGCGGGTGGGCAGATAGTTAGAGATTTAGGCTATGGAGAGAAAGTAGCAAGGATAGTCGAAAGTCATATTCTGGGTGGTTTGTCAAAAGAATTGATCTTGTCATCGAAGTTAGATTTGCCCCACAGAGATTTTCTGCCAATAACTATTGAAGAGAAACTCGTGGCTGTAGCTGATCAATTAGTACATTCGAGAAGCAAAAAGCATATTTTTTTGAAAGAAGACCCAAGCAAAAACACAGAAATTGCATTAAATATATTTAGTCTATATGAAGAAATCTTACAGCTCGCTTTTGCTTGTATGCCAAAATAATAGTTCCAATACAAAAAAGCGACTTCTATATCCCGTGTTCCCAGGGCGAATAGTCTCCGACTAAAATTCGATCCTCGTGGCGTCGTTTCCAGCCCTTCAGGTCTGTCCGGAATTTCGATAGGCTGTTTGTCATAAATTTTCTTTTTCCGTCCATCTTCTTTAGACTGATAGACAATAATTCATGCTGTGGATTTCTATTAGTGTCATAATCTACGAAATATGAAATCGGTTTTGTCATATGGAATGAATTCCATATAGTAAAGTTTTCAGGAATATAAGGGGTGACAGAAATGTCAGGAATCTCAGGAATATCAAGAATCTCAGGGATATCAAGAATTGGTTCATTGACATCTTCTGTATGTTCTAGGAAGTGCCCAAGGTAAGCCATATGTGTATCTGCTGCCAAATCCCGCAAACGATCCATCTGCGTAATTATTTCCCCGCTGCGAGGTTCATGGAAAGCAGGGGTCTTAATCTGGACAAATATGTTATAGGGAAGGTCTCTGAAATCTACACGTTGTAAATTGCACAATGCATCCAGCCAGATATTAAAAACAAACGAATCTCTGTTAACTGTTTCATCAAACTCAAGTCGTAAGACGAGATTATCTTCAAATGTCGGAACGTTCTTGCTATCATTAGTGTCAGTAAATTTTAGGTTTGTCAGAAGGGTAGCGCTGGTGGTTTGGGGAGACCCTGAAGATTGTCCATTTTGGTTTAGCATTGACATCATCCACGAAGGTCCCTGTGAAAAATGTGGAAACTGAGGGCGTTGCCAGGTCTGAAGAGTATCGCACAAAATAAGCATGGCAGTAAGCGGTTCCTTGGCATAATCAACTTCTATTCTCTGACAGTTATGCTTGGCAATCGCCGTGATAGGTTCATCAATGTCTTTGATCAGGTTTGAGCCATTGTTTTTCTCAACATTTGTTATCAATGTGTGGATATGAAACGCTCCCATTATTCCATGGTCTTTATAAGGCTTGTCGATCTCTTCGTTAAATCCAAATTTCTTCTTGAAGAAATCCTCAAATTCTTTGCGATTTTTTTCATTTTTTTCATTTTTGTGGTCTTTATAATCTTTCCCTTCCAAAACACGTCCAATACGCTTTCCCAGCGAATTGAATGCATCATTGGCAAAAAAAGTAAGCCAGTCTCTCAAACTGTCGCACACATCTACACCATAGCCGATGTCGTGTAGAAGCGATGCAATATACCATTTTTTCATATCATTTTTTATTGTAACATCTGAATTTTCAAGAAATCTTTGGTTATCCTTGCCAGGTTTGGCCGAACGTACATCGGCTAGTATCTGCCCTAACTGACATACTTCAATAGTATGAAAAAAATGATCGCGATAACAACTTTTCATCATATGCAAAGACGATTCACCACGCGCCATGTGCCTTAGATGACTGGCTAGGTGCAATCGTCTGTCAACCTCCAAAACGGAATAAGCGTACTCACCAATCGTCCAAATCATTGACTCAATGGACTCTGGGTAAATAGGCGCATCGCAAAGGCGCTCAACCATAAACCTGCCGAAATATGCCTTATAAATATTAATATTGTCAGCTCCGCTATTGTCAATAGTCGAAAGCATTTTTCCACTATCTTTGTGCAGTTGAAACAAAAAGTATTTATCCAGTAATAAATTCAAAGGAGACTTGAACGTGTATTTTTCTAGTTTATTATTTATGTCTTTCAAAGTAAAATCTAACGCGTTATCACGATAATTATTTATTTTTTTAACATTTGAATTTATCTCACTGCGCAGCCTCCAAAGGTACCAGTTTAATGGCCCATAGCCTTTAAATCCCGTTCCCATATCGCAAGGCCAGCAGCGATCCAGGCAGCAGTGCCAACTCTTTGCAAAAGTACTTAGTTTTTTTTCCAATTTTAATTTCGATTTTTTGCTTATTGCAGCTTGCTTAAGTGCATTTTCGCACAACTCACACAACTCTGAACTTTGAAGCCATGCATGAACATCTGAAGCCATTGCAAGATGGTCAAGGTTAAATGTGCCTTGAGATTCTTTGATTTTATGTCTGAACTGCTTGAGTTTTGCCTCGAATGCGTCCGACCAAAGTGTTGGCAAAGATGAAAGCCACTGTATTTGAAACTCAACACTTAATCCTATTGTGCAGTCAAATAAGAATATTATTACTTTACTAGAGGGAGATGTGATCAGAGGAAATGTCCTGTTCTGAACCAGAAATCCGTCTCTATATCTCTCTGTAAGACTTTTGACTTCTTCTCCGTCCAATTGTACTACCATTTCAGTTTTTGAAAATTCTTTTTCCAGACAGTACTCTCTGAAGTTGTCAACTATTTTCTTATCAACCTTATTCCCCCCCCCCTTGACTTTTTTTTGATAACTGTACAAATGTTCCGCTTCGCTATTGTCAACCTTAAAAGCAATTACTGCACTATAACTAAAAGTCTTACCAAGATGCTCTAAGAGTTGTCCTAGGCAATTTATTTTATTTCCGTCGGTTTCACAATTTTGAAACTCAGTGAGTGTTGCATAGGTGCTATCGAAAATAGAACCATTTTTGCCAGTCAAATATGCTGAGAAACCCCCTTCTATTTTTTTGCCCATTCCCTTACTCCTTTTTGTTTGATATATTCATTAGCTCTTGGATTTTTTCCTGAATTTCGTCTAACCATGACGCTTTTCTTAAATATGCTGCCGGTTGCATTGCGCATGACTTTATTTCATTAATGACATGCTCCGCTTGTCTTGCCGTAAAGAAAAGAATCGGTATATCATTCGGTACAGGCTTATATATCCCTCCTCGTATGTCTCGTGCTATTATCAAGCCCAAATTGTCATTGCAGTATTTCCGAGCTAAGATGTCTGTATAATCAATTGTTATTGGCAAACGCTTAGAGTATGGTTCATTTTCATCTAATTCTTCAGACATCATAATATCCATAATAATGATATCTGGAAGTTTGGAGTTGGAAAACTTTAAGCTATTATCATTAAAAACTGCCTGAAATGTGTCCAAGTCTCGGAACAATATGACTTCATATTCATATTCTTCTTGCAGGGATTCGGCTAAATTAGTTCCGTGCAGCTTATTGTCATCAAATATAATAACATTACATTTTTTCATGATACAATTACTCCTAAAACCTAACGGGTATTTTGATTGTTACAGTTGTAATATAGCGATGAAAATCAGCAGTACCTTCAGGAACATTTGAGGCTCTCTTACTAGAAATTTCTATAGAACCCTTTAGCTGGTTAGTAAATATTTCATTTGCTATATATAAACCCAAACCTTGTCCTATTCGCACAATTGGATTCCTTCGGCTTCCTTTTTTTCCCTCATCTTTAATGTTGGCGCGGTGTTTTCGTTTTAATACATCTTTCAGAGTTTCCGGAGGTATACCGATTCCATAATTTTCAATTGTAAAAATAAAATTTCTTCCCATATTTTTACATTCGATATTTATCTCATTGTTGCCATAAGAATATTTTATTGCATTATCAAGCAAAACCTGAATGCCGCGATTAAACTGGGTTTCGTCAAAAAAAATATAACTGTCTTTAAGATATTGACATTGTGTCATAAATATATGAATACCCTGAGCTTTTGCTACGCCATCAAATAAATTTACCTGCTTTTGCAAAGCTAAGAAAACTTCGATAGGATTGAATTTTCTCCTTTTTCTTTGAAGGATTTCCCCTGTGAGCGTCTCTATTATCCCTTCGTGCCCTTTTATGGCTTGACGAACAAGATCATATCGTCTTATTGCCGATGGTTCTGTTGCAAGCGTACCTCTTCTTATCATTCGAATATATCTTTCAATAACATCAATAATGATTTGAAGATCTGTATAAAGATCATGTCTTACTTCTACAACATGCTGAGAAAAAGCATCGTGCATCTCTTGCTCTCTGAGAATAGACCTGACAGTTTCGTCTCGAACGCATATATGCAAAAGAATGTCTTTAAGGGGATCTTTTACTTCAGGTAAGATTGGATGATTATTTTGGAGGATAACCAGAGTATAAACTCTGTTTGCGTCATCGGAATATGGAAAAACATAAAAAAACTTTTCCTTTGCCAGGTTATCACTGACAACTCTGGCAATATGCTTTGGTAATTCTCCTGGCTTATAAGTATTATCTTTTCCAGGAAAATCCTTCATGTCCCATTTGAACTCTCGCGCCTGTCTCCACCATTTGGGAGTATTCATCGCTACAAGTTCGAAGCTAATTTCCTGTTTCAAATCGCAAGATTCATTGTTTTTAAGACCGTGGAAAAATCCAACCCTGTCAATCTCAAAATGGCCCCCAATTTTAAAAAGTAAGTCCGACAAAAACATTTGCCAGTAGCGAATATTGTCCGGTCGCTCATTAGACAATTGCATGATGCAATCTTTTTGAAATTGAATCTGAGCATTCTGTTTGATGAATTCAGATTCCAATTTCTTGGCATTGTATTGCCCAGTTAGAAAACCTGTCGTAAACTTTCCAAAAAGCAGAAAGTCCCTGAAACGCCTGTTTATTTCTGAAACGGCAACATTTGATCTATCTTCTTGATCGTTTTCAGTAAGAATTTCTTTGAGTTTTTTCGTATGATAATCACCAAGCCAGATACCATTATCTATGACAGCAATTACGTCTTTGCGTTGATTACGATGAGTCTCGTCCGAATCCGCAAAACTCCAGTCAATATATTCATAACAGTCTTTAAGATCACTGGACCAATTAAATTCTGCATCTTGTTCCTTGAGATTAAGCTGACCTCCAAACAGAACACCCACCAATTTGCCCTTTACTTTCAGAGGATAGGCCATTTCCCATAACTCGCGGTGGCAGCGATATAGCATGGGCCCTTTATCCGGGTGAGAATAATAGTATAGGGCTACGCTTTTATCAAAAGCGATGCATTTATCGTTCTGTTTGCAATCTGTTCGATAATATCTGCAATAAGGATGAAATTTCGATTGCATATCATTTGGATCTGACGAAGGTATAACTAAGTCAATATCATTGGGACCTAAGGGATTTCCTGCGCATGTCTTATGGTATATAGCAATTCCCGAAAGGGATACATGATTGTATCCCAGAAGAAAATTCCTGAGCACCTCTTCACTGCTAAGGTCAAGAATATTATCAAATGTAAATTCGCCTCGACTCATCTAAGCCTCCTAAAGCATGGTCTTCTGTATCCTTATATTTAAATCTCACAAACCACCAAAACAAGTTGTTTATATATATATTATAGTAGCTTCCCAGGACAATACAAGTATAAATTTTTAATTTTTTATTTCATAGCTTGTCTGCCTTGAATAGTTGCAAAAACTTACAGTTAGCTGTTAAAAGTTACTGCAATCTGGTCACGAGAGATTACCAGCTAAAGATGACATATCTATATAACCCATATAGACTTATGAATTATGATAGTCAATTTATAATAATTTTCACTTTTTAGTAATGGAGTTCAAAGCGATTGACGATAAGATATATATGTGAATTTGGGGGAAAGCGTATTTGTAGAGTTGTCGAGTCGTGATGCGGCAATACAAAGTGTTTGTATATTTAGGAGTAATACAGATGAGTATTGGTACAGTAAAATGGTTTAACAGCCATAAAGGTTTTGGCTTTATCGCCCCAGTTTCTGGTGGCTGTGATCTCTTTGTTAGTCAATCAGAAATTAAGTCTGGCAGTAAAGCTCCGCTCAAAAAAAGACAAAGGGTGCGTTTTGAGATAAGTAGGGGGATGAATGGCCCGTCTGCCGTCAATGTAATTCCGGCGTAACTTAAGCAATCTGCATTTGAATATTTAGAAGAGGCAGCCTATTATTGGAGTGGCTGTTGAAAGTAACTATAAACGCTTCGCCGCTTTTCCCCCAAGTTCCTGATCCCACTTGTCATATATTGCCGAAACTCATCTTCGTGTGTTCCAGAGCAACCCCAGTTGATTCAGAGCAAAGTTCTTGCTGATTTCAAGTAGCGGTAGGTCTTAGTTGGTTGGCCTTCCAGGCAGGTCAAATAAAAACGTATAACTTTGCGTATAACTTTTGACTTTTTCGGTGGAACAGATTAGAATGGTATGCAATACTTTGGAACTCGTAAAGGGTTATACAATAAAAAGTTAAGAGTCATAAAGTGTTTATGGCAAAAGGTTTACAAGAGGCCAGGTTTCGCCTCATAACCCGGAGGTCGTTGGTTCGAATCCAGCCCCCGCTATTTTGTTAAGTCAAGTAAAGCCAGCCACTTACGGCTGGCTTTTTTGCTGCGCCGAGGTTCACGAAATTCCCTTAGGCGTGTCTCAGGCTTGCCCAGGCGTGGCGGTCATTTTGAGGGCAAGCCACCTTATATTCTGGCCCAAAAACTAAGGTCTCGACGAGAAGCCTCACAGCGTCGATTTCTAGGCGATTTCCTTGAGGAGGGGCCACCGGCCTCGGTTTGGGTGCGTTCGCTATAGAGAATTGAATCTGGACAACGAAGGTGGAGATTCTTGAGGCGGTTTAGTTGTTGAGTTAAGGGTTTTAGATATGATCCGGATAATTTCAGCAGCGACCTTGCCCGAATATACCGAAAAGCAGGCTTGAAATGGGCATGTTTGGATTTTAGACACACTTTCGGATCTTTGCTTGCAATGAAGAGGAAAATGTTGTATAAAATATCTGCTCTATTAGGAAATTCACCGGAGATTTGCATGAAGCATTATGCTGCTATAATTTCGGCGTACGGTACAAATATTCATCGACACTTAAATCGTTGTTAATCAACAAGTTAATATTCAGAAATTGATCGGCAAAAACACGAAATCTTTGAAATTTCCTTAATCGGCTTTGACAAAAACAATCCAAATTGATTGTGCAATTACCAAAGATTATCATTTTGTGCACACCGATCGTACATCTATTTCCAAGTTGAGCCCCCCTACCAATTCTTATGCTGCCAACCTGTGATAAGACTTCAACAGTCCGCCAAGTCGTTTGATACATTGGATGTCAGCGTTTTCATCAATTCCATGTTTTGGCTCAATGATTCTGCCTAACTGCAGATTAGTTTTTGCGTAAGACAGGGTTTTTGTTAAGTTTTTTCCCAAAAATGAAAACCATTACAATTTTGCGTTACAAAATTTCATCTTGCGCACCTTAATAATATGTTTATCAATACAGGACACGCAATGAGTGATAGTAGGTCTGATTTTCTCTTTAATTATGGGGCGTTGTTTGCGTACATGAAGGTAAAGTAGCGTGGTTTTTAAGTCGATACTAGTGAGTCATGTAAATATTATTTTTGGCTCAACTCCAATAAAGTTGGTAGAAATTGTCAATGCATCGGTTAATTTTATTACGAATTGACACAGGTTTCGATATATATCAAGACATGACAGGTACACATACCCGTGAGGTGCATTTTAAGAAGTTTCAAAAATTTGACAATTATTTTATGGCGGTTAAGCTGGTTTCGTTGGAGTATGATTGGTTCAGGCCAGCCCAGATTAGGTACATATATATATGAAATTGAATGCAAAAAACACAAAATTACCAAACAAACCCATTTTTGGATGCCCGGAAAAGCGATGAATTAAGACATGGAAGGCATTGGGTAAAATAACACTCTAAGCTTATTAAGTGAAAGAACTTATGGTGTATTAATCTATATGATTAACCAACTTATTTGGATGAGAGCCTTATTTTTTAATGAGTATTTGTAATGAAGTCAAGTTTCGTCCTCAAGTTTGCCAACACGATTATTATCGGACAAATTCAGGGCTTTGCTTGAGACAAATATTGACATACCACCTTGAATATGCTATAATTCATCATAGGGATTTGTATTTGATCGAGTCGAAAATGGGCATTTTGACATTGAGTGAGTTGCCCAATACGCTCAAAATTCCCGTGAACGGTTACGACTTTTTTAATTTAAGCAAGAAGGGCATAAATTATGTTGGTACAACCTAAGAAGTTTCATTTTTCGATTCTTTTGGCATTATTATTATCGTTGACGGCAGCGTACGCAGATTGGCCGGCTGGCGATCTGGACGGTGACGATAAAGTTGGTCTTAATGACTTTGGCCTCTTTGCGAAGCAATGGCTCGACCCTTCCGGCTGCAGCGGTAACGGATGCGCAGATTTTGACGGCGTTGATGGTATCGATATCAAAGATTTGGCTATCCTGGCTGGACATTGGATGCAAGAATATGGCCTGGTCATAAATGAATTCATGGCATCTAATCGTACTATTCTTGAAGACATAGATGAACTAGGTGAATTTCCTGACTGGATCGAAATATATAATGCTTCCGGCTCAACAATTAGTCTTGCGGGAATGTATCTGACGGATAATTATGATGTTCCCGATAAGTGGGAGATACCTGGGGGCATAAGCGTTGATTCACAAGGCTTTGTCGTTTTTCTGGCAGACGGTGACGATGATCAGGGAGATTATCATACAAACTTTAAGATCAAGGCGGGCGGTGACGATCTGTATCTTTTCGATACGGACGCAACGTCACTGATCGACAGTGTCGTTTTCAACGATCAACACTCGGACATATCATACGGCAGGTTTCCGAACGGCGCCCCCAATTGGATGTATATGGGGCAACCTACCCACGACGCTGATAATGAAGATGGCTATGCCGGACAAGTTGACGATACGGAATTCAGCGTTGACCGAGGATTTTACGAATCTCCATTCCAGGTCAGGCTGGACTGCGAAACCGATGGCGCAGAGATTCGTTACACACTTGACGGCAGCGACCCAGTTGCCCCGAATGGTACAGTTTACAATCCAGCCTTGCCAATTCAGATAACAGGCACTACGAACTTGCGTGCAAAAGCTACCAAGGTCGGATGGCTTGCAAGTAATACCGATACGCAGACTTATATTTTCATAAGTGAGATCGTTAATCAGTCGGCAACAGCCCCTCCAGGTTGGCCAACTGGTACCGTTAACGGCCAGGTATTCGATTATGGAATGGACCCGGATATTACAACAGACCCAACTTATAGTGACCTGATCGATGATGCTCTCTTAGCGATCCCGACGATTAGCCTTACAACTGACATGGCCAACCTTATTGATCCAACCGATGGACTTTATGTCAACTGTGGTGATTATAACACACCTGGAAGTGAAAGAGGTCCCGCATGGAGAAGACCAGCTTCTGTTGAGCTTATTAATCCTGACGGCAGTAAAGGTTTTCAGATAAATTCGGGCTTCGGTATGCGAGGCGTTACAAGCTGCCGTGGTGGCAATCCCAAGCACGCATTCCGGCTCTTTTTCAGTTCACAATACGGTGGTGACGGCGCACTCGAATATCCGCTCTTCGGTGATGAAGGTGTTGACAGATTTGAAAATCTTGATCTTCGATGCGCTGCTAATTACTCATGGAACAATGACGGAGAATCTTATAATCAATACTTTACATATATTCGTGAAGTATTCTGCCGTGACTTGCAGGGGCAGATGGGACAACCTTATTCACGAAGCAGATATTATCATTTGTATCTCAACGGTATTTACTGGGGACTCTACCAAAGTCAGGAAAGAGCAAATTCCAATCATGGACAGGCTTATCTTGGTGGTGACAGTGACGACTATGATGTTGTCAAGCCTGACAGAAACTGGCCAAGAAGTATGAAGTGTTCCGACGGAACTTTTGATGCTTATGAAAGACTATGGCAAGTCTGTCTGGACGAATTTGACACGGACCAGGAGTATTATGAAGTACAGGGCCTGAATACCAACGGAACAGTCAATCCTGCTTATGAGCGTTTAGTTGATGTAAATAATATTATAGATTTTATGATCACTATTTTTTATTCAGGCGATTTTGACTCCCCAATTTCCGCATGGGACGGCAACGCAACACCAAACAACTTCTTTGGTTTTTATAATCGTGAAAATCCCGATGGCTTTAAATTTTTCAGACACGACGGTGAACACTCGATGGGAGTAAGTCACGATGTAAATAGAAATCGTGTAGGACCGTTTACAAATCCTGCTTTGATGAATTTTGATAGAAATTGCATACCCCAATGGCAGGTCAGACCTTGCTGCATAGGCTTCAATCCTCAAACGATCCATCAGCACTTAATAGTGCATCCTGAATACAAGATGTTATTCGCTGACCATGTGCATAAATTCTTTTTTAATGATGGTCCTATGAATCCTGACAATGCAGCGTCTCTCTTTGCCGAAAGAGCTTCTCAGATCGATATGGCTATTATCGCCGAATCAGCAAGATGGGGAGATGCAAAAACAAATCCTCCTAGAACCAGGGACGACTGGCTCGGTGAGGTTGACTGGGTAATTAATTCTTATATTCCCGTGAGAAGAGATATTGTTCTTGGCCAGCTAAGAAATGTCGGCTGGTATCCTGATGTTGACGCGCCGGAATTTAAGGTTAACGGCAGCTTCCAGCATGGCGGGTATGTCACAAACACTGACTTGATTTCGCTGGATTATTCAACTGGAACAGCTTATTACACCCTTGACGGCAGTGATCCTCGTTTGGTTGGGGGTGCGGTGAATCCATCGGCCTCAATCTATGGTGATGGGAGCGGCTCGCAATCCGAGAACTTTGAGTCGGGGCTGGGGAACTGGATTAATGTCTCCTCAGGTGATACACATGACTGGACGCGTAATTCCGGCGAAACAGGGTCGAGTAATACCGGGCCTTCGGCCGGAGCCAATGGAAGCAGCAATTATATGTATCTGGAAACCTCCTCCAGCGGAGGGGGGGCCTATGATGCAGGTGATACTGCGATTCTTGAAGGTCCGCCAGTAAGCGGTACGAATCTGCAATTATCATTCTATTACCATATGTATGGCTCTGATATGGGAACCTTGAATGTTGATGTGTACAGCGGCGGTTCATGGACGGATGGCATCTGGAATCTATCTGGCCAGCAGCATACCTCCAATGGTCAAGCTTATACGCAGGCGACGGTTGATCTAAGCGGCTATAGTACTCCGCTTAAAGTTCGTTTCCGAGGCGTTGCGGCCGGTAATTATCAAGGCGATATGGCGATTGATGACATTGAAATCACAGAAGATGGCGGTGGTGGCGGTGATCCCACAGAAGTGTTAACCAAAAGCAGCACTGTCAAGGCTCGTGTTCTTGATGGCAGTGAATGGAGTGCTCTTACAGATGCGATCTTTGCGGTCGGCCCGATAGCGGATGACCTGAGGATATCAGAGATCATGTATCATCCGCAGGACCCCAATGAGGAATTCATCGAGGTCGTAAACACCGGCCCAGGGATAATAAATCTTAACCTGGTTAAATTCACCCGTGGTATAGATTTCACATTCGGTGACATTGACCTTGCGGCTGGGCAGCGTACCGTAGCTGTCAGGAACATCGCAGCTTTCGAGGCTCAGTACGGCACTTCTCTTAATGTCGCTGGTCAATACGACGGCTCGCTCGATAATTCAGGTGAGCGGATCGTTCTCGAAGATGCAGCAGGGACAGTTATCCACGATTTCAAATTCAGGGACGGCTGGCGTGATAATACGGACGGCGATGGTTATTCGCTGACCGTAATTAATCCATCCAGCACTGACCAGAATTCGTGGGCAGAAAAAGACGGCTGGCGACCAAGTGCACATCTCAACGGCTCGCCTTCGTCCGGTGACGATGGTATTATCCCCAACCCGGGTGCTGTGATGGTCAACGAGGTTATGGCTCACACAGATGCCAGTCCGCAGGACTGGGTCGAGCTGTATAATACGACCGGCAGTGCGATAAATATTACCGGCTGGTATCTCAGCGATGACAAGGATAACCGCGCAAAGTATCAGATACCTTCGATGTCGATACCTGGTAACGGCTATGTCGTTTTAACGCAGGATGATCACTTCGGCGGCTCATTCGCATTGAGCGAGAACGGCGACGAGGTATATCTGACCTCACAAATGGACGCCAATACCAACCTGACCGGATACCGACAGGCGGAAGCATTCGGAGCATCAGAGAACGGTGTCAGCTTCGGCAGACATCAAAAGAGTACAGGTACATATAACTTCCCGCCGGCCAGTTCAGCTACCTACGGCACAGCCAACGCATATCCATCCGTCGGCCCGGTAGTCATTACCGAGATAATGTATCATCCGGAAATGTTCGCAGGCGACTGGGATGCTGAATATCTCGAGCTTCACAATATTACAGGTTCGTCTGTGCTGTTATACGACACGATAACAAGTGTGCCCTGGGCAATAACTGACGGCGTTACCTTCGAGTTCCCCGCATCGACATCTATCCCCGCAGGAGGTGTTATACTTCTGGTCAAGGATATCACTGCGTTCGAGGGTGAATTCGGCCCTGCACCTGGCGGTGTACAGGTATTCGAATGGACATCGGGAAGCTTAAGCAATGGCGGCGAAAAGGTACAACTTTCAAAGCCGGGCGATCTTGACGGAACGGAACGAAAGTACATCCGCGTTGACCGGATAAACTACAGCGATGGTTCGCATCCGGTTGGCGACGATCCATGGCCGACAAGTGCTGACGGTACTGGTGACAGCCTCCAGCGTAAGGTTGGCAGTGACTATGGCAATGACGTCGAAAACTGGAAAGCTGCCAGCCCGGCGCCGGGCGTAGCAGGGGCTGGCTGGGATATATTAGCATACGATGACTTCGAAGGCGGCTGGGGCAATTATACCGATGGCGGCGACGACTGCGCTATCCTGACAGATCCACTCTACGCCCATCAGGGCAGCAATTCCGCCAACATTCAGGACGACTCCGGTGACGCCAGCTCCTTCTGGCTTACTAATGGTATCGATGTTCACGGCCCCGGCTATACCGAAATAAATGTCGAATTCTGGTACTACCCAAGTAACATGGAAACAGGTGAGAATTTTCAGCTGTTGTATTATGACGGATCATCCTGGCAAACAATAGAAACATGGGTATCGGGAACTGATTTTTCGAATGATGTCTTTTATTCTGAAGAGGTTATTATACCAGAATCAACATATAATTTCCCAACAGATATGAAAATCAAATTCACATGCGATGCCAGCGGTAATCAGGACGATATTTATATCGATGAGGTCGTAGTTTCAGGAAAATAGAAAGCTGAAGGATCGTGAGATTTGACAGCTTAAAATATTAGTGAGAAGTTAAGAAAAAATGCAGAACAGGTGTAGTTGTCAAGCGATCGTAGGCCGAATTAGGTGCAAATCAGTGTGAATTAGTGGTTCAATTTTACCTGTTACTTTCGCACTTGTAACCTGTTACCAATGCCCGCAAAGCGGGTATACTACCTTTGTTGAATTTATTTATCCTCTGAATTAAGGGCCAAAATATGTTCAAAAGCGCGCATTTTTGGGGTAAATAGTTCAAAATATCTGCATTTCTCTCGTTTTTTGTCAATTAATTTCAATTAATTTGCAAAAAAACAGCCAAAACCATAGGTGGGAAATGTCGGCAATGTCCAGAATAGCCCATTTTCGGCTATGCTGCTCAAAGGATTTGCCCAAAAATATAATCGCTCACCCTTTTGTCACACTTTTATGATTGGGGTTGATTAATGTTGAAAAGGTGGTAGATTTAACCGGATTGACGTTAATAATAGGAGTTTTGCAATGAAACGTATGCTTACATCTTGTTTTGGTCTTGGTTTTATGCCCATCGCCTCCGGTACCTGGGGTTCGATGCCGCCCGTTATCATATTTGCCGGAATGTGCCTGCTGTGCACCGGCTATGCTGTTAATGCGGTTTTGATGATCATTCTGGCGGTTTTGGGGTCGGTTGTTTGTGTTAAATTCACGCCCGATATTGTTAAGATCGCCGGTAAAAAGGACCCCGGTGAAATCGTAGCCGACGAATTTGCCGGTCAATCGGTCACTTTTATCGGAGCTTACGCTTCCGGATACAAAGAAATCGCGATCGTGGCAGTGGCCGGTTTTCTGCTGTTTCGCCTTTTTGACATTTTAAAGCCCTGGCCGATACGAAAACTGGAAAAATTGCCGGATGGATGGGGTGTATTAGCCGATGACCTCTTAGCTGGCGTCTTTGCAGGGATCGTGCTGCAGATCGGCCTCTTTGTGTTCATTTAATCGCCCGACCTGTGTTTTTAGGAAATTCTGATGGCTTTTGATTATTCTGTTGATGTTTGTACATCGCTTGCTGCTAAGTTTGATGATATTGGTTTGCACCGGCCTATGCGGGTTGGGCATTATGACGCGGGGACCGAGCTTGAGTATGAGGTTTCGGCGGTTGACAGTACCGATGCCGCAAAGGTGCGTCTTTCGATAGAGAAATTTGTCGGCGGCGGGTTTGCAGGGCAGGTCTACCGGGTCAAAATCCTCGATATCGATAGCGAAAACGCCACTATTGGCGGTCTTGCCGTTGGCGGGGTGTATGCTCTAAAGATCCTTATTCCCCCGTCTGGATTTTCAAATTTGTTCAGGAACGTGCTTTATGCAGTCGGTTTTCAGGGGCCGTTTCAGCTTCAGGTCAACCCGGCGGCAGCAAGGAGCGGGGCGATCTGGCAGAAATTTATCCGGCGGGCGGCGGCGACGCGGTTTGCCGATGAGGAGGCCGTTAACGATGTTCATGGGCTGTTTGTCGATGAGACTTTGGGCAGTTGCGGCGAGATCAGCGACTGGGTTGAGGGGCGGACGTGGAGGCTTGAGGTCGATGAGAATCTTGATACTTTGAAGAAATGGCGGCGCGGCAAACAGGTTGATCCGGAAAGACTCGGGTCGGCGGAGTATCGGGCCAAACACGAATTTATGCATAAGTTTGTAGGACTGCTCCATGATATCGGAGCCCATGAGTTTGCCCGGCAGTACGAGTGGTCGACGTGTAAGAGTCAGCCGAACTGCCTGAAGCGTTCATCGACGGAAGATGAGCCGGATAAAGGGCTTACGGCGGTTGATTTCCGGGCCGGGCTTACTTTGCTTCCGTTCTTGCCGATGAGTCCGGGTGATTTCGCCCTGATCGGTAAAGGCGTTGCCCGCGGTTCGCTGGTTCAGTTTGACCTCGGCAATATCGACGAGCTTGAGGCGTTCATCGCGGCCAATCCGAAAGATTTTGAGGGCACCGAAGATATGCTCGAAGACCTCAAGAAGTGCGAGAAGATATATCGCAGTTCGATCCCGGATGTCACGCATAACGGCTTGCGGCTGCTGGGCGGGAAACTTTGGGCGAGTATCTTTTCCAATTCGATCAGCGGATGGAAACTTCGCAATCAGATCGATGAAGCCGGCGAAACGAAGCTCAAAAATTCAAAATTTGCTACGTTTTTTGCGTATATAATCGGAATAATCCCATTCTTTGGACGGTTTTTCAGGAAGTGTGCGTGGAATGGTGTTTATCGCAAGCATTATGGCAGTATGTTCAACCCGGTTTATTTTGGCAAAGCCGTTAAGGGCCGCCTGATCGAGAAGGCTATCGGCTGGCACAGGGATGGGCGGATGACCGCAGAGAAAACTGAAAAGGTCTCCCAGTGCGTCTTCTGCATGTTCTTTCACTCGATATTTTCGATCCTGCCGGTAGGGCTGCATCGTTTTGTGACCGATTGGGCATTTTTCAAATCCAAGCTGGGATTTATTTTTGTCCGGCCGTTCAGGCTGTATTTCAGCAAGGCAATGCGCGAGCAATGGATGCGGGATATGCTCGTCGAGGGCAAAAAAAAGCATATAATCACTGACGAGGACGTTGCGACGATTGAATCGCAATTGCAGGAGCCTTATATTCAGCGGTATCTGTTCAGTCTTGTTGTTCATGTAATGACGCTGCCGGTTACGCAGATCGTTTCTGTAATTGTCGCGGCGGTGTATGTGAAGATGCATCCGGAATTGACGAAGGCTGAAGCAACGGCGGCGGCGGTTGGGATACTTGCTCTTTTTCAGGTTATTCCGATTTCTCCGGGCTCGATTTGCAGGGGTTTGTATACTACCGGGCTTGCGATCTATGACCGTAACTTCAAGGATTATAATGTTGCGTTATTTTTGAGTTATTTCAAATATATCGGCTACCTGGCGTTTCCTATCCAGATGGCGTATCGTTATCCTACTTTGGCGAGATTTATGTCCGGGCACTGGGCCACTAACGCGGTGCATGTTGTTCCGGTCTTTGGCGAGCGCGGGGCGTTGTTTGAGCATTGGGTTTACTGTTTGTTTTATAACTGGCCGCTGACGCTTCGGCGTAAAATGGCAAGCCGCAAGGAGTTTAGAGCCAAACTTTCGCCGAGATACTGGCATGTTGGTTTGGCGGCGCTCGGGGCGGCGGGGATATTCGCGGTCGCCGATAAGGTTGCATTCAACAGCACCGGGATTTTTCCGGGGCTTAAGGACATTTGGTATCTGGCATTTCTGGTTCCGTTTGCGGCAGGTGCGGTGGTCACAATCGGAGCCGGCGGGGCAATATTGTGGAAACGCATCGCTGCCGCTTGTGTGTGCGGGGCGGTGATCGGGGTGCTTTACGCGACAATAACATCGTTTTTTGCAGGTGGAACGGAGTTTTTCCAGCAGGACGGGAAAACGCCGGCGAGGATAATTACGATGATGGTAGTTTGGCGAGTCTTTGCGTTTACAATATTTGCGACAATTGGAGCGATTATTACGGAGTTGATGCTGCCAGATCCGGTTTTGGATTGATTATTGGGTTTCCCTTGAAAATATTCGGGGATATTTGTAGTTTCCCTTGACATGTATATCACTATACGGTATAGTATAATATGATTAGAGCGTTTAAAAATAAAACAGCAGTTGATATTTTTGATGGGGTAAATTCCAAAGCATCCAGGAAAGTCCCTAAAGAGCTTCATAATATAGCTCAGCGAAAACTGGATATGTTAAATGCTGCATACGATATCAATGACTTGAAGATTCCGCCGTCAAACAGATTGGAAAGGCTAAAAGGGGATTTGAAAGATTATTACTCAATAAGAGTAAATGATCAATGGAGAATAATTTTTATATGGAAAAACGGAGATGTTTTTGACGTCCAAATTGTCGATTATCACTCCTGAAAGGGCAAACTTATGATTCCAAAAAATAGAAGACCTGCTCATCCTGGTGAAATACTACAGTATGAGTTTTTAGAGCCGATGGGCATTTCACAGACGAAACTGGCAAAACATCTTGGCTGGTCACACGCCAAAGTCAACGAGATCGTAAACGGAAAAAGAGGTCTCTCACCGGAAGCGGCGTTGTCCCTTTCGGATGCTTTCAGGACCAGTGCTGAATTCTGGCTTAATCTTCAAAGGAACTATGACCTGTTTAAAGCCAAAGAAAATCACGAAAAAAAGCTGAAAATTGCAGGCTGATTTGATTTTCCATCAAAGCCGCAGGTAATAGGGATTTTATGACGATTGAGGCGATTTGTCCAGCGTCAACTATAATTTCCTTTTAGCGACAATTATTTTTTCCCTTCGGTTATCGTAACTCTTGCATGAACTA